>JBEAPU010000041.1:0-17601 GCA_041164245.1 Actinomycetota bacterium | reverse complement strand
CTCAAGCTCGGCAAGGCCCAGGCGCCGGTGCGGGTCGCCGTCACCGGTCGGCGGGTCGGCCCGCCGTTGTTCGAGTCGCTCGAGGTGCTCGGCCGGGACGAGTCCCTTCGGCGCATGCGTGCCGCCCTCGACCGGCTCACGGACTGAACGGGCGGGCCGTGTCGAGACGCCGGCTCCTCGCGGTTGTGGCGGGGCTCGTCGTGCTCGGCCTCGGGTACTACGTCGTGACCCTCGTGCAGGTCGTGGTGGCAGGGCGGGAGCGCGCCGTCCCACCGGTCGACGTGGTCGTCGTCCTCGGTGCCGCGCAGTACGACGGTCGCCCCTCGGCACAGTTGGCGGCCCGTCTCGATCACGCCGTGACCCTGTGGGACTCGGGAGGGGTCGGGACGATCGTCGTGACCGGCGGCGGGCGTCCCGGGGACCGTTTCACCGAGGCGGAGGCCGCCCGCCGGCACCTCGTGGGGGCGGGCGTGCCCGCCGAGGTCATCCTCGCCGAGGACACCGGGACGACGACATGGGAGTCCATGGTCGGAGTCGCCGAGGTCCTCGACGGAGTGGACGTCGGGAGCGTGATCCTCGTGACCGACCCGCACCACGCGCTGCGCAGTCGACTCATCGCCGAGGAGCTCGGTCTCGTCGGTGTCGCGACCTCGAGTACGCCGACCAGCGTGGTCCGTGGGGGCGCTGCGGTGCGTCGGCACCTCGTGGAGGCGGGCGGAGTGGCGATCGGGCGGGTGATCGGTTTCGAACGGCTCAGTGGTCGGGGGTGACGCGAACTTGTCGCCGCTACACTTCGGGGGCCCGATGGGGTGTGGTGTAATTGGCAACACAGCAGATTCTGGTTCTGTTATTCAGGGTTCAAGTCCTTGCACCCCAACCACTCCGATGACCGGCCCCAGGGCCGGTCATCGTGTTTTTCGGAGCGGCCCCGGAGCCGGTGTGGATCCTCCCCGGCGACTGATAGCGTCTCGTGCGCTACTTGGCCCGTTCGTCTAGTGGCCTAGGACACCACCCTCTCAAGGTGGCGGCACGGGTTCGAATCCCGTACGGGCTGCCAGGTCGCGCCGAGCCGTTCCGTCTCCGACGGGGCGGCTCGTGCCGCGTCCGGGGGACGACCGACCGGGACCCCTGCTGGAGTTATTGCAGCACGCGGTCGTCCGCTGTGCTAGACCGTCGCCCCGTGGGTGAACTCGCCGAACAGACACGCTGGCTCGATGCGACCGATCAGGCCGCCCTCGTCGCCGGAGGGGAGGTCAGCCCGCGCGAGTTGGTGGAGGCAGCCATCGACCGGATCGAGGCCCTCGACGGCCCGATCAACGCCCTCACCTACCGCACCTTCGACGAGGCGCGCCGTCACGCCGACGGCCCGCTTCCCGATGGCCCATTCCGTGGCGTGCCCTTCCTGCTCAAGGACCTCAACGCCCACATGGCGGGGATGCCGCTCAGCAACGGGAACGTGGCCCTGCGCGACGCCGGGTACCGGTCGACGGTCGACACGGTGCTCGTAGCTCGCTTCCGGGCGGCCGGTCTGGTCGTCTGCGGCCGGAGCAACAGCCCCGAGATGGGGACCGTGCCGGTCACCGAGCCCGTCGCCTGGGGTCCGACGCGCAACCCGTGGGACCTCGAGCGCACGCCCGGTGGCTCATCGGGCGGGGCGGCCGCCGCAGTGGCGGCAGGAATGGTGCCCTTCGCCCACGCCTCCGATGGCGGGGGGTCGATCCGCATCCCGGCGGCATGCTGTGGACTCGTCGGCCTGAAGCCGTCGCAGGGTCGGATATCCACCGGACCGCATCGGGCCGAGACCGGCCTCGGGGTCGAACTGGCGGTGAGCCACAGCGTGCGCGACACGGCGGCCCTCCTCGCCGCCGTCTCCGGTCCCGGTGTCGGCGACTCGGTGATCGCGCCCGAGTCGCCGGTCGGGTTCGTCGATGCCCTGCGACGCGACCCGGGTCGACTGCGCATCGGGGTGCTGGCCCACCATCCAACGGGCGGTGCGATCGAAGACGACTGCGTCGCCGCCGCCGAGTCGGCGGCACGGATGCTCGAGGGGCTCGGGCACTCCGTCGAGTACGCCCATCCGGCGGCGCTCGCCGATGCCGACGGCACGGCGCGCTTCATGGCGCTGTGGTCCGTCGGCGCCGCGATGAACCTCGCTGCCTACGGAGAACTCCTCGGTCGTCCGCTGACCGAGTCGGAGGTCGAACCGATGAACTGGGCGCAGGCCGAGTTCGCCCGGCGCATGTCCGGGGTCGACCATGCCGCCGCGTTGGCCGCCGTCGCCGACTTCCGTCGTCGCTGCCTGAGTTGGTGGGCCGGGGGCTTCGACCTGCTGGTCACACCGACGACCGCCCAGGTCTCACCCCCCATCGGCGATCATGCCAACGACCCCGCCTCGCCGATGGAACCCCTGCGGCGTGCCGCCGAGTGGGTTGCGTTCACCCCGGCGTTCAACACCTCCGGCCAGCCGGCCGTGAGCCTCCCGCTGCAACGCACGGCGAGCGGACTGCCGGTCGGCGTGCAACTCGTGGCGGACTACGGCCGCGAGGACCTGCTGATCTCGGTGGCGGCACAACTCGAGGCGGCCCATCCGTGGCCGCATCTCGCCGGGTGAGTGCGGGCCCGTCAGCCGCGGGCTGAGATCCGGGCCCACTCGTCGCGCAGGCCGACCGTCCGGTGGAAGAGCATCGGCTCCCGAGGGTCGTGCGCGTAGTAGCCGAGACGTTCGAACTGCAGCACGTCGCCCGGCGTGGTGTCGGCGATCGCCGGCTCGCATCGGCAGGCGGTCAGCAGTCGCCGTGAGGCCGGATCGAGGTCGTCCATGGGATCCCCGGTGAGCTCACCCGGGACCTCGGCGGAGAACAGGCGCTCGTAGTGGGCGACGACCCCGGGGACCGCGTGGCGCGCCGACACCCAGTGCATGGTCGACTTCACCTTCCGGCCGTCCGGCGCGTTCCCGCCCCGCGTCGACGGGTCGTGGCTCGCGTAGACGACGGTCGGACGACCGTCGTCGTCGACGTCGAACCCGGTGCAGGTGACGAGGAAGGCACCGCGCAGACGCACCTCGCGTCCGGGCGACAGCCTGAAGTACTTCGGGGGCGGGTCGGCCATGAAGTCCTCCGCCTCGATGAGCAACTCGCCGGAGAAGGGCACCATGCGGGTCCCATCGGCGGGATCCTCCGGGTTGTTGACCAACTCCATCTCCTCGACACGATCCGGCTCCCAGTCGGTGAGCACGAGTCGCAGCGGGTCGATGACCGCCATCCGACGCTGCGCGGTCCGGTTGAGGTGGGTCCTGACGAACGACTCGAGCAGCTCGATCTGGTGGCGGCTGTTGGTCCGGGCCACCCCGATGTAGGAGCAGAACTCCCGAATCGCCGCAGCCGGGTACCCCCGTCTGCGCAGACCGCGCAGGGTCGGCAGGCGAGGGTCGTCCCAACCGTCGACGATGCCGTCGGCGACGAGTGAGGCCAGTCGGCGCTTCGAGGTCACCGTGTGGGTGAGTTCGAGCCGGGCGAACTCCGTCTGGCGCGGTCGGTCGTGGGGGAGGGGCAACTGCTCGAGGTACCAGTCGTAGAGCGGACGATGGCTGTCGAACTCGAGGGTGCACAGCGAGTGGGTGACACCCTCGATGGCGTCGCTCTGCCCGTGGGCCCAGTCGTAGGTGGGGTAGATGTGCCAGGCGTCGCCGGTGCGGTGGTGATGCTCGTTCCGGATGCGGTACATGACAGGGTCGCGCAGCTGCATGTTCTCGTGCTGCATGTCGATCCGGGCCCGCAGGACGCGCTGACCCTCGGCGAACTCCCCAGCGCGCATCCGCCTGAACAGGTCGAGGTTCTCGTCGACGCCACGGTCGCGGAACGGGCTCTCGACACCCGGCTGCCCGTAGCCGCCGCGCTGCGCCGAGATCGTCTCGGCGTCCTGGTCGTCCACGTACGCGAGACCCCTGGTGATCAGCAACTCGGCCCACGCGTAGAGCTGCTCGAAGTAGTCGCTCGCGTAGAGCGGTTCCCCGGGCGGTGAGTAGCCGAGCCAGGCGAGGTCCTCGATGATCCCGTCGACGAAGGCCGTGTCCTCGGTGTCGGGGTTCGTGTCGTCGAAGCGGAGGTTGCAGACCCCGCCGAACTCGGCCGCCAACTCGAAGTCGAGGGTGATGGCCTTGGCGTGCCCGATGTGGAGGTAGCCGTTCGGCTCGGGTGGGAAGCGGGTCTGGACGCGCCCGCCGAAGGTGCCGGTGCGCTGGTCGGCGCGGATCATCTCGCGGACGAAGTCGTCCCGCGTCTCGATGTCCGGCTCGTCACTCACCCGACAAGTATGGGGGCACCGAGCGGATCCACCGCCACTCACAGGTCACGATGTGTGGCTGGTCGGGGGAGACGACGTGGGTCGGGTCGCCGAGTGCGTCGGGCGGGGCCGACTGCGGCTCGACGCACCAGGCGTGATCCGGTTCGTCGTAGACGACGACGAAGCGGGTGTCGGCGGAGATGTCGATCCCGACGACGGGGGAGCCAGCGATCTCCCAACGCAGGCGGACCGGCCAGGTGATGTCGCCCAGGCAGTCGTCCCACGGCCGCGGGGTCGGTGGCCCCCAGACGCCCGACGGGATCCCCTCCGGATCGCGGCGGACCATCGACCCCGCCGTGACATCGAGCCGCAGCGCTCCACCGCCGTCGAGGCGGGTGCGGAACCACGGGTGCCAGCCGGCGGAGGTCGGGAAGGCCTCGCGCTCGCTGTGCACCTCGAGGCGCATCACCAGACGCTCGGCCGAGAGATCGAGGTGCTGTTCGCACCAGCCGTCCCACGGCCATCCCGGACCGAGATCGGTGCGCAGCACGCATCGGGTCGGGGTGTGCTCGCGCACCTCCCAGGGTCGGTCCAGGACGGTCCCGTGCATGGCGTGGTCCCCGTTGCGTCGCTCGAGGACGTGCTCGACGCCGCCGGCCACGAAGCGACCGTGACGCACCCTCCCGGCGAAGGGGGCCATCGGGAACGAGCCCCAGCCGGTCGCGGTCGGGTCGCTCCCGTCGCCGGGTGTGTCGTGGAGGATGCGGCGTCCGTCGACGCTCACCTGGCGGATGCGTCCCCCGGACATGGGATCGAGCGTGACTCCCACCCCCGGCACGGACAGACCCAGCGACGGCATGAGCGCACCGTACCGCCCTAGTCTCGGCGCATGGATGCCCCACCCCGGTCCGAGGCGGTCGGCTCCGGTCCGATGGGACCGTGGACCCCGGCCGTGACCGGTCTGTGCGCTCACCTCGACGACGCCGGCCGGGAGCGGCATCGCGCCGAGTCCGAGCGTCTGCACGATCGGATCCGCTGGGAGACACCGGACGGCTTCGACCTCGACACGGCGATGCGCGAGACGGTCGTGACGTTGGCGGCGCTGCTCGCCGCAGGTTTCGCCGAGCGTGACGATCCGTTCGCCCAGGTCCGCTCGGTCATCGTCCATCCCGGGGCATTCCGGGTGTCCGAGCGGCGGTCGAGTCGCTCGGGCGGCATCGTCCGGGCCGGCGGTCGCTCACTCGCCGGGCAGTCGGGACACGGTCGCGGACCGTTGGTCATCTCCTGGTCGCAGGTCCGTGCCGACCTGCGCCGGCCGAGCGCAGGTCGCAACGTCGTCCTCCACGAGTTCGCACACAAGATCGACCAGCTCGACGGGTTCGCCGACGGCTTGCCGCCGATCGCCGACGGCTCACTGCGACGTGACTTCGACCGGGTGATGGGCCGCTCCTTCGACCGGGTCCGCCGCTCGCGTCAGGGCCTGCTGCGGGCCTACGCCGGCTCCGACCCGGCTGAGCACTTCGCCGTGGCCAGTGAGGTGTTCTTCACCCGTCCCGTCGAGATGCGGAGCCGGGCCGGCGGTCTGTACCGGGCGTTGTCGGCCTTCTACCGGCAGGATCCGGCTTCGCCGGCTGGCCCGCTCGCTCCGTAGTCTTGCCGGATGCGCGCCATCTTCGACGACACCCATGAGGCATTCCGCGACTCCTTCTCGTCCTTCATCGCCAAGGAGATGTCCCCGCACTACATGGAGTGGGAGGCGGCTGGGATCGCGCCGCGGGAGATCTTCGCCGCCGCCGGAGCCAACGGATTCCTCGGCATGCAGATCCCCGAGGAGTACGGCGGTGGCGGCTCGGACGACTTCCGATTCAACCAGGTCATCGCCGAGGAGTTCGCCTACGCCGGCATCGGTGGTGCCGGCCTCGGCATCACACTGCACAACGACATCACGATCCCGTACTACCTCGAGTTGTGCACCGATGAGCAGAAGCGGCGGTGGCTGCCCTCGATCGCGTCCGGCGACCTGATCACGGCGATCGCCATGACCGAGCCGGGCACCGGGTCCGACCTCGCCAGCATCGGCACGACGGCGGTGCGCGACGGCGACGTCTACGTGGTGAACGGATCGAAGACCTTCATCACCAACGGCATCAACTCCGACCTCGTGATCGTGGTCGCCAAGACCGATCCGACGGCGCGTCACACCGGGATGACCCTCCTCGTCGCCGAGCGCGGCATGCCGGGGTTCGAACGGGGACGCAACCTCGACAAGATCGGCAACCACTCGCAGGACACTGCCGAGTTGTTCTTCGACGAGGTGCGCATCCCCGTCGCCAACCGTCTCGGGGACGAGGGTCAGGCCTTCCGCTACCTGTCGTCGAACCTCGCCCAGGAGCGCCTCTCGATCGCCATCACCGGGGTCGCCTCGGCGCGTGCCGCATTGGACTGGACGGTCGAGTACGTGAAGGAGCGGAAGGCCTTCGGCACCTCGGTCGGCGCGTTCCAGAACACGAAGTTCGTCCTCGCCGAGGTGAAGACAGCGGTCGACGTCGCCCAGGCCTACGTCGATCAGTGCGTGCTCGCACTCAATGCCGGGACGCTCACCCCCTCGGAAGCGGCGCAGGCCAAGTACTGGTGCACCGACCTGCAGAAGGAGGCGGCCGATCGGTGCCTGCAGTTCTTCGGTGGGTACGGCTACACCGTCGAGTACCCGATCGCCCGCAACTACGCCGACTCGCGCGTGACCTCGATCTACGGCGGCACCAACGAGATCATGAAGACGATCATCTCGAAGTCGCTCGGCCTCTGAGTCGAGCGACGGTTCGGCATCTCGCTCGGCCGCTGAGCCGGGACGGTCACATCTTCATCGTCGTGCCGCCGTCGACGACGAGCACGGCCCCCGACACGTAGGTCGAGCGCAGCAGGCCGAGGGTGGCCTCGGCACAGTCCTCGGCCGTCGCCGAGCGCCCGAGCGGGGCGAGCTGGGCGATGGCGGCGTGCTGGTCGTCCCAATCACTCGTCCACGGGGTGGCGACGAGACCCGGGGCGATGGCGTTGACCCGCACCGGGCCACACGACTTGGCGAGGAGGTGCGTCATCTGGTTGAGCGCGGCCTTGGTCATCGAGTAGGCCACGGACGACCCGATCGGGCGGACGCCGGCCACGGAGGTGATGTTGACGACGTTGCCGTCGGGCGACTTCCTCAGGTGGGGCATGGCCCGCTTGGTGAGCCACCAGGTGCCGAAGACGTTGACCTCGAAGGTGCGGCGGAAGATCTCGTCGGTGAGTGCCTCGAGGTCGTGGTGGGGGACGAGCGTCGTCCACCCGGCGTTGTTGATCAGCATGTCGAGGCGGCCGTAGCGGGCGATCGTCTCGTCGACGAGGGCATGGGCCTGCGCCTGGTCGGAGATGTCGGCCCGGATGTAGCACGACTCACCGGGGAGAGCGGCCGACACCGTCTCTCCTGCCTCGACCGAGTTCGACGAGTTGACGACGACGGTCGCCCCGAGGGCCGAGAGGCGGTGGGCGATGGCCTCCCCGATCCCCGACGAGGACCCGGTGACGATGGCGACGCGATCGGCGAATTCAGCTGTTGTCATGAGCGGAGTGTGTCAGATCGTCCCCGTCACGGTGGTGCCGGAGTCGTCTGCGAGACTGTGTCCATGTCCATCGCGTACTCATCGCAGGCCCTCGACCGGTACTCCTTCACGGCGACGGCCACGACACCGCCGGTGGTCGTGGCCACCGACGGTGTCGATCTCGTGCTCGACGACGGGCGTCGCATCCTCGATGCCGCCGGTGGTGCCGTGGTGACCAACATCGGTCACGGGCGCCCGGAGGTGGCCGATGCGGTGGCGACGGCCCTGCGCACGATCGACTACGTGGTGCCGATCTGGCCGACGCCCAACCGACTGGCCCTCGTCGACCGACTCGTCGAGCGCTGGTTGCCCGAGGGCTTCAACCACGTGTACCTCGCCGGTGGCGGCTCCGAGGCGGTCGACACCGCGATCCGTGTCGCCCGCACGTATCACCTCAGCCGAGGTGACGAGCGCCGGTACAAGGTCCTCGGTCGCATCCCGAGCTACCACGGGGCGACGATCACCACGCTCGGCATCGGCGGCCACATGGCCCGCCGCGCCGGCCTCGACCCGTTGATGCCCGAGTACCCGAAGGTCCCCTGGAACGATGCCGGGGCCCTCGCCGCGGCGATCGAGGCGACCGGACCCGAGACCGTG
This sequence comes from Actinomycetota bacterium, assembly GCA_041164245.1. GTDB lineage: Bacteria > Actinomycetota > Acidimicrobiia > Acidimicrobiales > Ilumatobacteraceae > Casp-actino5. The sequence continues at coordinate 9,088 of JBEAPU010000041.1, read as the reverse complement.
GCGGCGTTCATCGCCGAACCGGTCATCGGCGCCTCGGCGGGTGCGCTCGTCGCCGACGTCGACTACTGGCAGCAGGTGTCGGAGATTTGCCGGCAGTACGGGATCCTCTTCATCGCCGACGAGGTCATGACCGGTTTCGGCCGCACCGGCCTCACCTGGGGCCACCAGCACGACCCGGTGCAGCCCGACATCCTCGTGTCGGCAAAGGGCATCGGCGGCGGCTATGTGCCGATGTCGATGGTGACGGCGGCCGACCACGTGCTCGACCCGATCAGCGAGTCGGGTCGCAGCGTGATGTTCTTCACCTACTCGGGGCAGGACGCGATGTGCGCCGGTGCGCTGGCCGTGCTCGACATCATGGAGAGCGAACGGCTCGTCGAGCGCACGGCGGTCATGGGCGAGAAGCTCCAGACTGCCCTGCGCGACGCGGTGGGTGACCATGCTCGGGTGGCCGAGGTGCGTGGCCGTGGCCTGATGATCGGGGTCGAACTCGTCGGCGTGAGCGCCGGGGAGGCGGTGGCGGCCTGCGTCGACCGCGGCATGTGGGTCTACCCGGCCGGATCGGGGCCGGCGGTGAACGACGCGCTGTTGTTCGCGCCGCCGATGGTGATCACCGACGAGCACGTCGAGCGGATCGCCTCGATCACCCTCGACGCGCTCGACGCGCTCTGATCAGGCGGCCCCGACCCAGGCGGCAGCGGCACCCGGGAGGAGGGAGTCGTCGTCCGACTCCGATGACACGAGGAGTACCTCGCCGGCGGGCATCGGGACCGGCTCGTCACCGAAGTTCACGATGCACAGCAGGTCCCGGCGTCGGAACGCCAGCACCTGTGACTCTGGGTCGTTGAACTTGTCCGACCACTCGAGTGGCCCGGCGGCCAGCCAGTTCGCACGACGCAGCCGCATCGCCGCCCGGTACAGCTCGAGCGTGCTCCCGGGGATGCCGTCCTGCGCTGCTGCGCTCACACCAGCGAACCACGACGGTTGAGGCAGCCACGGAGTCGCGTCGCCGGACCCGAAGCCGAGGGACGGACCGGTGGCGGCCCACGGGAGCGGCACCCGGCAGCCGTCACGACCCTTGACGGTGCGACCGGAGTTCTCCCACACCGGGTCGTCGAGCACCTCGGCCGGCAGGTCGTGGACCTCGTGGAGACCGAGTTCCTCGCCCTGATAGAGGTAGGTCGACCCGGGCAGGGCGAGCAACATCATCGTGGCGGCACGTGCCCGCCGCAGGCCGAGGTCGCGATCGAGCACACCGTGTGGCCCGTCGAGCAGCCAGGTGCGCCAGTCGGTCTCGGCGGGGAGTCCGTAGCGCGTCGGATGACGGACGACGTCGTGGTTCGAGAGCGCCCACGTCGGGGTCGAACCGACGGTGTCGGCGGCGAGCAGTGCCCGGTCGATCGCCTCAGCCATGAGGGTCGCGTCCCAGTCGCACTGGAGGAAGTCGAAGTTGAAGGACTGGTGGTACTCGTCGACGCGCAGGTACTTGGGCAGGCTCGCTGGGTGCACCCAGGCTTCGGCGACCATCATCAGGTCCCGGCCGACCCGTCGCTGTTCGGCGTCGAGCACGGCCCGCCACTCGCGGATGATCTCGTGCACCTCGTCGCGGTCCCAGTGGGGATGGTCCTCGATGTGGGCGTTCTCGAGCACCCGGGCCGTCACGTCGAGATCGGGGAAGCGCTGGTCCTTGGCGAGTCCGTGGGCGACGTCGATGCGGAAGCCGTCGACACCGACCTCGATCCAGAAGCGGAAGATGTCCCGGAACTCGGCACGCACCTCCGGGTTCGTCCAGTCGAGGTCGGGTTGGCTGGAGTCGAACAGGTGCAGGTACCACTCGCCGTCGTCGAGTCGGGTCCACGCCGGTCCGCCGAACACGGCCGTCCAGTTGGTGGGTGGCTGGTCCCCGGTGTCGCCCCTGCCGGGGCGGATGACGTAGCGCCGGCGGGCCGGGCTTCCGGGTGCGGCGGCGCGGGCCTCGACGAACCAGGGGTGCTCCCATGACGTGTGGTTCGGGACGATGTCGACGATGATGCGGATGCCGAGCGCGTGGGCCTCGGCGATCAGGCGGCGGGCATCGTCGAGCGAGCCGAACCGCCGGTCGATGTCGCGGTAGTCGGCGACGTCGTACCCCCCGTCGAGGAGCGGCGACGGGTACCACGGGCTGATCCAGATGGCGTCGACACCGAGAGCCACGAGGTGCGGCAGGCGGCTCCGGATGCCCTCGACGTCGCCGAGTCCGTCGCCGTTCGCATCGGCGAACGACCGCGGGTACACCTGATAGACGACCCCATTCCGCCACCACTCCCGCCCCCGGGTGCTCGTCATCGTGTCGTCGTCACCGTCGTTCACAGGCGTGATGCTATGGGCTGTCACGGCCACCGGATCCCGGGTGTGGGTGGTCCCTACACTCTGTCCATGGCCCCGACGCGACTCGTGATCCACGTCGACGACATCGGCATGTGCCATGGCACGACGACGGCCTTCGCCGCCACCGCTGAGGCCGGTGCCGTGACGTGCGGGTCGGTGATGGTCCCGTGCCCGTGGTCGTCCGAAGCCCTCGAACTGGCTGCGGCGCAGCCCGAACTCGATGTGGGCGTGCACCTGACGCTGAACGCAGAGCACCGCCACTATCGCTGGGCGCCGATGTCGCGAGCACCGCGGCTCTCGGGTCTCGTCGACCACTCAGGGGCGATGTGGCGCTCGGTGGTCGACCTGCGGGGCAATGCCGACCCCGATGCCGTGATGGATGAGTGGCGCACCCAGGTGGACCGGGCCCTGTCCGCCGGTGTGGACGTCACCCACCTCGACTCGCACATGGGTTCGGCCATGGCGCCCGAGTGGGCCGAGCGGTACGTGGCCCTAGGTGTCGAGTACGGCCTTCCGGTCGTGCTCCCGGCGACGATCGCCGGTTACGGCATCGCCCGGCACCTCCCCGATGTCACCGAGGACGACCTGGCTCCGGTGCTCGTCGCCGCTCGTGAGGCTGGCATGCCAGTGTTCGACCGGATCATCGAGAGCGACTTCTCCCGACCGGCCGGTGTCCCGCTCGATCTCGTGGCTCGGCTGCGGTCGGCCGTCGCCGGCGGGGGACTCATCTACCTGGCGCTGCACCCGTGCCACCCCGGTGAGATCGAGGCGATCGATCCCGCTCGTCCCCACGTTCGCACCGACGAGGCCGATGCTCTCGAGTCGGTCGCGTGGCGGGCGGCCCTCGACGACCTGGTCGCCGCCGGCGAGGTCGAACTCGTCGGGATGCGTCAGCTGCGGGACGGGCTCGGCGGGGCCTGACGGCTGAGCCGCACCCGGATGGGCCCCCGCGCCGTCGACGCGTCGACGGCCCGTCCGCCCTGGGTGACCTCGACCCGTCCGGCGACGACGAGGCGTCGGGCTGCTCGCCGGGCCGGCTCCATGAGCGGGCGCCACTCCTCGCCGCCGACGACCCGGGCCGCCTCCGACGGGCAGATCGTCGCCCCGGCCGATCGCTGCTCGAGCAGGGTGATCACCGTTCGTTCGAGGGCGAGATCCTGCTCGGTCACACCGTGACGTCGGCACGCGTCGGAGCACCACCGAACCGACTCCCAGTCGCGGGCCCACTTGGCACGCCACTCGATGCGTCGACCGCAGCCGTGGCACCAGCGCGGGGCGCGCCCTCCGGTCGTGTCGGCAGGAGTGGAGCGGCGGCCCATAGACGGCGAGGCTAAGGCACGTGGAGTCGAGGCCCGTGCCGTGCTGATCGCGATCATCCATCTGGTCGCCACTGCGTTCATGGCCGGTCTCATCTGGTTCGTGCAGGTCGTGCACTACCCGTTGTTCGCCCTCGTGCCGGCGGAGGCATCGCCCGGGTACGCCGCGGAGCACCAGCGCCGGACCGCCCTCGTCGTCGGGGCTCCGATGGCGGTCGAGGGGGTGAGCGTCCTGTGGCTGTTCGCGGCACCGCCCGACGGCCTCGGGCGTGTGCTGCCGACGCTGGGGGGACTCGTCCTCGCCGTCGTGTTGGCGAGCACGGTGCTCGCCCAAGTGCCGCGTCACGGTCGGCTCGCAGGTGAGACCGACGCCGATCGCATCGTCGACGTCGTCGCGGGGCTGGTGCGCTCGAACTGGGTGCGCACCATCGGCTGGTCGGCACGGGCCGTGTTGGCGGCGGCGATGGTCGTGATCGTGTCGGGGGCGTCGTGAACGTCGGGAGCGACATCCCGCCGTCGACCTGTCCTGAGCCGGTGCGGCGGGCCGTGATGGTGCAGTACTGGACCGACCTGGTCTACCTGCACTGGCCGATGACGCCCGAGAGCGTCCAGCGGAGGCTTCCCGTGGGCATCGAGGTCGACACCTTCGATGGGTCGGCGTGGGTCGGGCTCATCCCGTTCCACATGGACGGCCTCGGATTTCCGATGCGTGGTCTCGCCCCGCTTCCCCATGTCGGGTCGTTCCCCGAGGTGAACGTGCGCACTTACGTGCGCTCCGGCGATCGACGGGGGGTGTTCTTCCTCTCGCTCGACATCGATCGTTGGCTGCCCGCACTCGTCGCCCGAGGTGCCTACCGCATCCCCTACTGCGTCGGTGATGTGCGCCACGTGCGGGTCGGCGACCTGGTGAGCACAACGGTGTGCCGTCGTTGGCCCCGCCCGGAGCCCGGCCCGGCGACGGCGTCGATCGCAGTGCGCATCGGGGCCGCCATCGACGAGCCCGACGATCTCGCCACGTTCCTCACGGCCCGGTGGGGCCTGATCTCCGGTCCGCCGGGATCCCGTCTGGGGTACGCCCCGGTCGACCACCCGGAGTGGCCGTTGCGCCGGGCCGAGGTGCTCGAACTCGACGAGACGCTGGTGCGGGCGGCCGGGCTGCCGAACCCGATCGGTGAGCCGCACGCCATGTACTCCCCGGGTGTCCCGGTGCGCATCGGAGCCCCTCGCCGGGTCGTGTGAGCCGGCTCAGTCGGCGGCGGGCGGCCGCGGGCAGCCGCCGACGAGGTCGCTGACGAGCCGCGCGAAGGCGAGCGCCGTGCGGTCGTGGAGGTACGGGGCGATGACCTGCACGCCGATCGGCAGGCCGGCCGCCGACATCCCGACGGGGACGACGGTCGACGGCAGGAAGGCCACGCCGGCGGGTCCGATCCACTTGAACAGGTCGGTGTAGGGACGGGTCACGCCGTCGATGGCGACGGTGCGCCCGAACTGCGGCTCGGAGTGGTCGTGCTCGATCGCGTCCCGGGGCTGCACCGGCATCAACATGATGTCGAAGTCGCGGAAGTACTCGGCCCACCGCTCGCGCAGCTGCAGCCGTCGTTCGTGATTGCTCAACCAGTCGCGGTGTCGCATGGCGGTCGAGTGCTTGACGAACCCGAGCGGCGTGTCGGATGCGTCGGCGGCCATGTGGTCGAGCTTGTCCTTCGGATGTCCGCCCGACAGGGCGGCGTAGAGGAGCTGGAGGAACACGTCCACCGCCTTGTCGAGCGTGAAACCGGGCCGGGCGGACGTGTCGACACGGACGCCGGCGGCGTCGAGGGCGGTCACCAGGGCACCGAGGACCCGACGCGTGTCGGCATCCACCGGGCAGGCGTCATCGTCGAGCCAGGCCCCGACCCGCATCTGGTGCGGGTCCTCGTGACGGCTCGGCGGAAGGTCGATGCGCCAGGCCGGTGCATCCCAGCGGTCGGGTCCGACCAGCACGCCGAGGGCCGTCTCGAGGTCGTCGACGTGGCGTGCCATCGGGCCGGCGACCGCCAGGTCGGCCTGGCTGAACGTTCCGGGCAGGCCGGGGATCTGGCCGTGAGCGGGCACGATCCCGTAGGACGGCTTGTGGCCGGCGACCCCGGAGTAGTGCGCCGGTACGCGGATCGACCCGCCGATGTCGCTGCCGAGCTCGATGGCGGTGAACCCCATCGCCAGCGCGGCGGCCGACCCGCCGGACGACCCGCCGCAGGTCCGGTCGGGATGGAACGGGTTCAGCGTCGTGCCGTACACGTCGTTGTACGACTGGATGTCGCCGGCCCAGATCGGCAGGTTCGTCTTGGCCCACACGACGGCCCCGGCCTCCCGAAGTCGGGCGACGGGTGCGGCGTCCTCGGTGGGGACGAAGTCGGCCAACTCGGGAGCGCCCGAGGTGGTGCGGCACCCCGCCGTCTGGAACGAGTCCTTGATCGTGATCGGGACGCCGTGGAACGGGCCGAGGTCGCGTCCCTCGCGGGCCGCTGCGTCGGCGGCATCGGCCGTGGCGCGGGCGCGCTCGAGGTCGCGCTGGACCACGGAGTTGATCGCCCCATCGAGTCGGTCGACTCGGGCGATCATGTGCTCGAGTACCTCGCGGCTCGACACCTCGCGTGCCGTGATCCGTCGTGCCGTCTCCGTCGCCGACCACCAGTGGATCGCGTCGTCACCCATCTCGTCCCCTCCGTTCCCCTCCCGGTCGCCCGGGACCGACGACCCGATCATGTCCGACGCGACGGCCGCTGCTCGCCACCGGAGCGGGAGGGGCCGGTCAGCCGGCGGCGTCGATGAAGGGGACGATCGCGTCGGCGAGGACCGGCGTGAACCACTCGACGAAGGTGTTCGACAGGTGATGGCTGTCGCGGTAGACGAGGATGTCGCCGATCACGATCGGGCAGCGCGTCGTGTCGTCGGTGTCGTCGGGGGTCTCGTCGACGCACAGCCAGCGATGGGGGTCGATCAGTCCCACGCCGAGTTCGTCGGCGATCCCGGCTGCCGTGGTCCGCACGGCGCGTTCGTTGTTGCGCAGCACCCCGGGCTCGCAGCGGGTGAGGTCGGTCGCGTTCGCAGCCGCGCATCCCGGAGCCGAGTCGTAGGGGTCCGGCGAGTCGAGGAACAGCACCGGTTCGATGCCGACGTCGCGCAGACCGGTCAGGACGCCGGGCAGGTCACGGGCCCACACATCGGCCGGGACGGACCGGCCCTCGGGCCCGGTCAACAGGCCCCAGTGCTGCGACAGCAGGGCGATGCTCACTCCCTCGGCGACGAACCGGTCGATGACGCCGTTGCGCCAGGTGGTGCAGTGGGTGAAGTATGCGTCGGCCCCCCGGTTCCAGGTGACGACATCCAGCAGGGGGCATCCGCCCTGGGTGTGGGCGAGGAGTCGCCAGCCCCGCTCGCGGGCGATGGCATCGACGGCGACGAACCACTGGGCCGCGTGACTGTCGCCGAGCAGCCCGATCGTGATGTCGCCCTCGGGGTCGCCGAAGACACAACCGGTGGCGACGACCGGTGTCATGAACTGGTGGCATTCCGTCTCGTAGAGGACGCTCGTGTCGGCTCCGGCTGCGTAGGGCGAGGGCCGAACGTTGTCGGGGAGCACCGTCGCCGAGAGTGCGGAGATCACGGCGTCGAGCGGCGCCGCGGCGCGATTGTCGATCCGTGGCGGTGGGGAGGGGACCGTCGTGGTCGGCATCGTCGAGGGGGTACCGGCGTGCGCGCCGTCACCGTCGTCACTGGAGTCGTCGCCGTCGCCGGCCGGCGCAGTCGTCGTCGGCGCCTCCGTCGTGCTCGACGTCTCGAGCCGGGGTGCCGCCGCCTGCACCCCGGTCGAGATGTCGGGCCTCCGCACGGCGGTGACGGTGCCGGTGGTGACGGCGAGCGCGACGGCGATCGTGCCGAGGGCCCACGTGGCCCGCGGCCGTGACCGCAGCCGGGTGGAGCGGCGGATCGGGTCCTCGACGGCCCGGTAGCCGAGTTCGCTGAGCCCGACGGCGATCAGCATCAACAGCGCGGTCTCGACGGGTCGGGGTTCGTCGCCGAGCCACGCCGCGCCGAGGATCAGTGCCGGCCAGTGCCAGAGGTACAGCGAGTACGACCGGGAGCCGATCCACTGGGCGATGCCGACCCCCAACGCTCGTCGTGGCCCCCACGGGTGGTCGTCGCCGGCGGCGATCAGGGCTGCCGTCCCGATCACCGGGAGGAGCGCCGCCCATCCGGGGAAGTGCTCGACACGACCGAAGCTGGTGATCGAGGCGCCGACGGCGACCAACCCGCACCAGCCGAGGAGGCCGCGCAGCGCCTCGGGGAGTCGATCGACAGCGGTCCAGGCGATGGCGAGGGCGGCGCCGACGCCGAGCTCCCAGGCCCGGGTGTGCAGGCCGAAGTACGACCAGGTGGGCATCGTCGGGCTGAGCGCGATGCTCGCCGCGAGGCTGAGCCCGATCACCCCGCCCACGGCGAGGGCGGCCCGGGTAGCCACGGCCCGCCGGCCGAGGGTGGCGAGGGCGATCAGCCCCGGCCACAGGACGTAGAACTGCTCCTCGACGGCGAGGGACCAGTAGTGCTGGATCGCCGAGGGGTCGGCGTCGCCGGCGAGGTAGTCGGTGCCGCGCAGCGCGAAGACGACGTTGGAGGCGAAGGCCGCCGCCGCGATCACGTCGGTGCCGAGGTCGGCGAGCGCAGTGGGTGCGAGGACGACGGTCCCGACGATCGCCGTCGCCACGAGGACGATGCTCGAGATCGGCAGGAGTCGCCGGATGCGCCGCCCGTAGAAGGCGACGAGGTCGATGCGGCCGGTCCGACGGCGCTCGTCGAGCAGAAGTCCGGTGATCAGGAACCCGGAGATGACCAGGAACACGTCGACGCCGACGAAACCACCACCGACGCCCGGGATGCCGGCGTGGTACGCGAGGACGGCTCCGACGGCGATGGCCCGCAGGCCCTCGATGTCCCGCCGGTGCGTCACTGCGTGGACGCTACTTCCCGGTGGCCCGCAGGGTGTCGAGCGCTGCGGTGCCGAGCCGACGTCGGACGACGACGAGGAGGATGACGTGGATGGCGACCGAGACGAACCACGGTGAGCGCAGCGCGTCGGCCCGATCGAGAGGCCCGTCGAGTAGACCGACGAGTGCTCCGCCGAGCGCGGCCCCGACGGGGATCGAGCCCCACGCCAGGAAGCGGTACACGCTGTTGACCCGCCCGAGGAGGTGGTCGGGGATCACGCTCTGGCGGAGGCTGACGGTGACCACGTTCCAGCCGATGCCGAACATCGCCGTGAGGGAGAACGCGACCATGACGACGGGCCATGCGCTGGCGGTGGCGATGGCGAAGGCGCACAGGCCGAGGCCGGCGACGGCCCCCGACAGCACGGCACCACCCCCGAT
>JBEAPU010000040.1:0-34389 GCA_041164245.1 Actinomycetota bacterium | reverse complement strand
GACGCAGAGTCGGTTGCGTTCGGTATCGCCGCTCACGGCGGCCGACGCCATCGGGTCAGGGTCCCGAAGGGAGTCCCCGTCGACGGCCTGCTCGATGTGATCGACACCTACCTCGAGCGTCACCATGTCGATCACGAGCAGGTCGTGTGTGCGTTGCGCGTGCGGGGAACGTTCAGCGACGTCGTGTTGCGCACCGTGTGCCCACCGACGTTCGCCGGTGAGTCGTTGGGGCAGATCATCGATGATGAGGTGCGGTTCCGGTTCGCATCGTGGTCGGGTGCGTTGGTCGGATTCCGGTTCCCCGACACGACGGATGGCGAGACCATTCCCGGTCTCCACCTGCACGGCATCTCCGACGATCGTGACTCTGGTGGGCACCTCCGGAACATGGTGAGCGACGAGGTGGTCATGGATATCTGGATCGACGAGTTGCACGCCGTGACCGACTCCGGACGGGCCGCAACCGCAGCGTCCACCACTCATGTGGACTTCGCCCGGTTCGAGGGCCCCGTCAGGGACTGAACCCACGGCGTCGCAGCCTCCGAGGCGCCTCAGTGCAGGCGGCAGCCCTTCCCACCCTCAGCAGCGAACACGAGCCAAACCTCGGCCGACGACAGGAACGCCCAAGCGTGGCATGTCACCCAGACCGATGGCGTGTGGTCCGAAGCCGACAGCGCGCCGGCCGACCTGCCATCGTGTGAGGCACTGACGCCCGCAGCGACTACTGGTGAAAACATTCAGAGAGAGTCGATCATTCGAAATTTTATGTCTACTCTCTGGTCATGTTCAGGTTCATCACTCGCCGACGGACGGCGATTCCAGCTCTGGTCGTTCTCGGCCTCATGTCGCTCGCCGGCATTCCGTCGTCCCAGGTGGGCGCCACCTCGGCACCCACACTGGGCTGGATCCAGTGGACCAACCCGGGGACCTTCGGTCAGACGGCCACCAAACCCGTCATCGGTGGTAACTACAAGTTCGCCCGAACAGCCTCCGGGCAATTGCAGCTGCCCGGCGGCAATTTGGTGTACGTGAAGTTCGAAGGCGAGGTGGTGGCAAAGGACGTTGGAACCGTCGACACCACTCTCGATTCACCCTCGGCGTTCGGAACCTCCGGATCGACCTACTGGTCCACGCTCGGCGGAGGAGATGGCAGCCACTTCACGAGCGAGAGCATCCCCACCCTCCCCCCGAACAGCGACCGCATCGCCGTGTCGGGCAACGCGGCCGGGGGCGGCACCGCCGAGCAGCGCCTCTCGTTCTACAGCAACGCCGGCATGACCACCCCGGTCGACGTGGCGAACATCGTCCTGCTGTTCCGGTCGCTCGGCCGAGGGACGATCCCGGGCACGTGGGATTTCGACAACGACTTCGCCATCCTCAGCAGCGGACACGGGACCGGGGGCACCCTGCCCACCCGCACCCTGATCTCCGGTGGCGCCCGGCTGTCGGGAGCCGAGGCGAACGGTTCGATCCAGTTCACCGGAACGTTCTCATCGATCTCGTGGACGGTGACCGCCCCCGAGTTCTTCGCCGTGTGGAACGTCGGCGCCACCTCGGCGGCGCCCCTGGGTGCCGACGCGACCCTCACACCCAGCCAGGCCAGCGTGACCAGTCCTGTCGGTACCGCCATCAGTGGCGTCACCATGACGCCGGCAGGACTCAGCGGAACGGTCACCTACAGCTACACCGGCGACCTTCCCCCCGGACTCAGCTTCAACACGGCCACCGGGGCCATCACCGGGCAACCCACGACAGTCGGCGACTACAGCATCGTCGTCACGGCGACGGGCGCCACCTACGGAAGCGCCACCACCTCGGTGAACTTCAGCATCGCGTCCGCTCCATCGGTGCCGGTGATCACTGATGCGACAGCAGGCGACACCGTCGCCGACATCACCTGGACCGCGCCGACATCGACCGGTGGCACAGCGATCACGGACTACTCGGTGCAGTACCGGGTGGGGTCGTCCGGCGACTGGACGACGTTCGCCGACGGCGTGTCGACCGACCTGTCGACGACGATCACCGGGCTGACGAACGGGACCACCTACGAGGTGCGGGTCGCAGCGGTGAACAGCGCCGGGACGGGGGCGTACACGGATCCGGTCTCGGTGACTCCGAGTGCCCCACCGTCGACCACCGAGGAGCCCAGCACCACCGAGGCGCCCAGCACCACCGAGGCGCCCAGCACCACCGAGGCGTCCAACACCACCGAAGCGCCCAGCACCACCGAAGCGCCCAGCACCACCGAGCCACCCAGCAACACGGAATCAGCGACGGCTGACGACGTCTCACTGCCTGCCACCGGTGGTCTGCCTGACATCCTCCTCGCCGTAGGTGCGTTGCTCCTGGTGTCGGGGATCCGTCTGGCCAGCGTCGGACGACGGACCGCTAGACGCTGAGACCTCTTCGCGCTGCGTTCGGGCGGCCCACCGGCTGGGTCCTGTGACGGGCACAGGGTCTCATACGACGCGTTGGCGCCCACTCAGCGCGGATCCCGCGCCAATGCTTGGACCCCACCTCGAGCGAACCCGTCGCCGGCGACACTGCCGAGGGCACCACCCACCGTCATCGTCACATTCGCCCGATCGGTGACCGGCGGCAGATTCGCCGGTCAGACCGTCTGACACAGCACACCCGAACTCGACCGACGACGCGTCGGCTCCTCAGCAGTCTCACGGCACGACCGGCAAGGTCTGAGGTCACCACCGAGCACGGCTAACGTCCGCTGCGCATGTGGATCGTCGTGACGCTCATCGCCACGGTGATCCAGACGATCCGCACCGCAAGTCAGGGGCGTCTGCGTTCGCACCTGTCGGTGAACGGCGCCGGCTATGCCCGCTACCTGTTCGGGGCGCCGATCGCCCTCGCCGCCTGCATCGTCGTGTTCGGTATCGCCGGCGTCGACGCGCCGAGCATCCCGTGGCGCTTCTGGCCGATCGTCACCGCAGCGGGCGTCGCCCAGATCATCGGCACCATCGCCCTCATCACCGCCTTCGACCGACGCGACTTCGCGATCGGCACCGTCTACGCCAAGACCGAGGTGATCCAGGTGGCGATCTTCGCCGCCGTCATCGTCGGCGAACCCCTCGCCCCACTCGGCTGGTTGGCCGCCCTGATCGTCCTCGCCGGCGTGATCCGCCTCGCCGTCCCCACCGGCACACCGCTCCGCTCGATCCTGCGTCTCGGCGACCGGGCCGCGATGGCCGGGGTGATCGCCGGCGGCGGCTTCGCCCTCGCCTCGGTCGGCATCCGCTGGTCGTCCACCACCCTCGGCGATCATCCGGCCGCCGTGCGCGCCCTCGTCACCCTTGCTGCGATGAACACCACCCAGGCGATCGTCAACGGACTGTGGTTGCGATGGCGCGAACCGGGTGGTGTGGGTGAGGTGGTCGGGCATTGGCGTCGCACCCTGCCGGTCGGGATCCTGTCGGTGTGCGGATCCGGAGGCTGGGCACTCGCCATGAGCCTCGAGAGCGCCGCCAAGGTGCGCACGCTCGGTCAGAGCGAACTGCTGCTCACCTTCCTCGTCTCACGACTGTGGTTGCGCGAACGCCACTCACGCGCCGAACTCGTCGCCAGCGCGCTCGTGCTCGTCGGCGTGCTCGGCGTCACCGTCTGGGGCTGACCGGCCCCGCCGGATCAGCTGATGTCGACGTCGAACAACTCGGCGAAGCGGGCTGCGTACTCGGCATCGTCCGCGATCGCGCCGAGGCCCACCCAGTCGCCCTCGGCCATGCGATCACGACCGGCGACGATCTCAGCGGCCGCCCAACTCACCTGGTAGCGAAGAGCGGGCGCATCGGTGTCGATGGCGTGGAGGATCACCTCGGCTACTTCCTCCGCCGGGGTCGCCTGCGCGATGCCAGCGGCGTAGAACGCGAACATCCGCCGATACTGCATGTCGTACGCACCCGTGGCGTTCGGGGCGTCGATGTTCTTGGCGAAGATCGCTGACTTCGTGACGCCGGGCTCCACGATCGCCACGCGGATCCCGAACGGCGCGACCTCGAGGGCGAGTTCCTCGCTCACCCCCTCGAGCGCCCACTTCGACGCCACATAAGGAGCCTGAGCGATCGCTCCGAAACGGCCGGCCACCGAGGCGATGTTGACGATCGTGCCCGACCCACGCTCGCGCATGTGCGGCAGCACGGCCTGGGTGCAGCGCACCACACCGCACAGGTCGACGTTCATCACGTCGAGGAACTGCTTGGGTGAGGTCTCCTCCACCACGCCGTTGCCGCCGACACCGGCGTTGTTGACGAGATGATCGACCCGACCGGCTCGGCCGAAGATGTCGGCGAACCCGGCACGCACCGAGTCGCCGTCGGCCACGTCGAGCTCCGCGAGGTGGATCGTGACACCTGCCGACTCCGCCGCGGCCAGCAACTTGTCGGCCTTGGCGGCGTCGCGCACCGTGCCGTAGACGGTGTGGCCGGCGACGGCGAGGCGGATGGCGGTGGCCCGGCCGATGCCGGAGTTGGCGCCGGTGACGACGGAGACGGGAGCGGTCATCCCCGAAGCCTACGGAAGCCCACCCTCCCGGTTCCGTGTCGGGACGCGGCCCTCGGATCAGCGGGGTGGCTCGAGAATGCGTTCGAAGCTCGTCGTCACCCGACCGTTGCGCACCGTCACCGCCACGACACCCAACCCATCCCGAGCCGGGCCCCGCCTCACCTCACCGGTGCGCACATCGAACCGGGCGTTGTGCTTCGGGCACTCGATCTCGCAACCGAGCAGAGCCCCACCCGCCAGATGCACCCGGGAATGGGTGCACATGCCATCGACGAGCGCGAACTCACCCTCGTCGACCCGGCACAACACGTAGGAGCGATCGCCGTGATCGATCCGACGCACCTCACCGATCGCCATGTCATCGACCGTCGTCAGCGTCACCTCGGTCCCCGACGACATCACCCAGTTGCGCTCCCCCACGTCGATCCGGCCCGTGCCGCTCACCGCCGGCACCTCCAACGGGATCTCGAACGACGGATCGCGGCGCTGATGCCGCATCGTCGACAGGATCTCCCGGTACGCGGCCCATGTCGACGGCAGCGCCGGCGCGAGCTGGTCGCCGACCTCCCGGTGCAGGGCCGGCAACGCGTGATACGGCACCGTCGGGAACAGGTGATGCTCGACGTGGTGGTTCATGTTCAGGTACAGGAACCGCAGCACCGGGTTCATCATCACGGTGCGGGTGTTCAACCGGTGGTCGAGCACGTCCTCACGCAGGCCGGCGTGCTGCGTGATGCCGAAGAACACCATCAACCATCCGCCGTAGACCGTCGGACCACCGATGAACAGCACCGGTAGCCACGAACCGGCCAGCACCGCCCACGCGACGACCGCGAGCATCGACCCGACGATCACCCGGGCCTCCCACACCGCCCGGCGGCGTTCGTGTTCCGGGATCAGGTCGCACGCATCGGCATCGAGACCGACCACGGCGTGCCGGGCGAGTCGACCGATGAGTCGTGTCGACCCCTCGATGTGTGTGAACCCCCACAGGGTGCGCCACGGACTCGGCGGACGGGGGAAGGCGATCTCGGCGTCGCGGCCGACGATGATCGTGTCGGTGTGATGACGGTGATGCGACCAGCGCCACAGCGTCGGACCCCGCCACAACATGAGACAGGCCAACAGGTACACGACCTCGTTCGCCCACCGCGACCGGAACGCCGTGCCGTGTCCGCACTCGTGCCAGCGGGCGTCGGCCGCACCGCCGTAGAGGGCGCCGTAGACCCCGAAGCAGACGATGCTCGCCAGGACGCCGGTGACACCGCGACCGTCGCCCGGGTCACCCGTGCCGAGCGACCACCAGGCGCACCATGCCGCAACGACCAGCAGTCCGAGCCAGAGCAGCGTGTCGCGAGTCGCACGCGCATCCCCGCGCACTTGCAACGCCCGCAGTCGAGTCGGGTCGATCGCCGGGCGGAACCAGTCGGCGTCGGCGAGACCCCGCTCGACGGCGAGCGCCGACTCCGTCCCGGTCAGCGAGTAGTCACGACGCGCCACCATGCCCGTCGTCACCGATCACGAGAAGTTCTCGAAGTAGCGGCTCGGCGTCGGGCCACGCTGACCCTGGTACTTCGACCCCCGAGCACCCGACCCGTAGGGCTTGTCGGCCGGGGTGGTCATCTGCATGAAGCTCACCTGCCCGATCTTCATGCCCGGGTAGAGCGTGATCGGGAGCGACGCGACGTTGGCGAGTTCGAGGGTGATGTGACCGTCGAAGCCGGCGTCGATGAACCCCGCCGTCGAGTGGATGAGCAGACCGAGCCTGCCGAGGCTCGACTTGCCCTCGACGCGTCCGACGAGGTCGTCGGGAACGCCGATCCGTTCCAACGTGGAGCCCAGCACGAACTCGCCGGGGTGGAGCATGAACGGCACCGATCCGTCCTCGGGCATCTCGACCAGTTCGGTCAGACCGGTCATGTCGCGTTTCACGTCGATGACGGCAGCCGTGTGGTTGCGGAACACCCGGAACAGGTGCGAGATCCGGACGTCGATCGACGAGGGTTGCACCAACGCATCGTCGAAGGGGTCGATGACGATCCGACCGGCGGCGATCTGCTCACGGACGGTGCGGTCGGACAGGATCACGCCGTCACACTACTCCGCCGTCCCGAGCTCGGCCGAGGGCCCGATCGGAGGTGACGGAGGCTGCCGGCCACCGCTAGCCTCGGGGGCGCTGCGGATGTAGTTCAATGGCAGAACATCAGCTTCCCAAGCTGAATACGCGGGTTCGATTCCCGTCATCCGCTCTCGTGATGTCTCGGGACATCCACAACGACCGGACCCTCAGTGTGGGTTCGGTCGTGGTGGTCTTCGGGGCCCGGTTTCGTCTGGCCTGACGCGTCACGCCTGTTCGGGTCGTCCCGGGGCATCCCACATCGGGCCCGACCCACGTCAGCGGTGAACCTGTGGAGATCACCACACACGAGCCCCCGATGGCCTCGCCGCCTGACGACCCCCGATGAGCACCCTCGCCTGGCTCATCGTCGCCGGCTTCCCGACCCTCTTCGTACTCGAGCAGTTCCTGCACTGGCATGACTGCCATCGGGCCGAGCACGTCGTGCACCGGCCGCTCGGACACGTGCTGCTCGGCCGACGGACTGCACAACCTCATCGGCGGCCTTGCCGTCGGCAGCGCCTTCGTGACCGACACCCGACTCGGCATCGTCACCTGGCTGTCGGCCTCACCCTCGACGACCGGGCGAACCAGGAACACGACCGCCTCGAGTGGACCCCGCTCGCACCGGGCGAGGTGCTGGTCGCCGTGTGCAGCCACGGACGCGACACCGAGGTGACCAGCATCATGCGCCAACACCACGGCGAGACCCGGATGATCCACACCGCCACGACGGACGCGATCACCCGCTGACGCCGCATAGTGCCTCGTCCCGGCCGGCGAGGGCCACCGCCGACGGTTGTACACTCGAGGCCGCGTGAGGGCACCGGAACAGTCCGCTCCGGCTCCGGCGTCCACGATCCCGACGATCGATCGGACCGGGGACCGATGATCATCGTCGTCAACCTCGCCACGCACTACGCCGGCTACCTCGAGTCGGGCTACGAACTGCCGGCTCCGGCGGTGCCGGTGCGCGGCATGCCGGCCTACGCGCGGGCCACGGCGGGCCTGCCGATCGACCTCGCTCACACCCTCGTGTTCGTGTGCACCGCCGACCAACTCGAACGCTCCTCCCTGGCCAGCGACGTCAAGCTGCGCTTCCCGCACGTCACCACCAAGGTCGTCGTCGCCGATCAGGCCGACCTCGGTCCCGCCGGGGCGATCCGCACGGCACTCGCCCACCTCGACGAGGCGACGACGCTGCTCGTCCACCCGGCGTCGATCATCACGCGCACGGCCCTGGCGGCCCGACTGTCGGTGCTCGGTGACCTCGGCGGTCTGATCGGCGTGATGGACGGCAACGTGGCCGGCACCGGAGCCTGGTCAGCCGACGCGTTCGCCACCGTCGACCGTGCCGGACAGGTCGATGCCATCGGCGACCGATGGAGCGAGGGTGCGATGGCACTCACGGGTTCGATCGTGCTCAGCGGCGCGAACGGGGCCGCAGCGAACGCCATCGCGCTGGCCTGTGAGATGTCCCCCGACACCGATGCCGCCGCCTACATCGCGGCACTCGTGCGTCGACGGGTCGCGCTCGGAGTCGATCGAGTGACGGCGTGCTGGGATCTCTCCCACGCCGCCGGTCTCGGCGCCTACCTGGCCCACCGCTGACCGGGTCGGCCACCGCCGCGGGTCAGTTGCCGCGGGTCAGCCGTTGAAGCGGTAGCCGACTCGTCGGACCGTCGAGATCCAGCGCGGTGTCCGGGCGTCGGGTTCGATGCGCAGGCGGATCTTGCGCACGTGCTCGGTGACCGTCGCCTCGTCCTGCCATTCCGGTGATGACTCCCACACCTGCTCGAGCAGCTGTCGGCGTGAGAACACCTGCCGCGGGTGGGTGGCGAGGAACGCCAACACGTCGAACTCGCGGGCCGGCATCGTGATCGGGGTGCCGTCGAGGGTCACCTCGCGTGCCGACAGGTCGATGCGCAGCTCGTCGAACTGCAGGACGTCCTCACCCCGATCACCACCGGTGCGACGCAGCAGGGCCGCGACCCGCGCCGCGAACAGCGCCGGCGGGTACGGCTTCACCATGTGGTCATCGGCACCGAGGCGCAGGCACACGACTGCCGTCTCCACGTCGGCCTGGCCGGTGGAGACGATGATCGGCATCTGATGCTTGCGACGCACCTCGACGAGCAGGTCGAGACCGTTCTCGTCCTCGAGTCCGAGGTCGAGCACGCACAGGTCGATCGCCCGGGAGCGCAGCAGGTCGCGGGCCCGTGCCGCCGAGGGTGCGCCCATCACGGCGAATCCCTCCCGGCGCAGCACCTCCGACGCGAAGTCGAGGTCGTTCGGGTCGTCCTCGACGACGAGCGCCCAGCGGTGGGAGGTCCCGGTGTCGCTCCCGGAACCCCTGCTGGGTGACCCTGCGGACAACGACGGCACGTTTTCACACTAGTCGGACACCGAACAGAGGTGCGCTGCCACCCGGGACACCTGTCAAGGCCACTGATCAGCGGATCTTCTCGCTCGGTAAAATCATCACGTGCCCGCCCGATCGTCGATGTCCCGTGTGTTCCCGTTGGGACGGGGGCTCTCCCTGATCGCCGCGGCCATCGGGTTGTCGGGGTTGCTGACTGCCTGTGGCGATGACACCGCGCCGGTACAACCCCCGGTCACCTCGCTCGCCGCCGATCCGGCTGCGACGCTGCCGGTCGCGACGACGATTCTCGTCGACGGCATCCCCGACGACGTCCCGACCGTCGCGGTGCCCGACGGGGCGTCGACCTCGGGGATCGTGGCGTCGAACGGGACGACCGGGTCGTCGGTGGTCGAGTTCTCGCTGTCGGGCGACGTCGACCGCGAGCTGCTCTCGACCGGGGTTCGAACCGCCCTCGAAGGAGAGGGTTGGGTGTTCGTGGAGCGCAGCTACGACACGACGACGATGCGCATGATCTTCGAGACGGCAGATGGTGCCACCATCCTCACCTGGGTGCTTGTGACCAGCGACGGTTCGGCCGCCGGGTCGGTCACCGTCATCGGTGCCTGAGCGCTCAGGGGTTCTCGACGAGAACGGCGACGCGACGGAGCCGTTCGAGACGGTCCTGGGTCACCGGGTGGTCACCGCCGAGGCCGTCATGGCCCTCGAGGAACGACCGCACGGCGTCGAGCACGAGCGCCAAGGTCGCCGAGTCGCTCGCCGGCAGGCTGGCCTTGGTTGCGTCGACCACCGGGCCGGACGTCACCTCGTCGGGTGTGATCGCATCCGGGGCGATGTGCTCGGCATCGTCCGGACCGTCGACGAACACCCGGCCGCCCGGCTCCTCGGCGACGGACCGCACCCGCACGAACTCCTCACCCGAGTCGTCATCGGCGCTGGCGGGCCCACGCCGCACCGGACGCCGACGTCGCACCGTGCCCGACGTGGAACGCTCCGGCGTCCCCTGGTGATCGGTGTTCTCGTTCGTCATGATGTGTGTTCGCTCCTCGCCGTGGCGTTCGGCTGTGTTCGTACTCGCCGATCCGGTGTTCAGTCTGTCGATGTTTACGGCGTCGGCTACGGGTCCGTGGTGGTCGTCGTCGTGGGGTCCGTGGTGGTCGTCGTCGTGGCAAAGGCACCTGTGCCCATACCGTTCACCGCTGCGACCCGGAAGTCGTAGTCGGTGGCGGAGTCGAGCCCAGTGATCCGAACCGACACGGCAGACTCCGGTTGTTGGGCGAACCCTGTCCAGGAGGAGGACCCACGCACCTGGAACTCGACCACGTATCCGGTGATCGCCGAGCCCCCGTTCGACCCGGGCGCAGTCCACTGGAGGGTGACCGTTGAGGAGTCGGATGTGGCGGAAAGCGGGGTCGGCGCTCCCGGCACCGTCCGAGGAGTCGCCGCCAGTTCGTTCGACGCCACCCCCGAACCGATCGTGTTCACGGCAGTCACCCGGAACCGGTAGGTGGTCCCGTTCGTGAGCGAGGTGACCGTCGCCTGGGTGGCGGTCGACGTTCCGTCAGCGAAGGTCGTCCACGACGTTCCATCGTTCACTTCGATCAGGTAGTCGGTGATCGCCGAGCCGCCCGTGGAGGCCGGCGTCGACCAGTCGACGACCACCTGCGCATCCCCGGCGGTCAGCGCGACCAGAACCGGGGCTCCAGGGGGCGTCGCTGCAGCTGCGGTCACCGCCGATGCCGTGGCCGTGAAGTCACCCGACCCCTCGGCCGTGATCGCCGCCACCTGGAATCGATACGTCGTGCCGGCGGACAACCCGGTGACCGTCTCGGTCGTCGTCGTCGCCGGGGTGGTTGTGCGGGTCCACGTCAACCACGTCGACGATGTCGACTGCCGGTACCGCACCGAGTAGTCGGTGATCGCTGACCCACCGGCGGTCGAGGGCGCAGTCCACGCCAGCGCCACACTCGTCGAACCCGAGGCGGTCGCGGTGAGTCCGGTCGGTGCACCGAGCACGCCGACAGGTGTGACCGACACCGGCGACGACGCCGTACCGGCACCCGAGACGGTGACGGCACGGAGCCTCACGGAGTACGCAGTGCCGTTCGTGAGACCGGTGATGGTCACGGGTGACGTGGAGTCCGTCGGCGACACCGCCGTCCAGGTCGAGCCACCGTCGATCGAGTACTCGTAGTTGATGATCGTCGAGCCGCCGTCGTCCCCTGGAGTGAAACCGATCGTGGCGGAACTCGAACCCGCCGAGGCACTCAGCGATGTCGGAGCAGCCGCCACCGTGCGCGGTGTGGTGGTGACGGTTGCCGACGCGACGGCATCGCCGATCGACGACACGGCCCGGATCCGCATCGAGTACGGAGTGCCGTTGGTGAGGCCGGTGACGACGAGCGGACTGGTCGTCGACACCGGACTCCTCGACTGCCACGCTCCACCGTTCACCTGGAACTGGTAGTTCGTGATCGCCGTGCCCCCGTCGGCGCCGGCCGTGAAGCCAAGAGAGATCTGGCCGTCACCGGGGGTGACCGATGTGATCGTCGGGGCGGCCGAGTAGGTGGCGGGCGTCGCCGTCACCGTGTCGCTCGAACCGCTGCCGGACCCGGCAGCGTTCACGGCGCGGAGCGACACCGTGTACGAGGTGCCGTTCGTGAGACCGGTGATCGTCACCGGCGAGAGTACGTCGGCCGGACTCAGGGCAGTCCACGTGTCTCCACCGTCGACGGTGAACTCGTAGTTGGTGATCGGAGCACCACCGGTCGCCCCGGCGGTGAACGACACGCTGAGTTGGCCGTCGCCCACCGCAGCCGACAGCGCCGACGGCATCGACGGGGTCGTCCGAGGGGTGACGAACACCGAACCCGACGCTGCGCTGCTCCCTGCGTTGGTCAGCCGGGCGCGAAGGCGCACGCCGTACTCGGTCCCGTTGGTGAGCCCGGTGATCGTCGCCGGCGACGACGTCGTCGCGGCCGATGTCCAGGCGCCACCATCGAGCGAGTACTCGATGTCCGCAACGGTGTCCCCACCGAGCGATTCGATGACGAACGCGACCTGCACCTGCTCGCTACCGAGGGTCCGGCCCGTGATGATCGGGGCTGAGGATGCCGTGCGCGGGGTGGCCGATGCCGTCGAGGAGACCGCACCGGTTCCGATCGCATTCCTCGCCGACACCCTGAACGTGTAGCCGGTGCCGTTGGTGAGTGAGCGGACCGTCGCCGATGCCGACGTGGAGACCCCGTCGCTCACCGTCGACCAGTTGTTTCCATCGGACGACCGTTCGACGACGTAGTCGGTCACCGCCGATCCACCCTCGGACGCCGGCGGATCCCACATCAGGTAGGCGACTCCGTCGCCTCCCGAGACCGTCAGGTTCGAGGGTGCTCCCGGCGAGGTCGAAACGGCCGCCGAGCCGGTCACGGCCACGCCGGCGTGGGTGACCGTCACTGCGACCTGCCCGGCAGTCGAGGTCGTGTGGGTCGCCGAGTACACGCCGTCGCTCTCCGTGGTCGTCAGTGGTGTCCCACCGACGGTGATCGCCACCGCGCCGGAGGCGACCGCGACGTTCCCACCCGTGTCGAAGAGTCGTGCCGTGAGGGTCACCGAGTCCACTCCGTCGGTGTCGATACCCGCCTTCGAGACGGAGATGTCCGCCGAAGCCGGTGCACCAGCTGACACCCCGATGGGTTGCGCCGCCACCGGGGCGTACCCGGCCGCCGTGAAGGTCAGGACGTAGTCGTTGCCGACGAGACCGTCCAGAGCGAGGTTGGCGAAGGTCGCCACGCCGGCCGATGCCGTGGCGGCAGCCGTTCCACGGAGCGTGCCCCCGACACCACTCGAGATTGCCACCCGCACGACCGTCGAGTTGTCGAGGGTGGCGATCCGGCCGTTCGCCCCGACGATCGACACCTTCGGCTGGGTGGCGAGAACAGCACCGCTCGCGCCGCCGACGGGCTGACGCTCGACGGTGAGCTGGTTGCCGGTGAGTGGGGAGAGACGGACCGTCCCGGCATCGTGATCCCCGGATCCGATCGGAACGGTGATCGACGTCGAGGCGTATCCGCTGAGGCTCACATTCCACGCACCCGGGCGCAGGTTCGCCCCCGAGAAGCGATACTCGTTCGCCGACGAGTTGGTGGTCGAGGCGGTGACGGTGCCGTTGCCCAACTCGACGGCCACGCCGCTGAGCGCTGTGCCGGATGCGTCCTCGAGGGTCAGCGTGACGGCACGGGCGGACGGCACGAGATCACCGGCGAGCACCTGACCTGAGGGCTCCAACGATGGGAGAGTCACCGTGTCGTACGCCGTCGCCGCGACCGCGATCGAGAAACGGTTCGTCGCAAGCCCCGTGCCCGCTGACCCGAGCACGAGGTTCGAGAACGTCACCGGAACCATCGTCACACCAGATCCGAGGGTCACGGTCCGGCTGAGCGCTCCACCATTCAGGGTGTTCAGTGTCGTCGACGTGACCGTCAAGGTCTCGGTCAGTGTCACCGTGACCGGCAGATCCGTCGAGCGCAGGCCGGCTGCCGCCATGTCTCGAACGATGACGATGATCTCGCCGACCGCATCGGCACCCACGGTCTGGTCGAGTGTCACCGCTGAACTTCCCGGGCCGACCCATCGGCTGACCGTCGTTCCGGCGACCGTGAAGTCGACCCGCCACGTGACGTCGGCCGACAGTCCCGGCAACGTGTACGACACGGTCCCCGTGTCGATCGCCACGGTCTGGCTCACCGACTGCTCGGCGAAGCCGTTGGCGCTCGCCGTGATCGTCACGGTGCGGCCAGCCGGCCCGGTGATCGCACCCGACACCGTGCGGACACCGGACGAGAGCGTGACACGCCCGAGCGCACCGGAGCCTCCAGCCGCGATCGATCGCGTCGCGGCGAGCAACCCAGCGCCATCGGGTGGCGTCACGGTGACCGTCCACGACCGGTCCGAGGCGACACTCCCGGAGAACACCTCGGACGAGACGTCCATCGCCACCGTCGCCGACTGCGACCCGGACGTCCACACCGCCGTGACCGTCGCCCCGCTACGCGTCGAGAGCGACCCATCGGTCGCGGTCCCGACCGATCCGCTGAGCGCCGTGTCGAGCTTCTGGAGCACGACCGTGAACGTGGCGTCGGCGCTCACCGTGATCGTCCTCGGTCCAGTGCCCAGATCGGCACCGGTGATCGGGTTGATCGGTCCGAACGCGAGGTGGTCGGTGGCGCCATCGACCACTCCGTTCGTCGATCTCACGCTCACCACGTAGTCCCCGGCGGCGAGGCTGGGGAAGACGACCGACCCGTCGGCGTCGTCGTCGGACACCGAGAGGCTGTCGCTGCCCTGCGTCACCGTGACCGTTGCCCCGGTCACGGCCGATCCGGCCGACGAGACGAGCGCGACCGTGACCCGTTGGCCAGGCAGGGCCTGCAGGGCGACCGCTGGCGCGGTGGCCGCCGTCAACGACACCGACGCGCTCGTCGTGCCAGCTCTGTAGCCGATGCGCTCGACATCGAAGGTCAGGGTCCGAGCCGAAGCCGTGGGTGGGGCGAAGAGTCGCCAGTAACCGTCTCCGTCAGTGGTCGTCGATGCCGTGCCCGGGGTCACCGTGACTGCGACGTCGGCAAGGGGACCGGTGCTCGACCCGCCGCTGTCGAGACCGGTGACCGTGCCACTCACCTCGACGAACTGGAGTGACGGTGTGCTCGAGTAGTCGAGCAATGACCGATCTGCTGAGAAGGTGACTGAGAGCGGGATCGCGCTCGCATCGATGTGGTCGATCGCCGTGCCCCCGACCGTCACGGCACCCGACGACCCGTTCGTGGTCGACAGCGTCCATGAACCCGGCACGAGGTCCACGGTCACCGTGCCCGACGGATCGGTGGTTCCCGTCACGGCAGAGAGCCCGAGCGACCCGACAGGCGGTGTCGCCGTGACAGCGAGCCCGACCGCAGCAACCCCTCCGGACTTCGCTGCGACCTTCACCGGTCGGGTCGCCGCCTCGAGCGTGATCGTCGGCACCGTCGAGGATCCGTTCGCCACGACGAGGACACCGGCGTACGTCTCGCCGACGTACCCGGCGGCCGCGATCGTCAGGTTGTACGACCCGACACCGAGATCCTCGAAGGTGAACGCCCCGCCGCCACCCGTCGTGGCCGCCGGGATCACGATGCTCGGGTCGCTGATCAAGGTGGCGGTCACGGTCGCCCCGGCGAGATCGGCTGGGGTCGCGCCGTCGTAGTCACGTCCCTGGATGCGCCCGGTCATGTCGCCGAGTGCCGGCGGTTGCTCGATCACCAGTCCGGTGAGACCCTGCCCGATCGCCGGGTTCACGCTGCGCTCGAGCACCGGCCGGTTGGTCGCCACCCAGGATCCCGTGGAGTTCGAGAACTCCTCGAACCTCAGGGTCGTGTTCCGCGGTGCAACCAGGATCGAGAAGTCACCGTTCGCGTCGGTCCACTTGCACGGATCCGAGGCATCGGACGGGTCTGGCGTCGCGTCGCACGACGGGCCCCCGACCACCGACACCCTGACGTTCGCCAGCGGCACCGCTGGATCCGGAGTCGGGTCCTCGACGGTCCCCGAGACCGCGACGGTGCTCGCCGTCAACACGATGTCGGCAGCTTCCTGGATCTTCGGCCCGTCCAAGGTGACGGTCGGCGGAGTTCCCTGGGCCTGGTAGTTCGTCGCTGCCGCCACACCCGTCGCCGGGATGACGATGGTGTGGGCAACGGCGTCGGCCGCACGAAGCGTGGCTGGGAAGGTGTAGGTGCCGGAACCGTCGGTGACCGCCGTTCCGACGACGGTCGCGCCATCCTTCAACTGCACCGTCACACCAGCGAGGCGCGGGGCCGTCGCATCGCTGTCGGACGACGCCAACTTCGCACGCACGACGCCGGTCACCGAGCCGAACTGCTCGACTCGAACCGTCGTCGGGGTCGTGGCGCTCGAGAGCGATCCGACGCTGAACGTGCCGGTCGTGCCCTCCACACGGCGGTAGCCGGCCTTCGGCGCCGCGGGTATCACCACCTGATAGGTCGTCCCGGACGATGCCACCAGCCCTGAGAACGTCGCCACACCGAGTCCGGCACAGTCGGTCGAATTGACATCGGAACACGACGTGGCCGTGCCGACCGAAGTCCACGAGGCACCGTTGTCCGTTGAGGACTGCAGCTGCACCGTCGCACCCGGAACGACGACGAACGTGGCCGTCGAACAGTCGACTGCGACCGCCGGCGCGCACTCCTCGACGGTGACGTCGAGTGACACCCCGCGGTTCACGGTGATGGACGGGAGCGTCACCGTGGAGGAGGTGCCCACCTCGATCACCTGCGTCGTGGCCGACGGGATGATGCCGGAGCCGCTGATCCGCAACGTGTACGACCCGGGCCGAACCGAGGTGAAGGTGTACGACCCACCGCCCACGCCGTCGGCGGAGACGGTCGTCGACACACTCGCCCCGCCAGCCGACGGCGTCAGCGTCGCCGAGAGTGCCCCGATCACCACGTCGGGCGGTGCGCTCGGTGAGAACGTGATCGAGCCCTCGGCTCGACGGGCGGCAGGGGTCAGTTCGAGTTCATACCCGTCGCTGACCTCGAGTGAACGCAACGGCACGTCGATCTGACGCTGATCGAACCCGGGCGCAGCCACTTCGAGGGTCAGCAAACCCACCCGGTACACCTCGTCGATGCGGAGCGTGCTCTCGGTTGCCGGCGTCGACCGGTCATCGAGGTCAGCGAAGATCCCATCCGCCGAGCCGTACCCGGGTCGATTCCCGGGGGCGACACCATCGGTCAGCTCGACGATGGCATCCGGTGTGAACGCGAACGTGAAGTCATCGTCAGTCTCCTGGCCGTCCTCGCAGGTCGCCGACGGGCAGGTGAGGATGATCTCCTCGCGGAACGGTGCGACGTCGATCGTCCGGTAGCCAGCGGTGCCGGTGACCCGCAGGATCGCATTCGGGACCGGCTGCGGCGTGCCACTGCCGTCATCCCAGACGACGTCGATCTCGATGTCGGTCGGTCCCGGCGAGGCGACCGCGCTGAGCGTGCGCTCCTCACCGAACGCCAGGCCCTCGACACCACCGCCGGCCGCCGGTGAACGCTCGAAGCTGCCCTCGTCGGTCTCGATCCGGATCCGGTACTTGCGCAGCAGAGTGCCCTCGTTCGGTGGGATCCGATTGATGCGAAACTGACCCGGCGAGAGTCCGGCGGCCGAACCGAACGACACCCGCGGTGTCACGTACGACAGCGTGTAGGGCTTGCAACTGCCGACGGCCGATCCGGTCGGGATCGTGTCGCCGAGTGCGTAGATCTCGCAGAACTCGATGCCCTCGTCAGCACCCGGATCATCGGGGTCCTCACCCATCGCCGGGAACACGGCGAGCCCATCGAGCGCGGTCAGGTTCGTGTACCCGGTGCCGGTCGGGTTCGGCACCTGGATGGTGCCGACGATCGAGGCGTAGCGTCGCAGGCGCAGGTCGAGCCGGGCGTTCTCCCCGACCTGCACATCGATCGACCGCGACAACTGCCGGTGGTCCATCGGCAGGGTGCCGGCGAGCAGGGGGAGATTCCCCGGCACGGACGGGTCCGGGTCGGCACCGTTCACCGGGAGGATCACCTCGAACGACCCGGTGCCGAGGCCGCGGGCGAACGATACGTCACCGGCCGTGTCCGCATCACCGCAGAGGCCATTGCGCGACTCGTACCCGGTCGGAACGACCGACACCTCACGCCACAGGTCGTTCACATCGGCCCGGGCCACCGTGCATTCGCGCACGTCGGCCTCGCCCTTGAACACCGGCACAGTCGGGTCGGTCGGTGCCACGAACACTGCGGCGCCCTCGACCGGCACGTCACCGGTGCCGGTCACGTTCAGGATCAGGCTCGCCAACGGTGTCAGCGGGATCAGCCCGGCCTGCGTCTCACCCGTCGGCGCCACCTGGATCGTCGTCGTGTAGGTACCGAAACCCGGGGCGTTGACCACCATGTCGGCCGCACCCGCTGCCACACCGAGCAGCTCGAAACCACCGCCAGCCGACAGCGCACACACCACATCGGGCTGACGGAGCACGACCACGTCGACCCGCTCGTCACGGCAGCCGCCGCTCCAGTCGGGGAACGACGCATCGAAGGGGGTCTTGACATGGAAGGCGTCGCGAACAGTGCCCGTCACGCGTCCGGCATCGAGGGCCGTGGTCGGAACCAGTCGCAGTTGCACGCTGTCGGTGCTGAGCGGCTCGAGCACCCGGTTGCGCGGACCGACGTAGGCCGCCATCTCGACGTCGTACGTCGCGTCGTCCGGCAGGGTCACCACATCGCCCGGTCCGACCACGACCTTGTAGAACTCGGGCAGGTAGCCATAGCGCTCGAACCGCACCGTGTACTCACCGGCCGGCACACCCGAGATGCGGAACGAGCCGTCGCCGGTGGCCGTCGTCGTGCTCCACACACCGTTCTCGCCGATCACCGACACGCCGACGCCGCCGCACGACCCGGCACCGATCTCGGATGCTCCGGCCGCGGTCGGGTCCGGGTAGTCGCAGCCGCCGTCGACGACCTGCTGGGCGACCACACCCTGCACGACCGCCGTCGACGGCAGCAGGTCCTTCACGTCGACCGGGACGTCGCCCGACGACACCGTCACCTCACGGCTCGAGGTCAACCAACCCGGCGCCGAGAAGGTCAGCAGGTACGTGCCATACGGCAGGTTCGGGAAGTCGAACGACCCCTTCAGGTCACCGATCGTCAGCGTGGTCGTCGTGCGAGAGACCTCGCCCTCGAGAGCGACGGTGACCGCCCCGACACCGGCGTCGCGATAGGTGATGCGACCACGGATCGTGCCACGGTCGCGGGTGAGTTCGGCATCGACTGCGCCGACCGTCGCCCCACCGCCGACGTCAACGGTCAACTGCTGGCTGGCGTAGCCGACGGCCGCCACCGTGATCAGGTACGTGAACGGCGTCGCCAGGCCGTCCAGGCTCCAGGATCCGATCGCGTCACCGGTCGATGCCGTCGTCGTCCGGTACGTGACCGACCCCTGCGTCGCGGCGATCGTCGCACCTCCGACCGGGTTCCCCTCCGTGTCGACGACTCGACCCGTCATCACGCCCCGGCCCGGCACGAGCGACAGGGCCAGTTCGATCTCGGGGGTCTCCTCGGTGATCGACACCACCTGGCTGCGCAGGTCGAACCCGGCGCGCTGCGCCGTCACCCGGTAGAAGGCGCCCAGGGCGAGACCACTCGCCACCCGGAACCGACCCTTCTCGTCGGTGGTCGCCGTGATCTTGTCGAGCACGGTGCCCGACGTGACCGCAACCGGCGTGAGCGGTGCCACCTTGCCCATGCCGCCGTCGGTCGTGCCCTCATCACCGAAACTGACCCGTTCGATCGTCACCGCCGTGCCGGCGAGGTCGCGCGGCCCCTCGACCGTGCCGGCGATCACCAACGGTGGGGCGACCGTGCCGTCATCCTCGACGGGGACGTCCCCGGCGAGCAGCACCGTCGGCGGTGGGGCATTCGGGTCGAGGGTCTCGGCCGGTGCCACCGGGGCCGCGGCCTCCTCGGTGGTCGACATGCTGCTGAACAGGACGAATGTCGCCGAGGCCCACACGGCGAGTGCCACCAGCACGGCGAGGGAGCGCAACAGCACCGGCGGCACGATCGGCTTCTGCACGAAGATCGCCGAGGTCGTAGCCGGCACGGTCCCACCGCGCACATCGAGCACGAGACCATGCCGGCGCTCCTTGAACCACGAACGCCGGTTGCGCTCGATGCGGGCCTTGAGTCGCGCACCCTTGCCCGGAGGCAGGTCGAACTCGGCGGGCCGGATGGTGACCGATGCACCGTCGGAGCGACCCGTGACCCGCAACCGCAGCGTCTCGTCGCCCCGGTTGCGCACGATCGTGTCGAGCTTGGCGCCCTTCGTGCCCGCGACCGACGCCGGGTCGGTCTCGATCGCGATCACGTCGTTGGAGCCGACGCGCAGCGCGGCTGCGGCCGAGGCGCCGACGGTTCCGGCCGCATCTCGGACACTCACCGAGATGCGCCGTTCACCGGGGGTGGCGTCCTCGGGGAGCCGAACCCGGATCGTCGTGCGCCCCACCTGACCGGCCGGGATGACCGGGATCGGGTTGGCGAGCGTCCACAGGTCGGCATCGAGCCCCTGGAGGTCGAGTTCGACCTCGATGTCGTCGCTGCCGTCGTTGGCCATGGCGACGTGGAACTCGGCCTCATCGCCCGGGGCCAGGTCGGCAAGATCCGGTTGCAGCGTCATCCTCATGGCAGCACCGCCATGGAACGTAGGAGAACTCCAACAACGGACTCACAAGTCCGCGACAACGGCGATGACATGGGCCCGGCCGCGCCCCCGGTCCTGGGGTCCGGACGACCGGCGCTCACAAGCCCACCTCACCGAGGTCGACCGACCGACCCGCCGGGAGGAACACCGTGCGCGACCCGGCCACCGGACCGCCGGCGGGCACCCGGAACTCGATCACGTAGGTCTCCGGCGCGTCGATGCCGACCAGCACGAACGAGCCATCGGCTCGGGTCACCACGGTCAGCGCCGCCACCGAGGGGTACTCGTCGAGCCTGTAGGCCTGCACCCCGACGTCGGCCGAGGGCACGCCCGCCCGGGTCACGATTCCCGTGATGCGGGCCTGGGCCTCCAACTCGACGGTGTCGACCGCGAGATCCTGCCCGGCCACCAGGTCGACGAGCAGGGTCTGCGGGCTCGAGCCGACCCGTGAGAACGACAACGTGTACGACCCCGGCGGCAGACCGTCGAAGCGGAACCGCCCCTCGGGACGATCCGCGGTCAGGGTCCGCTTCGTCAACGACGATGACGACAGCACCACCTCGACACCGCCGATCGGGTCCCCACCCACCTCGATCACGTCACCGGTCACCGTGGCGACCGCCGGTGTCAGGGTCACGTCGAGCCCGCGCCGGTCGGCACCGGCACCGGCCGGCAGATCGACCGACAGAGCCTGGGTCTGCAGGCCCGGACCCTCGAAGGTCACGGTGTAGGCCGCCGGCACCGGCAGACCACCCAGATACCAGGTCCCGACCGACCCGACGCTCAACGTACGGGTGAACACCTCGCCCTCGGATCCGACGGCCCGCACGACGATCCCGCCGAGCGGATCCCCGTCAGCGTCACGCACGAGTCCGGCGAGCGAACCGGTCGAGGCGTTGAGGACGAGCCGCAGGTCGTCGACCCGCTGACCCGCCCCCAGGGTGATCGTCACGGACTGCGGTTCGTAGCCGGCCGGTTCGGCCGACAGGGTGAACGTCGCCGGGGTGGTCAGGTCCCTGATCTCGAAGGTGCCGGCCGTATCACCGCTCAGGGTCCGGGTCGAGATCGACGACAGGCCGTCACTGGCGATCACGTCGACCCCCGGGATCGGATTCCCGTTCGCGTCGACGACCGTCCCGGTGATCCGGCCGTCACCGCGACGCAGGAGGACCTCCACGTTGCGCATCGTCTCGCCCGGACCGAGGTCGACGGTCAGGGTCTCCGTCGCGAACCCGGCCTTGGCGACGACGAGTTGGTACACCGACGGGCTCGGCAGCTCGCCGAGTTCGAACAATCCGGTGGCGTCGAGCTCGGCGCTGGACACGATCGTCGGCGCGGCGGCGACGTCGCTCCTGGCGATCGTGTCCCCGGGGATCTGCACCGTGACGATCGCGCCGGAGACGTCCTCGCCGAACACCTGGCCGACGACCGAGGCGGGTTGCCCGGTCAACGCGACATCGACCGAGTCGGCGGTCGAACCGGCGCCGAGTTCGATGGCGAAGGCGTCGGTGATCGTCGCCGCCGTCGGGTACCAGACCTCCCCGAACCCTGCCGCCACGACCCGCACCCGGTAGATACCGACCGACAACGACCCGAACCGGTAGGTCCCCTCGGCATCGGTGACCGTCGAGGCGACCGGCACGATCGGACTGGTGGCCTCCTCGTAGATCTCGACCGTCGCACCGTCGATGCCACCGCCGGTCGTGGACGTGACGCGACCACCGACCGACCCCGGCAACGGGCGGGCCTCGAGGGGCTGGTCGGCCCCGAGACTCTGCTTCAACAACGCCTCGTTCGCCCGGGACAGGTCGGCCACGCTGGCGAAGGACGCGTTGATCACGAGCGCGAACATCGTCACGGCCAAGAGAAGCCCCGCGATGGACACCGCCCGACGACTGAAGCGTGGCCGCTGGACGAAGGCGACCGCCGTCATCGCCTTGGCGTCGGGCTCGTACGGGAGCCGCGGCAGGGTCGCCGGGGAGTGCGCCGCCACCTCGACGGTGCGCACGAGCGGCATGCCGAACCACGGACGCGGCCCACGGACGTCGATCTGGATCGCACCGCGACCGCCGGGTGGGAGGGTGATCTGCGGCGGTGAGAACTCGGCGCTGACGATCTGCTCCGCATCGGTGACCGACACCCCGGCCTCGATCGTCGTGTTGCCGGTGTTGACCACCGTTGCGATGAACGTCGTCGAGGTTCCCGCCGTCGACGACGACGGGTCGGCGGTCACGGCGAGCGACGGCACGGTCGGGGCCAGCAAGTCGAACTCGGCGACGAGGTCGGCCAGCGCGGTGACTCCCGGCTCGGACACCTGGACACCGACCCGGTGACGTCCCGCCGGGTGCGACGCCGGCAGCATGACGAGCACCGAGGTCGAGCCGCGCTCGTCGGGGAACAACTGCAGGATCGGACTCGACACCGTCACGAACGCCGGGTCGAGGCCGACGACGTCCACCTGGAACATGCGGATCGTGTCGCTCGTGTTCGTCACCTCGACGAGCACCTCGCCGACGTCCCCCGGCTGCAGGTCGATCACCGCCGGGCTGAGGTCGACGCGCATGCGCCGGTCGCCGACGTTCGACCGCGGATCGGTGGCCCCGACCGTCACGACGACACCGCCGTCAACTCGACCCGCAACGACGTCAGCCCGCCGGCCGTCGCCTCGGTCAGGACCGTGACAGCCGTGTAGCCCGGGCTCGTCACCGTCACCGTGTACGCACCGGGGTCCACCGCCTCGAGACTGAACCGACCGCGTGCCTCGAGCGGTGCCGACGCGGTCGTCGTCTCACGGCTCAGCGAACCGTCCGACAACACCACGACGGCCGCCCCGATCGTGTCGCCCGTCGACGCGTCGACGACGACCCCGGAGATCCGTCCGAGGTTCGGACGCAACTGCACGTCCGCCGTCGCCACCGGCGCATCGCGGGTCACCGTCACCTGCAGCGTCTCCCGGCGGTACCCGTCGAACTCGAAGGTCACCGTGTACGTGCCCGGCATCGGCAACTCGCCGAGGCGGAATCCTCCGACCTCGCCGGAGGTGAACGTCGAGGTCGCCACCTCGAGGCCGCTGCCGGCCACCGTGACGGTGACACCGCCGAGCAACTGGCCGGCGGTCGACGTGACCGTTCCGGCGACCGTGCCGAACGCCGGGGTCAACGTCACCGACAGGCCGTCGACCGTCTGGCCCGGCCCGAGTCGGACGGCCAGGGTCTCACTCGAGAACCCCTCGAGGGCGAAGGTGACGAGGTAGGTCGCCGGGGTCGGCAGATCGGGAACGAGGAAGGATCCGATCACACCGGCGGTCGGGGTCACCGTCCCCGTCACGAGGTCGCCGCGCTGCACCGTGACCTCGACGGCGCCGAGGGCGTTCCCGTCAGCGTCGACGACCGAGCCGGCGATCACCCCGACGGCCGCCGGTAGACGCACCGTGTTGACGACGAGCGCCTCACCGGGGCCGACGACCTGCGTCGACTCGACCGTGTCGTAGCCCGGCGCCGACGACGCGATCCGGTAGGTCGCCGGCGACACGAGACCACCCACCGACCACGAGCCGTCCTCGCCGGCGACCACCGTCACCGGGTCGACGGCATCGAGCAGATCGACCGCGGTCACCGTGATCGACACGTCGATCGGGTCGTCGTCACCGGCGATCACCCGACCGGCGAGGCTCGCCGCCTCGCCGACGAGCACGGCATCGATGTCGGGCTCGACGGCGTCGGGCGGCACGAACACCCGGGTGGCACCGGCCTGCGTCGGCGAGTCCGGGTACCACAGCTCCTGGATGCCGGTGCCGCGGAAGCGCAGCGTGTACTCGAGTGGGAGCAGCCCGCCGAGCGTGTACAGACCCTCCTCGTCCGTGGCCGCCGCCGTGACGAGCACGCCATCGGGATCGAAGGCCTCGACGGTGACCCGGGGCATCGGCGCGGCGGTCGACGCCGCCACGACCTTGCCCGTCACCGAGCCGCCCACGGCGATCGCGTCGAACTGCTCGATGCCGACTCCCTGGGCCCACGCCTCGGGGACCGTCTTGGTCGGCGGTGGGCCGGCGAGAGCAGCTCGCACCCCGAAGAACATCGCCACCGCCCACAGACCGAGGATCAGGACCAGGGTGAGGATCGTGATGATGCCGGGAGTGATGACCGGCTTCTGGACGAATCGGGCCGTGCCCGAGCCGGCGATGTCACCCTGCTCGGCGGTCACCGTGATCACGTGCTCGAGCGGGTCGCCCTTCAGGGGTCGGCGGTGACGCGCCGTGATCCGAGCCGAGCCCGTCTCGCCCGGTCCGATCCGCACCGTCGGCGTGTCGACGGCGAGCTTCAGCCGCTGGTCGCCGTCGGTGGCCCGCATCAGCAGCGTGAGCACCGTGTTCCCGGTGTTGGCCGCCGTCATCGTGAACTCTCCGCGCTTGCCGTTGCGCAGCAGCGGCGGGTCGAGGGACACGGCGAGCCCGGCCGATGCCGGCACGTCGACCGCGAGTTCGTTCTCCGAGACGGCATGGGTGGACTGCCCCACGACCTGGATCAATGCCGTGTGACTCCCCGCCGCCAGCTGCAGCGGGAACTCCAGGTGCAGCATGAGCCGGGCGCTCTCATCGGGGAACAACGTGAGGGTCGTCGGCTCCGAGCGGGCCGCCACGACCTCGATGCCGAGCACGTTGACCTGTACCTGCTCGATCACCGCGGAGGTGTTCAGCACCTGCAGTTCGACCGACACCGTCTGCCCCGGCGCCGCCGTCACGGCGGTGGTCAGCAGATCGGCGCGCAGACCCCGCTCATCCGTTGCCGGGTCGATCGCCATGGGCGTCCTCTGTGCTCGCGTCGTAGGGCACGATCGGTTCGCCGTCGGGATCCTCGTCGGAGGCGAGGCGGAGCCCATCGAGCGAGTCGGCCTCGACGACGAACCGTCCCGATTCCTCCACGAGCGCCGAGCCCCGCTGGCCGACCACCCGACGGCCGGCGTTCGCCGGGTCGACCCGGCCACCCACCCGGACGCGATCGGAGCGTCGACTCGGCTCGTTGGGGTCGGACGTCTCGAGTTCGACCCGCTCCACCGGCTTGTCGGTGTCCATCGTGATCGGCTTGCCGGCCGGCACGTAGACGGTGAGGTCGATCGCAGCCCGGGGTGACACGCCGAGCGCGGACCACATCTCGAACACCGTCCTCTGGGCCTCACCGATCAACGACATCGTGATCGGGCCGTTCAACTCGCGCAACTCCGGTTCCCGGTCCTGAACGGGCAACGAGTTGTGCGAGGCGATCGCCCGCAGGATCCCACCGAGGAGCCGGTGCTCGTCAGCCGAGTCCGACACCCACACGGTGATCAGGTAGCGCATCGCCATGATCGGCAGGTCGCGGGCCCGCTGGATCAGCTCGCGCTCCTTCACGGTCCGCACACCGGACCCCGCCCGCGACGGGGCCGGCGTGATCGAGTGCAGGAACACCCCGACGGCGGGCCGGGCCCTCTGGGAACTCCAGTCCTTGTCCGGCGCACCGAAGACGACGTCGACCTGCGAGCTCTCGAGCGGCACCGCGCGACGCAGGAACGCCTCGAGTGAACGGTCGAGCGCGTCGATCACCGGGGCACCCCTCAGACCACCAGGGTGACGAGCACGGTGAGCAGGGCGCCACCCAGAGCGCCGCCGAGGATCAGCGGCCAGCGCCGAGCGACCAGGATCACGGGAACGGCCTCGACCTCGGCCTCGGTTGCCTCGACCTCGAGGGGTGCCGGTGGGGTCGGACGCACGAGCTGGGAGTTGCAGCGGATGCAGGACATCGACCCCATCGGGTTCCGCTCACCACACGCCCAGCATGGCTCCGATGCGATGACCTCACGGCCGTCGGTCCCGGGGAGGCGGCGACGGGCGAGCCCCGAGTTGGCGGCGACCGCCGGCGGTGCGGGGGCGGCGAGGAACAGCGGGTAGTCGCAGTTCGGGCAGAACCAGGCTGCGGTCGGTCGAGGGTCCGCACCTTCGCACACGGTGCCGCAGCCGGGACACTCCACCACCACCTCGTGCCCGATGCCGGACGCACCGATGTGCGCCGTCCCGGTGCCGCCCGGGGACACCACCGCTGGTGTGCCGAGTCGTTCGGACGTCACCTCGACGGTGTGCTCGTGACTGTCGTACTCGGCGATCGTCACCTCATCGGTGAGGTCGTCACCGACCGGCGCACCGGTCGCCACCGGGAGCCGAGCCGCGAACGGGTCCTCGGTGTCCTGGTCGAAGAGTTCGAGGGCGTCGTCGCTCACCGGGACGATGACCACGTCGTCGTCCGCGGCATCGTGGGCCCCTGTCGTCGTCGGGTCGATGCTCACGTGGTGGTCCCCATGTCGAGAACCCTGACCATGACCGGGACGTGGGCCGGCACCTCATCCCGGACGATCGCCTCGATCTCGTGCAGACGCAGGTGCCCGCACGTCTGGAGCATCACCTCGACCGGTCGGTAGGTCGGGACCGGACCGTCGCTGATCACGCCACCGGAGTCGACGACCGACACGTGACCACCGGTCAGCGACTCGAGCATCTCACGCAGGGCGCCGGCCGTGCCCCGGCGGGTCAACACCCGGCCGAGGGTCGCGACGATCTCGCGCTGGTGCTCGGGGTCGAGGCGCTGGTCGACGAGGTCGACACCCATCCAACGACCGAGGTAGGCGAGCATCGGAAGCGGTGTCACACCCGGGTTGGCGACGTGGTCGACACCATCGGCACCGGCTCGGATCGTCTCGGCCACCCGCTCGAAGATGGTGGCGAAACGCACCATGAAGTCGTCCTCGCGGATGCCCATCGGCAGTTGGCCGCTGAGCCAGCCGGTCGGGTAGACGGTGTCGACGGGGACGAGGGCACTCATCGCACGACCACCTGGTGTCGTCGTCCGAGGAACAGCGAGCCCTCGTCGAGGGCGACGAACTCGCTCGAGTCGCCGAGCCGACGATCGTTGCGCAGGTCGACCTCGAAGAGTGCGATCTCGTCGATGCCGCCGACGCCGTCGATCTCGCCGATCATCGCGGCGAGCGCCGTGGCCGACAGGCCGACGTCGAAGGGCCAACCCCGCCCGTTCGGCCCGCCGAGTGTCGGATGCAGGTAGCGGTTCAGCGCGTCGAGGACGCGCTGGCGGATCAGCGAGGGCGAGCGTCCCGTGGAGGTGCGCACCCGGGTCACGACCGAGACGCCCTGGTAGAACGGCGTGGTCACCCGCACCACGGACCCGAGGGTGCGGCGCGCGTCGAGGTGATCGCGGATGGTTCCGAACAGGTCCTCGGTCAGGGCGAAGTCGTCGATGCCGATCATGTCGGGCGGCAGGTCGCAGCGGGGCACGACGAGCACGCGCACCGGACCCCACGTCTCCTCGGGTGGCAGGCACAGGGCACGCGCCACGAGCGGGCTCGACTCGATCGTGAGCTGCTCGAAGTCCGAGACGGTCACGGCCCGCTGGCCGGCCCGCAGGCTGGCCGGACCGCGTTCGCGCACCTCGTCGACGGACTCGGCGTCGACCCCACCCTTGGCGGGTTCGAGGTTGGCGACCCGGTCCACGTAGGGCACGGCGTTGCGCAGGGAGGTGAGGGTGCCCGCTCCGACGTTGCCGGCCTCACCGCCACCCCAGCGGTACCGGGGCACGCTGATCTCCGAACCGAAGGGCGGTACCGCACCGTGCTGCACCGTGGAGCCGTCCGGGTAGCGGATCGACGGACCGAACTCGAGCACGCCGGACGCCGCGTCCCAGACCACGTGATGGTCGTCGGGTCCGGAGTGCGAGAAGTCATCGACCTCGCGGTAGATGACGGGACGCCCCTGGTGCGAGACGACGACGTGCTCACCGGGCCGGCGCGGCAGGATCGGCCGGTTGGCGAGCGGGAACCGCTGACCGGGCTCGCCGATCGACCGGCCGACGAACTCGGCCTCGGCGGTGTTCGCGTGCTCGGCCATGACCGAGCCGCCGAGGGACACCACCTTGATGTCGGCCAGGGTCGGTGACGACCGGTAGCCGGCCTGTTCGGGACGCGGCTCGAGCAGACGCACCCGCAACCAGTGACGCCGCAGACCCGCCTGGGTGAGGGCCTCGTGCGCCGATGGCAGCACCATCCGCACCACACCGTCGCGGTTGAGGCCGCCCGTGGTGTCGACGACGATCGAGCACGGTGCCCAGAACTCCCCGGTCCATGCCTCCCACACCAGCGGCGGGTCGGCTGGATCGACACCGATGCCCCGCTCGGCGGTGGTGACCGTCACCTCGATCAGTTGACCGGCGAGCGTGGAGTCGAAACCGATGTGGAAGGCGTCACCGGGCCGCACCGGGGCGGACGGGAAGCAGGTGACGGTGTCCCGGTCGTAGGCCAGTTCGGCCATGACGTCGGTGAACACCTCCTCCGGGGTCGCCGTCAGCGCCGACACCAGCCGTGACTGCTCGATGCGCAGGTCCCTGAGCGTCGAGAACACGACGCCGTCCTCCCCCTCGGTCGTGACCTCCGTGCCGGCGGGGACGACGACGGCCTCCTCGGGCACGGCCGACAGCCAGAAGGTGATCCGCGCCGTCGCCGCCGACGCCGCGAAGGGCTTGACGCCGACGAGGTTCAGGAAGTCGACGTACATGCGCTCGGGCACCTGATTGAGGCGGTAGAGCACCTGCTCGGACATCCAGGCGAAGATCTCGATGAGGGCGACGCCCGGGTCGGAGAGGTTGTGGTTGGTCCACTCCGGGCACAGCGACGGGATCATCCGCTTGGCCTCGTCGACGAGGTCCTGGAACTTCCGATCGTCGAGGTTCGGGGTGGGCAGCGTCATGATTCGTCCTCGTCCCCCTCACCGGGAATCGTGTAGAAGGGATACACAAGGTTACGCGATTCGTTCGTCGACGCGATCACGTACTCCACCGAGATCGCGACCTCACCGCTGCCCGGGTTCACCGGATCGGCGATGACGCCCAGGATCTCCACTCGGGGCTCCCACCGCTGAAGGGCCTCCTCCACCACGGACTCCATCATCCCGAGCGTGTTCGTGTTGATCGGATCGAAGAGCAACTCCCATATGCGGCAGCCGAACTCGGGACGCATCGGGCGTTCGCCCGGTGCGGTCCCGAGGATGATCCGCATCGACTTCTCGATGTCGGCCACACCCGACACGAGCGCGATCGATCCGGAGGCGTCGACGCGCATCGGGAACGCGATGCCACGGCCGACGAAGGACGGGATCGATTGGTCGCTCATGGGTTCCACCTCAATTGATCTTCACCATCCCGCCCTTGACCGTCGCCATGGCCGCACCCTCGAGTTTGGCCTGCGCGCCCTTGGCCTCGAACGCCGTACCACCGTCGATCTTGACGCCGGTGGCGCCCTTGACCTGGACGGTCTTGCCCTTGATCTGGACGTCGCCGGCGGAGGAGTCGATGGTGAGGCCCTTGGCCTTGATGGTCACCATGCCCTTGTCGTCCATGGTGATCGACGCATCACCGGCCTTGAGCGTGAAGCTCTTGCCCTTCGCCGCCTCGATCTCGATGCCGGCCTCCCCGATCATCGCCTTCGTCTTGCCGTCGGCGAGCTTGATCTCGACGAAGCGCGACTTGTCGCCCGCCGACGCGCCCTTCTTGCCGTCGGAGAGCGTGACGGCATGCCCAGTCCGGCTCCTGATCACTCGGGTGGCGGTGACCCCGTCCTCGAGCGACTTGGCATCGGGCACCTTCGTCTTGGCATTCCACAGGCCACCGACGATGAACGGTGAGCGCAGGTCACCACGGTCGAACACGACGAGGACCTCATCATCGACCTCGGGACGGAAGTCGATTCCCCTCTCGGTGCCGGCGCCCGGCGCCGCGACACGGGCCCACTCGCTCTCGACCTCCTTGCCGAGCGTCGGGAACATCACCTTGACCCGACCGACGTTCTCCGGGTCCTTGGTGTTCGTCACGACGCCGACGACGGGAGCATGGCCGTAGCTCTCGGGGGAGGCACGACCCGACCGGACCGCATCCACGATCGACGACCCCCGGTGGCCGGTGACGGAGAAGCGGGTTATGAGCGGTCGCCCCGCCCCGAAGATGTGCTCCACCTCGGTCAGGTAGTACTTGCCAGCCAGGCTCTTGCCGACGTTCTTCACCTCGAGCATCGTCCCCGGCTTGATCTTCGGGTTTCCCTGGGCCTCGCCGCGCACGGTCAGCCCGGCGCCGATCAGGTCGTTGCCGATGGACGCTGCGAAGGCCTCGGCCTCCTTGGCGTCGCGCACGTTCGTCGACCCGACCACGATCGGCTGACCGAACTTGCCCTTGGCCTTGCCGTGCTGGTCCTTCACGAACTTGGCGTCCGACCCGAGTTGCTCGGGTTTGGGACTGCCGACGTCCTTGGCCTCACCCTTGAACGCCTTCTGCTGGGCTGAGTCCCATCCCTGCACGGTGACGCTCTTGATCACCTCGGCTGCGCTGTAGCGAGCGGTGAAGCGATAGAGGTCATCGCCCCACGTGACGGTCGCACCCGAACCCGCAGCCCGCTTGCGGAAGTGGAGGGTCTTGCCGTCCGCGAACCACTCGAACCCGACCGAGCGGGCCAGCTCCCAGAGGTAGGCGTAGTCGGTACCGGTCTGCAACAGGTACGGCTCCGCCGCACCGGCCGAGTCGGCCTTCGCACTCAACCCGTGCCGTCCGGCGATCTCCTTCACCACGGCGTCCCGGGTCTGCTTGAGGTACGCCTTGATCGTCGACGTGCCGCTGAGACGATGGGTGCGGTCGTAGGCCTCGACGAGCAACTGGTGTCGTCCGCCCGGGACCTGGTCGATGCCGACGGCCACGATCTCACCGGCGAAGACCTCACCCTCGGAGTTCTTCTCGTCGGTGATCGCGACGCTCAACTCGGCTCCGATCGAGAACTTCCCCGAGTCCATGTGCGTGAAGTCGCTGTCGGCGAAACGCAACTGGGCCGACCCGGAGGCGTGGACCGACAACTCGACGCGCAGGTCGACGAGGTCGTCCATGACCGCCGCGGCGAGCGGCGATCCACCGACCTTCACGATCGGGACCTGCGGAATCGGGTCAGCCATCGGCGCGCATTCCTCAGGTGTCCACCGTCGGGATGTCGAGCATGACCCCGGCGCGGAGTGAGAACGGATCGCGGATGCGATTCGCGCTGGCGATCGCACGCCACTTCGTGGCATCGCCGTAGTGCTGCCAGGCGATCCGATCGAGGGTCTCGCCGGGCTGCACCATGTGCGAGCGCTGCGGCGCCGGGGTGCCCGACGTCGGGTTCTGGGACGGGAACTTCTTGTCGTCGGCGAACTGCTTGAGGCTGAGCTTGACACGGGCACGCAACGGATCGCCGGACTTCGCGAAGTACGTGTAGTTCACGGACACGCTCTCGACCACCGCCTTGAACGACCGGAACTTGCCCCAGTGGAACACCACCCACGGCGGACGGCCGTTGTTCTTCGCCTTGTCGTAGCCCGAGACCTTGGTGCTGACCCGGGTCAGAGCGATGAGCTTGTTCGTCGTCACGGTCACGGACTTGCCCGTGTTCGTCGTGTCGAAGAACAACTCGAGGTCCATCGACGCCGACTCTCCGGACTGGAAACCCAACTCCGGCACCTGCTTGCCCGACTCGGTCGGAGGCGCCCACTTCGCCCCGACGGTGAAGCTGAGGTCGGTCGGATTGAACATGCACTCGATCTTGCCGTCCTTCTCGATCTCGATGTAGGCCTTGGTGGTGGAAGCAGCCATGTCAGAACCATCCTCGCTGAATGCCGCCCCGACGTTCCAGGGCGCGCATGATCCGATCCTCGAGCGCCTCGAGGAGGCGATCGGTCAACTCCACTCGATCGATGCCCGTCGAGTCGGACGACTCGGACCGGCTCCCGTTGCTCACCGACCGTGGCGCGACCGATGTCGAACGGCGGATCGGCCGATCGGCTCGGCGTTGGACGGCACTCCGCGACCGAACGACCCTGGATCCGGACCGGACGGTCGGGTCCTTGGGCGATGCCGGTGAGGGAGTCCGGCCATCCTCGGAGCGACGGATGGTCGCCGCTCCCGCCGAGGAGCGACTCACCGCCGGCGACCCGTCCGATGCGGCCGTCGTGGAGGTCGATGCCGACCGTCGGACGACCGACGTCGAACCGCCCGTCGCCGAAGCCGGGACGACACCTGCGCCACCGACCACGACCGGTGTCCGCGGTGCCGGCAGGGCGACCGGTCGGACCTGCTCGGAACGGGCCGAGCGGACCAGCCGCGGCGAACCGGACACCGCGCCCTGTGCCACCGCCGGCGAGCGGACGGGCGCCGTCGAACGGTCGATCCGGGCGGCGTGGCCGCCGGCGACGGATGCCACCATCGGGCGCACGGGTGCCGACGCGGAGTCGAGGGCCGACGATTCGGGAGACCGGGAAACGACCGGGCCGCCTGCCGCCGGGGCACGCCCGGCGAGGGCTGCGACACGCTCAGCCAACGGACGGCCTCGATCCCGGACCACGGCGGCCAGAGCGTCCTCGGTGGAGTCACCCGCGGACGAACGTGCGGCTCGGGTGGTCGGGGGTGCGACCGCATCGGTCGAACGCGACACGGTCGTGCGCACATCCGACGAACGCACGATGGACCGAGCAGCACGACGATGCAGAGCCGATGCGAACATCGGTGCCGAGCCGGCGAGACCGGTCATGGCCGACGAGGACTCGGAACCGATGGCAGACCGCGCCCCCTCAGCCGACGAGGACCCGGAACCGACGGCAGACCGCGCCCCCACAGCCGACGAGGACCCGGAACCGACAGCAGACCGCGCCCCCACAGCCGACTGCGATGTGATGGCCGGCACCACCGGCGCACCGGACGCAACCGACGTGACCGGAGACGACCCGTTGGTCGGGCCGGCCGTCGGGTCGGCCGTCGAGGAACTCGCGGCCCGGCGCACGACAGCCGTCAGACTCGACGACTCACCGGCGGTCGCCATGCGCACGAGACCGGCCGGCGGCCGCACGGCCACTCGGCGCGCC
Organism: Actinomycetota bacterium; assembly: GCA_041164245.1. Classification (GTDB taxonomy): domain Bacteria; phylum Actinomycetota; class Acidimicrobiia; order Acidimicrobiales; family Ilumatobacteraceae; genus Casp-actino5. Next base: position 1,125 of record JBEAPU010000040.1, on the reverse strand, counting down.
GGCGCATCGACGACGTGTGGGCGATGTGACGCCGGTGCCTGGGAGGGGGACCCTGCTGGCACCACGGTCGCCACCCTCCGTGCCACCACGGCTCGGCTCGCCACCGGGAGAGACAGCACTGGGGACGCCGCGGGAGCCCCCGGCCGCACATCGGCCGACGTCCCTCGGCCTGACTGCTCAGCCGCCACCCGCGACGCCACCCGTGGGACAGTCGAAGCTGCCGCCGGCTGGACGGGCGCCGAGATCGACACCGGACCGGCGCCCGGTCGACCCGGACCGGCGGCGAGGGCGGCGACACGCTCGGCCAAGGGGAGACTGCGGTCCATCACCGCGGCCGACACGCTCTGACCACCAGCGGTGACCACCGTGTCGGTGACCGGATCACCCGACGACACGGCGCGACCGAGACGACGCGCGATCGCTGGCGATGCGGGCTGCGACCTCGAAGCCGTCGGACCGGGACGTGTCGAGGTGGACCGAGCCACCGTGCCACCCGTGATGACCGGGCTGGCCGTCGCCGTGGCCCCGACCGTGCCGGCCGACCGGGCGGTTCGGCCGACGACAAGGGCGCGTTCGACGGCTGAGGAGGGTTCGGCGCTCGGGCGACTCACCTCACGCGCCAGTGCTCGTGACGGTTGGGCTGCGGCAACCGCCACCGCTGCCCGGCGACGCACCGACGTCACCGACGCCGTCGAATGCAGTGACGACACGACGGACCCAGCCGTGCGCCCGACCAGCGGTGCGGACACCGGGGAGCGACGGTGGACCACCGACGCCGCCGGGGCCGCAACCGGATTGCTCGAACGTGTCGGCTGGGCTTCCCTCTGCGCAGCGACGCGACGCGCCAGACGCGACACGGTCGAGGAGGCGCCGACCCCGGCCGGGCTCGCCACCCCTCGGGACTGCGCTGACGATCCGATCGAACTCGGTACCGATACTCGCGCCGGCGCCGCACCGCGCGCCATCGGCTGTGCTGACGTCGACCGGGCAGACGTCGACCGTGGTGACGTCGACCGGGCGGGGCTCTCGGTCGCCGGGATGGGGTTCGCCGGACCGGATGGACCGGTCCGGGCCCGGGAGTCGGATGCTGCCGAGGCCGGCGAACGCAACACCGGGGCGTCGGAC
>JBEAPU010000039.1:0-13992 GCA_041164245.1 Actinomycetota bacterium | reverse complement strand
CACCGCACACGATCGTCATGCCGGGCAGCGTCCGGCCCTGCTCCGGTCCGATCACGTGCACGATGCCCTGGTCCGCGTGGCCCATCGGGAACTCGGTGATGCCGAACTCGGCGGCGTTGCGGCGCAGGGTGTCGACCTGGGTCGCCGAGATCGGGTCGGCGATCGGCCGATCGATGTCGGCGGTCGGGACGTTGTGGTCCTCGGTGGCGATCGTGAGCTCGGGCCGGCGGACGGTGCGACCGCTCATGCGTAGCCCGTCGAAGGCCTGCGGGCTCGTCACCTCGTGGATCAGGTGCAGGTCGATGTAGAGCAGGTCGGCCTGCCCGGGTTCGGAGTGCACCAGGTGGCGATGCCAGATCTTCTCGGGGAGGGTCATCGGTCGCGTGTCGCTCATGGGTCCGTTCCTGCTCGCGCATCGGTGCCGGGCACCGTCGGGTCGTGTCGAATCTACCGGAGGTCCGACGCTCGGTCAGAAGCGTCCGACGAGGTCGACGATGAAGACGACCGGGGTGTCGGCCGGCAGGCCGATCGAGGGCACACCCTCGCCGCCGAACGCGTCCTCGGGCGGCACGGCGATCACCCGTCGACCGCCGAGACGCATGCCGTACAGGCCGTCCTGCAGGCCGGGCACCGTGTAGCCGTCGACCATCTGGATGAGCAGGGGCTGGTTCGACGCCCAGGTGTTCAGCACGACCACGAGGTTGTCACCGCGCGCCATCAGGATCTGGACGATCACCGTGTCGCCGTCGTCGACCGGGTCGCCCTCGCCGACGATCAGGTCCTCGGTGACGGCCTCGAGCACGTCGGCGTAGGGCGTGAGTTCGAGGTCGAGCGGGGAGTCCTGTTCGACGGATGGCGGGACGACGGCGCGCACCTCGAGCATGAATGTCAGGGCGTCACCGGCCTCGATCACACCTCCCGGGGGTGAGTCGCCGTAGGCGAGGTCGGCCGGGATGTCGAGACGGCGTTGTGTGCCGGCCTGTGCCCCGACGAGACCCTCGTCCCAGCCGTCGATCACCTGGTTCGCGCCGAGGGTGAACGAGATCGGCTCGCCGCGGTCGTAGCTGTTGTCGAACTCCGTTCCGTCGATGGAGCGGATGCCGGTGTAGTCGACCCAGATCGTGTCGCCGGGGCCGGCGGCCCAGCCGGTGCCGGAGCGGATGTCGGTGATGACGAGTTCGGTCGGCTGCTCGGAGGGTGGCTCGACCGATGGGCGGTCGGCAGCCCCGGTGTCGCCGTCCAGCCCGTCGGGGGCGTCGGTGGTGGCCGGCTCGAGCGAGATGTCGGTGACGTCCGCGTCGGCGGGCTCGTCGACCGGTTCGCCGCTGCACGCGGCGAGGAACAGGAGGCAGGCGGTCAAGGAGGCGGTCAGCGACCGGGGACGGCTCATGGGCCGAGACGGTACCGCCGCGGTGCCGGCGTCAGCGGGCAGCGCCGCTCGTCCGTCCGGCGAGCCAGGTCGCCTCGGCCTCGCCGAGCGGGGTGCTCGGAGCCGAGCGGGTGAACGGCCACAGTTCCTCGGCGATGCGGCGGTAGTTGCCGGTCGCACCGAGCTCGCCGAGCAGGGCGTAGAGGCCGAGGTTGATCCGCTGGATGAACACGAAGGCCCGCGGCACCGTGGCGTACTGCGAGATCGGACTCGAACGGTCGAAGGTGTGCCGCACGATGCTCGATGCGTAGTCCGGCGTCCACGTCATCGTCCGGTCCGCCGAGACGGGGGAGTAGAAGTGCGAGAAGTAGCTGCCGACGTCGTCGGTCGTCACCGGGGCATCGGACTGCAGCATGCCGGCCTCCTCGAGGATCCGACGGAACCCCGGCACGTCGTGGTCGACCGCTGCCAGGCGGACCATCGTCTCGAAGGTGCGCATCTCGGCGGAGGTGAAGTCCTTGACCAGGCCGAAGTCGAGGAACGTGACCCGGCCGTCACCGTGGAAGAGGTAGTTGCCCGGGTGCGGGTCGCCGTTGAACGATCGCATCGTGTAGAGGCTGCGGAACACGAAGCGGAAGATCGTCTCGGCCGCCGCGTCGCGTTCTGACTGGTCGGCGCCGCGCAGGTCCGCCCAGGTCGAGCCGTCGACGAGTTCGGTGGTCAGCACGCGGGCCGACGAGAACCTCGGCAGCACCTCGGGCACCGAGATCTTCGGGTGGCCACGGTAGAAGTCGGCGAAGCGCTGCTGGTTCGTTGCCTCCCGCCGGTAGTCGAGTTCCTCGGTGAGGCGTTCCTTGATCTCGGACACCATCTCGGACGGGTCGAGGCCGCCGAAACCCTGACGCAGGATCACGCCGAGGAGGTCGGCGTTGCGCAGGTCGGCCTCGATCGCCCGGTCGACGCCGGGGTACTGCACCTTGACGGCGACCGCCCGCTCCGATCCGGTTGCGGGTTCGACGGCGATGGCACGGTGCACCTGGCCGATCGAGGCCGCGGCGATCGGGTCCGGATCCCATTCGACGAAGAGCCGCTCCGGCGGGGCACCCAACTCGGTCTCGATGACACCGGCGGCCAGATCCGCCGACATCGGCGGAGCGTTCGACTGCAGCTGTGCCAGCGCCATCCGCAGCGGTTCGGGCAGGCCATCGTCGAGGTAGCTCGCCATCTGGCCGAGCTTCATCAGCGCGCCCTTCATCTGGCCGAGCTCATCGGCGACCTGTTGCGCCGTGACGAGCCGACGGTGTTCGTCCAGCTCGATCCGACGTTCGGTGGAAGCGAAGAGCTTGCGGGCCCCGGTGCCGGCCCAGGTGCCGCCGACCCGGGCCCCGAGTCGGGCGACCCGAACCGAGCGCCCGAGCCAACTGCGGCCCGCCGTGCCGCCGCTGCTCATCGCCCGATCCGCTGGTGGGTCGAGTCGATGGCGCGCACGAGAGTCGGGACGAACCGGTCGGCGCGGGCCACGATCGCGTCGTGCTCACCGTCGACCCGGAAGGCCTCGGCATCGGGCACCTCCTCGAAGAGCCGGACCTGGCGGCGCAGCGGCACGACCGGGTCGCGCATCGTGACGACCACCGACGTCGGCACGTCGATCTCGCCGATCCACTCGGTCGAGGAGAAGCTGCCGAGCGCTCGACCCGCCTCGAGGACCATGCGCCAGTCGTGCCGCGCCGCTTGGGCGACCGCCCACGGTCCCCAGGACTGGGACTTGCGCTGCAGATACACCTGGTCGCTGATCCAGTCCCGGGCCTGGCCGGGAGTGACGCGGGCGAGGGCGGCGAGACCGGTCAGGCCGAGGAAGCTGAGACGCTCCTCGCGGCGCTCGGCGAAGTGCGGGGCCGTGGCGCACAGCGTGAGCGCCTCCACCCGGTCCCGGTGACGTCGCCAGACGAGCTGGGCGACGGCCCCACCCATCGAGTAGCCGACGGGCGTGAAGCGCTCGACCCCGAGCGCATCGGCGACCCGGGTCACGTCGTCGGCGCAGTCCTCGAGGCGGAAGGTGCGCTTGGTCCGCAGGCCACCGCCGTGCCCCCGGTGGTCGAACGCGATGACGTGGAAGCGTTCACCGAGGCGTTCGTAGGCGGTGAAGAAGTTGATGTCGGCGCTCGCCGTCCACCCGTGCAGCAGGACGACGGTGCGTGCCCCGGGCGGGCCCGGTGACTCCCGGACGTCGATCTCGCCCAGTCCGGCGAGTTCGACGAGACGGGAGGGAGGAAGGGCCGGGCCGACCGGCTCGGCATCCGCCGCGCCGTCGATGACGAGTTCGGCCTCGGGCGGGGTGGCGATGGACATCTGGGGTGGGGGTCTCGGGTCAGATCTCCTCGACGGCGAGGATCTCCACCTGCAACCGTCCGTTCGGCCCCTCGTATTCCAGCGGACCGACACCGGCAGTGGTGAGCGCCACCCCGAGCGGAGAGGCCGGTCCGACGATCGTGATGTCGTCGGGCAGCGCGTCACGCTCCTCCTGGTTCCCGACCAGGTACCGCTCCGCCATGTCCGGTGGGTCACCGGCGTAGATCATGGTGAAGACACGCTGCGACTCGATGATCTCGGCGTCGTCGAGGATGTGCTCGAGTTGGCGGATGCGGCCCTCCATGTGGCCCTGCTTGTCCTTGGCGGCGTGGTACCCGGCGTTCTCGCGCAGATCGCCCTCGGCGCGGGCGGTCTCGATCTCCTCGGCCACCTCGATGCGTCCCCGGGTGGTGAGGTCGTCGAACTCGGCCTTGAGGCGCTCGTAGGCGGCCCGTGACAACTGCTGTCCTGCCATGGGTTGGGCAGGCTACCGGTCGTCGGTGGCCGGGGCCCGACGGTGCCCCACCGGTAATGTGGCCCCCCATGACGTACGAGATCGCGGTGATCGGTGGGGACGGGATCGGCCCGGAGGTGACGGCCGAGGCCCTCAAGGTGGTGCGTGCCGCCGGTGTCGACATCGCCACGACCGACTTCGACCTCGGTGGTGCCCGCTACCTGCGCGACGGCGAGATCCTCTCCGACGCCACGCTCGAGGAGCTGCGGCGCTTCGACGCGATCCTGCTCGGCGCCGTGGGTGACCCCCGGGTGGCACCCGGTGTGATCGAGCGCGGCCTGCTGCTCAAGATGCGCTTCGAGCTCGACCTGTACGTGAACCAGCGCCCCTTCGTCGGCACGGCGCCCGGGCACGATCGCCCGCACGAGTTCGTCGTGATCCGCGAGAACACCGAGGGGCCCTACGTCGGTGAGGGTGGTGTGCTGCGGCGGGGGACACCGAACGAGGTGGCCACCCAGGGTTCGGTCAACACGCGCATGGGTGTCGAGCGCTGTGTCCGCCACGCCTTCGAGTTGGCGGCGAGCCGTCCCCGCCGGCACGTCACCCTCGTGCACAAGACCAACGTGCTGACCTTCGCCGGCGACCTGTGGGAACGCACGTTCAACGCCGTCGCGGCGGAGTTCCCCGGCATCGACACCGCCTACAACCACGTCGATGCGGCGTGCATCTACTTCGTGCAGGACCCGCATCGCTACGACGTCGTCGTCACCGACAACCTCTTCGGTGACATCCTCACCGACCTCGGCGGCGCCGTGTCGGGTGGCATCGGGCTCGCGTCGTCGGCCAACCTCAACCCGGCCCGTACCGGACCGTCGATGTTCGAACCGGTCCACGGTTCGGCTCCCGACATCGCGGGAACCGGCACCGCCAACCCGACTGCGGCGATCCTGTCGGCGGCACTGATGCTCGACTTCCTCGGCGAGGGCGCTGCGGCCGAGCGCATCCGCGCCGCCTGCGCCGGAGTCGACGTCACCGGCACGGTGGCCGTCGGCGATGCCGTGGCCGCCCGCGTCGCCCGCTGAACCGTCCGACCACCCCGACCTGAAAGACTCTTCCGATGCCCATCACGCCGACCCCGAAGATCTGGATGAACGGTTCGCTCGTCGACTGGGACGACGCCCGCATCCACGTGCTCACGCACAGCCTCCACTACGGGATGGGTGTGTTCGAGGGCATCCGGGCCTACGCCACCGCCGACGGTCCGGCCGTGTTCCGGCTCACCGAGCACATCGAGCGCCTCCACCGGTCGGCGCAGATCCTCGGCATGCCGCTCGAGTACTCGGTGGCCGACCTGATCCAGGCCACGAAGGACACCGTGGCCTCCACGGGCCTCGACGCCTGCTACATCCGCCCGATCGCCTACTTCGGGTACGGCGAGATGGGGCTGAACACCCTGCCGTGCACCGTCGACGTGTCGATCGCCTGCTGGCCGTGGGGTGCCTACCTCGGCGACGACGCCGTCACCAAGGGCATCCGGCTCAAGACCTCGTCGTGGACGCGTCACGACCACAACATCATGCCGCCGGCGGCCAAGACGACGGGCAACTACGTCAACTCGTCACTGGCCAAGGTCGAGGCGTTGCGCGCCGGCTACGACGAGGCGGTGATGCTCGCCCCGAACGGACTCGTGGCCGAGTGCTCGGGGGAGAACCTGTTCGTCGCCCGCAACGGGATCCTGCTCACCCCGCCGCTGTCCGCCGGGGCGCTCGAGGGGATCACCCAGCACACGGTGATGACGATCGGGCGTGACCTCGGCTTCGACGTCCGCGTCGACAACATCGCCCGCAGCGACATGTACGTCGCCGAGGAGGCGTTCGTGTGCGGCACGGCGGCCGAGGTGTCGTCGGTCAACTCGGTCGACGACCGGACGCTGCCGTGCCCCGGGCCGATGACCCGGGCGATCGCCGACACCTACGCCGCTGCAGTGCGCGGGCAGGACGACCGCTACCGCCACTGGTGCGAACCGGTCCGCTGAGACCGCCTCGCCGTCGCTGACCGGCGGTCATCGGGTCAACGTGGCCTCGAGGTGGGCGATGAAGCGGTCGTGGTCGGCACGCATGACGACCAGGGCGTTCGGCTTCCGGCGCATGAACCCGAGTAGGTCCATCACGACCATGCCTCGGGTGACCTCGCTGTCGCACTCGACGGTGAGGTGCATCCGCCGGGTCTCGGTCGCGACGGCCGGATCGATCGCGTAGGCCATCGCGATCGGGTCCGGGAAGTCGAAACCGGCGAGCTTCGTGTCATTGGCGCAGAACGCCGCGACGACGGCCTGGATGTCGATGCAGAACTCGGCGAGCGGTGTGCCGATGGCGCGCAGACGGGCCGCCACCTCGGGGACGATCACGGCATCGCGCCGGGAGATGTCCCAGCCGACGAACTCGAGCGGCAGCCCCGAGTCGAGCACGACCTGCACGGCGTGCGGGTCGACCCACATGTTGAACTCGGCCACCGGGTTGACGTTCCCGACGTGGTCGGCGGCCGCCCCCATGATCACCACGCGGGCGATGCGTGTGGCGATCGTCGGATCGCGCCGCACGGCGAGCGCCACGTTCGTGAGCGGTCCGAGGGTGACGAGGGTGAGCTCGCCGGCGTGGGCGTGCGAGGCGGCGATCAGGGCATCGACGCCGTGGCCCGGCTCGGGGGAGCGTCCACGCAGGTAGAGCCCGATGTCACCCATCCCGTCCGACCCGTGCACGTGCTGTGCCGTGCCGAGCGGGAGGACGAGCGGACGGTCGGCGCCGGCGTGCACGGGCACATCGGTCCGCCCGCAGATCTCGCGGGTGTAGAGGGCGTTCTGGACCGCTGCGTCGAGCGGCACGTTGCCGGCCACCACGGAGATGCCGACGATGTCGATGTCGTCACGGGCGAAGGCGATGGCGAGAGCCACGGCATCGTCGCTGGCGGTGTCGGTGTCGATGAAGAAGGGTCGGCGGGTCGGCATCGCCCCGACACTAGGGGTCGGTGTGTTCAGACCCGTGAATCGCGCCGGCGCGCCGCCATGCCGCCGAGGGCCTCGAAGACGAGGCGGTGTGCGGCGTTGACCGTCAGGTCGCTGACGTCGTAGGGCGGCGCGACCTCGACGACGTCCATGCCGACCACGTGATGGCGCCGGGCCAGTTCGCGCACGGCCCGCAGCAGGTCGGCGGCGACGATGCCGCCGGGTTCGGGGGTGCCGGTCCCGGGGGCGTGCGCCGGATCGAGACTGTCGACGTCGACGGAGATGTAGAGGTGGTCCGCCCGGGCCAGGGCCTCGCCGACCGCATCGTCGAGGACGGCCCGGAAGCCCCGCTCCCAGATCTCCTGCATGGTGTGCCACACCATGCCCTGGGCGCGCATCCACTCGAACGTCTCCGCCGGCGGCCAGTAGCCGCGCAGACCGACCTGCACGAACCGGTCACCCGGAACCGCCCCCGACTCGATCAACCGTCGGATCGGGGTGCCGTGGCTGGCGAGGTTGCCGTCGATGATGTCGGCGGTGTCGGCGTGCGCGTCGAAGTGCACGACCCCGACGTTGCCGTGCCCGTGGACGTCGGCGACCGCGGTGGCGGCCGGCCAGGTGATCGAGTGGTCGCCGCCGAGGATGATCGGCACGATGCCGCGCCGGGCGACCTCGTGGACCCGATGACGGATGTTGGCATGACTCGCCGCCGTGTCACCGTGCGGGCAGTGCGCGTCGCCGACGTCGACGACCCGCAGCTCGTCGAAGATCTCGACGTCGAGGTCGAGGTGGTAGGTGCCGGGCTCGTAGGCGGCGGTGCGGATCGCCCGCGGACCGAACCGGGCCCCCGGACGGTTCGTGGTGGCCAGGTCGAAGGGGGCGCCGATGATCGCCACGTCGGGTGTCCACCGGTCGAGGTCGTCGAGGTCGGGCACGAAGGGCTGCTGGCCGAAGGTGGACAGGCCGCCGAAGACGTACCCGAGCTCGAGCTGCTCGCGCATCCCCGGGGTCAGCATGTCGTCGGGATCGGACACATCGATCAGGGTACTGCCCGTCGGGGTTGACGAACGGCCGCCGAGCGGCTTGACTCTCCGGCGATGTCGTCGCTCAACGCCTCCGCCATCATCATCATTCGTTAGAGCACGTGGTCCCCCACGTGCTCGTTCCGCCGCCCTCGGGCGGCATTTCGGTTTTTCGGCCCGATACTCGACACACCACCACAGCGAAGGAACAGCCATGAGCACCGCCAACGCCCAGATCGAGATCTTCGACACGACGCTGCGTGACGGCCTCCAGGTGGAGGGCGTCACGGCGACCGTCGAGGACAAGCTGCGCATCGCCGAGCAACTCGACCACCTCGGTGTGCACTTCATCGAGGGGGGATGGCCGGGCGCGAACCCGAAGGACATCGAGTTCTTCGAGCGGGCGGCCCGCGAGCTCTCCCTGTCGACGAGCACCTTCGTCGCCTTCGGGTCCACTCGCCGGCCGCGCGGTCGGGTCGACGACGACCCGACCCTGCGCCACCTGCTCGACGCCGGGACGTCGGCGGTGTGCATCGTCGCCAAGAGTTGGGACTACCACGTCACCGAGGCACTCCAGACCACCCTCGAGGAGGGCGAGGCGATGATCGCCGACTCCGTCGAGTTCCTGAGCGCCAACGGGCGTCGGGTGCTCGTCGACATGGAGCACTTCTTCGATGGCTTCAAGCACAACCCGGAGTTCGCCTTCCGGGCACTCGAGGCAGCCATCGTCAAGGGGGCGACGCACGTCGTCCTGTGCGACACGAACGGCGGGTCGCTGCCCCACGAGATCTCCGAGATCGTCGGACGGGTCCACGCCCACGTCGGTCACGACGTCACCATCGGCATCCACTGTCACGACGACACCGGATGCGCCGTCGCCAACTCGATGGCCGCCGTCCATGCCGGTGCCCGTCACGTCCAGGGCACGCTCAACGGGCTCGGGGAGCGCACCGGCAACGCCAACCTGACGACGATCATCCCGAACCTGCAGTTGAAGCAGGACTACCTCTGCCTGCCCGAGGGGCGCATCGAGCGGCTCACCGTCGTGTCGCACCGCATCGCCGAGACGCTGAACCGGGCCGTCAACCCGCAGGCCCCCTACGTCGGCACCTCCGCGTTCGCCCACAAGGCCGGTCTGCACGTGAGCGCCATCAAGCGGGCCAAGGACGCCTACGAGCACGTCGACCCGGCAGCGGTGGGGAACGGCACGCGGTTCGTCGTGTCGGAGATGGCGGGACGGGCGACGATCCAGATGAAGGCCGACGAGATCGGTCTCGAACTCGACGGACCGGCCATCAACCAGGTGATCGACGACCTCAAGCGACTCGAGCACGAGGGGTACCACTTCGAGGCCGCCGATGCGTCGTTGGAGCTCCTGATGCGTCGGGCCACCGGCTGGGAGCAGGACTTCTTCCGCGTCGAGTCGATGCGGGTCATCACCGATGAGCACGCCGAGGGGCCGTTCTCCACGGAGGCCACCGTCAAGGTGTGGGTCGGCGACGAACGCCATGTGCACACCGCCGAGGGCAACGGCCCGGTCAACGCGATCGACACCGCCCTGCGGGTGGTGCTCAGCTCGGCCTACCCCGAGCTGGGGCGGATGCACCTCACCGACTACAAGGTGCGCATCCTCGACGGCGGCGAGGCCACCGGGGCGGTGACCCGGGTCCTGCTGACCGCCTCGGACGGTCGGAGCGACTGGACGACCATCGGTGTCAGCCCCAACATCATCGAGGCGTCGTGGCGCGCTCTCGAGGAGAGCATCGTCTACGGCCTCCTGCGCGGCTAGAACTTCCCCATGGCTGCCCCCCGCTTCGCCTCCGCCGGCCTGCGAGCCCGCCGGAACTACTCCTCACCCGATGTCGTCCCCGATGCCTGGGCGCCGGATCGGCCGGCTGAGATCGCCGGGCTCCAACCGTCGGGCCCGCGCCTCGGCGCGCAGGGTCCCGATCAGGGCTTCGCCCTGCGCATCGCGGCACGACTCGCCCCCCGGGTGCACGTCGCGGAGGGGGAGGACCGGGACGACGCAGTGCGCGGGTCGCTCGGCATCGCCCTCGCCCGGGCGTCGCTGTTCAGCCGGGCACCGGTCGTGCACGACCTCACGATCGCATTCACCATCTGGGGGTGGTTCGACCCGCAGCCGCCGGCCGACCTCGTTGCGGTCCGATGCCGCCTCTTCGCTGGTGTCGCCGATGTCGGGCACCATTACACCGAGGGTCGCCTCATCGTCGATCTCGTCCCCGAGTCGACCCTGCGGGCCACCCCCGACCAGGTCACACGCCTCTACCCGGCGCAATGGCGCTCACTCACGGGGGCCGTCACGCTCGGCACGGCGGAGGGGACGCACTGACATGGCCGCACCCACCGAGGGGAGCACCGCCCCGACCATCTGCCTGCCGGACCAGAACGGCGCCACGGTGTCGCTCGACGACCATCGGGGGCACAAGGTGCTCGTGTACTTCTACCCGAAGGCCGACACCCCCGGATGCACCACCCAGTCCTGCGGTCTGCGCGACATCGCCGGCTCGATCGGCGACACGGTGATCATCGGCATCAGCCCCGACGCCCCGGCGAAGCTCGCCAAGTTCGACGAGAAGTACTCGCTCGGCTTCACCCTGCTCTCCGACGTCGACCATGCGGTGGCCGAGGCGTTCGGGGTGTGGACCGAGAAGTCGATGTACGGCAGGAAGTACATGGGCATCCAGCGCTCCGCGTTCCTGATCGACGAGGAGGGTCGCATCGAGCGGGCCTGGCCCAAGATCAGCCCGAAGGACACGCCGACGAACCTGCTCGCCGCGCTCGGCCGCTGAGCGACCCGTACGCAAGCGCCGGGCGCCTCAGGCGCCGACGGCGTGGGCCCGGAGATCCTCGAGGTCGACGTACTCGAGCGCCGAGACGTGAGTGCTCTCGAGCACGACCGGGCAGGCATGTCCGGCGTCGAGCGCCTCCTTCCAACGCATGGCGCAGACGCACCACTGGTCGCCGTCGCGCAGACCGGCGAAGCCGTACTGGGGCATCGGTGTCGACAGGTCGTTGCCCATCGTCCTCGAGAACGCCAGGAAGTCGTCGGTCACCCGGCAGCAGATGATGTGCATCCCGGGATCGTCGCCACGGTTCTCGCAGCACCCGGTCCGGTAGTAGCCGGTCAGCGGATCGAAGGAGCACGGCAGGAGTTCGGTCCCGAGCACGTTGATCTGGTTCACCGCGCCATCTCAGCACGTACAGTCGGGGTGTGCACGACGAGACGGGAGTCCGGATCGGGGTCGTGATGGGATCGTCCAGCGACTGGTCGACCATGCGGCGAGCGGTCGAGGTCCTCGAGACCTTCGGGGTCGACCACGAGGCGCGGGTCGTGTCCGCCCATCGCATGCCCCACGAGATGATCGACTACGGATCGACGGCCGCGGCGCGTGGCCTGCGGGCGATCATCGCCGGCGCCGGTGGGGCAGCGCACCTGCCCGGCATGCTGGCGGCGGTCACCACCGTGCCGGTGCTCGGTGTCCCGGTGCCGTCCCGCCACCTCGCCGGTCAGGACTCGTTGCTGTCGATTGTGCAGATGCCCGCCGGTGTGCCGGTGGCGACGTTCGCGATCGGGGAGGCGGGGGCGGTCAACGCGGCGTTGTTCGCCGTCGCGATCCTCTCCGGCGACGACCCGGTGCTCGGCGCCGCCCTCGCCGCCGATCGGGAGCGTCGACGGGGCGAGGCGATGTCGTCCACGTTGCCGCCACCCGGGACCGAGTGATGTCGACCCCGGCCCCGGTCGTCCCGCCGGCGGTCATCGGCATGCTCGGCGGTGGCCAGTTGGGTCGGTACGCCCTGATGGCGGCCCGCACGATGGGTTTCGGCACGATCGTGCTCGACCCCGATCCTGCATCTCCCGCCGGTGCCGTCGCCGATCGCCACATCGTGGCCGCCTTCGACGACGTCGCGGCGATCGAGGAGCTCGCGGCGGTGTGCGCCGTGGTGACGACCGAGTTCGAGAACCCGCCGGCGGTGATGCTCGATCGACTCGCCGGCCATTGTCGGGTCGCGCCGTCGGCGCGGGCGGTGGCCATCGCCCAGGACCGTGTCGCCGAGAAGGCCTTCCTCACCGACCTCGGTGTGCCGCTCGCTCCATGGGCCACGATCGACGGCGACCCGTCGGGCTGGTCCGATCCGGCGGCGTGCCTGCCCGGGATCGTGAAGACGGCCCGCCTCGGCTACGACGGGCGAGGGCAGCGCGCTGTGGTGACCCTCGACGACGTCGTCGCCGCCCACCGCGGGTTCGACGGCGTGACCTGTGTCCTCGAGCGTCGTCTCGACCTCCGCCTCGAGGTCAGCGTGATCGTCGCCCGGTCGGCGTCGGGCGCTGTGGCCACCTACCCGGTGGCCGAGAACCACCATGTCGACGGCATCCTCGACCTGACCGTCGTGCCGGCGAGGATCGGGGCTGACCTCGCCGAACGGGCGACCCGGACGGCCGTCGCCGTCGCCGACGGCCTCGACTACGTCGGAGTGCTCGCCGTCGAGATGTTCGTCGTGGACGGACCGGACGGGGCGACGCTGCTCGTCAACGAACTCGCGCCGCGACCACACAACTCGGGGCACTGGACCCTCGATGCCTCCGCCACCGACCAGTTCTCCCAGCAGGTGCGCGCCGTCACCGGCAACGGACTCGGCGACACCGGACTGCGGCACGGGGCGGTGGCGATGGTGAACCTGCTCGGCGACCTCTGGTCGGCCGGGGAACCCGACTGGTCGGGCGTCCTCGCCGAGGCGTCGGCACACCTCCACCTCTACGGCAAGGCCGAGGCGCGGCCGGGACGCAAGATGGGGCACCTGACGCTCGTCGGCGACGACCCCGACGGTGTCGTCGAGCGAGCCCGTCACCTGCGGGACGCCCTCAGGCGAGGTTGATGCCGACGAGTCGGCCGATCAGCCACGTGACGAGGCAGGCACCGAGGACGATCAGCACCTGGCGGGTGGCCGCCCACGGCACGGACCGTTCGGCGAAACGGCCGACGGCGGCCCCGACCGCAGCGGCCGCCAGGACACCGATGCTCAGAGCGGCGATCGTGGCCGCCGTGCCCGAGGTGATGTACCACGGGACGATGGGCGCCACGGCCCCGACGAGGAACGACACCAGCGAGAGGATCGCCGCCATCCACGGGTTCGGCAGCTCGCCCGGGTCGACGCCGAGTTCCTCCCGGGCGTGGACGGCGAGGGCCTCGTCGGGGCGGCGCATCACCTCGGCCGCCGCCCGGGCCGCCGACGACGGTTCCATGCCGTGGCCCTCGTAGATGGCGGCCAGTTCCTCGGTCTCGTGCTCGGTGTTGTGCCGCAGCTCGCGCAACTCGACCTCGAGTTCGCGCTCGATCAGATCGTTCTGCGCCGACACGCTGACCCACTCCCCGGCGGCCATCGAGATCCCGCCGGCGACCGCGCCGGCGAGCCCGGCGAGGCGAACGACGGTGTTGTCGACCCCGCTCGCGGCGAAACCCAGGATCAGGGACACGTTCGAGACGAGGCCGTCGTTCACGCCGAACACCGCGGCTCGGGCCAACCCGCCCGCGACCGACCGGTGACCGTCATGCGCCTCGCTCGAACCCATGGGACGATGGTACCCCGGTCCCGGGCGCGCGTCGTCGGGTGCGAGGTCGGGTTGACGGATAGCGTCGGGAGCGATGTCCGCGGTGGTTCCCCGTTTCCGTTTCGCACCGTCCCCGACGGGTTTCTTCCACGTCGGCGGTGCGAGGACCGCACTCTTCAACTGGGCCCTCGCCCGGCGCCTCGGCGGACGCTTCGTGCTGCGCATCGA
>JBEAPU010000038.1:0-4864 GCA_041164245.1 Actinomycetota bacterium | reverse complement strand
CGCTCGGCGGCCTCCCGGCTCGGACGCACGCATCCCAGGGCGAGCAGCGGACCCTGGCCCTCGCGCTGCGGCTCGGCGCCCACCGCCTGGTGACCGAGCACGTCGGGTCGACACCGATCCTGGTGCTCGACGACGTCCTGTCCGAGTTGGACGAGGAGCGGGCGACGGCGCTGCTCACCGATCTGCCCGCCGGTCAGGTCGTGATCACGACTGCGGCCCCGTTGCCGGCGGCCGCCGTGCCCGATCGGGTGCTGCGCAT
Organism: Actinomycetota bacterium; assembly: GCA_041164245.1. GTDB lineage: Bacteria > Actinomycetota > Acidimicrobiia > Acidimicrobiales > Ilumatobacteraceae > Casp-actino5. The sequence goes on along the minus strand of JBEAPU010000038.1, from coordinate 4,605 downwards.
CGAGGCCGGGACGGTGGTGTGATGGCGGACGACGAACCGATCCCGTTGTCGGCGTCGCTCGATCGGGTCGTGCGCTCGCTGCGCGGCCCCGATCGGCATCAGGTCGGTGGCGTGTTCGGACGCTGGGAGGAGGTCGTCGGGGAGCCGGTCGCCGCGCACGTCCGACCGCTGCGTCTCGACGATCGGGTGCTCGTCGTCGAGGTGGACGACCCGGCGTGGGCGACCCAGGTCGAGTTCCTGTCCGCCCAACTGCGGGGGCGGCTCGCCGAGGTCGTCCAGGTCGAGGTCGACCGGATCGAGGTGCGCGTCGCCGGTCGGGGTGGACGCCGCGGCCGATGACGGCGGGTCATGATGGGGGCATGGGTGACTCCCCCGACTCCCTCGCCTCCCGCCTCCGGGCCGATCTCGCCACGGCGATGAAGGCCCGCGACCAGGTGTCGACATCGACGCTGCGGATGGTGCTGGCGGCGGTCCAGGTCGCGTCGGTCGCGGGCAGCGAGGCGGTCGAACTCGACGATCGGGCGATCACGGGGGTCCTGCGTTCGGAGGCCAAGAAGCGCGCCGAGGCCGCGGAGGCGTTCGACGGGGCGGGTCGGGCCGAGCGCGCCGCGGCCGAGCGCGCCGAGCTGGCGGTGATCGAGCGGTACCTCCCGGCTGCCATGGACGATGCCGCGTTGGCCGCGATCGTGGCCGAGGAGGTGGCGGTCGCCGGCGAGCGCGGGGCGGTCGGCGGCAAGGCGATGGGGCAGGTGATCGCGGCCGTCCGGACCCGGGTCGGCGAGGCGGCCGACGGGGGCCGGATCGCGGCCGCGGTCAAGGCCGCGCTCGGCGGCTGACGGGCCTGCATCACCCCTGCTGTGGGGCCATTTCCGCACCGCGTCGCGATCCCCGACCGACAGGTGTCCCGAGGCCCGGATTGACCCGGCCGCGACCCACCCCACTGGTAGGCTGACGAGGTGCTGTCGGGCGCTCGGACGCCCCGTTCCCGCACCCACAGAACCACCCCCGGAACCCGTCCGGACGGGTGGAGAGAGCGACGAGGTACTGAGTGTCCACTGACACCGAGCAACCGACCACCGACTACGGCGCGAAGGACATCCAGGTCCTCGAGGGACTCGACCCGGTCCGCAAGCGGCCGGGCATGTACATCGGGTCCACCGGCCTCGCCGGACTCCACCACCTGATCTGGGAGGTCGTCGACAACTCCGTCGACGAGGCGATGGCCGGGTTCTGCACGCGGATCGGTGTGACACTGCTCGCCGACGGTGGCTGCGAGGTCACCGACAACGGTCGCGGCATCCCCGTCGACCCGTACCCGTCGGGCCCGCACAAGGGCAAGAGCGCGGCCGAGGTCGTGCTCACCGTGCTCCACGCCGGCGGCAAGTTCGGTGGCGATGGCTACAAGGTGTCGGGCGGCCTGCACGGTGTCGGCGTCAGCGTCGTCAACGCGCTCTCGGCTCGTCTGCGGATCGAGATAGACCGTGACGGCACCCGCTACGTGCAGGAGTACGCCAAGGGCGGCAAGCCCCAGGGGAAACTCGCCGCCGCCGGCGACACGCCGAAGCGGGGCCGAACCACCGGCACCACCGTCCGCTTCTGGCCCGACCCGACGATCTTCCAGGCCGAGGGCACCGAGTTCGTCGCCCGCACCGTGCTCGACCGTCTCCAGACGATGGCCTTCCTCAACAAGGGGCTCGAGATCGTCTTCACCGACGAGCGCCCCGGACGCGAGCAGACCGTCACCTACCAGTACAAGGGCGGTCTGGTCGACTTCGTGAAGCACCTCAACGCCTCGAAGGAGCCCCTCTTCACGAAGGTCTGTCAGTACGAGGACTCCGATGACGAGGGTCAGATGCTCGACATCGCCATGCAGTGGAACACCGGTTACCACGAGGGCATCCACGGCTACGCGAACGGCATCTCGACGATCGAGGGCGGGATGCACGTCGAGGGTTTCCGCACGGCGATCACCTCGGTGGTCAACAAGTACGCCCGTGCCAAGAACCTCCTCAAGGAGAAGGACGACAACCTGACCGGCGAGGACATCCGCGAGGGTCTCACCGCCATCGTGTCGGTGAAGTTGCGCGAACCGCAGTTCGAGGGTCAGACGAAGGCCAAACTCGGCAACGTCCCGATGCGCTCCTTCGTCCAGAAGGCCACCAACGAGCGCCTCGCCGAGTGGCTCGACGAGAACCCGACCGAGGCGAACAAGGTCGTCAAGAAGGCGATCGCCGCGGCGCAGGCTCGCGTCGCCGCCAAGAAGGCCCGCGAGACGGTCCGGCGCAAGACGGCGCTCGCCGGTGCCGGCATGCCCGACAAGTTGCGCGACTGCTCGTCGCGCGACCCGGGTGAGTCCGAGATCTTCATCGTCGAGGGCGACTCGGCCGGCGGTACCGCCATCAACGCCCGCGACCCGCGCACGCAGGCGATCCTGCCGATCCGCGGCAAGATCCTCAACGTCGAGCGGGCCCGCCTCGACAAGATGTTGAAGAACAACGAGATCCAGGCGCTGATCACGGCCATCGGGGCCGGTGTCGGCGAGGACTTCGACGTGTCGAAGGCCCGCTACCACAAGATCATCGCCCTGTGCGACGCCGATGTCGATGGCAGCCACATCCGCACCCTGCTGCTCACGTTCTTCTTCCGCCAGATGCGCGACCTCGTCGAGGCCGGCTACGTCTACATCGCCCAGCCGCCGCTGTACTCCACCGAGGTCGGCAAGGAGAAGGTGTACCTCAAGGACGACGCGGCCAAGGATCGCTTCCTCGCCGAGCGTCCGAACCACCGCAAGGAGTTCCAGCGCCTGAAGGGTCTCGGCGAGATGGACTGGGAGGAGTTGCGGGCCACCACCATCGACCGCGACACCCGCACCCTGCTGCAGGTCACCGTCGAGGAGGCTGCCGAGGCCGACATGATCATGAGCGTGCTCATGGGCGACGACGTCGAGAGCCGCCGCAACTTCATCACCACCAACGCCCGTGACGTGAGGAACCTCGATTTCTGATGAGTGACGACACCACCACCGACGACCACAGCGATGCCGTGCAGCCGATCGCGCTGCAGGACGAGATGGAGAACTCGTTCCTCGAGTACGCCATGTCGGTCATCATGTCCCGGGCCCTGCCCGACGTGCGCGACGGCCTCAAGCCGGTGCACCGCCGGATCATCTGGGACATGGAGCAGCAGGGTTTCCGCCCTGACCGGCCCTTCGTCAAGTGCGCCCGCGTCTCGGGTGACACGATGGCCCGCTACCACCCGCACGGCGACGGCGCGATCTACGACGCCCTGGTGCGCATGGCGCAGCCGTTCTCGCTGCGGCACCCGCTCATCGACTTCCACGGCAACTACGGCTCCCCCGACTTCGGTCCGGCGGCCAGCCGCTACACCGAGTGCCGTCTGCACCCGCTCGCCATGCAGCTCCTCGCCGACATCGACGAGGACACGGTCGACATGCTGCCGAACTACGACGGCACGACCGAGCAGCCGGCGGTGCTCCCGGCCCGGTTCCCGAACCTGCTGGTCAACGGCTCGCAGGGCATCGCGGTCGGCATGGCGACGAACATCCCGCCGCACAACCTCGGAGAGGTGATCGACGCGACGATCCACCTGATCGACAACCCCGACGCGACTCCCGACGACCTGATGGAGTTCGTCAAGGGCCCTGACTTCCCGACGGGCGGCTCGATACTTGGCAGGGCCGGGATCATCGAGGCCTACCGCACCGGCCGCGGCAGCGTGAAGATGCGGGCCACGGCCAGCATCGACGAGGGCAAGTCGGGTCGCATGGAGATCATCGTCACCGAGTTGCCGTACCAGACGAGCTGTTCGGCCATCGCGGCCCGCATCACCGAACTCGTCGAGGCCGGTGACATCGACGGCATCGCCGACATCAACGACGGGTCGTCCGGCGGTGAGACGTCGCTCGTGATCACCCTCAAGCGCGACGCGAACGCCAACGTGGTGATGAACAACCTGTTCAAGCTCACCCAGTTGCAGACCTCGTTCTCGATCAACATGGTGGCCCTCGTCGACGGCGTGCCGCGCACCGTCAACCTGCGCGACGCACTCGACGGCTATGTGCGTCACCAGATCGAGGTCATCACGCGACGCTCGCAGTTCCGCCTCGACAAGGCACGCCGCCGCGAGCACATCCTCGACGGTCGCATCAAGGCGCTGAACGTCATCGACGAGATCATCGCCCTCATCAGGGGCAGTGAGGACGCAGCAGCTGCCAAGACGGCGCTCATGGCCGAGCCGTACGAGTTCTCCGAGGCGCAGGCCGTCGACATCCTCGACATGCAGCTGCGCCAACTCACCCGGCTGAGCCGGATCGACATCGAGGCCGAACTCGAGAACATCCGCGCCGCCATCGCCGAGCTCGAGGCGATCCTCGCCGACGACGTCAAGCTGCGCGGGGTGATCAAGGATGAGATGACGGCCGTGCGCGAGCAGTTCGCCACCGACCGCGTGTGTCGGATCACCTTCGACGAGGGCGAGATGAGCATCGAGGACCTCGTCGAGGACAAGGAACTCGTCATCGTGATGACCGAGGCCCAGTACGTGAAGGCCGTGCCCGCCTCGACCTTCAAGACGCAGGGCCGGGGC
>JBEAPU010000037.1:0-16438 GCA_041164245.1 Actinomycetota bacterium | reverse complement strand
ACGAGGTGCCGGTGCCGTCGGTGGAGCACGAGTCGTCGGCGGGGATGGCGGTGACCTCGTACCCGACGATCGGCGAGCCGCCGTCGTCGACGGGGGCGGCCCATCCGACGGTGAGGGCGCGAGCGTCGACGTCCTCGTCGAGCGACAACTGCGAGGGTGCGCCGGGGACGGTGAGCGTCGGTGTCGGTGTGAACTCGACGGCGGTGGTGAGCGCGCCGCTCGAGTCGGTTGCGTGACGGATCACGTACGTCGTCTTGTCGTCCACGGCCAGCGTGCCGCTCGTCGGCTCGGTGCCGGTGAGCGGTGTCCAGCCCGGGTGGGCGACGAGGGTGGCGAGCGTGGACCCGGTGTACACCTCGACCCAGGTCGCACCGGGTGCGGTGGGCCGGCTGATCCGGAGTGTGCCGTCGGTGGTCGGGGCGTAGGTGTACCAGACGCTGCGGGAGCCGGCGCCGGGCTCGCCGGTCTCGGTGCCGAGGGCGGAGCTGTCGACGGTGTCGGAGTCGGTGCTGCCGGTGAGCGACCGGGCGGCGCAGAACAGGTCGTTGGCGACATCGGTGATCGCGCAGGTGACGGTCTGGTTCCAGTTGAGGACGATCGTCCCCCTGGTCGAGGAGTAGCTGTTGACCCGGACCCAGTAGTCGGTGCCGGCGGCAACGGTGAGGGTCACCCGGGACTGGAGCGTCCACCGCCCGTCGAAGGCCGTGTCATCGTTGAAGGTGATCCGGGTCAGCGCCGAGACGGCCGTGCCGGTGTACACGCCGAGCACGGTGTCGAACGATGATCCGCGGGTGTCGACGACGAGGGAGCCGTTCTGGGCGGGGGTGTAGCGGAACCACTTGGTGGCCGTTCCCGTCCCGACCTCGGATGCCGGCTCGCCCGGCTCGGTCGATGCCGACGAGTTTGAACCCGAGAGCGTGCCGGTGGTGCCGGTCATCTGTCGCGCGCCGGCCCAGTCGTCGTTGGTCACGGCGATGGTGACGGTGTTCGACCGTTCGGAGTTCGGTGACGAACCCCATGGGTTGGCGGCGCGCACGACGAAGGCCCAAGTGCCGCTGCGCAGGCCGGAGATCCCGCACTCGAGGGGCCCGGAGGTCCAGGTGCACGTGGGTGTCGAAGCGATGCCGGTCGACGGGTCGACGGGGGTGACGGTGTACGACGCGACGTTGCCGCTTCCGCTGTCGGCCGAGGCTGTCCACGTGACGGTGACGACCCCGGTCTCGGTGTCGAGCGTCGCTGCTGCATCGGTCGGGGAGGACGGCGGCGTGCCTTCCCCCGGCGACAGGAAGAGCAGCCGGTTCGGGGTGGAGTCACCCGGGTCGGAGATCTTGTCCGGCGAGAACGCCGACAGCAGGTCGGCGGTGACCGTCGACGCCGGTGCGTCGGTGTCCTCACCCCAGATCACCGCAGCGGCTCCGGCGACGTGAGGGCTGGCCATCGATGTGCCCGAGATCGAGTGGGTCGAGGTGAAGGGCGAGACGTCCGAGGGCCAGGCGGAGCGGATGCTGACGCCCGGGGCGAAGAGGTCGACACACTGACCGAAGTTCGAGAACGACGCCCTGGCATCGGTGGAGGTGCTGGCGGCGACCGTGATGGCGAGCGGCTCGCGTGCCGGTGATGAGTAGCAGGCGTTCTGGTTCGAGTTGCCGGCGGCGACGGCGACGACGATGCCGTCGGCGACCATCGACCGCACTCCCTGGTCGAGGCTGAACGAGGCGCCCCCGCCGAGGCTCATGTTGGCGACCGCCGGCGTGCCGGCGGTGTGGTTCGCCACGATCCAGTCCATGGCGGCGACGATGATCGAGGTGCTCGTCCCCCCCGAGCAGCCGAACACCCGGGCCGGGACCAGGGTTGCTCCCTTGGCGACGCCGTGGACGGTGCCGGCGACGGTGCCGGCGACGTGGGTGCCGTGGCCGTTGCAGTCATCGGTGTCGTCGATCGTCTGGTCGGAGGTGTAGAAGTTGCGCCCGGCGACGAGCCGATCGCCGAAGTCGGGGTGTGCCGTGATGCCGGTGTCGATGATGTACGCCGTGACGCCGGCGCCGCTGCTGCGATCGGTGTACGAGCCGTCGAGCGGGAGGCTCACCTGATCGAGACGGTCGAGGCCCCAAGGCGGGGAGGTCTGGGTGCCGGTCGCATCGAGCTCACCGCTCGTGTCGTCGACCTGCTCGAGTGTGATCACGGCGTCGTTCTCGATGCTGGCGATGCCCGGCAGGTCCTTGACCGCCTTCACCTCGGCGTCGCTCAGGTCGGCGACGTACCCGTCGATCGCATGGCGGAACGTGGCGACCACATCGTTGCCGAGAGCGGACACGATCGCGGCGCGGGTCGTCGGGTTGACCCCCCGCCGCAGGGTGATGATGTAGCGGCCGGGGATCGGACCCGGTTCGGTGCCGACACGGTCGGTGAGCGTGCTCGTGTCCGGCGCCTCGATGTCGATCGGCTGGTCGGCTTCGACGTGGGTGACGGCGGGATCGCTGCCGAGCGCTTCGACCTGTGCCGTGGTGAGTTGTGCGCTGATGGTGGAGAAGTCCGGGTACGTGCCGGTCACGACACCTCCGGCCGCGCTGATCGCGTCGGCGATCGTGTCCGGTCCGGTGACGGTCGGGTCGACGGCGATCAGGTACTCGGAGAGTTGCTCATCTCCGTCGAATGGTGGGAGGTCGATCGGCGTGTGGGTGTTGGACGACGTCGAGGCGATCGGTGTCCTGTCCGCGGTGGTCGACCCGGTTGCCCCAACGGGTGCGACGCTGAGTCCGGCGGCGGCGACCGTGGCGAGGGCCGAGACGACCGCCGTGGCGATGACCCCTCGGGTCGACCGGCCTCTGGTGTGGGTTGCGACCATCGCGTGCTCCGTTCCGCCGCGGTGGGTGCTGGGATCCTGCGGCACGACCGGCGACCGAATGGACCCTTGTATTTGTTACACAACAAACGCACAAGGGACTCACGATTCGCGGATGCGCGTCGGTCCGAACTCTCGGTGCGGGGTGGCTAGCCGTCCGCTTCTGTCGTCTGGTTGCCGCGCCCGTTGCCGCCGGGGTTCTCCGGTCGGTTCCCCCGGCCGTTGCCGCCGGGGAGGGTTGTCGTCGTCGTGGTCGTGGTGGTCGTGGTGGTCGTGGTCGTGGTTGTTGTGGATCTGTTCTGGCCCTGGCTGTTGCTGTTGTTCTGGCCCTGGCCCTGGCCGTTGCCGTTGTTCTGGCCCTGGCTGTTGCTGTTGTTCTGGCCCTGGCCCTGGCCGTTGCTGTTGTTCTGGCCCTGGCTGTTGCTGTTGTTCTGGCCCTGGCCCTGGCCGTTGCCGTTGTTCTGGCCCTGGCTGTTGCTGTTGCTGTTCTCCTGGCCCTGGCCGTTGCTGTTGTTCTGGCCCTGGCTGTTGCTGTTGCTGTTCTCCTGGCCCTGGCCGTTGCTGTTGTTCTGGCCCTGGCCCTGGTTGTTGCCTTGGCCGTTGTTGGATCCGCCGGTGGTGTCGTCCTGGTCCCGGTCGTCCGAGGAGGTCGCGGGAACGCTCGTCGACGTGGTCGAGGGGAGGTACCAGTCGCCGAGGAGATTGGGGATCGTCGTCCCCGGCGCCCGGCCCTGATCGGCGTCATCGCCCGGGACGGAATCCTCCGGGATGCTCGTGGAGGCCACGGCAGGGACCACGGCGGACTCGTCGGGCGATCCCTCGCTGGGGGACCCAGGTGTCGGGACGTCGTCCGGCGAACCCGTGTCGGCGTCGCCATCGGCACCCGGGTCGCCGGTCCCGGGAACGGGGTCCGGCTCCGGTTGGGGCTCGGGTCGCGGCACCTCGACGTTCACGACCTCGAGCACATCGGCCACCACCCGTTGCACCGGTGCCGGCAGGTTGCCGGTGGACACCAGTCCGACACTCGCCCCGGCCGCCACGGCCCCGGCCCAGCCGAACACGCCGGCCGCTCCGATCACCGCTCCGACCCGTCGCCGCCAGCGGCGAGCGGTCGGGGCGGGGGCCATCGAGCTCGCCACGGCGAGCGAGCAGAGCCGGGCCACCAGATCGTGGTCGACGTCGGCGAGTGCGCCGGGCTCGCCCGCTGACATCGACAGGCCGAGCGGAGCGGTCGACGTCGACAGGTCGTGCAGACGGCCGCGCAGCGCACGGTCGGCCGGCCGCAGGCTGGCGATCGCGAGCACCACGAGGGCGGCGAAGGGCAGCACCGCCAACCACAGCACGAGCGCCGACCAGTTCACGACGGCACCCCCTCGTCGGAGTCGATGTCGTGGCCGATGGCCGACTCCGGACCGGTCATACCGAGTTCGGAGCGCAGGATGCCCTTCAGGCGCGTGAAGGCTCGTGACAGCGCGACGCGGGTCGCGACCTCCGATTTGCCGATCGCGTCCGCGGTCTCCTTGGTCGACAGCCCGACCACGTACCGCAACTCGAGCATCCGCCGCTGTTCCTCGGGCAGTCGGTCGAGAGCGGCCAGCAGGTCGGGGTCGGAGAAGGTGTCCTCGTCGGGTTCGTCCGCAGCGAGCAGGGTGAGGGTGTTCTCGATCGACACTTCGCTGCGGCGGGTGGCGCGGCGCAGGTCGTCGACGATGCGGGCGTGGGCGATCGAGAACACGAAGGAGCGGAACTGCGATTCGGTGCCCTCGAAGTCGCCGACCCGGCGGGCCAACGCCTCGAGGGTGGCGCCGGCCACCTCGTCGGGGTCACGGGCACCCATGCGGGCCGCGTAGCCGGTGACCTTGCCCCGGTACTCGGCCACCACCCACGACCAGGCCCGCGCGTCGCCGGCCTTGAGCGCGGTAAGGGAGAAGCCCCGGACCCGTCTCACCGCCATCGCGACTCCACGACAGTCGGACGGTCGTCGAAGTTGGACCGATCGCCGATCCGGCAGTATCCCAGCAGATGGCGCGGTCGCCACGTGCGGGAACGTCGGTCGGATCGTGGTCGTCATGGTGTCCGGTGATCGTCGGGGGCGGTGAGGATGTTTCAGCCGACCGTGAACGTCGACCCGTCGGTGAAGGCGCCGTTGAGGTCGATGATGATGTCGGTGCGTCCGGTGGCGGTGATGCAGATGGTGCCGTCGGGGGCGACGGGGACGATGGCGGCGTTGGCGATGGTCTGGCCGGTGGTGAAGTTGAGGGTGGAGACGTTGGGTGGTGTGGTGCCGCAGGGGTGGGCGGTGATGTAGCCGCCGGTGTCGGGGGCGGTGGTGGTGGTGGCGGTGATGTTGATCGACACGGCGCTGATGCCGGTGGTGGGGAGTCCGGCGCGGCCGGTGGCGGGGACGCGCAGGGTGGTGCCGTCGCCGATGCGGGTGATGGGGGCGCCGCCGATGCCGCTGCGGGTGTCGACGATGCGCGCCGGATCGACGGGGATGAACCCTCCGCCGGTGGGCACGACCGTGACGAGGTCGACGATCACGTTGGCGAGCCCCCGCACCGCGATGCACACCCGTCCGTCGGCTGCGACGGGGACGATGGCGGCGTTGGCGACGGTCTGACCGGTGACGAAGTTCAGCGTCGACACGTCGGGCGTGGCGATGTCGCACGGATGGACACTCAGGTGGCCGCCGGCGTCGTCGGCGAACGAGTCGGTGACGGTGATGTTGAGGGCCACGGCAGCGATGCCCGTCGTGGGCACGCCGACCCGGCCGAGCACCGGGACAGCGAATCGCGACCCGTGACCGCCGTGCGACCCGATGCGTCCGACCGGCACCCCGCCGAGCCCGGACCGGGTGTCGGCGAGTCGGGCGGGCAACGAGGTGGGTTCGATCTGGGGGATCATCGGCGCCGGCTGTGACCGGCTGACTCCTGTCGGTCCGGAGCTCAGGTGCAGCAGACCGTCGGGCGACCCGCGACCGGCGTCGAGGACGACCCCGGGGGTGACGGTGCCGAGCAGGCGGGTGGTGATCGTCGCCGCGGCCCGGGTGCGGTCGGCGCCCCAGAGGGCAGCGGCGACGCCGGTGACGTGCGGTGCGGCGATCGAGGTTCCCGACAGGAGCGCCGTGCCGCCGTCGATGCCGGCCGACGGGATCGACGTCCCGGGGGCGAAGAGGTCGAGGCACGGTCCGTGGTTGGAGAAGGCGGCTCGTCGGTCGATGCCGGTGCGCTGGTCGTGCGTGGCCGCCCCGACGGTGATCAGGCGCGGCACACGCGCCGGTGAGATCGTGCACGCATCGACGCCGTTGTTCCCGGCGGCCCCGACGACGAGCAGTCCGGCGTCGAGTGCCGCGGTCACCGCGTCGTCGACGACGGGAGCCGGGCCGGCGTCGAGGCTCAGGTTGATGATCCCGGGGGTCCCGGCCGGATGGGTGGCGAGCACCCAGTCGATTCCGGCGATAACTCCGGTGGTCGTTCCCCGGCCGGCGTCGTCGAGGACCCGCACCGGAACGACGGTGGCGGCGCTCGCGACACCGAAGGTCGCTCCGGCGACGATGCCGGCGATGTGGGTGCCGTGACCGTTGCCGTCGGTCGTGTCGGTCGGAGCTCGGTCGTCCATCAGGTTGATGCCGGCGGCGAGGCGTCCGGCGAGGTCGGGGTGGGGCGAGATGCCGCTGTCGACCACGTACACCCGCACGCCGGCACCGTCGCCGGCCGGCGTGAACGTCCCGTCGAGTCCGGTCGCCTGATCTATCCGGTCGAGCCCCCACGGGGTTCCGGTCCGGGTCGTCGCCGGCATCGCCGTGACGGTCACGTCCCGTTCGGTCTCGATGGTGTCGATGGTCGAACGCCGTGAGAGCCGGGCGAGCGTGTCCTCGACGGCGGCGGTGTGAGCCGGGTCGACGGTGATCGCGGCACCGTCGAGTGCCCGGGCGAAGGTTCGCTCGAGCACCGCTCCGGCGGCAGTGAGGGCATCGAGAGCATCGGCTCGCTCCGTGTCGCTCGCCGTGTCGGCGAAGGTCACCACGTGGGTGACGGAGCGGGCGATGGAGGCGGTGGCGCGGGCGGGGTGAGTGGTTCCGGTGAGCGCCAGTGTCAGCACGACGGTGAACGTCGTGATGGCACCGGACCGACGATGGCGCAACGGGTGCATGTCAACCTCGGGGGGTCGGGCACCGGGCGTGGTGCTCGGGTGGGTCGACTCTGCGATCGTCGTGATCGGGAGATCTGTTACTTGACGGCGGCCATCAGCCGCTGGAGTGGTCTGTGTTCAACCGGCGATCCAGCCGTTGACGTCGATGATCACCGATGCCCGACCGAACACGTGCACGCACAGCTCGCCGTCGACCGACAGCGGTGCGATCGCCGCGTTGGCGACGGTGGTGTCGGAGGTGAAGTTCAACGTCGACACGTTCGGTAGGTCGGCGCCGCACGGGTACACCGTGACGTAGCCGCCGTACTGGCCGGCCCGGGTGCCGGTGACGGTGACGTTGATCACCACGGCCGACACTCCGGTGGCGGGGACGCCGCCTCGGCCGGTCACGGCGACCACCAGGTCGTCGTCGCTGCCGTCGAGCGCACCGATCACCGGCGTGCTGTCCCGGCGAGTGTCGGTGACGCGGCTCGCGCTGACGGCACCGAAGTCGGCGGCGGTGGTGTACACGCCGTTGACGTCGATGATGATGTCGGCGCGTCCGTAGACGTAGACGCACAACTCGCCGTCCGCCGACAACGGTGAGGTCACTGCGTTGGGCACGGTCTGTCCGCTGACGAAGTTGATGTTCGACACGTCAGGTACCTCGCCGTCGCACGGGTAGACGGTGACGAACCCTCCCTCGTCGGGGGCGAGGGTGTTCGTCGCCGTCACGTTCATCGACACGGCGGCGACCCCGCCCGCCGGGATGCCGGCCCGGTCGAGCATCGGGAGCTGCAGGATCGTGCTGCCGCCGATCTGGGCGCTGGCGACACCGCCGATGCCCGAGCGGGTGTCGGCCCGACGGGTCGGGCTGATCGCCGTGAATCCGGTGTCGGACAGGACGGCGCCGTTGACGTCGATGATGACATGAGCGAGGCCGTAGACGGCGATGCACACGGTGCCGTCGGCCGAAATCGGGACGGTGACGGCGTTGGCCACGGTCTGGCCGGTCGTGAAGTTCAGGTTCGACGCGTTCGGCGGTGTCGATCCGCACGGATAGACGGTGACGTAGCCGCCGAAGGCGTTGGCGACGGTGTCGGTGACGGTGACGTTCATCGACACGGCCTCGACGCCGGTTGCCGGGATGCCGGCGCGGCCGAGGATCGGGATCGACAGGGGAGTCCCGCCGCCGTCGAGTGCACCGATTCGTCGTGCGGCGACGTCGCCGGAGCCATCACGTGTGTCGACGAGACGGGTCGGCGTGAGCGACTGGACCGTGACCGGGTCCTCGGTCAGGCTCCAGCGGAGCGCGACGTCGCCCACATCACCCGAGCTGGCGACGCGGATGAAGACCTCCTGTCCGCGGGCGACGTCGTACTCGACGGCACTGGTCAACACGAACGTCCCGTCGGCCTCGGTGTGGTCATCGTTCTCTGCGAGGAGCGTGAGTCCGCTGAGTTCGGCGGAACCCGCGAACACGTCGAGCACGGTGTCGAAGGTCGAGCCCTCGGTGCCGACTTCGAGGGCCCCACTTGCGGGTGCCGTGTAGACGTACCACAGGGTCCGTTGACGAGAGCCGTCGTCGGCACCCGGCTCGCCGGTCTCGGTGCCCGCCAGACGGTTGTCGTCTGCGGTGGTGCCGCTCTTGCCACTGATCCGGCGGGCTCCCTTGAAGAAGCGGTTGCTGAGTGTCGAGGTCACGGTGTTCGACGTCGCGGATGCGGCAGAGGTGCCGACGGCGTTGGTGGCGGTGACCGTGAAGGTGTGGTCGCCGGCCGGCAGGTCGCGGATGGTGCAGTTCAGCGGTCCGCTGAGCCAGGTGCAGGATCCGGTGGTGGAGCCCGCTACTCGGTAACTGGTGATCGTCGCCCCACCGTCGCTGGCCGGAGTCGCCCATGAGATGGTGGCGCGGTCGTTGCTGATCGTGGCGGTCACCCCAGTCGGGGTGCCCGGCGCGGTCGGGGCGGACGGTTCCTCCGGTGCGGGGGTCGGCGACGGGGTCGGCGAGGATGCGGACGGTGGGTCGACCCGCAGGAGGCTGCGGGTCGATCCGGATCCCTCCGACGTGACGATGCCGGTCGTGACGGAGTTGGCGAGCGCGGACGTCACCGCAGTCGAGGTGAGTGTGGGGTCTGCGCCCCAGAGCACGGCGGCGGCACCTGCGACGTGCGGTGTGGCCATCGACGTCCCCGAGAGCGTGGCCGTCGAACCGGTGTACCAACTGGAGAGGATTCCCGATCCGGGGGCGAACATGTCGAGGCATGTGCCGAAGTTCGAGTAGGGGGCACGCGCGTCGCTGGTCGTGGTGGCACCGACGGTGACAGCGTTCGGGACTCTGGCCGGCGAGGCGCTGCAGGCACCGGCATTGGAGTTGCCGGCGGCGACGGAGATCACGAACCCGGCGTCGATCAGAGCGTTGACCGCGGCGTCGAGACTGGCCGAGGCCCCGCCGCCGAGGCTCATGTTCACCACCCCGGGGACGCCTGCGGGGTGGTTGGTGCGGATCCAGTCGAGTCCGGCGATCACGCTCGAACTCGTCCCGGCGCCGTTGTCATCGAGCACGCGCACCGGGACGATCGTGGCTCCCTTGGCCACTCCGTATGTGGTGCCGGCGATCGTGCCGGCGACGTGGGTTCCGTGACCGTTGCCGTCGGCCGTGCCGTCACCGCTCGTGAAGTAGTCGAATCCGCCGGCGACGCGCCCGCCGAGGTCCGCGTGTCGGTACACCCCGGTGTCCACGACATACACGATCACTCCAGCCCCGGTTCCCGCATCGGTGTAGGTCCCGTCGAGGGGGAGGGAACTCTGGTCGATCCGGTCGAGGCCCCACGGTGCGTCCGACTGGGTGGCTCGGGTACTGGCCGATGTGACCGTCGACTCGGCGGGTTCGGGCCGCTCGACCACCTGGTCCTGCTCGACGTCGACCTCCCCGGCGGTGAGACCCTGCGCGAGCAACTCGGCCTCGAGCAGGGCGGCTGAGGCGATGTTGACGTCGATCAGGAACCCGTTGAACGTGTCCGATCCGAAGGAGCGCTCGACTCGTGCCTGCCGTCCCCCTGCGTTGCCCGGCCCAGGGGTCTTCAGACGGCTGATGGCTGACTGGATCTTCGTCCGGATCTGGGCTCGGTCACGTGCCGACACGGTGGGGTCGACGCTGACGAGGAATCGGCTTGTGACCACATCGCCGGGTCGTGCCCTGAGCGAACTCGCCTCGACCGACGCTGTGGGTGTGGTGGCGCCGACGGCGATCATGCCGGTGAGGCCGAGCGCAGCTCCGGCGATGACGTGGAGGATCAGCGCGAACGAGCGGCGGGAGGCGTTGCGATGCATGTCGACCTTTCGGGGGCGGTGCCCTCGAGGGCACGAAATGTCAGGACGACTGTGGTAGCGCATCACCGCCGCGATCTGCTACATCCGCCACCCGAATGATGTGGCTCGGATCAGCGAGTCGTGTATCGCCGGAGCGCGTCCATGACCTCGTCGATCGTCTCGGCGACGGCCGCGCTGTCGGCCCGGTCGGTCCGCAGGTCGAGGGCTGCACCGCCGAGACGGCGGATCATCTCGTCGTGCACTCCCTGCATGTTGGCTGCGCGCTCAGCCATCTGGGCGTTCTCGCGGATCGCCTGCCGGATGGTCGAGCGGTGTTCGGCGATGTCGGCGGTCAGTGCCTGGAGTTCGCTCCGGTCACGGCACACCTCGATGATCAGGTCGTCGATGCGGAGCCACTCGACGAGCAGGTGCACGGCCTGTCCTCCCGGCCGGTACTTGTGAGCCGAACTCTCGTCGAGCACGAAGAGCTGTTCGTGTCGGCCGTTCTCCCACGCCCGACGCAGGTGGCTGATCGCGTCGTCCGGGTCGAAGTAGTGCGCTCGCATCGACTGGCCGGCGGTCACCGGGTGGAGGCGCAGGTTCCGGTAGCTCGCGTTCCACCACACGAGTCGGGCGTCGACGATGTCCCCATCGGCGTCGAGCACGGCCCGGTGCACGCCGACGAAGTCGTCGATGAGGTCGAGCATCCGCTCGATCATCGGTACTGCGGCGAGGGGCGCCGGCAGGGAGGGTCGGTTTGGCGGCGTCATCGGTGGTCGGGACGGGAGCGGCGGTCGAACCGTGTGGGTCTGCATCGACCCTTCCAGTCAACTCGCCATTCTGGAGATCATCACCGCGAGTTGGGTGCGATTGGCCTTGTCGTATCTTGCGAGGAGGCGGGAGACCCGGTTGCGGATCGTCTGCACGTTCAGGTGGACCCGATCGGCGATCTCGCGGTCCGTGCTGCCGTCGGTGAGCATGCGCAGGATCTCCCGGTCGACGGGATCGAGGCCGTCGACGGAGATGGACCTCGCCGCCTCGAGCCGGGCGCGTGCCGCCCGTGCGGTGAGGGCGTCGACGAGTCGCAGCCCGGCGTGTGCGTCGCGGATCCGTTCCACGAGGTCGCTCACCGGGGCCCCCTTGGGCACGATCGCGCTGGCGCCCGATTCGTAGGCATCGACGGTGATCCGATCGTCGTCGATGCCTACGAGGATGAGCGTGCTGGACTCGGGGCGGTTGGCCTGGACCCAGCGGGCGACGTCCGTGCCTCGACCGCTGTCGAGGCGTGAGTCGACGATCATCACGTCGATCTCGCTCCCTTCGAGGGTTCTGATCGCATCCTCGACCGTGCCTCGGCAGGTGATCGCCGTGAGGTCGGGTTCACGGGTGATGACGGCGGTGACTGCGTCGGTGAACATCGTGTCGTGGTCGCAGACCAGCACCTTGATCAGAGGTTCGGAGCCCTCCTGGGTGGTGCTCTCTCGGGCCGGTGTCTCGGGATCGATGGACCTGGTCATGTGATCCCCCAAAGACTGAGTGGGGCGACGGCATTGACGATTGTCGATGCTCCTGATGGAAGACTGTCACGATTGTGTACCAACGACACGTGAATTGGGTGGTATATCCGTTGATTTCCCGGAAAGGATCGCGGCACAGGCTGCCGGTGTCGTGCTCGTCGAGCAACGCATCGGGATCGCCGATCGTCCGGTACCTGACGGGTGGCGGCCGATCTGGTCAGATGTTCGGCGGGGGTGTGGCATGAGCACGCATGCATCGGCGCAGTCGGTGGTCATCGAGGAACCGGGGGACCTGAGCCAGGTGGCGCGCTGGGGCATCGTCGCCGCCGCGTTCGTGTCGACGTTCACGTGTTTCGGAATCGTCTACTCCTTCGGTGCCTTCTTCGATTCGATGGCGACCGAGTTCGGCACCGGCAAGGGCCTGACGGCGCTCATGTTCTCGTTGACGACGTTCTCCTACTTCATGGGCGGTGTGGTCACCGGCAAGCTGGCCGACCGCTTCGGTCCGCGACCGGTGATGCTCGTCGGTGCGGTGTCGATGGGGCTCGGGCTCCTGCTCACATCGCTCGTGCAGTCGTTGTGGGTCGGGTTCATCACCTACGGGATCGGTGTCGGCACGGCGACGGCGTGCGGGTACGTGCCGATGGTGGCGACGGTCGGCGGGTGGTTCACCCGGCAGCGCACCCTGGCGCTCGGTCTGGCGGTCGCCGGCATCGGTGCCGGCACGCTGGTGTGCGCGCCGCTGTCGGCATCGCTGATCGACCGCCACGGCTGGCGCACCACCTACGTGATCTTCGCCGTCGGTGGCACGGCGGCGCTGCTCATCGCCTCGCTCGGCGCGGTGCGGCCTCCCAAGGTCGGTGCGGGCGGGACGGTCGATCTCGGCTCGGTGGTCCGTGATCGGCGGTTCATCACGCTCTACATGGCGTCGCTGATCGCGACGATGGCGTTGTTCACGCCGTTCGTGTTCATCAAGACGTACGCGACCGATGAGGGCATCGCGTCGGGTCCCGCGGCGGCGCTGGTCGGCCTGATCGGTGCGTCGTCGATCGTCGGCCGGTTGGGCCTCGGTGCGCTCGGCGCCAAGGTCGGGCCGGTGCGACTGATGCAGTTCTCGTTCTTCGTGATGTCGGCATCGTTCGCGATCTGGTTGGTCGCCGGGGCGAGCTACCCGGTGCTGGTGGTGTTCGCCGTCGTGCTCGGTGTGGGCTACGGCGGGTTCATCGCCCTGTCGCCGGCGGTGGTGGCGTTGCTGTTCGGTACGAACGGGATGGCGACGATCCTCGGGGCGACCTACACGGGCGCCGGGATCGGCGGCTTGTTCGGCCCGCCGTTGGCGGGGGCGATCATCGACGCATCGGGGTACACGGCCGGGATCCTGTTCGCGATCGCGATGGCAGCGATCGCGACGGTGGTGCTGTACACGTTGCCCGTGCGCGGCAACCGCTGACCGGGCCGGGCCCGGCGCCGGGCTCAGAGCCGGCCGGCGGCGTGGGCGGCGTCGGTGGCGGCGGTGAGTTGTGCGTCGACGATGTCGAGGCCGGCCGACCAGAAGCCCGGGTCGGTCAGGTCGCAGCCGACGATGGCGGTCAGCTCCTCGGGGGAGCGGGAGCCACCGGCGCGCAGCATGCCGAGGTAGGCGGGCACGAAGCCGTCGCCCTCGGCCTGGTAGCGGGCGTACACGCTGAGGGCGAGCAGCTGCCCGTAGGCGTAGGCGTACACATAGCCGGGGGTGGCGATGAAGTGCGGGATGTAGCTCCACCACGTGCGGTAGCCCTCGGTGACCTCGACGGCGTCGCCGAGCATCGCGGTCTGGCTGGCGGCCCACAGTTCGCCGAAGCGGTCGACGCTGATCTCGCCGACCTCGCGCCGCTCGGTGTGGCAGGCGTGTTCGAAGCGGTTCATGGCGATCTGGCGGAACACCGTCGCGATCGAGTCCTCGAGGGTGGCGGCGAGCAGGGCGAAGCGTTCGCTCGGGTCGTCGATCATCGACAGCAGCCGGTTGTTGGTGACGGTCTCGCCGAACACCGAGGCGGTCTCGGCCAGGGTGAGCGGGGTGGACTGGTGGAAGATGCCCTGCTCGCGCGCCAGGTAGCCGTGGACGCCGTGGCCGAGTTCGTGGGCGAGGGTCGCGACGTCACGGGCGGTCGACGTCCAGTTGAGCAGCACGTACGGGTGGTGGCTCGGGGTGGCGTAGGCACAGAACGCGCCGCCGCGCTTGCCGGGCCGGACGGGGGCGTCGATCCAGTTCTCGTCGATGAAGCGGCCGACGATGGAGGCGAGTTCGGGGGAGAAGCTGGCGTACGCGTCACGAACGATCGAGGTGCCCTCGGACCAGCCGATCGTGGTGTCGCTCGCCGCGACCGAGGCCATGCGGTCGAAGTCGCGGAGCTTCTCTACGCCGAGCACCTCGGCTTTGAGCGCGTACCAGCGTTGCGGGATGTCGTAGCGGGCGACGACGGCGTCGACGAGTGCCTGCACGCTCTCGTCGCTCGCTTCGTTCGCCATGTTCCGGCTGGAGATCCAGGTGGGGTAGTGGCGCAGGCGATCGTCGATCGACTTGTCGAGCAGGAGCGTGTTGTAGATGTAGGCGCGGGTGCGCAACCCGGGGGCGAGCGCCGCGGTGACGGCGTCGGCGGCGGTGGCGCGGGTGGTGGTGTCGGGGGCGTGGAGGTGGGCGAGGGCCGACATGAGGCTGACCCGGCCACCGAGCGTGTCGGGCAGGTCGGCCTCGATGGCGGAGGTCTGCTCCTCGAAGAGCCGCACCCAGGCGCCGGCACCGGTGAGCGACGTCTCCGACAGCACGGTCTCCTGCGGGTGGGTGAGTTGGTGTGGCCGGTACTTGCGGAGGTTGTCGAGGTGGTGACGGCAGAAGTCGAGAGCCGGGTCGGCGAGCACGGTCGCGGCGTGGTCGTCGGTGGTGTCGGCCCATTCGAGGTCGATGAAGAGGAGCTTGGTGCTGATCGCCGTGGAGCGTTCGGTGATCTGTTGCATGGCGGCTGCGATGGCCGGGTCCGCGGTGTTCTCGGAGAACTTGAGTGACGTGTAGTGCCCGGCCCGGCTGAGCAGTTCCGACAGTTCCTCGAGCCGGCGCATGAGCTGCACGAGCTCGGTCGAGCCGAGTGTGGCAACCCGGCCTTCGAAGGCTTGGAGCTCGTCGGCGATGGCCTCGGCCCGGTCGACGAGTTCGGCCGGCGTGGCGGCGTCCGCGCCCGAGAGCAGGGTGTCGAGCTTCCAGGCCACGTCGCCAGCGGTGAGATCGGTGTCGGGGATGACGGTGTCGCTCATGAGCCAAGTGTGGCGTAACTGCTGG
Source organism: Actinomycetota bacterium (assembly GCA_041164245.1). Classification (GTDB taxonomy): domain Bacteria; phylum Actinomycetota; class Acidimicrobiia; order Acidimicrobiales; family Ilumatobacteraceae; genus Casp-actino5. The sequence goes on along the minus strand of JBEAPU010000037.1, from coordinate 1,323 downwards.
GCTTTGTCATTGGCGTGCCCGCTCGACCTCGGCTCCGGTGCTCGAGGGGCAGAGTGGGGCGACGTGCATCCGTTAGCTAGGAACGAAAAATTTGCAACCAGACGTGGTATAAACGTTATCGGTATCCCCGATCACGACTGGAAAAGTTTATGAAGCCTGTCCGTTTAGCTCTCGCAACCTTGGCACTTGCCGGGTCTGTCGCCTTCCTCTCCTCGGTCACTATGGCCGACGACTTCCCGGGTGTGTCGACGCTCGACGACAGGTTCAATGTCCGCGGTCCGATGGTCAGCGACGGCGCCAAGGTGATATTCGCCGGTATCGACGGCAACGTGAACCTCGGTGACCACGAGTTGTGGACGAGCGATGGCACAGTCGCAGGAACGTCGATTCTCAAGAACATCAACCCCTCAGGGTCCAGCAACCCCATCCAGATCACTGAATTCGGAGACGGTTGGTTGTTCGTTGCCGATGATGGCCAGACGGGCTTCGAACTCTGGTTCACCGACGGGACGGCAGACGGCACTCGCTTGGTCAAGGACATCAATCCGGGGCCGGGCGACAGTTGGCCAGGCAAGGCGGGCAAGTCGCTCAGCACGGGGATGCGCGGAGACGGGCTCTATGTGATCGACGGTGTCGCCTACTTCTGGGCGTTCACAGCAGCCGGTGGTGGCGAGCCGTGGAAGTCGGACGGTACCGAGAACGGTACGGTCATGATTCAGGACCTTGTGGCGGGCACCAATGATGGTATGCAGTACGCAGGTCCGTTCCTGGAGACGGAGAACGGGGTCATCTTCCCGTCTCAGAACGTCGTGAAATCGTACGATGGCTCATCGGTGACGACGGTCACCAATCTGCCCATCCAGTATGGGCTGAGCGGTGCTTCGGTCCCGGGTGGGGCGTTGGCGGTCGTATCGGTCTACACAGGCGCTGGCACCGAACTCTGGGTGACCGACGGGACCGTCGCCGGGTCCAGCAAGATCCGCGACGGCGGAATCTTCGCTAGCGCTCAACTCGGCGATGTGCTGTTGGTTGACATGCAGACTGCCACCGGGTTCCAGTTGTGGAAGACAGACGGAACGATCTCGGGCACGCAGCTCGTCAAGGACATCAATGCCTCCGGATACGACGGCATGCTCTTTCTCGACACCTCAGACACCCATCTGCTTCTCCTCGCCGACGACGGGGTGGCAGGAGTCGAGTACTGGGCCACAGACGGCACTGCTGACGGCACCCAGATCCTGGGTGATCTGCGGGAGGGAGCTGATGGTCAATTCTCGGGTTCGATTGCAGGCTTCTCCATCCCGCCGTCCTTCGTGGACGACG
>JBEAPU010000036.1:0-8118 GCA_041164245.1 Actinomycetota bacterium | reverse complement strand
CGGTCGTCGACGTCGTCGTCGACGACCGTCGACTCGGTCGGATCGCGTTGGCCGATGTGCCGAAGCCATCGAGCGCCGAGGCCGTGCGGGCGGCCCGGGAACTCGGCCTCGAGCCGATCCTGCTCACCGGCGATCGTCGCTCGGTCGCCGAGACGGTCGCTGCCGCGGTCGGCATCGTGACGGTGCATGCCGAGGTGATGCCGACCGACAAGTTGGCGGTCGTGCGCTCGCTGCAGGCCGACGGCCGGGTCGTGGCGATGGTCGGTGACGGGGTGAACGACGCTGCGGCGCTCGCCGCCGCCGATCTCGGCATCGCAATGGGAACCGGCACCGACGTGGCGATGAACGCCAGCGACCTGACATTGGTGCGCAGCGAACTGACCGCCGTCGTCGACGCGATCCGGCTGTCGCGGCGCACGCTGCGGGTGATCACGGCCAACCTGTTCTGGGCCTTCGCGTACAACGTCGCCGCGATCCCCCTCGCCATGACGGGTCGCCTGTCCCCGGTGATCGCCGGTGGGGCGATGGCCTTCTCGAGTGTGTTCGTCGTGTCGAACAGCCTGCGTCTGCGACGCTTCAGGTAGGAGGGCCCGACGATGGACGAGACGGCGACGGACGACCCGGCGGTCGAGCGACGGCACAGCGATGCGGTGCAGGCGGCGTGGGTCGACTACGGGGACGGCCGGGCCATCGTCGACATCGTCGAGTTGAGCGCGATGGTCTCGACGAACCGGGTGGTGCGACTCGTCCTCGACGACGCGTCGACTGTGATCGCCAAGTCGTCGAACTACGGCTCGTTCTTCCTCTTCGCCGAGGATCACGATCGGCTCCATCGCACGACCCGACTGCTCGCCGGCGGCCCCTACGAGCACTTCATGGCCGGGACGCTCACCGCCGAGGGGCGCCCCTACCTCTGGTACGACGGCGACATGTGGGTCGTCTTCTACCGCGAGGTGGAGGTGAAGGACCGTCTGCCGGCGATCCTGAGCGAGGCCCAGGTCGAGAACTTCGGGCGCGAGATCGCCCGCTTCCACCGGGCGGTGTCCGGGGTGGCGAGGCTGATCCCGGGGACGTCGAAGACGGTCACGTCGGATGCGATCGCGCTCTACGACATGACCGCGAGCCGTCGGGCGGGAGAGGACCTCGGTCTCGACCCGTCACGCCTCGACCTGGTGCGGCGGCACACACACCGCTTCCTGATGGCGGTGCACGAGGCCGGCTACGACCATTGGCCGAAGATGCCGGTGCTCATCGACTGGAACCTCGGCAACTTCTCGGTCGAGTTCGCCGACGGGCCGGGTGGCGACTTCCGGTTGTTCAGCCGCTGGGACTACGACTGGTTCCGGGTCGAGACCCGTCTGCTCGACTTCTACTTCCTGTCACGGGTGTCGTCGCGCACCGGGGATCGGACCACGTTCACCTACGGTGCGCACACCCTGTTCGAGCCACGGTTCAGACGTTTCCTGCGGGCCTACCACGAGGTGTTCCCGCTGTCGCTCGCTGAGGTGCGGTTCCTGCGTGAGGCGTATCGGTTCTTCCTTCTGAACTACGTGGTGCGCGAGGGCCGGGCGTTCTTCCGGCACGACATCTGGCAGCACCTGCTCATCGACGTCGTCGACCGGCACCTGCCGACGCTCGACCAGTTCGACTTCGACGACCTGGCCCGCGACCTCGGCCTGTGACGCTCAGCTTGCCCTGACCGGCACCGGTGCCGTCAGAGCCGGTTCTCGCGGCGGGTGACGATCCGCTTGATGTTGCCGAGGTGACGGATCATCACCAGGCCGCACAGGGCGATCGTCGCCGGCACCTCCCACGGCTCACGGCCCACCAGCGCGACGCCGACGGGGAGCGCGGCCACAGCCAGGATCGACGCCAGGGCCGCCATGCGGGTGAGGCGTGACACGACGAGCCAGATGAGGATCAGCACCGGGAACACGACCGGTGAGATCACGGCGAAGGCCCCGCCACCGGTGGCGACCCCCTTGCCGCCCCTGAAGCCCCGGCCGATCGGGAAGACGTGGCCGACGATGGCCGCCCCGGCGAGGACGTAGGCGAGGGGCCGGCCGTCGACGAGCAGACCGAGACCGGCGGCGATCGCGCCCTTGGCGGCATCGAGGACGAACACCCAGATGCCCTTGCGCCAGCCGAGGACCCGGGCGATGTTCGACGCCCCCGGATTGCCCGAACCGACCCGGGTGATGTCGAGCCCATTGGCCCGGGCGACGAGCGGCGCGCTCGGGAAGGTGCCGACGAGGTACGCGACCGCCGAGCCGACGACGGCCACGACCGTGTTCATCGCCGGCCGAGGACGACGGGGACGGTGACCGGGGTACCGGCGGCGCGCGCCCCCGGCTTGGAGTGGTCCATCGAGGGTCGGGGTGTACTCGTGACACCGGCGAGGGCGAGTTCGCCCTCCCCGCCGACGCACTCCGGATCGGGGCCGTCGAGTGGCAGACCGGTGAAGAACTTGGCGGCCATGCACCCGCCCTGGCAGGCGTCCCAGGCACCGCACGACGCGCACGCCCCGGCCGACTGCGGTTCGCGCAACTCGGCGAAGAGTTCGCTCTCGCGCCACACGGCCGTGAACGCCCCCGCGTCGCGCACGTTGCCGGCGCGGAACTGTTCGTGGATGACGAACGGACAGGCGTACACGTCCCCGATCGGGTCGATCAGGCACACGACCCGACCGGCGCCGCACATGTTGAGGCCGGGCAGCGACTCGCCGAGGGCGTTGAGATGGAAGAACGAGTCCCCCGTGAGCACCCGCTCGCCCTTGGCGAGCAGCCACGAGTGGATCTGACGCTGCTGGGCGTTCGTCGGGTGCAAGTCGTGCCACGAGTCGGCGCCACGGCCCGACGGGCGCAGCCGGGTGACGCGCAGCTGCGCCCCGTGGGAGTCCGCGAGGGCGAGGAAGTCGTCGAGCTGGTCGACGTTGTGACGGGTGACGACGACGGAGATCTTGAACGGGCCGAAACCGGCTGCGGCCAGGTTGTCCATGGCGCGCTGCGCCGTCGCGTACGAGCCCTCGCCGCGCACGGCGTCATTCGTTGCGGCATCGACCCCGTCGAGACTGATCTGGATGTCGAGGTAGTCCATGGCGGCGAGCCGTTCGGCCGCAGCGGTGTCGATGAAGGCTCCGTTGGTCGAGAACTTCACGCCGACGCCGTTGGTGGTGGCGTGGTCGATGATCTCGAAGAAGTCGCGCCTGATCATCGGTTCACCACCGCCGATGTTGATGTAGAACACCTGGAGGTCGCGCAACTCGTCGATGACGGCCAGCGCCTCGGCCGTCGACAACTCGCGCGGGTCGCGCCGGCCCGACGACGACAGGCAGTGGATGCAGTCGAGGTTGCAGGCGTAGGTCAGTTCCCAGGTGAGACAGATCGGGGCGTCGAGGCCGCCCTTGAGTTCGTCGACCAGCCGGCTCATCGGGCGATCACCACCTCGGACTCGACGAGTGAGGTGATGGCCCGATCGAACGCGTCCCACTGGGACGGGTCGACCCCGTTGGCGTCCAGGGCGGTGCGCAGGTCGGGATGCTCGGCGAGGGTGCGCACGACCTCGACCATCGCCGGGTGCTTGAGGAAGACGAGGCGGCGGTTGCCGTAGTGGTAGGCGAGGGCGCCGAAGCGCTCCGGTCGCAGCGCCACGTCGGGATGCAGGGCGAGTGCGGAGTCGAGCACGTGGGTGATCCGGTCGGGTGCCGGGTCAGTAGACGCCGCACATGCCGTCGATCGAGATCTCCTCGACCAGTTCGAGTTCGATCTCGTCACCGGTCGTCTCGGGGGCGACGACCTCGGTCGTGGTGTCGGTGGCGACCTCGGTGGCGCCGGTTGGGTCCTGGATCGTGGCCATGAGCGCAGCGTAACCGACGGTCGGCTGTCGACCCGGGCCGTCGGTGTGGCTACTGTTCGGGTGGTCAACCGCTCCGTGTCGAGGACGGGGGACGCGAGTCCGACAACCGACGATCTGGGGGATCACCATGAGGACACGAGCCGCCATCCTGCACGAGTTGCATGCTCCGTGGAGCGTCGAGGAGATCGAACTCGACCCGCCCAAGGCCGGCGAGGTCCTGGTCAAGCTGGCCGCATCGGGCATGTGCCACTCCGATGAGCACGTCGTCACCGGTGACCTTGCCGGAGCGACCCCGGCGCCCCCGATCATCGGCGGCCACGAGGGTGCCGGTGTGGTCATGGAGGTCGGCGAGGGCGTCACGTGGCTGCAGCCCGGCGACCACGTCGTGTTCGGCTTCATTCCGGCGTGCGGCCGGTGCGGTCCGTGCTCGGAGGGCCACTCGAACCTGTGCGACGCCGGCGGGGCGGCGTTCCCGACCGGGATGCAGATCAGTGACGGCACAGCCCGTCACCACACCCTCGACGGTCGGGACCTGGCGTTGATGTGCATGCTCGGCACCTTCGCCGAGCACACCGTGGTGAACGAGGCGAGCTGCGTCAAGATCGAGAAGGACTGGCCGCTCGACAAGGCGTGCCTGCTCGGATGCGGTGTCGTGACCGGTTGGGGTTCGGCCGTGTACTCGGCCGAGGTGAAGCCCGGCGACTACGTGGCCGTCGTCGGCGTCGGCGGCATCGGCGCCAATGCGGTGCAGGGGGCCAAGCTCGCCGGCGCCCGGGCCATCGCGGCGATCGATCCGGTCGAGTTCAAGCGCGAGAAGGCGATGGCCTTCGGTGCGACGCACACCTACTCGTCGATCGCGGAGGCGCTCGAGAAGCTCGGGGAGAGCACCTGGGGCCGCGGTTTCGACAAGGTCATCATGACGATGGGTGTCGGTGACGGCGAGGTGCTCGGCCAGGCGTTCTGGCTCGGGGCGAAGCGCTCCAAGATCGTCGTCACGAACATCCACCCGACCGCCGAGCAGTCGATCGCCGTGCCGGCGTCGCTGCTGACCCTGTTCGAGAAGCAGCTCGTCGGCTCGCTGTTCGGCTCGGGCAACATCCGCACCGACATCCCGCGGCTGATGGAGCTCTACACCCAGGGACAGCTCAACCTCGACGACCTGGTGACGCGCACCTACACGCTCGACCAGGTGAACGAGGGCTACGAGGCGATGCGCAACGGCGAGAACATCCGCGGCGTCATCGTCTTCGACTGACCCCTCCTCGACGGAACCCGACGGACACCGATCACGTGCGCGATCCCCGAGCGATGCTGGCCGGCCTCGCCGACGGGGTCGTCGGTCGTCGCCGGGAGTCCGAACTGGTCGTCGCCGCGCTCGCCGCGGGCCGCCATGTGCTGCTCGAGGGCCCGCCCGGCACCGGCAAGTCGACGCTGCTGCGAGCGGTCGCGGCCGGCCTCGGCATCGGGTTCGAGTTCGCCGAGGGGACGGCGGAGTTGACGCCGGCCCGGCTCGTCGGGCACTTCGACCCGGCGCTGGTGCTGTCGGAGGGCTACGTGCCCGAGGTGTTCGTCGACGGTCCGCTGCTGCGAGCCGTCCGTGAGGGGTCGTTGCTCTACATCGAGGAGATCAACCGTGTCCCGGAGGAGACACTCAACGCTCTCGTGTCGGTGATGAGCGAACGCGAGGTGGTGGTGCCGCGTCTCGGACGCGTCGAGGCGGCACCCGGGTTCAGGTTGGTGGCGGCGATGAACCCCTTCGACGCGATCGGCACGGCGCGGATCGCCGGTGCGGTCTACGACCGGGTGTGCCGGGTCGCGATGGGCTACCAGGATGCCGCCGACGAGCGTGCCATCGTCGAACGTCAGTCGACCGGCCTGCCGGGCGGGTTCGTCGCGCGGGCCGTCGGCCTGGTGCGCGACACCCGCCATCACGTCGACCTGCGCTCGGGATCGTCGGTGCGTGGCGCCATCGACCTGTGCGCCGTGGCGCGTGAACTCGCCGCGGTCCGCTCGGTGGCGCTCGAGTCCGTCGACGTGACGCTCGACGCAGCGCTCGTCGCCCTGTCGGGACGGGTACGGGTGCGCGAGGGGGTGTCCAGGACAGCCGATGAGGTGATCACCGAGCTCTGGGCACGGTGGTTCGCGCCCCCCGATGGTGCCTCCGACGGCGGTGAACCGGGAAAAGCGACGAGCCCGACGGGGAGCCGGCGGGCGGACTGAACCCGCCGGCGCAGCCCGACGCCCGCCATTCGAGCGCACCGGCGGCACCGACGCGGTCGCGGGTGTCACGTCGTGAACTCGCCGGAGACGAGCTGTTCGAGCGTGTCTCCCCCGAGGTCGGGGAGCTCGACGAACGGGCGGTCGACGAGGCGCTGGCGACCTCGACGGACGAGGTCCTGTCGTTGATGGCAACGCTCACCGGGGCCGTCGACGAGGCACTGCGCGCCAAGGTGCGGGACCTGACATGCCGCGTCGTCATCGACATGGCCCGCACCGGTCCGGCGGTGCGTGGTCGAGCCGGTCGCCTGCGGTCGGTACCGCTCGACGACGCGGGCGGCGACCTCGACCTCGACCGTGCCGTCGAGGCGGTCGCAGCGTCACCGGGTCGGGTGCCGGATCGACGCGACCTGAGGGTGTGGGAGTGGGAGCGTCCCGACACCGCCGTGTGCCTGGTGATCGACCGCTCCGGTTCGATGCACGGCGCGGCTCTCGCCACGGCCGCCCTGGCCGCTGCCGCGGTCGCCTGCCGAGCGCCGGTCGAGCACGCCGTGCTGTCGTTCGCGGCGACGGTCGACGTGATCCGTGACATCGTCGAGCCGCCGGCGGGGGACGACCCGGGGGCGCAGGTGGTGGATGCCGTCCTGGGCCTGCGCGGTCACGGCACGACCGATCTCGCGGCGGCGCTGCTGGCGGCCGGTGAGCAGTTGTCCCGGGCTCGGGCGGGCCGGCGCATGACGGTCGTCCTCTCGGACTGTCGGGCCACCGAGCCCGGTGATGTGCTCGCGGCGGCGTCGTCGCTCGACGAGTTGGTGATCATCGCCCCCGGGGACGACGCGGCCGAGGCGAGGACACTGGCCTCGGCCGCCGGCGGGCGTTGCGTCGAGATCGACGGACCGGCCGATGTCGTCCGGGCGCTCGACGCGGCGCTCAGTCGCAGATGATCGACGGGTCGGGGACCCAGCCGATCGTGTTGTCGTCGGGCGGCGCCTGACGGATCAACGATCCCCAGATCGGGGTCACCTCACCGGCCGGGCCCGCACTCGCGTCGTCGCTCGGGTCGTCGCCGGACGGGTCGTCGCCGGCCGGTGCGTTGGCGACGGTCGTGGTTGTCGCTGACGAGCTGGTCTGTTCGAGGTCCGACAGGCTGATCGGGTCGCCATCGATCGTCGAGTCGCCTTGGAAGATGTCGAGGATGCCGCGCATCGTCTCGTTGGCAAGGGTCGGGATCAGCACGGCCTGACCGCCGACGGTCCGCCCGGTCGCCTCGATCTGGTACGACGAGATGGCGTTGGTGTCGACGGTGCGCAGGGTGTTGGCGAACCCGAGCATGGTCGTGAGCGACAGCTCGCTGTCGGTGACGACGTCGTCGGCGTTGGCCTCGATGAGACCACGGGCCACCGACGGTTGGTACAGGCCGCCGGTGATCACCGTGGCGATCGTGCGGCGGATGAAGTCCTGTTGGCGGGCGATGCGCCCCCAGTCCGATGACGGGTCGATCACCCAGTTCCCGCTCCCGGCGGGCCGCTCGTACTCGAGGTAGCGGGAGCGGACGTAGGCCAGGGCATCGTCGCCGTCGAGGGTCGTGCACCCCGACGAGATCAGCTCGAGGCCGGTGCCGCGGTCGCGGATCGGGCTGGGCAGCGGGATGCCGACCCCGCCGACGGAGTCGACGAGCGTCTTGAACGCGCAGAAGTCGACCTGGATGTAGTGGTCGGTCTCGATGCCGAAGTTGTTGCGGATCGTGTTGATGAGCCGGTTCGGATCCTGGGAGTCGAAGGCGGCGTTGATTCGGCCCTGGCGGCCGCCGTCGATGCGGACGTACAGGTCGCGGGGAAGTGACAGGGCTGCGACGTCACCGGTGTCGGGGTTCACCCGCCACACCATGATGACGTCGGCCCGTTCACCGAAGTTCTCCCGACCGAGGATGTACGGGGCGTACTTGGATCCGGGGTCGAGGCAGGCGTTGTTGTCGGTGCCGACGAGCAGGAAGTTGGCTGCCTCCGGTTCGACGGTCCCGTCCACGACCTCGGCCGCCGGTTCGGG
>JBEAPU010000035.1:0-21508 GCA_041164245.1 Actinomycetota bacterium | reverse complement strand
CCGGCCAACTCGGCGAGACGGCCGACGTCGGCGGAGGCGATGTCGGCGTGCCCGAGGCGTTCCACCCCGTAGAGCATCCGATCGATCGTGGCAGCGGCCATACCGGAACACTATCAGATGGGTGTACGGGAAACAAACACATGTTCTCATCTATCACATGGATCATCCGTCGTTCCCGGGTGCCGGGGCGGCACGTAGGGTTGGTGCATGACTCGGATCGTCCACCCGTCCCCGATCCCGCCCGAGCAGATGGACGCCGAGGTGCGTCGACTGTTCGAGGCGGCGCTCGCCGTGCAGGCCAACGCCCACGCCCCGTACTCGAACTACCACGTGGGCTGCTCTCTCATCGCGGCCTCCGGCGAGCTGTACGTCGGGGCGAACATCGAGAACGCCGCCTATCCCCAGGGCCTGTGCGCCGAGGCGACCGCGCTGGCCGTGATGGCATCGGCCGGCGAGCGCGAGGTGCGGGTGGTGCTCACCGTGTGCGATTCGGAGGGGCTCGCCACCTCGTGCGGTGGGTGCCGACAGAAGATCCGCGAGTTCGCCACTCCCGACACGGTGATCCATGCCTGCAGCCGCACCGGCCTCTGGGCGACCTACTCGATGGAGGGCCTCCTGCCCGATTCCTTCGGCCCCGAGCACCTCTGATCCCGGCGGGCCAACTTGAGTCGACATGACTCAAGTTTCTTGACTCACGGGTTGTCGATCGAGCTGGAGGCTCCCTACACTCGCCCCACCATCCCCCCACACCCGGTGACGGGTCCCTGAACAAGGAGCGAGTCCACATGCCCAAGGCAGTCGGTATCGACCTCGGTACCACCAACTCCGTCGTCGCCGTCCTCGAAGGTGGCGAACCCGTCGTCATCCCCAACTCCGAGGGTGCGCGCACCACCCCCTCGGTCGTCGCCTTCTCCAAGGCGGGCGAGGTGCTCGTCGGCGAGGTCGCCAAGCGCCAGGCGATCACCAACCCCGATCGCACCTTCCGCTCCATCAAGCGTCACATGGGCGAGAACTGGAAGAGCGAGGACATCGACGGCAAGCAGTACACGCCGCAGGAGATCTCGGCCCGCACGCTCATGAAGCTCAAGCGCGATGCTGAGGCGTTCCTCGGTGACACCGTCACCCAGGCCGTCATCACCGTCCCCGCCTACTTCGACGACGCCCAGCGCACCGCCACCAAGGAGGCCGGCGCGATCGCCGGCCTCGAGGTGCTGCGCATCATCAACGAGCCGACGGCGGCGGCCCTCGCCTACGGCCTCGACAAGGGAGCCGAGGACGAGACCGTTCTCGTGTTCGACCTCGGCGGCGGCACCTTCGACGTGTCCGTGCTCGAGATCGGCGACGGCGTGTTCGAGGTGAAGTCCACCCACGGCGACACGAACCTCGGCGGTGACGACTGGGACCAGCGGGTCATCGACTGGCTCGTCGCCCAGTTCAAGAACGCCCAGGGAGTCGACCTCTCGGCCGATCGCATGGCCATGCAGCGCCTCAAGGAGGCCGCCGAGAAGGCCAAGATCGAGCTCAGCCAGGTGCAGTCGACGCAGATCAACCTGCCGTTCATCACCGCCACCGCGGACGGCCCGCTCCACCTCGACGAGACGCTCACCCGCTCGAAGTTCCAGGAGATGACCGCGGATCTCATCGAGCGCTGCCGCATCCCCTTCGAGCAGGCCCTGAAGGACGCCGGTCTGTCCAAGGGCGACCTGAACCACGTGATCCTCGTCGGTGGCTCCACCCGCATGCCGGCCGTCACCGACCTCGTGCAGTCGATGACCGGCAAGGAGCCCAACAAGACGGTGAACCCCGACGAGGTCGTCGCCGTCGGTGCCGCCGTCCAGGCCGGCGTGCTGCGCGGCGACGTCAAGGACGTCCTGCTGCTCGACGTCACCCCCCTCAGCCTCGGCATCGAGACCAAGGGCGGTGTGATGACCAAGCTGATCGAGCGCAACACCACCATCCCCACCAAGCGCACCGAGGTGTTCACCACCGCGGACGACATGCAGCCCTCGGTCGAGATCCACGTGCTGCAGGGCGAGCGCGAGATGGCGGCCTACAACAAGACGCTCGGGAAGTTCCAGCTCGTCGACCTTCCGCCCGCCCCGCGCGGCGTGCCCCAGATCGAGGTCACCTTCGACATCGACGCCAACGGCATCGTCCACGTGTCGGCCAAGGATCGCGCCACCAACAAGGAGCAGTCGATGACCATCACCGGTCAGTCCACGCTCGACAAGGACGCGATCGACCAGATGATCAAGGACGCCGAAGCCCACGCCGAGGAGGACCGCCAGCGTCGCGACGAGGCCGAGGTGCGCAACAACGCCGACTCGCTCGTGTACCAGACCGAGAAGGTGCTGCGCGACCAGGGCGACAACGTGTCGGCCGACGAGAAGGCCGCCGTCGAGGGCCCCCTCGCCGACCTGAAGGCCGCACTCGAGGGCAACGACACCAACGCCATCAAGGAGGCCACCGAGAAGCTGATGGCCGCCAGCCAGGCCTTCAGCCAGAAGCTGTACGAGGCGGCGTCACGCGACGCCGGAGCGGCCGGCACGTCGGCATCGGGCCAGGCCGGCTCGGCCGACGACGACATCGTCGACGCCGAGATCGTCGACGAGCAGTGAGCGGCATGACCGGCGACCGTCACCACGACGACGGGATGGACGACGTCATGGATCCGCAGGACGAGCGGGGCTCCGAGGTGGAGGACTTCACCTCGGAGACCGCCCGGCCGGCGGCCGTGGCGGACGAGCCGGTCACCGGCTTCGGGGCCGGTGACGCCATCGACGTCGACGATCTCGACGACCTCACCGAGGGGCCAGCCGACGCCGGCGACGCGGTCAGCGTCGATGTCGACGCCCTCCTCGGCGAGGTCGAGCGTTTCAAGGAGATGGCCATGCGCACCCAGGCCGACTTCGAGAACTACCGCAAACGGGCCACCGCCCAGATCGCCGACGAGGTCGACCGGGCGACGGGCCGCATGGCCGAGGCCTTCCTCCCGGTCATCGACGCCGCCGAGGCGGCGTACGTGCGGCACCCCGACGAGGTCGGACCGCTGCTCAACCTGCTGCTCGTCGAGTTGAAGAAGCTCGGCCTCGAGTCACTCGACATCGCCGGTCAGCCCTTCGACCCCGAGGTCGCCGAGGCGGTCGCCCACGAGGCCGGTGACGGCGGCGACATCGTCGTCGCCGAGGTCCTGCGCAGCGGGTTCCGGTGGAAGGGACGCACACTGCGTCCCGCCATGGTGCGCACGAGGGACTGAGCCCGATGACGGCGCAGCGCGAGTGGTTCGAGACCGACTACTACGCGGTCCTCGGTGTCAGTCCGGAGGCCACCGCCAAGGACATCACCCGCGCCTACAGGAAACTCGCCCGCGAACTCCACCCCGACAAGAACCCCGGTGACACCGCCGCCGAGGAGCGCTTCAAGCAGGTCGCCGCGGCCTACGACGTCCTCGGTGACGAGGCAAAGCGCGCCGAGTACGACGAGGTCCGACGCCTCGGGCCGATGGCCGGACGCGGTGGCCCGGGAGGGTTCTCGTTCAACGTCGGCGACATGTCGGGCTTCGGCGACCTGTTCGGCCAGATGTTCTCCCCCGGTGGGCGCACCCGAACGGCGAGCGGTGTCGGGCCGCGCCGTGGTGCCGATCAGGCCGCACGGCTCATCCTCGACTTCGCCGATGCCGTCAAGGGTGTGACGACGTCGATCAACGTCACCAGCGAGGGCCGCTGCACCGCCTGCTCCGGGACCGGTGCCAAAACGGGCACCAGCCCCCGGGCCTGCTCGGCCTGCGGGGGCCGCGGCATGGTCGATGACAACCAGGGGCCGTTCTCGTTCTCGTCGCCGTGCCGGGCCTGCCAGGGTCGGGGCAACATCATCGACGACCCGTGCACGACCTGCCGTGGCAGCGGCGTCGCCCAACAGCATCGCAGTGTGCAGGTGCGCATCCCGTCAGGAATCTCCGACGGCCAGACCATCCGGCTGAAGGGCCGTGGCGGACCCGGGCGCAACGGTGGCCCGGCCGGCGACCTGCTCGTCGAGGTCTCGGTGCGGCCGCACCCGACGTTCTCCCGATCCGACGACAACCTGCTCGTCACCGTGCCCGTCACCTTCGCCGAGGCGGTGCTCGGTGGCGACATCGAGGTCCCCACCCTCGACGGCTCCACCGTCCGGCTGCGCTTGCGACCGGGGACGCAGAGCGGGTCGCGGCACCGGGTCGCCGGTCGTGGCATCGAGACGACCAAGCGCGGGCAGACGACCACCGGTGACTTGATCGTCCAGGTCAAGGTCCACGTCCCGACCGAACTGTCGGCCGAGGAGCGCGCCGCGGTCGAGACCCTCGCCGCGGCGACCCGGACGAACCCGCGCACCGGCAGCACCTACGATGGTGACGACTCATGACGCAGCGTCATCACCATCAGGCGGTGTACGTCATCTCGGTGGCGGCCGAACTCGCCGGAATGCATCCGCAGACACTGCGGATCTACGAGCGTCGCGGTCTGCTCCGGCCCGCCCGCACCGAGGGCGGCAACCGCCGGTACAGCGATGCCGACATCGCCCGCCTGAGGCGCATCGCCGAGCTCGTCGACGGCGGCATGAACCTCGAGGGGATCCGACGGGTCATGGAACTCGAGGCCGAGGTGGAACGCCTGGCGCACGAACTGGCCGAGACCCGGCGTCGCCTCGCCGCGGCCGATGCCGACGCCGAACGGCGCCAGCGGCGCGACCTCGTGCCGTTGCGTCAGGCCGTCGCCATCTACGGCGAGCGCCTCAGGTTCCCCGGCGCCTGATCCGCAGCGGGTGATCCGCGCTGGTACGGCACGTCCCGGTCGCCGTGTCGAAGCGCCAACCGTGGAGCGTGCACACCAGGTCATCGCCGTCGATCTCGCCGAACACCGACAGGTCGGCGTTGCGATGCGGGCAGCGGCGCTGCACGACGAAGTCGCCGACCTCCACCTCGTCGTCGGCATCGGTCGGCGGGCCGTGCAGGAGGACCTTCTTGCGGACGGCCTCGGCCTCGGTGCGGCGCATCCGCTCGACCGACAACGACTTGACGAAGTTGTACAGGTACTCGTTGTAGTCGCCGGCGCGCCAGGCGCGGAACCGGCACGACAACAGGAGCGAGTTCGACCAGTCGACGGCTGCGTCGGCGACGACGGTCTCGAGCAGGTCGCGCCCGATCGTGAAACGGAACCCGGGCTCGAGACCGGCGGCGGCCGCTGCGGCCCCGTCGAGGACACGGGCCCCGACGAAGTCGGCGACGATGTCGAGCTGCGCCGGCTCGCCACGGTCGGGATCACCCTCGGTGCGGATCACGAGCGGTGCGCCGACGGCGGCACAGACCGTCGGGGCGAGACGCATCAACGGCTCCCACCACGCTGCGATCTCGGCGACCAGATCGGTGTGTGGCCGGGCCCAACCGGCCTTCAACGCGTCGAGCCACTCGGACCAGTCGTCGCGGTAGCGCTCGAGGTAGGCCCGCTTGTCGGCGAAGATCGCCGCCACCTCGTCATCGGGCATCGGGTGGGTGACCGTGATGTCGCCGGGTGACACCTCGATCGTCGTGCCCGGCACCGCCAGGACCCCCTTCCGGCCGGCGGCGTCGAGGCGCCCCAGGAACCATCCCTGATCCGGGAAGATGCTCGGCTCGTCCCCGTCGATCATGTTCAGGGCGAACAGGTCGTCGTCGAGGAAGGCCGGCGGACCGGCGTCGGGCACCACCGCCCGGGCGTCCAGAGCCTCGACGTAGCGCATGGCCCGCGCGCCCTGGGCCTCCACCTTGGCCGTGCACAGGCGGGCCATCTCGTCAGCGGGGAGCTCGTAGACCATCGGGTACCAGATGGCGCCGGAGTACTGCAGCCAGTGGAGGTCGACCGGGCCGTGGGCGCCGAGGGCGGCGAGGTCGGTCGTGCGGCAGTCGTTCTGGTTCACCAGGCGGGACACACCGTCGCTGACGACGAGCGCCGAGTCGCCGCCCGGTCCGTCGGTGATCGAGGTCTCGACGTGGATGGCGATGCTGAGCCCGGGCCGCAGCTCCATCTCGACCCCGTCGCTCGTGCGGATGAACTCGCTGAAGCCGAGGGCGGCCAGGGTGCGCTCCTGTTCGCGCGTCGGGAAGTCGGGGAGCAGGATCGGGATGTCACGACGCAGATGGGAGCGGAGCCAGGCCTCGTCGTGGTGGTCGCCGTGCAGGTGCGAGACGTAGAGGTAGTCGGCCGACTCGATGCGGACGAGGAGATCGTCGGGCAGTCCGTCGTTGCGGGGGAACACGAACCACGACCCGAGGAACGCCGGCTCGAACCAGGGATCGCACAGGATCGTCCCGGCCGCGCACTCGATCAGGATCCCGGCGTGGCCGAGCGAGGTGGCCCGCATGGTGGCGGCTGCGTTCAGGCGACCGGCGGGTCGGTGTACTGGTTGCCGCCACGGGACACGTGCTCGGTCCAGCGACCGCCGTCCCAGTAGCGCAGTTCGAAGCGTCCCGACGGGTCGGCGTACCACCCGGCCGGGGCGCTCGCGGCCGATGCCGTCGATGCGGCGGCAGTCGATGTCGCGGCCGTCGGGGTCACAGCCGCGGTGGAGGTCGATGCCGAACTGGCGCTGTCCGATGCCGACTCGGGCTGGAGCGCCCAGCCCGCGCCGGTGGTGGCCGGAGTCGGCGTGACCGGCTCCGGAGTGACCGCTGACGACACGGCGGTGGACGATGCCGTGGTGGCCGATGGTGTGGTCGCCGTGGCGTTCCCGCCGATCGGTCGGGAGAGGTAGGCGACGACGCTGGTGCCCGCCGGGAGGATCGAGATCACGGACCACCCGTCGGCGGACCGCTCCTGGAGGAGGGCCGACAACGTGGCCGACTCGTAGGCCGAGACGCTGACCGAGGAGAACTCGTGGGGAACGTGTCCGCTCATGGCGAAACCCTACCCCGGGCCGATGAGGGCCGCCCGTCGTGAGCCGGCAGACTGTGGGGAGTGGACGGTTACGCGATCACCGACGTGCTCGAGACGGTGAGTGCCGTGCTCGCCATCGGGGTCGCGGCGGGAACGCTCGTCGTCCTGGCGTCGTGGGTCACGGGGCGGCGCGCCCTGCTCGCACCGCTGGTCGAACTCCGCTCCACGGTCACGTTCCTCATCGCCGCCGGAGCGACGGCCGGATCGCTGTACTTCTCCGAGGTCGCGAACTACGTGCCGTGCCGCCTGTGCTGGTTCCAGCGCATCGCCATGTACCCGCTCGTCGTCGTCGGGCTCGTCGGCATGCTGCGCAACGATCGCGGTGCCCGCTGGTACGCCCTGCCGATCGCGGCGGTGGGGGCGGTGATCTCGGCGTGGCACCACCTGATCGAGTGGCGACCGTCGCTCGAGGGCGGGACGTGCTCGGCGACCGGTCCGTCGTGTGCCGACATCTGGTTCCGCTCGTTCGGCTTCGCGACGCTGGCCTTCATGGCCCTCGTCGGATTCGTCGCCATCATCGTGATCAACCTCATCCCCGAGCCGACGGAGGACCCGCGATGACCCGGAGGTCGATCGTCACCGTGTCCGCCGCCATCGCGCTGGCGTCAGCGCTCGGCGCCTGTGGGGGAACCTCGGCCGGTGGCGAGGGCTCCACCGTCGTCACGACGGTCGAGTCGACATCGGGGAGCGCGGATGCGCCGACTCCCGAGACGGTCACCGACACGGTGGTCGACCCGACGGTCGATCCGGTGCCCGACGACCAGCCGCCCGCCCCGCCGGTCCCGGCGGCCTACGGCGACGAGGTGCGGCCCGTCACCGTCATCGGCGAGCCGCTTCCCGAGTACGGCGGCAGCATCGATGGTGACCCGGCGATCGGCATGGTCGCACCGGGGCTCGTCGGGGAGGACTACACGGGCGCCCCGGTCGTCGCTGCGCACGGCACCGATCGGGCCACCCTGATCGTGTTCCTCGCCCACTGGTGCCCGCACTGCAACGCCGAGATCCCCGAACTGAACGCGCTGCGCGACGCCGGTCGCCTCCCGGCCGACCTCGACGTGGTGGCGGTGTCGACCGCGATCGCGCCCGACCGCCCGAACTTCCCACCGAGTCGGTGGCTGATCGAGAAGGACTGGACCTACCCGGTGATCGCCGACGAGCTGGACATGTCGGTCGAGTCGTTCACGGCCGCCAGCGCCTACGGCGTCACCGGCTTCCCGTTCATGACCCTCGTCGGGGCCGACGGCACGGTGGTCGCCCGTTGGTCGGGATCGGCCGGGGCGGACGCGATCGAGGCGCTCGTCACCGGTCTGCTCGACCGGCCAGCCGACGTCTGAGCGCCGGCTCCACCGACCACAGGCGCGCCAGGTCATCGACGCGTCGTGCCGCGTCCGCATCGCGTCGGCCGGTGCGCACGGCGCGGATCATCAGGTTGCGGGCGGTGTGCTCGCCGCCGACGAACTCGATGACGTCCGTCCGGTACCCCTCGGCAGCGCAGATGTCGGCCCGCAGGGTGTCGGTCAGCAGGTCGCCGAGTCGCTCTCGGACGATGCCGTGACGCATGAGGCCGGCGAACCCGGGGGGCGGCGACGACGCGTCGATCTGGGACTGCAGGTCGTGCTGGCAGCACGGCGCGACGAGCACGATCTCGGAGCGCCAGCCGATCGCCGCGGCCAGGGCGTCGTCGGTCGCCGTGTCGCAGGCGTGGAGGGCGATGACGACGTCGGGTTCGTGTCCGGCGGTGGGGGACCAACCCTCGATCGAGCCGTGCACGAAGGCGAGCCCGGACCAGCCGAGGTCGGAGACGGTGCGGTTGAGGCGATCCACGAGGTCACCCTTGAGGTCGACCCCGACGGTGTGGACGTCGAGCCCCCGACTCAGCAGGTGGTGATGGGCCGCCATGGTCAGCACCCCGGCACCGCAGCCGAGGTCGACGATGTCGATCCGGCCGGTCCGGCCGCTCGGGACGGTCGCGTCGAGGATCTCGACGAAGCGCTCGACCTGGCGGAACTTGGCGCGGGCCGTCGGTTTCACCCGGCCGTCGGCGGTGGAGATGCCGACGGCGGCGAGGAACGGGGCGTCCTCGGCGAGCAGGTGCCGCCGGGTCCGGTCGTGGTCGGTGTCCACGGTGTCCGCGGTCGGTGCGTGGCGCACGCTCTGCACCCGCCCGCGCTTGGAGATCGTCACCTGCCAGTCACCGTCGACCGTCCGGATCGACGCCGTGCGCATCCCCGACTCGAACAGGGTGAGGAGGGCGTCGGCCACGGCGTCCGGTTCGTGGTTGACGATCTCGGTCCGTCGGCCGTCGAAGTGCTCGAACTGCACCCGTCGACCGGCCGCGAGGTCGACCGGGCGGAGCCGGACCCGCTCCCAAGGTGGTGTCGTGCCGGGCCGTGCACCGCGCACGACGGCGTCGACGAAGTGCTCCGATCGCAGGTGCTCGGCGAGCCCGCGGACCGCGTCACGGTCGATGTCGACGCTCACGGTGCCTCCGGTGTGAGGTCCTCGGTCGACGCCCCGACGAGCGCTGCCCAGACGTCGGCATCCTCGTAGCCGAAGGCCCACAACGCGACGCCGCCGACTCCGGCGCGACGGGCCATGCGCACCCGTTCGGCGACCCCCTCGGCGTCCACCCAGTGGGCCCGGCGGGTCTGGGTGCACGACGTCGAGGCGTCCGACACCTCGAGGTCGTATTCGAGCGACCATTCGACGGTGAGCGGGTCGAACACGGGCTCGGCACCGCGGCGCGCGAGGAGGTCGTCGAGCGAGGCCGGGGTGAGACCGGTGCGGCCCGGCGCGTCGTCCGGGCACTGGCCCACGCTCGCGACCGGCCAGTTGTAGCCGTAGGCGGGGATGCCGAGCACGATCCGGTCGTGGAACTCGGGTGCGACGGCGCCGAGCACTCCGTCGAGCACCTGGGCGACCCAGGCGACCGGCGCGATCGGCCCGGCGGTCGCCGTCGAGAAGTCGTAGGCCATGATGCGCATCGAGTCGACGTGCGGGGCGATCGCCCCGTGGTCGTACACCCAGTAGCCCGGGTCGCCGGTGACGGCGGCGTCGTACACGGCCGGGATGCTGACACTCAGCGTGCGTCGCTCGGCGCGCAGCGCGGCGCCGAGTTCGGTGATGAACGCCACCCAGGCCGGCGACGTCGTCGGCCAGGTCGTCGGGTCGTCGGCGAAGGCGAACTGCTCGTAGTCGATGTCGATGCCGTCGGCGTCGACCTCCTCGGCGAACCCGACGATCGCAGCGACGTGACGCGCCCGGGTCGCCGGGTCGGTGATGATCGCCGCCATGCCGCCGGCCGGGAGGGTGTCGAGGATGGCCGGGACGACGCGCGCCGGTGAGTCGGCGACGAGGCCCATGAACTCGCCGGCTGCCCCCTCGGGGAGGTACTGGTCGGCGACGATGGTGTCGGCGTCGGTGGCGGTGAACCAGAAGGGCGACAGCTCACGGATGCCGTCGAGACGCTCCGCCGTCGACCCGACGTCGGCCAGATGGCGGTCGAGCGTCCAGTACGGGGCCCACACGTCGATCGGGACGGCACCGGGCGGGAGGGTGGTCGGCTCGTCGTCACCGTCGAGTACGAATGCGGCACCGATGGCGGTGGCGACGGCGAGGAGCAGGACACCGATCACGGCGAGGGAGTTGCGGCGCGGCGCGCCCGGCCGGGCCGCCTCCCACCGGTCGCGGTCCGACAACGCGGCGAGGTCGACGCCGCTCAGGGTCGGCAGGATGAGCGCTCCGGGTGCGGGGTCGAGGTCGCGCACGTTGGGCACGCCGATCACACGACAGCCCGCGGCGAGCGCCGAGGCCATGCCGGTGGGTGAGTCCTCGATGGCGACGCAGTCGGCCGGGTCGACCCCGAGCAGTTCGGCACCGCGCCGGTACGGCTCCGGGTGGGGTTTGCCCATCTCCACCTCGTCACCGCAGACGATCGTCGCGAACGACCCCGGGGGGAGGGCGGCGAGCACCGGTTCGACGAACGACCGCCACGACATCGTGACGAGGGCGCACGGGATGCCGGCGGCACCGAGTTCGGCGAGGAGCTCGCGGGCCCCCGGGCGCCACGGGATGTGGCGCTCCACGCCCTTGATCACCTCGGCGAGGAGCCAGTCGATGATCGCCTCGGGCGTCCAGTCGATGCCGCCGTGCTCGATCATGTAGCGGGCCGTGTCGTGCAGGTCGAAACCGACGACGGCGTGGGCACGGTGATCGGGCCAGTCGTTGCCGAACGACTCGACGAGGCGACGCTCGGCGTCGATCCAGTACGGCTCGGTGTCGACGAGCGTGCCATCCATGTCCCACAGCACCGCTGCGGGCGGGCGGTTCATCGGCGTCGGCTCACTCCTGGACGAGTTCGATCAGGGTGCCGAAGCTGCCCTTGGGGTGCACGAACGCCACCGTCGTGCCACGGCTGCCCGGGCGGGGCGCCCGGTCGATCGGGGTGGCACCCGCGGCGATCATCGAGGCCAGCGCCTCGGCGCAGTCGTCGACCCGGTAGCCGATGTGGTGCAGGCCCTCGCCGCGCTTCTCGATCGCCTTGGCGACCGGCGAGTCGTCACGCGTCGGGGTGAGGAGCTGCACGTAGCTCTCGGCCACCTTCAGCAGGGCCTCCTCGACACCGTCGGACTCGACGACCTCGCGGTGGTCGACCTCGGCGCCGAAGGCCCGCTGGTAGTAGTCGATGGCCGCCTCGAGGTCACGGACGGCGATGGCCACATGGTCGATCTCGGTGAGCAACATGGTCACAGTCTGCCTGAGTCGCGGGCGGCTCGCTCAGCCGGCCATGCGGCGGAACAGGGTGATGCGGTCCTCGCCGATGCGGTCCCGCTTCTCCGGGTCGGTGATGCCGAGGCCCTCGGCCGGCGCCATGCACAGGACACCGACCTTGCCCTCGACCTCGTTGCGGTGCACGGCCCGGGCCGCCTCGCCGACCTCCTCGAGGGTGTGGACCCGGCTGAGCAGCGGCTGGATGCGACCCTGGTCGATCAGCTTGTTCGAGGCCCACGCCTCGGCGTAGTTGGCGAAGTGCGATGAGACGAGACGCTTGAGCTTCATCCAGAAGTGCCGGTTGTCGAACTCGACCATGTAGCCCGACGTCGCCGCGCAGGTGACGACCGTGCCGCCGCGCTTGACGGCGAACACCGATGCTCCCATCGTCGAACGGCCCGGGTGCTCGAACACGATGTCCGGGTCCTCGCCGATGAGTTCGCGGATGCGCTTGCCGAAGCGCCGCCACTCGCCCTCGTCCTGGGTGTGCTCGTCCGACCAGAACTCGTAGCCCTCGGCCCGCCGGTCGATGACCGCCTCGCAGCCCATCGCGTTGAGCAGGGCGGCTCGTTCGGGGGACGACACCACACCGACCGGGGTGCCGCCACCGTTGAGCACGTACTGCACGGCGTAGCCGCCGATGCCACCGGTTGCGCCCCAGATCAGTACCGAGTCGCCCTGCTTCATGTGGGCCCCGTTGTCGCTGACCAGCATCCGGTATGACGTGGCGTTGCACAGGGCGTTGACGGCGGCCTCCTCCCACGAGAGATGGGAGGGCTTGGGCATCAACTGGTTGGCCTTGACGAGCGAGAGGTCGGCGAGCCCACCGAAGTTCGTCTCGAATCCCCAGATCTTCTGGTTGACGGCGAGCATCGAGTCGTCGTGGGCGCTCGGGTCCTGGTCGTCGACGTAGTTGCAGTGCACGGTGACGTGGTCGCCGGGCTTCCAATTGCGCACGGCCGAGCCGACGCGCAGCACCACGCCGGAGGCGTCCGAGCCGATGATGTGCTCGTCCCGCTTGTGACGGGCCATCCACTCGGACTCGCGGGCGAGGCGGTCGAGGAAGCCGAAGGTCGGTAGCGGTTCGAAGATCGAGGTCCAGACGGTGTTGAAGTTGATCGACGACGCCATGACGGCGATCAGCGCCTCGTCGGGTGCGATCTCGGGCATGGCGACGTCGCCGACGTGGAGCGACTGCCGCGGGTCCTTGTCGGCCGAGGCGACACCCTCGAACATCGCGGTCTCGTCGCGTCGCACGTACGCGGCACGGTAGGCCTCCGGGATCGGGAGGGCGGCGAGGTCCGGGCCCGAGGCCCCCTCGAGGATCGCGGTGCGGATGGCATCGATCGACATGGTGTCGAAAACTACTGCCCGGTAACTTCGATGTACGAACCGTATGTCGTGCGAACGGCCGGTGATCGGCCTCCGGGCTCCCGGAACTACGGTTGGGCCATGAGCGTGACCAAGATCGTCGCCGGAGCCCGCACCCCGATCGGGAAGATGAGTGGCGTGTTCGCCTCGATGAGCGCCGCCGACCTCGGTGCGATCGCGATCGCCGGGGCCCTCGAGCGGGCCGTGGTCGCGCCCGACGAGGTCGACCACGTGATCATGGGACAGGTGCTCATGGCAGGGCAGGGCCAGGTGCCGGCCCGGCAGGCCGCGGCTGCGGCGGGCATCCCGATGAGTGTCCCGTCGGTGAACCTCAACAAGGTGTGCCTCTCGGGCCTGAACACGATCTACCTCGCCCACCAGATGATCGCGTCGGGCGATGCCGACATCGTCGTCGCCGGCGGCATGGAGTCGATGACCAATGCGCCGTACATCCTCCCCGGTGCCCGTGGCGGGTTCCGGTACGGCAACACCGAACTCCAGGACGCGATCGTGCGCGACGGGCTGTGGTGCGCCTTCGACGCCTGTCTGATGGGCACCGGGACCGAGACCTACGCCGCCGGATCGATCGAGCGTGCCGAGCAGGACCGCATCGCCGCGGCCTCGCACTCGCGCGCCGCCGACGCCACCAAGAACGGTCGGCTCGCCGAGGAGATCGTCCCGGTGTCGGTCCCGCAGCGCCGCGGTGAGCCGGTGGTGGTCACCGAGGACGAGGGCATCCGCGCCGACACGACAGCGGACAGCCTCGCCGGGCTCAAGGGCGCGTTCGGTGGTGCCGGGACGGTGACCGCCGGCAACGCGTCACAGATCTCCGACGGTGCCTCGGCGATCGTGCTGATGTCGGAGCGGGCGGCGCGCGAGCGCGGCGTGACGCCGCTGGCCGAGTTCGTGTCGTACGGCATGGTCGCCGGTCCGGACAACCCCTCGCTGCTCCTCCAGCCCTCGAACGCGATCCGGGCTGCGTTGGCCCGCACCGACCTCGGTGTGGCCGACGTGACGCTCTTCGAGATCAACGAGGCCTTCGCGGCGGTCGGCATCGCCTCGATGGCCGACCTCGGGGTGTCGGACGAGATCGTCAACGTGAACGGTGGGGCGATCGCACTCGGTCACCCGATCGGCATGAGCGGGAACCGACTGGCGCTCACGCTCGCCCTCGAGCTGCGCCGCCGGGGTGGCGGGATCGGCGCGGCGGCGCTGTGCGGTGGTGGTGGTCAGGGCGACGCCCTGATCATCCGCGTCTGACGCGTCTCATCCCTGGACGCGGGTGCGTCCTTCGAACGCCCGGCCGAGGGTCAACTCATCCGCGTACTCGAGGTCGCCGCCGACCGGCAGACCGCTGGCGAGCCGGGTGACGGCGATGCCGAGCGGGGAGAGCATGCGGGCGAGGTACATGGCGGTCACCTCGCCCTCGGTGTTGGGGTTCGTGCAGATCACCACCTCGGTCACCCCCTCGGGTCCGAGACGGGCCAGCAACTCGCGGACCTTGAGCTGATCGGGGCCGATTCCCTCGAGCGGGTTCATCGCGCCGAGCAGCACGTGATAGCGGCCCCGGAACTCACCGGTGCGCTCGAGGGCGATGATGTCCCGGGACTCCTCGACCACGCACAGGATCGTCGGGTCACGACGCTCATCGGCGCAGATCGGACACAGGGTCGACTCGGCGACGTTGAAGCAGCGATCGCAGAAGCGGACCCGGGCCTTGGCCTCGCGGATGGCGTCGGCGAGCCGGTGCGCGTCGACATCGGGGAGCTTCAGGAGGTGGAACGCGATGCGTTGGGCCGACTTCGGTCCGATGCCGGGCAGCCGTCCGAGCTCGTCGATCAGTGACTGGACCGGGGGCGTGTGGACGGCGGCCACCGGTCAGTCCTCGACCTCGAGCATCCGGCTGCCGGGGAACACGTCGGCGACCTCCTGCTCCGGGGTTCGGTACGACCCGGGCGGAGCGTCGGTGAGCCCGTCGAGGTCGATCTCCTCATCGGGTTCGACAGCGCTCCCGGCAGCCGGCGTCGATGCGCTCGCCGAGCTCGACGTCGACCCGGTCGACGCCGGAGCCGACGCGGGGCGGGACCCGGTGCCGTCGCCGAGGAGCACCTCGACCGGCATGCCGAGGGCTGACCGGAGCGCGTCGGCGACGGTGGCCCGGTGCGGCTCGCACTTGGTGGCGTGCATGGCCGACGGCAGACCGAGGCGGAGATGGACCACCCCGTCGACCACCTCGGCACCGTCGAGGCTCGCGGCCGAGAACAGGGCGCGCACGAGCGGCTTGAGGGAGGGTCGGACCGTGTCGTCCCAGAGTCCGGCGATCTCGTCGGCCGAGGGCGGGCGTCCAGCCGTCGTCGCTGCGGGCGGCGGCGTCTCGGCGACCGGTTCGGCCGCCGGCTGCTCATCAGCCACCGGCGCGGGTGCCGGTTCGGGGGCGGCGGCCGGCCGTTGCGTCGGGCCGGTCGCGTCACGCCGGGCGTGCCCGCCGACCCTGGCACGGCCGGTGGTGGGATCGCGTGGTGCCGGCGCCGGTGCCGGCGCAGCGGTTGCGGCGGCTCCCGAGGCGACCTGGCGTTCGAGTCGTTCGAGCCGGGACATCAGCGCCGACACGTCGTCGCCGGAGGCGTTGGTCAGTTGGACCATCGCCACCTCGAGCATGATCCGCGGGTCGGGCGCGAAGCGCATCTCGACGAGCGCGGTGCCGAGGCGTTCCATCGCCCGCACGATCGTGGCCGTCCCGACCGATCGCGCCGACTCGGCCAGCTCGTCGAGCCGGTCGTTGCGGATCTGCACCAGCTCGGGGGACATCACCGACAGGAACAGGTCGCGGAGGTGACGCAGCAGGCCCTCGCACAGGGTGCGCGGGTCGTGACCGTTGCCGACCGCATGGGCGACGGCGCTCAACGCGAGCCCGGTGTCGGCGTCGACGAGCGCCCGCACGAAGTCGCCGAGGTCGACCCGGTCGGAGAGGTCGCCACCGGTGGCGGCGAGCAGCTCGAGGGCCGACAGCGTGTCGCGGGCCGAGCCGCCGCCCTGGGCGAGCGCGGCGTCGAGGACCTCCTCGCCGAGGTCGAGACCGGCGTCCTCGGCGACCCAGCGGATGTGCTCGGCGAGGGTGTCGCTCGGCAGCAGGTGGAACTGCAGGTGCTGTGTGCGTGATCGGATCGTGTCCTTGAGACGCTGCGGGTCGGTGGTGGCGAGCACGAACACGACATGGGGCGGCGGCTCCTCGAGGACCTTCAGGAGGGCAGCCGACGCGCCCGGTCCGAGCATGTGCACCTCGTCGAGGATGTACACCTTGTGCCGGCCGGGTGTCCCGAGCGACACCTTCTCGATCAGGCTGCGGATGTCGTCGACGGAGTTGTTCGACGCGGCGTCGAGCTCGAACACGTCGTAGCTCGTGCCCCGCTCGACCGACAGGCACGACTCGCACTCGCAGCACGGCTCACCGTCGACGGGTGCCGTGCAGTTCAGGACCTTGGCGAGGATGCGGGCCGTCGTCGTCTTGCCGGTGCCACGCGGGCCCGAGAACAGGTAGGCCTGCCCCTCCCGCCCGGCGCGCACGGCCTCGCGCAGGGCCCGCACCACATGATCCTGACCCTTCAACTCGCTGAAGCGCCGTGGTCGGTAGCGGCGGTAGAGCGACTGGGTGGCCATGTGGGGTCACACTACCGGTGCCGTGTGACCCCATCGGAGTGCCGCGGTCGCCCGATGCCCGACCACTACCGTTGCGCCGTGAACTTCTTCGCGCGGCGGCAGCGCTCGCTCGGTGCGCCGCGCACCCGCAGCGGGGTTCCGGAGGGGGCGGTCCGGCGACGTCTGACCGCCGTCCTCGTCGGGGCGTTCGCCGTCGCCGGTCTGGGCGGCGCTGCCCAGGCCCAGACCGACGCCAACGCGCTCACCGGTTCGAACCCGGCCGACGGCGCGACCCTGGGCACCTCGCCGGCGATCATGACATTCACCTTCGCCCAGCCGGTCCGGGCCGACGAGGTGTTCACCGTCGCCGTCGGCTGCGGCGTCCCCGCCCAACCGCAGAGCACCGGCATACCGCAACTCGGCGACGACGACATCACGTTCTCGGTCGAGGTGCTGTCACCGTTCCCCCGGGGCGCGTGCACCATCACCTGGCTGCTGCGGGACGATCTCGAGCAACCGATCGCCACCGACCTCATCGCCTTCTCGGTCGCGGCCGACACCCCGACTGCGGCCGACACCGAGACCACGACCGGTTCGACCATCCCGACCGCGGCGAGCGCGGTCGACACCGGGGAGGTCGACGCCGTCGAGGCCGTCGGTGGGACCGGGGGAGCGGCGTGGCTCGGGCACCTGCTGTCGACGATCGCCGCCATGGTGCTCCTCGGCTCGGTGGCCCTGATCGTGCTCGCCTGGCCCGAGGGCCCGGAGTACACGATCATGCGGCCGTTCCTGCTGGGCGTGTGGGCGATCGGCCTCGTCGGGTCGTTGATCGAGGTGATGGCCATCGGGTCCAGCCTGACCGACGCCTCGTTCCTCGGGGGTCTGAACCCGCTCAGTTGGTTCGAGGTGTTCCAGAGCGGCTGGGCCGGTGCCGCCGCCGTCCTGCGCCTGCTCGCCATCATCGGGTCGTTCTACGTCGCCCGCAAGCCGGGCACGGTGATCGAGGAGTTCTCCCAGTACTTCGCGCTCGGCCTGCCGCTGGTCGCCGTCGCGACGCTGGCCCTCGGCCGGGTCGCCGGGACCCTGGCACCGCTCGGACTCGTCGTGAACCTCCTGCACGTCATCGCCGCCGCGCTCTGGTTCGGCGGGGCGATGCTCACGACCCGGGTGGTGCTCGCCGGACCCGGCGAGGTCGACCTCGTGAAGGCCGTGCGGATCTTCTCCCGCTACTCGACCCCGGCGATCCTGGTCACCGTCGTCACCGGCGCGCTCGAGACGCTCCGACTCGCCGGCGGTTCGATCCTCACCAGCTCGTACGGACGGGTGATCATCCTCAAGACCATCGGCGTGGTGCTGATGGTGTTCGTGGCAGTCGGTGCGCGCGGCCTGGTCGCCCGTCGGCTCGCCCGAGCGGACGTGCTGACCCGGAGCGCGACGGTCCGGTTCCGCAAGTCGTTCCGGGCCGAGGCGTCCTTCGGCATCGTCGTCCTCGTGTTCAGCGGGTGGGCGATGACGATCAACCCGCCGCGGGTGTCTCTGATCCCCGAGGTCGACTACGCCGTCACCGTGCCGCTGGCCGACGAGACGAGCGGTCTGGCGGTCGACGTGTCGCTCAGCCCCGGGGCGGTCGGCCTCAACGCCGTCGAGGTGCGGGTCACCGACACCCCGGCCCGGATCGTCGACCTGGTCCTCGAACTCGACCCGGCGATCGGAAGTTACGGACGCGGCATCGTCCAGGAGGTGCCGCTGACGGGTCGCGGCGTGGCACGTCTCGGCTCGTCGGACGGCCTCCCGCTCGACGTCAGCGGAGACTGGACGGTCACGGTCACCGCGGTGTTCGAGACCGGTCTGAGCGCCCGGGTGTCGAGTCCGTTGCAGGTGCTCGAGGCCGACGGGTCCGTGCCGACGACGTCGACCACCATCGCGTTCACCGAGACGAGCATCGTCGACCCGGGGGCGGCCACCGGTGACGTCGCGACCACGATCGCGCCGGTCGAGGAGACCCCGGTCACGACGCTCGACGTCGCCGAGGTGACTACGGCCCCCGTCGTCACCGTCGATTAGCGTCGTCGGCGTGACGACCATGAAGGACCGGCTCGACGACCTCGCGGCGCGCAAGGAGGCGGCACGTCACGCCGGTTCCGAACGAGCCGTCGAGCGCCAGCACGCCAAGGGGAAGATGCTGGCCCGTGAGCGCATCGACTACCTGCTCGACGAGGGCAGCTTCCACGAACTGGACATGCTGGCCCGCCATCGGGCCCACGCCGCCGGCCTCGAGGACCACCCCTACACCGATGGCGTGATCACCGGCTGGGGCACGATCGACGGCCGCAAGGTGTTCGTGTTCAGCCAGGACTTCACCGTCTTCGGCGGCGCGCTCGGCGAGGTGTTCGCCGAGAAGATCCACAAGGTGATGGACCTCGCCCTCTCGACGGGTGCCCCGATGATCGGGTTGAACGACGGGGCCGGCGCCCGCATCCAGGAGGGGGTCGTCAGCCTCGCCTCCTACGGCGGCATCTTCCGGCGAAACGTCCAGTCGTCCGGGATCGTCCCGCAGATCTCCGTCATCCTCGGGCCGTGCGCCGGAGGAGCCGTGTACTCCCCGGCGATGACCGACTTCATCTTCATGGTCCGTGAGAGCTCGCACATGTTCATCACCGGCCCCGACGTCGTCAAGACCGTCACCGGCGAGGACGTCACCCTCGAGGAACTCGGCGGGGCCATGACGCACGCCTCCAAGTCCGGGGTGGCGACCTTCGTCGCCGAGGACGAGAGGGCGTGCCTCGACGAGGTGAAGTACCTGCTGTCGTTCCTGCCGCAGAACAACATGGAGACACCCCCGTCGACACCGCCCGCGGACGACCCCGACCGGCTGTGCCCGGAGCTCGACACCCTCCTGCCCGAGAGCCCGAACCAGCCCTACGACATGCACACGGTCATCTCGTCCGTGCTGGACGACGGCGAGTTCATGGAGTACTTCCCGCACTGGGCCAAGTCGATCATCTGCGGGTTCGGGCGCGTCGACGGTCAGACCGTGGGCGTCATCGCCAACCAGCCGATGGTGTTCGCCGGTGTGCTCGACATCGAGTCCTCGGAGAAGGCGGCCCGGTTCGTGCGCACCTGCGACGCCTTCAACATCCCGATGCTGGTGTTCGTCGACGTGCCGGGCTTCCTGCCCGGTGTCAACCAGGAACACGAGGGCATCATCCGTCACGGGGCCAAGCTGTTGTACGCCTTCTGTGAGGCGACGGTGCCGCGGATCCAGATCATCACCCGCAAGGCCTACGGCGGGGCGTACGTGGTGATGAACTCCAAGTCCGTCGGCGCCGACCTCGCCTTCGCCTGGCCGTCGGCCGAACTCGCGGTGATGGGCCCCCAGGGCGCGGTCGAGATCATCTACCGCCGCGAACTCCAGCAGGCCCAGGACCCGGTGACGCGCCGCGCCGAGCTCGTCGCCGAGTACACCGAGAGGTACGCCAACCCCTATGCGGCCGCCGAGCGCGGCTTCGTCGACGACGTGATCGCACCGTCGGAGACCCGTCGCAAGGTGGTCGCCGGCCTGCGGGTCCTGCAGTCCAAGCGCGAGGACCTGCCCCAGCGCAAGCACGGGAACGTGCCGTTGTGAGTGCCGAGATCTCGCCGGCGCCGACCGAGGTCGAGGCCGCCGCGATCCTCGCCGCCGTCGAGGCGCTCTGGCCGCGCCCGGTGGCACCGTCGACGGTCGAGACCGTCTCGGCATGGCGCTTCAGCTCGCGCCCATGGCTGCGTGACCCGGTGTCGGCACGGCGGAGCGGCATCCGCCGACCCTGGTACTGAGCGGGGAGGGCGATGGCCGACGACGGTGACCCGACCTACACCGTCGGTGGACTGACCGAGGCGATCAACCGTCGCCTGCGCGAGGGTTTCGGTCGCGGGGTGTGGGTGGCCGGTGAGGTCAGCGGACTCCGGGCGAGCGGGGCGCACCTGTACTTCTCGCTCGTCGAGGACGTCGACGGTGCCAAGGCCACGCTCAACGTGTCGCTGTTCGCGAACGTCAAGCGCGCCGTCATGCCGAAGCTGGCGCAGAACCGGGTCGAACTCGTCGACGGCACCAAGGTGCGCATCCGCGGCACGCTCGACGTGTACGCGCCGTCCGGACGCCTGAGCCTGAAGGTCAGCGACGTCGACCCGCAGTTCACGCTCGGTGACATCAGCGCCGCCCGGGACGCCGTCATGGCGCGGCTCGCCGCCGATGACCTGCTCGACCGCAACGCCCGGCTGCCCCTGCCGATCGTGCCGCTCCGCGTCGGTGTGGTGACCAGCATCGGGTCGGCGGCATGGCACGACTTCCGCGACGAGATCGTCCGCAGCGGCTACGGCTTCCACCTGCTCGGCGTCGACGCCCGCGTCCAGGGTGATCAGGCCGAGGCGATGGTGGTCGCCGGGATCGGCCGGGCCGTCGCCCTCGCCGTCGACGTCGTCGTGGTCGTGCGCGGTGGCGGGGCACGCAACGACCTGGCGGCGTTCGACTCCGAGGGCATCGCCCGGGCCATCGCGATGTGTCCCGTCCCGGTGTGGACCGGGCTCGGTCACGAGATCGACCGAACCGTCGCCGACGAGGTCGCGCACACGGCGCACAAGACGCCGACGGCCTGCGCCGATGCCCTCGTCGACCTGGTGGCGGCCCGGGCCCGCTCGGCCGAGGAGACCTGGTCGGCGATCACGGCGGTGGCGACGGCCCAGGTCGCGGCGGCCGGGACGGCCCTCGGCTCCCGGGCGGCGCGGGTGGCGTCGCGGACCCACCAGGCGGT
>JBEAPU010000034.1:0-3421 GCA_041164245.1 Actinomycetota bacterium | reverse complement strand
TGAACCCCGCCCCGGCGTGGCCGTAGTCGTGCACGACCGTCCGGCCATCAGGTAGCACCTCGGCCTCCACCCGCACCTCGGAGCGGCCGGGCCGGTGACCGACCCGCACCTCCCGCACGGGTGCCCCGGCGATCCTCGGATCGAGTCGGGCGCAGTCGTTTCGGATGCGGGCAGTGAGTCCGTCGTCGACCTCCGTCGACTCGTCACCGACCGTCCGCTGCCCGCCGAGCACCACCGTGTCGCGCCGCGGGTACACGTAGGCGATGCGAGTCGGGTCATCCTCGTCGGAGACCCCGTCGGGCAGATCGCCCATCCCGACGATCACCACCTGCCCGCGGATCGGGTGGACGTCGGCGTCCCCGGACAGGGCTCGCGCCCCGAGGCCACTGCAGTTGACGAGCAGATCTCCGTCCACGTCGTCGAACGCGGACACACGGCCGACCTCGATCCGCACCCCGGTGGCGCGCAGCCGGTCACGCAGGCCGGACAGGTACACCGTCGGGTCGATCGAGAAACCGTCGACCGCGAAACCGCCCCCGTACCCCTCGGGAACCTCCTGCGGCAACAGACGACGCACCCACGGGGTGCCCTCCCATGGAGATGGCGGCGGCGGGACTCGGTGGAGCTCGCGTTGGGGGAGTGGGCGCACCCCCGACTCTGGGTCGAGGGCGAGGGCGGCGAACCGCTGCCTGCTCGCAAGAGCCCGGTGCATCGTGGCGTCGATCGGCTCTGCCTCGGTCATCGTCCACACGGCAGCCGCGACCGACGATACGCAGTCCTCGAAGGGTCGATCAGCCGCGATGACGATCTCGTCACCCCCGCCGTGCCACCCGCGTTCGATCATCACCGTCGCGACCGTGA
This sequence comes from Actinomycetota bacterium, assembly GCA_041164245.1. Taxonomy (GTDB): domain Bacteria; phylum Actinomycetota; class Acidimicrobiia; order Acidimicrobiales; family Ilumatobacteraceae; genus Casp-actino5. The sequence goes on along the minus strand of JBEAPU010000034.1, from coordinate 2,560 downwards.
GACCCGACACCCCGGCACCGATGATCGTCGTGCGCACACCCCGAGCGTAGATCGGGCCCATCTGATGGAGCCGTAGGCTCGGACCATGCCCCTCGTCCGACGTTCGAGCCGTGACGACCTCCGCCAACTCGCCGTCACCGGCTGGCGCGCCTTCGCCGACGACCCGGTCGTGCGCTGGTTCTTCCCGGACGATCCCGACTACGTCGACAACGGGCGGGCGATGTTCGCCTGGGTGCTGCGCCGCGGTCATGCACTCGACTCGCTGTGGTGCACCGACGACGGCGCAGCCTTCGCCCGCTGGACGCCACCCGGTCGCCCCGAACCCGACCCGGGGCTCATCGGCGACGAACCCGAACAGGTCGAACCCGACTGGCGGACCGCTCGCTACACCGCCTACTACGTGTACTCCACGGCCAACACCCCACCCGAGCCTCACTGGTACCTGAACATGCTCGCAACCCACCCGGACTGGCAGCGGCGCGGCCTCGGCGCCACGCTCATGAGCGAGGTGTTCGCCCTTGCCGATGCCGGGGGTGTCGGCTGCTACCTCGAGACCGAGACCGAGGAGAACGTCGCCTACTACCGACGCCACGGCTTCGAGGTGCGCACCGAATGGGACCTCGCGACCGATACCGATGTCGACCGCTCGGCCGGCCCCCACCAGTGGGGCATGTGGCGGGCGCCGCGTTGATCTGACCCCGATCGGGATCCGTCGTCAACCGGAGTACTTGTTGCGGCGGCCCATCTCGCGTTCGATGTCACGCTGGGCATCACGCTCGGCGATCGCCTGACGCTTGTCGCCCTTCGTCCGACCCTTGCCGATCCCGAGTTCGACCTTCACCCGACCGTCCCGGAAGTACATCGACAACGGCACCACCGACACCCGCTCGCGGTCGATGCGCTCAGCGAGCCGACGGATCTCCGCCCGGTGCAGCAGCAACTTGCGAGGCCGATCCTGCTCATGGGCGCCGAAGCCGATCGCGAAACCGTAGGGGGCGATGTTCACGCCCTCGAGCCACAACTCGTCGCTGCGGATGCGCGCGTAACCGTCGGCCAACTGAACCTGCGCCTCACGCAGGCTCTTGACCTCGCTGCCCAGCAGGACGATGCCGGCCTCGACGGTGTCGGTGATCGAGTAGTCGTGACGGGCCCGCCGGTTGCTGGCGATGAGCTTCGTTCCGGGCGGAGCCATGGGCGGTTCAGGCTACCGATGCCCGTCCTGCGCCGCGGGGGAGGGATCGCCGACCCCCGGTGGGAAATCTTCCGAACGAGGTTGCGCGAGCAGAAGAACATGTGTAATGTGATGGCACAAATGTTCGCCCGACACCTCCGATCCCGGTCGCCTGACCGGGATCCGAGGAGGACATCTCGATCGCTCGCGGCGCATGCGCCGGGCCCACGAGAGCACCACGCCACCAGGAGGATCGGCGATGTCGGACGACGCTGCGACGAGCATGACGACCATGACGGGCCACCAGCTCGATGATCTCCTCGCGCTCGATGTCGACGCCCTCGACACCGCCGGACTGCGAACGGTGATCGCGCAGGTCGCCCGCTGGTCGGGCCGACTCGCCTCCTTCGAGTCCCGCCTGCGGGAACGCCAGCGGACGCTGCTCGCAGGTGCTGGCCCGGCGACACCCCCGGGAAGCGACGGCGAGCGCCCCGCTCCCACACCCCCACCGGGCATGCTCGACGGCCTCCTCGGCGTCAGCCCGGCCGAGGGTCGCCGTCGTGACGCCCGGGCCGACGTGTTGGCCCGCATACCGGCACTGCGGGAACTGCTCGAGGCGGGACGCATCTCGGTCGAACACGTCGATCAGGTCGCCAACTGCGGTCGCAACGTCCACCCCGACCTGGCCGCCGCCTTCTGGGCCTGTGCCCCGGAGATCACGGCATTGAGCAGTTGCAGCCAGCCTGGCGCGCTCCGGCGCCGGCTCGACGCCATCGTCACCCGCCTCGCCGTCGCCGCCGGGGTCGACCGGGCTGAGCGTCGTCGCCAGATGACCCGTCTCGGCCACCGACTCGACCCCGCCACCGGCATGGGTCGCATCTGGGGAGAACTCGATCCCGACCTCTACGAACGCTTCACGGCGATCCTCGAGCGATCCGTGCGCGGCCGGACCGATGCCGCTGCTCCGAGCATCGACTGGATCCGCGCCCATGCCCTCGTCGACGTCATGACTGCCGGAGCGGCCGCGGGTTCCGGGGGGTCGCCGGTGCCGGCGGTGAGCGTGCTCATCGACCTCGACACTCTGGTCACCGGACTCCACGATGCCGGCATCTGCGAGTACGCCGACGGCATGGCACTCGATGTGGCCACGGCACGTCAGATGGCCTGCGAGGCGAACATCATCCCGATCGTCCTCGGCGGCGGCCGGCGGCTCCTCGACGTCGGCCACTCTCGACGCCTCGCCACCGTCGCCCAACGGCAGGCACTCGCCGCCGTGCACGCGAGTTGCGCCATCGAGGGATGCACCGTCCCGTTCGACCGCTGCGAGATCCACCACCTCGACCCGTGGGAGAACGGCGGGCGCACCGACCTCGCCAACCTCATTCCCCT
>JBEAPU010000033.1:0-22849 GCA_041164245.1 Actinomycetota bacterium | reverse complement strand
CCATGAGCTCGCCAGCACCGTCACCGGCCGCTGCGCCTCGAGGACGAGGCCACCGGCCGTCTCGATCACCGGCTCCGCATCGTCGAGGCCGAGCGCCCTGAGCACCCGTGATGCCCCGTCGGGGTCGACGCAGCCGGATCTTCCGACCCCCAGGTGGGCGAGTCCGACGCGACCGCGATCCTGGATCGTCGTCGACCATCCGGCCCGGGACACTCGCACCCCGAGCGACCGTCCCGGTTCGGGACCGAGCGGCTCCCTCCCCCCGGTCACAACGCCCGGAACCTCACGACGTCGCCGGGCTCGAGCAGCGACGGGGGATCCCGATCGATGTCCCACACCGCCACCGATGTCGTCCCGAGGAGATGCCAGCCACCCGGTGAGGCCGTCGGGTAGACGGCGCTGTACCCGGCGGCGATGGCCAGCGAGCCCGCCGGGACCCGGACCCGGGGGGTGGCCCGGCGCGGCAGGCGCAGCGCGTCCGGGAGGCCGCCGAGGTACGCGAAGCCGGGGGCGAATCCGCAGAAGTCGACCCGATGCTCGGCTGCGGTGTGGAGGTCGATGACCTCGTCGACGGTGAGCCCCACCGACGTGGCCACCTCGGCGAGGTCCTCGCCGTCGTAGCGGACCCCGAGCTCGACCACCCGGACCGGCGACCTCTGCCGGCCGGCGGCGGAGGTGACGATGCCGATGAGGCGGGTGGCGATGTCCTCGGGCGGAGATTCGCGGAAGCGCACCAGCACGGTCGCCGCCGCGGGCACGACGTCCTCGATGACATGACCGAGGGACTCGCGCACGAGTTCGGCCACCGACGCGGGGGCACCGGTCTCGACGAGGAGCGCTCGCTCCCCCATCGGCAGCACCCTGATTCGTGTCCCGGTCATCGGGGATCAGGTGAAGGGATTGACGTCGACACCCGCGGCGGTGAGGGCATGCCGCACCGCCCGCGCCAACCCGACGGCGCCGGGGGTGTCGCCGTGGACGCACAGCGAGCGGGGTGCCATGGTGAACGTGCCGCCCGAGATCGTCTCGACACTGTGGTCGACCACCATGCGGACGGCGCGGGCGGCGACGGTCGGCACGTCGGTGAGCAGCGCTCCCGGCAGCGAACGGCTGACCAAGCTGCCGTCGTCGTGATAGGCCCGATCGACGAAGCCCTCGGCGACGGCCTCGAGCCCGCGCTCCCCGGCCGATGCGAGCAGGGCGGACGCCGGCGGGCCGAGGACGGCCATCGACGGGTCGTAGGCGACGACGGCGTCGACGACCGCATCGGCCACGGCCCGATCGGAGACCGCGGTGTGGTACAGCGCGCCGTGCGGCTTGACGTAGGAGACCTCCGATCCGGCGATCTGCGCGAAGGCGTCCAACGCCCCCAGTTGGTACAGGACGACGTCGTGCAGCTCCGACGGATCGATCGCCATCGCCCGACGACCGAACCCCATCAGGTCCGGGTACGAGACCTGGGCCCCGATCCGGACCCCGCGCTCGGCCGCCATCGCGCAGGTCCGGCGCAGGGTGGTCGGGTCTCCGGCATGGAAACCGCACGCCACGTTGGCACTGGTCACAACGTCGAGCATCGCGGCGTCGTCGCCGAGGACCCACACGCCGTAGGACTCCCCGAGGTCGCTGTTGAGGTCGACCGCGGCCATCCCGGTCAGCCTCCGATGGCTGCCGCGACGGTCGCGTCGTCGAGCCGACCGAAACAGCGGCGGGAACCGTCGCGAACCAGGACGGCGACCTCGAGGTCGTCGGGCGTCAACGAGCGATCCGGACCGGCGAGGGCACGGACGCCGAGTGCGATCGCCCCGGCGAGGTCGAGCCCCTCGGAGAAGCCCTCGGCCAACCGTTGGGCGATCACGTCGGACTCTCCGCCGATCGCACACACGTCACGATGGTCGATCACCGTTCCGTCGTACATGATGTGGAAGATCTGGTCGGCGCCTGAGTCGTCGACGGCCACCTCGGCCACCAGGATCTCGACCTCCATCGGCTTCATCCCATGGGTGAACGAGTTGCCGAGGAGCTGTGCGTAGTCGTTGGCGAGACTCCGTGCGTCGACGTCGTCCCGCGAGTACTGGTAGCCGGTCAGTTCGGCCGCCCTGATGCCGGCGACCCGGAGCTGGTCGAACTCGTTGTACTTCCCGACCCCGGCGAAGGCGATCCGGTCGTAGATCTCACTCACCTTGCGCAGGGACTGCGAGGTGTTCTCGGCGACGATCACGATGCCTGCGGCATGGCGCAGGGCGACGAGCGCTCGTCCGCGGGCGATCCCCTTGCGGGCGAAGTCCGCCCGATCCTTCATCGCCTGCTCGGGGGCGACGTAGTACGGCATGCTCATCCCGGCACCCCACCTGACGCATCGGCGATGATCCCGCGGTAGCGCTCGGCGAGTTCGTCGTCGGACACGGTGCGCCAGCCCTCCGACGAGATGGTCGCGACGATCGGGTAGATGCCGCGCACCATGTCGGGGCCACCGGTCGCCGAGTCGGCCTCGGCGGCCTCCCACAGGCTCCGGGCCGCCAGCTGGACGGCCTCGTCGCGCCCCATTCCCGACCGGTAGCCGACCTTGACGACCGTGCCGGCGTGCAACGAGCCGGAGCCGGTCGCGACATGGTCACGCTCCTCGTAGCGTCCCCCGAGCATGTCGTAGGCCCAGAGGCGACCGGTGGAGCGCCGCGTGTCGTACCCGGCGAACAGCGGGACGACACCCATCCCCTGCATGGCGCCGGGGAGGTTCGCCCGCACCATCGACGCCAACTGGTTCGCCTTGCCCTCGAGACTCAGCGACGTTCCCTGCACTTTCTCGTAGTACTCGAGCTGCACCTGGAACAACCGGATCATCTCGATGGCCGGTCCGGCCGCGCCGGCGATCGCCACCCCGGAGAAGTGGTCCGCCTGCACGACCTTCTCCATCGTGCGATGGGAGATCAGATGGCCCGACGTGGCCCGCCGGTCCCCGGCCATGACCACCCCGTCGGCATAGCGGAGCGCGACACAGGTGGTGGCGTGGGGCACCTCGCCGACCGGCCCCAGCGGCGCGTTCGGCCACAGGCCAGCACGGGTCAGCAGGAGCGCGAAGTCGGTTCCCGGGTCGTCCCCGACCGGGAACAGCGGCATCGCCATCGTCACTGACCACCCTTCTGCACGTACGACTTCACGAACTCCTCGGCGTTGGACTCGAGCACCTCGTCGATCTCGTCGAGCAGGTCGTCGAGCTCCTCGCGGCGTCGGCGGGCCTCGGCGACGTCGCCGGGCGACGCTGCCGTGTCCGAGGTCGCCTCGTCCTCGGGCCGCCCCGCACGTTGACGCTGGGTTCGCTCAGCCATCGTCCCTCGCTCCTCCCTCCATCGACGCCGACCCGACCGGGTGATCCCGGTCGGCTCAGGACCCGAGACGACGGATCAACTCCGCCGCCGTCGGGCTCTCGTCGAGAACTGTACCGACGTGGTCGCGGGTGCCGCGCAACGGTTCCATCATCGGCACCCGACGCAACGGATCGTGACCGAGGTCGAAGACGATCGAATCCCAGTTGGCCGAGACGACGGACCGGCCGTACTTGCCCACGCAGCGCCCCCTGAAGTAGGCCCGGGTGGTCGTCGGCGGGTCCAGCACCGCAGCCTCGACGGCGAGCGGGTCGACCAGTCGGCGGAGTCCCGCTCGATCGGCGAGGCACCGCTCGGGACGCAGATCGTGGTACTGCAGATCGATGGCCCGCAGTCGGTCCGACCCCGGTCCGACTCCGTGACGCACCGAGTAGGCGTCGAGCATCCGGCGCTTGGCGACCCAGTCGACCCGGTCGGCGACACTCTCCGGGTCGTGCTCCAAGCCGGTCAGCACCTCCTCCCACTGTGCGAGTGCCAACTCGCCGACCGCCTGACCGACGGGCTCGAGGCCGTGGAGCCCGGCGTACCGCCGGGCAGCCTCCAGGAGCCCCCACTGGATCTCGAGGGCCGTCGCCCGACGGCCGTCGGCGAGGGCGATCGTGGCCCGGAGGCTCGGGTCGTGGCTGACCTGACGGATCGCCGACACGGGGTTGGCCAGCAGTGGGATCCGATCCCACCAGCCGTCCTCGACCATCGCCAACAGCAGGGCGGTCGTGGCGACCTTCAGGAAGGTCGCCGTCTCGGACATGTTGGCGTCGCCGACGATGACGTGCAGCCTCCGGTAGCGCTCCGGGTCACAGTGCGGTTCGTCCCGTGTGTTGACGATCGGACGCTTCACGGTGGTCTCGAGACCGACCTCCTCCTCGAAGAAGTCAGCCCGCTGGCTGATCTGGTACTCCACGTCGGAGGGTTCCCGCCCCGGTGCCTCGCAGCCGACCTTTCCCGCACCGCAGAACACCTGCCGGGTCACGAAGTGGGACATCACACCGCCCACCACCCGACCGAAGGGGAGGGCCCGATCCACGAGGTAGTTCTCGTGGCACCCGTAGGAGTGGCCCTTGCCGTCGGAGTTGTTCTTGTGGACGATGATCTCGGCCCCGTCGGGCAACGCCCGGCCCGCCGCGAGCATGGAGCGTCGGACGATCTCCTCCCCGGCCCGGTCCCAGATCACCGCCTCGAGCGCGTCGGTGACCTCCGGGATCGAGATCTCGGGATGAGCGTGGTCGACGTAGTAGCGCGAGCCATTGGTCAGCACCGCGTTCGCCATCATCGATTCCACCTCGGGATCGGGCTCGAGGGTGAGTGCCCGTCGGAACCCCCGGGCGTCGACCTCCGGTGACTCGTCCTCCCGATCGAAGCCGACCGAGCCCATGGCCTCGGCCACGTAGGCGTTGATGAGCAGCGCCGATGCCGTGACCGGGTTGTTCTCGGCCCCGCGGACGACGATCCCGAACTCGGTCTCGAGACCGCAGACCTTGGCGATGGCCATCGGTCCGCCTCAGAGGTACTGGCCGGTCGGAGTGCGCTCGATCGCCCGACCACCCGCACCCGGCTCGGCAGGGTCGTCGGAGCGCAGCGTGCGGATGAACACGATCCGCTCCCCCTTGCGACCCGAGATCCTCGCCCAGTCGTCCGGGTTCGTCGTGTTGGGGAGGTCCTCGTGTTCCTTGAACTCCTGGCGGATCGCCGAGACGAGATCGGCCGCCCCGACACCGCGCGCACCGCCGGCGATGACCCGCTTGATCGCCGTCTTCTTGGCCCGTCGGACGATGTTCTCGATCATCGCCCCCGATGCGAAGTCCCGGTAGTGGAGCACACCCTTCTCGCCGTTGGCGTAGGTCACCTCGAGGAACTCGTTCTCCGGGCACTCCCGGTACATCTCGTCGACGGTCGCCGCGATCATCGCGTCGACGGTCTCACCCTCGGCGATCGGGATCTCGTCGGTGAGGTAGCGGGCGAACACCTCCCGAGCCGCCCCGGCATCGGGGCGCTCTATCTTGATCTTCACGTCGAGTCGGCCCGGACGCAGGATCGCCGGGTCGATGAGGTCCTCTCGGTTGGTGGCACCGATCACGATCACGTTGCGCAGGCCCTCGACTCCGTCGATCTCGGCGAGCAACTGGGGCACGATCGTCGACTCCATGTCCGAGGAGACGCCGGTGCCACGGGTCCTGAACATCGAGTCCATCTCGTCGAAGAACACGATCACGGGCCACCCCTCCTCGCTCTTCTCCCGCGCCCGCTGGAAGATCGACCGGATCTGGCGTTCGGTCTCCCCCACGTACTTGTTGAGAAGTTCGGGACCCTTGATGTTGATGAAGTAACTGCGGCCCTTCCCCTCACCGATCGCCGCGGCGACCTTCGCCGCCAGGCTGTTCGCGACCGCCTTCGCGATCAGCGTCTTCCCGCAACCGGGCGGGCCGTAGAGCAGGATCCCCTTCGGCGCCGGGAGCCGATGCTCGGCGAAGAGGTCCTGATGGAGGTAGGGCAGTTCGACGGCATCGGCGATCGACTCGATCTGTCGGTCGAGTCCACCGATGTCGGAGTAGGAGACGTCGGGCACCTCCTCGAGCAGCAGCCCGTCGACCTCGGGGCGGGGCAGCAACTCGAGGATCACGCCCGTGCGCGGGTCCATGCGGACCCGGTCACCGCTGCGCAGTCGCGACCCGCGGAGGGCGACGGCGAGCTCGCCGACCACCTCGTCGTCGCCGCGAGCGGTCACGACGGCGCGCACCCCGTCGTCGAGGACGTCCTTGATGACGGCCACGTCACCGACCCGGTCGGGGTCGCGCACACCGACGACGGCCGACGCCTCGTTCAAGATGACCTCGGCCCCGACACCGAGGGTCACCGGATCGAGTCCCGGGTCGAGAGCCACCCGGAGCTTGCGGCCCGCCGACACGACGTCGACGGAATCGTCGTCGTTCACCCCGACCACGACCCCGTAGGGATTCGGCGGACGCGTCAACTTCTCGACCTCGTCCCGCAGGGCCACGATGTGCTCCCGCGCCTCACGGAGGCTCCGGCTCAGCCGCTCGTTCTGCGACGTCGTCGAGACGACCTGATCGCGGGCCTCGAGGAGACGGTGCTCGAGTTCGACGAGCCGGTGATCCGTGGTCGCAGCCGGGGACGCGGTCCCGCGGCGGGGGACCTCACCATCGGCTTGCCCTTCGCCGGGCCCCGGATCGCCTACTGCCGGTGTCGGACCTGTCACCTCACACCTCCCGTGGCGACCCTACACGGCACGCTCGTGGGCTCTCACCTCGTCCGTCACGGGGTCGACCAGGCCGAACGATGTCCCGCCCGGCGGGGGCGGAGCGATAGGATCGGAGCCGTAACGGCAACCCCCCTGTACGAAGGAGCCCGATGACATGAAGGTCTGGATCGACCAGGATCTGTGCACCGGAGACGGTCTGTGCGAGGAGATCGCTCCTGACGTCTTCACGCTGCTGGACGACGGTCTGGCCTACGTGAAGGAGGGCGACAAGATCTTCGCGGCCGCCAAGGGCAATCCGCAGGGTGCCGAGGGCATGGCGGAGTTCCCCGACTCGATGCTCGACGGTGTCATCGAGTCCGCCGAGGAGTGCCCCGGCGAGTGCATCTTCATCGAGCCCTGATCTCCATCGACGGGCGACCCGCCGTCTGAGGCGACCCCACTCAGAGGTCGACATCCGGGCCGGCGTCGTCCCCGGTCCCCATGCCCCCGGCCCGAATGTCGGTCCCGTCGGCGTCGAGTCGGGCCGATTCGGCCCTGCGGCGTGAGCCGACGCCGAGGAACCGTCCCACCGTGAGGAATCCGGTGTGGGCGACCATGCGGTGATCCGGCCGCACGGCCTGCCCCTCGATGTGCCAGCCACGGTGCAGAACCTCCACCGTGCGCGTGTCGATCCAGCGGCCTCGCAGCGCCTCGCGGGTCTGTGCCGCCTGGGTGATCGACGGCGTGTAGGCGACGAGTATCCCGCCCGGACGCAGGACCGGTTCGGCATGCGGGACGACCCGCCACGGTTCCGGGAGATCGAGAACGACTCGGTCGAAGGGACCGTCGTGGGGATCGATGCCCGCGTAGGAGTCCCCGACCACCACTCGGTATCGATCCCCGAGATCCGAGCCGAGGAAGGCCTCGACGTTGGCCCGTGCCCGGTTCGCGAAATCCTCGCGGATCTCGTAGCCGACGATCTCGGCACCCCATCGCAGCATCGTCATCGACATCGCCCCGGAGCCGACGCCGCTCTCGAGCACCCGGACGCCCGGACCGATGTCGGCGAGCATGCAGATGGGCGCGAGGTCCTTCGGATAGATGACCTGCGCCCCCCGCGGCATCTCGAGGACGAAGTCCTCGAGGGTCGGGCGCAGAACGGTGTACTCGGCGCCCCGCGTGCTCTGCACGACGATGCCCTCCTCGCGCCCGATCATCGCGTCGTGCGGGACGTACCCGGCGTGGCTGTGGAACTCCCCGCCGACGGCGAGTGTCACGAGGTACCGCCGTCGCTTGTGGTCGAGCAGGAGAACCCGGTCGCCGGCCTCCAGTGACCTCACCGTCCGCATCATGTCCGACTTCCCTCCATCGGCGTTCCACCCCACTGCTCGTCGTAGGCACGTCGCGCCGCCCGGGACAGGACCATCCGGACCGGCACCGGGTCGTGAGCCGATGCGACACCGGCGAGTCGGCAGAACGCGCACGGTTCCGTCTCGGAGTTCGCGGGGCTGCCGCACGACGGGCAGGGGACGGGAGCCGTCGTCTCGGCCCCGGCCATGAGGACGGGCGCCATGCGCTCGAGGAAGCCGAGGAGGAAGGACGCCTTCGACCCGGGCGACTGTTCCTCGATCGCGTTCAGGGCCTCCTTGTACGCGATGTGGCGGTTCCCGACGGCCATGGGACACTCCTCGACCACGTAGTCGATGCCGCGGACGACGCACCAGGCAGCCATCTCGCGCTCGGTCAGTCGCACGAGGGGCTTGACCTTGCGTCCGAAGCCATGGCCCGCCGCGAGCACCGGGAACTGCCGGCGCAGGTAGTCCACGTCCCAACGCAGTGCGTTGCCGAACAGCACGGCGGCCTCGTCGTCGAGGTTGTGGCCGGTCGCCAGCACGTCGTACCCGCCCTCACGGGCGACCCGGTCGAACTCGTGACGCTTCGAGAGTCCACAGGCGGAGCAGGGCGTCCGACGTGAGGCCGATGCCGCAGTCGGGATGTCGAAGCCGTGGTCGGCCCGCAGGTCCACCTCGAGGATCCGGAGGTCCCGTTCCGCGGCGAAGCCCCGGACGAGTCGACCACTCTCGTCGCTGTAGTCGCCGATGCCGAGACCGACGTACAGGCCGTCGGCCCGATAGCCGGCCATGGTCAACATGTCCCACAGGGCCAACGAGTCCTTGCCACCGGACACGGCGACCAGGATCCGATCGTCCCGGGTGAGCATCGAGAAGTCCGAGATGGCCCGCTCCATCTGCCGCAGGCACAACTGGACCAGGTGCTCGGAGCAGAAGTTGGCGTTGTGGCGGGGCAGGTCGATCACGGCCGGCCCCCCACAGGAGCGACACTTCGACATGTCAGCCCCCGGAGATGACCGGTCTGATCTCGACGACGTCGTCGTCGTCGAGGGTGGTGTCCGACGGCACGAGCGACCCGTTCCGGATCACGAGGTGCGCTTCGACGGCGAGTCCGAGGTCGGCGAGGACCGCGCGCACGGTCCGCCCTCCCCGGACCTCCACAGTCCGGCGGGGCTGCCGCAGGTTCACGACCATGCGCGCCCCCGACGACGCGTCGACACCCGGAGGGCTGCCCCCTCGGCAAGCCGGGCCGTCGCCAACACCACAGGGGGCCGCCGAAGCACACGCTTCGCCGCTCGGCCCACCAGCAGGATCAGAGCCAGGGCACGCCATGGACCCGAACCGCCGATGACACCCCGCCGGATCGCCCGCCGGGTCAGATCCGGCCCGACCAGTCGACTGATCAGCATCGTCGGGTCAGGCCCGCCTGATCTCGATGATCGAGTTCCGCCGTCGCCCACCGCGACGGCCCAGCAGGTAGGCGGCGATCAACAGCACCACCGCCACCGCGGAGGCAGCGGCGACGATGGTCTGACGGCGGTCCGCCAGCCCACCCCGCAGCCCGTCCTGGAAGGACTGCAAGGTCGACCGGAGCTCGTCCGTCGACGGCGCCCCACCAATTCGTTCGTCACCGCTCATCGGTCACCCTCCCGTCGATCGTCATCCATCAGGGTGGCCCGGTCGATCCGTCGCAGCGTCAGAACGATGACGACCACCCCGACGACCACCACGATCAGGTACGGCACCCATGACAGGCGCCCGTCGGCGACGGACCCCCATTCCGTCTGCACCAACCGGAGCAACCCCAGCAGCGCCAGAGACAGACCGACACCGATCAGGAGGGCACCGACGGTGCCCCACGCCAACCAGCGCCCGGCACCGCGCAGCGGCCCCACGGTCTCGTTCTTGACGTAGGCCACGACGGTGTCGACGACCTCGTCGACCGACGCCGATCGTCGACGTCGGTCCTCGGACTGCCCATTGGCGGAACTCACCGGACCATTCCTATCACGACTCCCGGAAATCCAGCACGGCCTCGACGTCATCGAGTGCCCGATCGAGCACCCGCAGTCGCTCGTGGGCGGACCGGGCGACGAGCATCCCGAGTCGGTCGAGGTCACCGACCGGGGCGACGACACCGAGTTGGAAGACCCGCACGACCGGGTCGACGTCGAGCGCCGGCACCGACTCGGGGACGGGATCACCGAGTCGTCGCATCCTCCCCAGCATGCGCTCTATCCGCTCCAGCCGCGACCCGACGTCGGAGTCGCTCGGCACTCGATCGCCGTCGACATCTGGAAAGGGTGCCACCTCGGCGTGCGGGAAGGGGTCCTCGGGCAGCCAGGACCGGATCTCGACCCGGGCCGTCCCGGCGACGACCATGTCGTAGCGGCCGTCGTCGTGCACCCTCAGGTCGAGGATGTCGACGACGGTCGCGACATCGCCGCGGACATCCCCGCCGCCGACCTCCGACCCGCGCATGATCGGGGGGATGCCGAAGCGCATCGGACCGTCGATCGCCAGCAGCGATCGGACCAACGCCCGATACCGAGGCTCGAACACGTGCAGGGGAACCACGGCTCCGGGGAGCACCACGAGTCCGAGCGGGAACATCGCCATCGTCGGCACGCTCACCCTCCCCCCGTCATCAGCGGAGCGAGCTGCTCGGCAGTCACCGTCGACGCGCCGGTGATCAGCCCGTCGAGGCCCTGTGCCGAGTCGACGAGGTCCGCGACCGTCCCGGGGTCGCCGACGACGACGATGCGCGTTCGCGTCTCCCCCGGCAGTTCGGCGACGACCGCTCGACGCCGATCCCCCTCGGTGACGTCGAGTCCGATCGGTCGACCGGACTCCTCCCCGAGGGACTCGATGGTGGCGAGTGCCCATGCCAATGTGCCGCACGATGACGTCGAGCCGGCATCGAGCCCTGGACCATCGCGGAGATCGGCCGTCGGTTCCCAACCGGATGCGGCCACGCCCTCGCTCCGGCTGATCTCCTCGAGCAGCGCCGAGACGGCGGCCGCCCCCCCGAGCCGTGTCCCCGAGCCGGCAACGGCGTACCCGATCTCCATCAGGAGCGCGTCAGCGAACTCGGCCCACCCGTCGGCGGTCACACGTGCGTCGGGGCCCGTCAGCCAGCCGCCGACGACATCGGCGAGCGTCTCCCCGGCCACCTCGGCGAGCATCTCGCGCCCCTCGAGCGCCGACGCGGAGTCGGTGCGCGCCGATCCGTCCACGGCGATCGACCCGTCTCGGAGCACCTCGAGGAGACTCCGGGCCGCACCCTGTGCCGGGTCGAGAGCCACGTTGCCGGGACCACCCCGGATCCGGCCGCGGTCGACGAGCAGCGCTCCGACCCGGGACGCCTCGGCCAGGGGGACCTGCCAGGCCTCTGGCCGCGCGACATCCTCGTACCGGTCCGACACACCCACGACATCACCGGTGACCCGTTCGACCCCGGTGAGCCGGAGGGCATCGACGAGCGCCTCCAGCGGGGTGATCGGCAGCGGATGCCGTCGCGGCGGACCCGACACCTCCCTCGTGCCGAGGAGGGCGTCGCCGCCACCGAGGAGGATGAGGTCGCCGTCGACGATCCCGTCCACCGGGGGTGACCCGAACACGGCGGTCATCGGTCGGTGGTCGGGACCGAGCAGGATGAGGCCAGCCGCCGCCACGACCACGGACTGGACGGGACCGAGGTTGAGTGCGGCGTCGCTGGCGACGACGACGGAGGAGCCGGTGTCCACCACCAGGCACGTCCGGTCGTCGACCCCTGCGGTGAGGCGATCGAGACCGTCCCGGAGTTCGTCAGCCGTCTCGTCGGCGACCACCGCATCGGCGACCCGCCGCCACGAGAGCGCGATGGACGCCGCATCCGAGTCGGGCCAGGCCGCTCCCTGCTCCACGGTGGGGACGGTGACGACCGGTCGGGAGGACGCCCTCTCCCCCGCCCAGTTCCAGAGGGCAGCCAGCACCAGCGCGGGAATGAGCGCGACGGCGAGCACCCTGCTCATGGTCCGAGCCTCGGACCGAGCGAGGTGTCCATGGCACCGGGCGATGCCGCCGCGAGCGCATCGAGGAGTCCGACCCACAGCGGTCGGTACTCGGACTGGTCCGACACCGAGGGACCATTCAGGACGAGTGCGAAGCGCGTCACCCCGACGGACCGGTCGCGGTCGCCCTCCCACATCCCCGCGAAGGCCTTCACCGCCGGTGGGTCGAGGTCGAGCGGGAAGTTGTTCAGGGTGCCGGTCTTGGCGGCGACCGCGCCGGCGAGGGGGTGCTCGGTCATCACACCGGTCAAGGTCCCGGTGCTCCCGAGGACCGCGAGACCGGCTGCGACCGCCGGGTCGGCCGCACCGAGCGCCCCGACGAGGGTCGAGCAACGCACGCGGTTCCCCGTCGCCAGACCGCTCCCGTCGACGAGGAGCAGGTCCTCGACCGGGACGCCGAGGCGCTCCAGCGCGTCGGCCACAGCGGCGAGACCGTCGATGCGGGTCCCCCGCCCCCGCTCCGTGAGTCCGATCTCCTTCACGAGGAGCTCGGCCGTGTTGTTGTCGCTCGTGGTCAGCATCTCGGCAACCACCCCGGCCAGTGGCACCGACTCGATCCGGGCCAGTTCGACCATCCCGTCGGCCGCGACGCCCCGACCACCGGGACCCTGCGTCGAGACCCCGACAGCCGCCAGCCGGCGCGCGAACTCCTGCGTCGCCGCACGCACCGGATCGTCGCTGCGGTAGGGATCCCCCTCCACCCGGGCGTCGTTGACGAGCAGGGCGGCGTAGGGGCCGGCCTCGATCCCCCTGATGTCGGACGACCACTCCTCCACGTACCACTCGTCGTCGTAACGCGAGGCATCTCCCAGGACCCGACCAGTGACCGAGTCGACCCCCGCATCGGCCAGGGACCTCGCCAGCGCGTCGAGCGAGGTGTGGTCGGTCACCGGGAACCGGTCGAGGTTCGATGTCGGGTACCAGTCGCCCGACAGCAGGGGATCCCCGCCGCCGACGACGACGAGGTCGCCGTCGACCACCCCGTCGACCGGGGGTGCGCCGAACACGGTCGTCACGAACCGGTGCTCGGCACCGAGCACCTCGAAGGCCGCCGCCGCGACGAGGATCTTGAGCGAGCTCGCCGGGATCACCGCGCGGTCGGGCAGCCCCGGAACCGGCACGCCGTCAATCGACACGGCGAGGCAGGACCGGTCCCCCATCTCCCCAGCCACCGGGGCCAGCGACCCGGCGAGGTCTGCCGCCACCGACTGGGATGCGAACTCGGGCGCCAACCGGCGCAGGCTGAGGACCGGCTCGACGACATCCGTGGCGGCGTCCGCCGTGGTGCTGACCGGGATGGCGGCAGGATCTCCCCCGGCACCGTCGATCGTCGCCCGCAGGCCGACGATCGCGACCGCCGGGAGCGCCAGCACGAGGGCCACGACGACGAGGGGGTCGACGCGTCGGGCACCTGACCCGGTCACCGCCGACGACGCTCCCGATGTCGGGCGTAGCGGTGGAGATGGCCGAGCGCCGTCACTGCCCGATCACCCGTCGGGTAGCACAGCCGGCCGGTCGCACGGACTGCGGCCGGTCCGGCGTTCATCGGATCGGCCACTGCGAGCTCGGTCGCCACGAGGATCGGCTTGCCGGTCGCCCGACTCAGCTCGGCGGCCGCCTCGGCGAAGCGGCGGTCCTGGCGCTCGTGGTAGTCCACGATGCGGTCGAGACCGTGATCGGGATGGAAACGGCCCTCCCTCATGAGCCTCGCCTGGTTCGACTGGATGCCGAGACCGAGGTAGATCATCGAGTCCACTGCGGGGTGCTCGGCGATGAGGCGCATGATCGTCGGGATCGTGTCCCGGGTCTCGCCGCCGGCACAGTCGACCGGGTTGTTCCGGCTCCACCGCGGCGGCAGGTGCTCGTCGATGGCGGCGAGGAGGTCGTCGGGCAACTCGAGCAGACGAAGGTCGGGATCACGGGTGACCGCATCGGAGGTGACGACACCCCAGCCACCGGCGGTGGTCAGGATGACCACGTTCGGGCCGGCCGGCAGCGGCTGGGTGGCGAAGGTCGCTGCGGTGTCGAAGGCCTCCTCGACCGATCCGACGCGGGTCACGCCGGCGGCCCGACAGGCACCGTCGAAGATCCGGTCATTGGCGGCCAGCGCGCCGGTGTGGCTGGCTGCGGCGCGGGCACCTCCCTCGGTCGCCCCGCCCTTGAGCACGACGAGCGGCTTCGCAGCGGCGACCGCGGCGAGCCGGTCCATCAACGACCGCCCGTCGCGGATGCCCTCGAGGTAGGCGAGCGAGACCGTCGTCGCCTCGTCGGTCGCGTAGAACTCGAGGTAGTCGGCGACGCCGACGGCCGCCGCGTTGCCGGCCGAGACGGCTCGGCTGATGCCGACGCCGGTCGCCCGCGACAGGTTCAGGAAGCTCGAGACGAAGTTGCCGGATTGGCTCGCGACCCCGATCGAGCCGGCTGGTGGGTGCGGCGCCACGATCTGCGCACACAGGCTCGCCGGCGTCGACACCACACCCTGCCCGTTCGGTCCGGCGAGCAGGATGCCGAGTTCGTCGGCGAGAGCGATCAGTTCGGCCTCGGCGCGTCGACCCTCCTCCCCGGCCTCGCCGTAACCAGCCGAGGTCAGGAACGCCGCCCCGATCCCACGATCGGCGCACGACCTCAGCAGGTCGGCGTTGGCCGACGCCGGCGTGCAGACGAAGGCGAGATCCCAGTCACCGGGCCCGAGGTCGGCGATGTCGGGGACCGTCGCCACGCCGAGCACCTCCTCGCCGGAGCGGTTCGTGGCGCCGACTGCGCCCTCGTAGCCCGACGCCAGGAGGTTGTGCAGTGCGACGAAGCCGAACTTCCCGGGATGACTCGAGGCGCCGGTCACGACGACCCCCCTGGGTTCGAAGAGAGCCCGGAATCGCAACGGCTCGATGCGTCGTGCGGGCACACCGGCCAAATCCCCGGCCCCGGCGATCGCCCCGATCTCGATGAGTGCGTCCACGGCAACGGGCCGGCCGTCCGCAGCGATGATCACGGGGTTCACGTCGACGCTCGCCACCTCGGGGTGCTCGGCTGCGAGTCGTCCGAGACCGACGAGGAGTTCGACGAGCGCATCCCGGTCGACCGGCGCCTCCCCCCGGAACCCGTCGAGAAGGGCCCCGAGCCTGAGGTCCCCGATCTGCTCGAGCGCCGTGACCCGGTCGAGCGGGGCCGGACGGAAGACGACGTCGGCGATCGCCTCGGCGAGGACCCCGCCGATGCCGAGCATCACCATCGGCCCGAACTGCGGATCGCGGATCATCCCGGCGATCAACTCGCGATTGCCCCGGATCATCGGTGCCACGAGCAGCGTGACCTCCCCGTCCTCCGGTCGGGCGGCGGCGAGGAGTTCCTCGGCCGCTCGACGAACGGCGGTCGGCTCGGACAGGTCGAGTCGGACGAGACCGCGTTCGGTCTTGTGGGCGATCCCGGCGCCGTTCAACTTGATGGCCACCGCATCGCCGAGGTCGGCCGCCGCACGGACCGCCGACTCGACGTCGGCGCAGACCAGCTCGTCGGCGAAGGGCACGCCGTGGCGCGCCAGGAGCGACTTCGACTCGGTCTCGGAGAGCGTCACCGTCGAGGCGGACTGTTGGGGGCTGGCCATGAACGTCGACGCTAGCCAGCGGGACCCGACCACGGTCAGCATCGACCGGCTGCGTTCGGCACGCCACGCTCGCCACCGCCGACGGCCGTGTCGCCCCGGACGCGGACGTGGGCACCCGTGCAGGTGCCCACGTCGCGCGTCCGAGGACGGTCAGGTCAGGCCGGGGGGTACACGCCCATCTGGCGACCCTTGTCGGTCTGCCAGAAGATGGCGGCGATCTCGTCGATGTAGGCGATCAACTGCTCACCGACCGCGGGGTCCATCGACTTCTTGGCCTCACCAGCCTGGTGCACCGCCTTCCAGAACAGGTCGTGCAGTTGCGGGAACTGCTCGAAGTGCGCCGGAGCGAAGAAGTCGGCCCACAGGACCATCAGGTGGTGCTTGGTCTCCTCGGCACGCTGCTCCTTGATCATGATGCAGCGATCACGGAAGACGGGATCATCCGAGTCGTGGTACTTCTGGGCGGTCTTGACCACCGAGAGGGCCTCGATGCGGGCCTGAGCCGGGTCGTACACACCGCAGTAGAGGTCGCAGTGGGCGTGGGCCGGGGTGGCGGACGCGAAGAGTCTGGCGAACATTGTGCTCTCCTTGAGTGGATGGGTGGGTGGGCCTGCTGGCCGAGCCGACACTACCCTCGGCCCGGTGCGGCTGCATCCCCCAGATCGGCCCGGTCGTCCGGTCGCGGTCCGCCGGGCCCCGATCCGGCGCTTCAGGGTGGAGGAACGGTCGATGGAACCGACGCTGGTGGCCGGTCAGGGCATCATCGCCATCCGGTGGCGCCGACGACGTCCGGGGCAGATCCGCGTCATGCGTCACCCCACGGCCCCGATGTGGATGGTCAAGCGCCTCGCCCACCGCGTCCCACCGGCGGAGGGAGCCGACGGGGACCGCTGGCACGTGACGGCGGACGACCCGCTCCTCGGGGTGGACTCCCGGACCCTCGGCTCGATCGATCTCAGTGACTCGTGGCTCGTCGTGATCGTGGTGCCGCGTCGGTGGATGTGAGCGCAGACCATCCCCTCGCCCACCCTCGCTAGCCTCGACGACATGCAGATCGTCGCCGCGCTCTTCGTCGAGAACTTCGAGATGCGCCAGGCCCCGGGACCGTCGACCCGACTCGACATCACGGGAGCCATGTTCTCCATGGCCTCCCCGGAGCCGGCCCCGACGACGGTGGCACCGCACCTCGTCGCGCTCATCCACTGCCCTCCCGGGGAGTCCGGTCAAGGCGTGTTCGAGGTCGTCGTCCACCGCGACCCCCACCCCACCCTCGACGGCCTCGACGTCGAGCCGCTGGCCCGCAACGTGAGTCCCTTCTCGGTGGAGCCGGGCAAATTCACGTATCGGCTCGTGCGCGCCGAGATCGAGTTCGACGGATACTCGACGGTCTACGCCCACTGCCGCGTCGGGCGCGGACCGCTCACGGTCGTCCCCTTCACACTCCTGCCCCCGAGCACCTGAGCGGTCCGGAGGCGCGGGCGGGACGACGGGTACAGTCGACTCGTGCCCGCCGCAGAGAACGCGTTCCCGTCCGAACTCGACGCCCTCGCCGTCGCCGTCATCCGTGGTCTGGCGATGGACGCACCCCTCGCTGCCAGGAGCGGCCACCAGGGCACGGCGATGGCTCTCGCCCCTCTCGCCCACGTCATGTTCTCTCGCGTCCTGCGCTACGACCCGGCGGACCCGTCGTGGATCGACCGTGACCGGTTCATCCTCTCCGCCGGGCACGCCTCGATCCTGCAGTACGCGCTCCTCCACCTGAGCGGGGTCGCCCTCGACCTCGACGACCTTCGTGCGTTCCGCCAGTGGGGTTCGGCCACACCGGGCCACCCCGAGGCGGGCCACACCGCCGGTGTCGAGGTCACGACGGGCCCCCTCGGTCAGGGGTTCGCCGACGCGGTCGGGATGGCGATCGCCGAGCGTGTCCTCGCCGAGCGGTTCGGCCGAGGGGTCGTCGATCACCACACCTGGGTCATCGCCGGGGACGGCTGCCTGATGGAGGGGGTCAGCCACGAGGCCGCCTCCCTCGCCGGCCACCTGGGTCTGGAGCGCCTCGTGTGCGTCTTCGACGACAACCGGATCACCATCGACGGCTCGACCGACCTCACCTGCAGTGACGACGTCGCGGCGCGTTTCCGTTCGTACGGCTGGCACGTCGAGGAGTTGGGCGAGATCGGCGAGGACCTCGATCGTCTCGAGGCCGCACTGCGCTCCGCCGCCGAGCCCAACGGCAGACCCCGTCTGCTGATTCTGCGGACGCACATCGGGTTCCCGTCACCCGATCACACCGACTCGCACGCCGCCCACGGGCTCGCGTTCTCCGCCGAGGACGTCACCCGCACCAAGGTGGTCATGGGCATCCCCGATGAGCCCTTCCACGTTCCAACGCACCTGGTGGACGCCTACCGTCGACACGCTGCGGAGCGCGGTGCCCGGGCCCGGTCCGAGTGGACCGAACGAGCCGGACACCTTGCCGGGGACGACGAATGGGTTGCCGTCATCGAGGGTCGCCCGGTCGGCGACGACTGGGCCGCAGCATTGCCGAGCTGGCAACCCGGGGACAGGGTGGCGACCCGCAAGGCGATCCAGGCCGCCCTCGACGCCACCTCGACCTCGCTGCCCGGTCTGATCGCCGGGTCCGCCGACCTGACCGGGAACACCGGTACGAAGGTGACGGGACTCACGGCGCAATCACGGTCGAACCCCGGTGGTCGACAGGTCTTCTACGGCATCCGCGAGCACGCCATGGGCGCGGCGATGGTGGGGATGGCCCTGCACGGCGGCGTCCTCCCGGTGGGTGGGACGTTCTTCGTCTTCCTGGACTACATGCGCCCCGCCGTCCGACTCGCCGCCCTGTCCGGCGCCAAGTGCGTCTTCGTCTTCACCCACGACTCCGTGGCCGTCGGCGAGGACGGCCCCACCCATCAGCCGGTCGAGCACCTCGCGACGCTGCGAGCCGTGCCCGACCTGCACGTCGTCCGTCCCGCCGATGCGAACGAGACCGCTGCTGCGTGGCTCGATGCGGTGACCAGCTCGGGTCCGACCGTCCTCGTGCTGAGCCGTCAGGACGTCCCCGTCGTCACCGACGGCTCTGCCGTCGGGGGCGGTGCCGGAATCGTCGGGCCGGATCCGACCGACCCGCAGGTCGTGCTCATCGGGACCGGCTCCGAGGTCGCGGTCTGCGTCGCCGCTGCCGAGGAGTTGCGCGCCTCGGGTCGACGGGTCCGCGTCGTCTCGATGCCGAGCTGGGATCGCTTCGCCCTTCGCGAAGAATCGGAGCGCGCCTCGATCCTGCCGGCCGGCGTGCCGACGGTGTCGGTCGAGGCCGGAAGCACCTTCGGCTGGTCGAGGTGGGCTGACGCCCACATCGGCATCGACCGCTTCGGCGCGAGCGCTCCGGGCGAGGAGGTGCTCGAACGTCTCGGGATCAGCGTCACCTCGGTCATCTCCGTCGTCGAGCGGCTCCTCGAGGGGAGCGATCGATGACCATCCTCCGCGAGCTGCATGACCGTCACGGTCAGAGCATCTGGATCGATGACTTTCGCCGCGCCCACCTCACCGACGGCACCCTGACCCGCCGCATCGCCGACGGCGTCCGGGGTCTCACGTCGAACCCGACCATCTTCGCCAAGGCGATCACCGGTTCGCAGGACTACGACGAGCAGTTCGCCCGGTTGATCGCCGGCGGTGCCGACCCCGAGGCCGCGTACTGGACGATGGTGGTCGACGACATCCAGGCCGTCTGCGATCGGTTCGATGCGGTGCATAGCGACAGCGGCGGGGTGGACGGCTTCGTCTCGGTCGAGGTCTCCCCGACATTGGCCCGAGACACCGCTGGCACCGTCGCGGCCGCTCGGGAGTTGCGCCGTCGCGTCGACCGTGGCAACGCCATGATCAAGATCCCGGCGACCGCCGAGGGGCTGCCGGCCATCCGCCGCCTGATCGGCGAGGGCACGAGTGTCAATGTCACGCTCATCTTCGGCCTCGACCGCTACGCCCAGGTGATGGAGGCCTACATCGCCGGACTCGAGGACCTCGCGGCGGACGGAACCGCCGACCTGTCCTCGGTCGCCAGTGTGGCCAGCCTCTTCGTCAGTCGGATCGACACCGAGGTCGATCGACGTCTCGCAGCCGCCACACCGGCTGGTTCCGAACTCGCCGGAACCGCCGGCCTGTGCCAGTCGCGCCTGGCCTACTCGGAGTTCCGCACGACGTTCTCCGGTCCGCGATGGGAGGCGCTGGCCGCCCGCGGGGCGCGCGTCCAGCGCCCGCTGTGGGCCTCGACGGGAACGAAGAACCCGGCGTACCCCGATGTGATGTACGTCGACGGCTTGATCGGGCCGGACACGGTCAACACCGTGCCGACGGCGACACTGGACGCCTTCCTCGACCATGGACGGGTCGAACGGACGGTCGATGCCGACCCGACGACCACCGCGACATGGGCGGCCCTCGCAGCGGCTCCGGTCGACATGGCCGACGTCGCCGAGGTCCTCGAGCGGGAGGGCCTCGACTCGTTCGCCGCGAGCTTCGACGAGGTCCTGACGGCACTGGCGACCAAGGCGTCGCAGCTCGATGGCCCATGACGGCGATGCGACGGCCGACGGACTCGGCCGGGTCGGCCGACTCGTCGACGAGGCGATCGCCGACCTCGGTCCGGTCGGTGTCCCCATCGATCTCGCCCGGACACTGGTGGTCGAGGCGCTCGGTCTGATCGCTGACGATCCGACGACGCTCGACCTCAAGATCGCCACCGCCGCCCTGACCGAGATGCGGGATGCGTTCGCGATGTTCGCCCCACATCGTTCACGCCCGAAGGTGACGATCTTCGGGTCGGCACGGGCCCGAGCGCACGAGCCGGTGTACGAGCAGACCCGGCGTGTCGCCGCCGACATGGCGGCACGCGGGTGGATGGTCGTCACCGGTGCCGGACCGGGTCTGATGCAAGCCGGGATGGAGGGGGCGGGACGCGATCTCAGCATCGGTGTCTCGATCCGACTGCCGTTCGAGACCGGGGCGAACCCGGTGATCGCCGGCGACGAGAAGTACGTGAGCATGAAGTACTTCTTCACTCGCAAGCTGATGTTGGTCAAGGAATCCGCCGGCTTCATCTGCCTGCCCGGCGGGTTCGGGACGCTCGACGAGACCTTCGAGCTCCTCACCCTCACCCAGACCGGGAAGGGCCAGCCCGTTCCGATCGTCCTGCTCGACACCCCGGGGGACCCGTACTGGGAGGCGGTCGACCGATTCGTCCGCGAGCATCTCGTCCCACGGGGGTTGGTCGACGCCGGGGACACCGACCTCTACCGGGTGACCGAGTCGTGCGCCGAGGCCGCGGACGAGATCACGGGCTTCTACGGGAACTTCCACAGCATCCGTACGATCGGTGACACCGTCGTGATCCGGCTGCGCCGTCGGCCCTCGGGTGGCGACCTCGACCGGATGTCCGACCACTTCGCCGGTCTCCTCCGGTCGGGGCGGATCCGTGCCGCCGAACCGTTCAGGGTCGAGGTGCGCGATCAGGACGCGCTCGACCTCCCCCGCATCGCTCTCGACCTGGACCCGCGGCACCGCGCCGGTCTCCGTCGGCTCATCGACGCCCTCAACCGGTACTGACCCGGCGCTCAGATCATCGGGCCGGTGTCGTCCTCGGCCAGACGGCGGAGCAGGTGCTCGGCCTTGTCCACGGCGCGCCGGGCCTGCACGAGGGTCCGATCGGCCACCGGTCTCCCCGAGGACCCGTCGGCCCGAGCCGAGCGGAGGAGGTCGAACATGAGATCGTCGAGCGCATCGGACACACCGTGCAGGCGATCGACGAGGTCGACGAGGCGCTGGTCGCCGGCGAGTCGCTCATCCGCTCCGCCCGGTCGGTCATCTCCCATGGGACGATCGTAGGCTGCGGGTGTGACGACGAACCCCGACCGTGACGACGTCAGCCGGCCCGGATCCACTCCCTCGGACGTCGCGGCCACCGTCGCTGCCATGAGGGACGCTGCGGGCTCCCTCGACATGCTCGATCGACGACGGGATGCCCTCCGCCGTCTCCGGGATCTGCTCGTCGACGCCACCGACACACTCTCGAACGCGCTGGCCGACGACCTCGGCAAGTCGGCGACCGAGGCGTGGACGACCGAGATCGGCTTCACCATCGGACAGATCGACCACATCGAGCGCAATCTCGATCGATGGTCACGACCGCGCCGCGTCCGTCTGCCCATGACGCTGCGACCCGGTCGGGCCCGGGTCGTCCCCACGCCGCTGGGCACCGTCTGCATCATCGCCCCGTGGAACTACCCGATCCAACTGACGCTGGCCCCGCTTGCCGCCGCCCTCGCCGCGGGCAACACCGCCGTGGTGAAGCCCTCCGAGGTCGCCCCGGCCACGGAGGCCCTGCTCGCCAGGTTGCTCGGGGAGCGCCTGCCCGATGTCGTCGGCGTCGTCACCGGTGGGGTCGACACCGCGACCGAACTGCTGCGACATCGCTTCGATCACATCTTCTACACCGGGAACGGTCGCGTCGGTCGCGTCGTCATGCGGGCTGCGGCTGAGCACCTCACTCCGGTGACCCTCGAGTTGGGAGGCAAGTCGCCCGCCATCGTCACCGGTTCGGCCGACGTCGCCGTCGCCGCTCGGCGGATCGCCTGGGGCAAGTTCGTCAACGCCGGCCAGACCTGCGTGGCACCGGACCATGTCCTCGTCGAGCGACACCTCGAGGACCGCCTCGTCTCCGCCCTGCGGGCCGAGATCGACCGGTTCACCGGTGGTGATCCCGCCGCATCGCCGGACTTCGGCCGGATCGTGAACGTGCATCACCACGATCGGCTGAGCCGGTTCATCGACGGCAGCGACCCGACGAACGGTGTCACGGTCGTCGGCGGTGGCCACGACCGTGACACCCTCCACATCGACCCGACCGTCCTCGTCGGGACCGCCCGGACCTCACCGGTGATGGACGAGGAGATCTTCGGTCCGATCCTGCCGATCATCCCGGTCGACGATCTGGACGATGCGATCGATGTCGTGCGTTCGCGCCCGCATCCATTGGCGCTCTACCTGTTCAGCACCGACGACGAGGAGCGCCGGCAGGTCCTGCGGGACACCCACTCGGGCGCGTTGGTTGTCAACCATGCCCTGTTGCACCTGGCGGTCGAGGACCTGCCCTTCGGCGGAGTCGGCGAGAGTGGCATGGGCGCATACCACGGACGGACGGGCTTCGACACCTTCAGCCACCTCCGCCCGGTGCTCGAGCGCCCGAACCGTCCCGATCC
>JBEAPU010000032.1:0-5659 GCA_041164245.1 Actinomycetota bacterium | reverse complement strand
AACCCGCGCTGCCCGTCGTGTCACGTCGACCTGCCCTGGCTCGTCGACGCCACCGACGACTCCTTCGACACGGCGATCGACACCCGCCGACTCGTGCTCGTCGACCTGTGGGCCGCGTGGTGCGGACCGTGCCGCATGATCGCCCCGATCCTCGAGAAGCTTTCCGTCGAGTTCGCCGGCCGCCTCAAGGTCGTCAAGGTCGACGTCGACGCGAACCCGATGATCGCTCAGCGGTTCGACGCCCGATCGATCCCGCTGCTCAAGTTCGTGCGCGACTCGACGGTGATCGACACGGTCGTCGGCGCGCAGAGCGAGCACGTGTTCCGCACACTCCTCACCTCACACCTCCGCTGAGTCAGGGTGTCGCCGAGCGCCGCGACCGCCACAGCGCCGCCACCCCGGCCGCCGCGACCGCGACACCGATCACCCGCATCGGCCCACCGATGTCGAGCACGGCCAGCCAACCGCCGGCCAACACCGCCACGACCGCAGCCGGGAGGAACAGCGCACGGGTCCAGGCCCGGCGGGCCGGCCGCAGGGCGACGACGAGGGACACGACACCCAGGCCGATGATGCCGAACACGATGAGGACGACCAGCACGGCGAGTGACTGCACCGGCGCACACTAGATCCGCCGGAAATGTGCGAGAACCATCCCGGTCACTGCTCTGGATGGCATGACCCGCACACACAGCACCATCCGAACCCTGGTCGCCGGCGCCGTCACCGCCGCCGGCCTGCTCACGACCGCCGGCGCCGCCCAGGCCGCCCCGGACTGGCCGACCGACCAGACGATCACCGCCACGATCGTCGACGCCCGCAGCCACACCCCGCTCGCCGGCGTGCGCGTCGGCGTGCTCTCCCACGCCACCGACGAGGTGTACACCGCCACCACCGACGCCGCCGGCAAGGTCACGGTCGCCGGCATGACCGGCGACGAGTTCGAGGTGATCACCCGCTCGACCCGCACCCACTGCGGTGGCCGGGTGTGGGGCGACCACGCCGATCGTCTCCCCGTGCTCGACGCCGTCGCCAGCACCCGGGACTGGAACTCGTGGGGTGCCGGTGACATCGGTGTCGTCGGCCTGCGCACCCGGTCGGTGTTCGGCACCTGCTGACCGCCGCACCACCAGAACCGTGCATCGCGGTCGCCGGTCGTGGACAATGACGACATGGCATGGCAGCCGCGCCGGCACTGGGACTGGTTGGTGGCCGAGAACGACCTCGCCCCCACCGAGGACGAGTACCGAACCATCGCCACCTGCGACATCTGCGGCGCCTGGATCGTCCGGCGGGTCGACGGCCTGCCGGAGTCGATCCGCATCAACGCCGACGACGACGAACGTCGACCCGGCGTGACGGTCACCGCCGCCGACCCCGACCGGGCGCTCCTGTTGTGGTCACTCGACGGTGGCGGGATCGACGTGCGTTGCCGGTGCGGGTGGCCGCATCACCTCGTCGCGCCGCCCCGGTGGTGAGCGCTCACCGCACGCCGAGCGTCCACCCCTCCTCGGCGAGCACCACGCCGCGCTCGTCATCGTCGAGCGGCGGGTCGAACCAGTCGCGGAGATGCCCGGCGGCATCATGCTCGGCGATGTCGGCCACCATCGTCGCCACCTGCGCCGCATCACGCACCTCGTGCAGCCCGTCGCGCAATGCGAACATGCTCGGCCAGATCTCGGCGAGCATGACCTGACCCTGATCGATGACCGCGGACGCCGCGCCGACCCCGGTCTCGAACGGCCACACCCGCAGTCGCGGTCCGCGCCGCGGGTCACGGCGCAGGAGCTCGAGGGCCCGCATGCCGAGCATCATCTGACTGCCCACGCTCCCCGGGTAGGCGAGCTGCCACGACGCGAACGGCCGATGACCCTCGGCGCGCACCCGATGCTCGGCGAGCCGGAACTCGTCGAAGGGTCGATACGTCACCGGACGGGTGCGCGGCAACGCATCGGTGCGGGCGCGACCCGGGTAGCCCCAGAACGGTGCCGATCCGTGCGACCCGGCCAACCGCTCGTTCACCGCCGCGGCGACATCGAGTCGGTCGTTGCGGTTCCGCTCGTCATCGCTGATCGCCGAGGCCAGCCACGCCCACACCGCAGCCCACCCCGCCGTCGGGTCGCCGGTGAGGGCCGATGCGAAACCCGCCGGGTACCCGAAGGAGAAGTCGAAACCGATCAGGAGACGCTCACCCGCCGACTCGTCGACGATCGAACACACGAGCTCCATCGCCGCGGCCCGCGTCGACGGGTTGACCGGGCGTGACTTTGCGCTGTCGGCGATCCAGATCGAGTCGCGACCGCGCTTGGGCGTCGAGTTCGCGCTCCAGTCGACCATCACGTACCGGTCGAAGAGGCGCTCCACGCGCACAATGATCCCATGGCCGACACCCACGACGCCCCGTCCCACCTCGAGATCCTCATCACCTGCGGCAGTGACGAGGAGGCCCACGCGCTCGCCACCGCCCTCGTCGAGGCCCGGGCCGCCGCCTGCGTGAAGGCGATGCCGATCCGGTCCGTGTACCGCTGGGACGGCGCCCTTCAGGACGACGCCGAGGTGCTCCTACTCGTCACGACGACCCGTGAGCGCTACGACGACGTCGTCGAGGTCGCAACCGGCCTGCACTCCTACGAGGTGCCGGCGATCACCGCCGTGCCCGTGGTGGCCGGCACCGCCCAGTACCTCGACTGGGTGACGGCCGAGACGAGACTGACGCAATGAGCGACTGGACCTCGATCCGCTACGACGAGCCGGCCCCGGGTGTGGCTCGCATCACCCTCGCCCGACCCGAGATGGCCAACGCCCAGGACTACACGATGCTGTCCGAGATCAACGCCGCCTTCGACCGGGCCGCCCGCGACCCCGAGGTGCGGGTGATCGTGCTCGCCGCCGACGGCAAGCACTTCTCCTCGGGCCACGACCTGCGCGCCGGCACCTCGATGGAGGGCATCGACCCGATCGGCACCTGGTGTCACTTCGACGCACCCGGTGCCGAGGGGTACATGGCCACCGAGGCCGAGATGTACGTCGGGTTGTGCTGGCGGTGGCGCAACATCCCGAAGCCGACCATCGCCCAGGTGCAGGGCAAGGTGATCGCCGGCGGGCTGATGCTCGTGTGGCCGATGGACCTCATCGTGTGTTCCGACGACGCCACGTTCTCCGACCCGGTGGTCGCCTTCGGGGTGAACGGCCACGAATACTTCACCCACCCCTACGAGGTCGGGGCGCGCCTCGCCAAGGACATGCTCTTCACCGGTCGGGCCATCACCGCCGAGGAGGCGCTCCGCCACGGCATGGTGTCGCGCGTCGTGCCGCGCGACGAGCTCGAGGCGACCACCCTCGAACTCGCGACCCACATCGCCCGGCGACCGATGATCGGCCTCACCCTCGCCAAACAGAGCGTGAACAACACCCTCGACGCCATGGGCATGTACACGGCGATCCAATCCGCGTTCGGCCTGCACCACGTGGGGCACAACCACAACCTGCGCCTCCACGACTCCCTCGTCGACCCGACCGGGATCGACGTCATCCGGTCCGAAGCCTGAGGCCACCGCCCGGCCGGTTATTCTCTGGCGACGACACACACCCGCCGGGCGGCGGGTCGAACCGGGGGGAACCACCATGGCTCACGCCTACCACGAGCACCTGAAGGCCGTTCCGCTGTTCGCCGACCTCGGTGAGCACGAACTCGACGTGGTCGCCAAGGCCACCACCGAACTCGACCTCAAGGCCGGCTACGCCCTCATCACCGAGGGCCAGTCCGCGCACGAGATGTTCGTCGTCGTCTCCGGCACGCTCGAGGTCACCCGTGACGGCGCCCACGTCGCCGACATCGGCCCCGGCGGGTTCGCCGGCGAGATGGCACTCCTCACGCACGCCCGCCGCGACGCCAGCGTCACCGCCAAGAGCGACGTGAAGGTGCTCCACATCGACGGCCGCTCCTTCGACGGTGTGCTCGAGGAGGCCCCGCAGATCGCCGTCAAGATGCTGCCGATCGTCGCGTCGCGCGTCGTCGACAACTCGACCAGCCACACGCACTGACCCGCGCCGCGCGCCCTCACCCGCCGAACGTGCGGTTGACGAACGCGAACGCGCCGACGGTCAGCATCGCCGCCACCAGGATCGTCCACGGGAACGCCGACGTCCCGAGACCATCGAAGATCTGACCGGTCACGAACGGGAACACCAACCCGCCCAGACCGGCCGACCCGACGAACCACGCGTTGTCGGACCCCGACAGGCGCATGCGTCGCTCGATGTAGGCGAGCATCACCGGGAACTGCGGCGCCGTCGCGAGCCCCATCAGACCGGCCCCGACCGCCACGGCCCCGAGCCGACCGGCACCGGCCACGAGGACGAGCGAGGCGAGAAGCGTCAACGCCCCTGCAGCGATCATCACCATCTTCGGACGCACCGTGTTCACGACGACGGCCGAGATGAGACGCCCGGCGGTGAAGGCCACCCAGAACACGGTCGTGATCGCCGTCGCCGTCGCCGCCGAGAAGTCGAGCTCCTCCACATACGTCAGGATCCAACCGGCGAACCCGATCTCGAGACCGACGTACAGGAAGAAGAACGACGAGCAGATCACGAGCAGGCGTCGGGTCGAACCGGTCTGCTCGGCCCGCTGCGCTCCGGGTGCCTTCGGTGACGGCACGGCCAGCGCCGACGCCGCCACGACCCACGCCACCGTCGCCCCGACCGCGGTCACCACACCGAGACCGACCCGGGTCAACGTCGGCGTGGTCAGAGCACCGACACCGAAGGCCAGATGCAGCAGGTTCATCGCCCGACCCACCTCGGCACCGAGATGCCACATGACGAGCGTGTTCGCCCCCACCTCGACCACGGCACCCGCGACACCCACCGCCACGAAGATCACGAACAGCACGGCGAGCGAGCCGGCATGGGGCACGAGCAGCATCAGTGAGCCGAGCGTCGCCACCGACAGCGCCAGCACCCGGTGACCGTCGAGCCGGTCGTAGAGCCGACCACCGAGCAGCGATCCCGACATGAACCCGATCGACGCCGCGATGAACAGCGAGCCGATCGCACCGATCCCAGCGCCCGTGCGCTCCCGCAGCTCGCTCAAGGCCGGCCCGATCACCGTCATCGTCAGACCGATCACCAGCAGGGAACCGATGTAGACCGGGACGGGGCGACGCACGTCGGCACACTACGGTCGACCCATGGACCCGAACGTGATCGCCGATGCGAGATCGGGCACCCCCGGTTCGATCCTCGGCACACGGGTGCTCCGCCGTGAGGACCCCGAACTGCTCACCGGGGCAGCCCGCTACACCGCCGACCTGCCCGTCGGCGACATCGACCGGGTCCTGCACGCCGTGTTCGTGCCGTCCCCGGTCGCCCACGGTGAGCTCACCGCCGTCCACGTCGACGAGTCCCGCACCATGCCTGGGGTCGTCACGGTCCTCACCGGCACCGACCTCGCCACCGGACTCGGCATCGGCGCCCACCACGGCTTCGTGAAGATCGGGAGCCGCTTCGCCCGCCACCCCATCGCCGTCGACCGGGTGCGCTTCGTCGGCGAACCGATCGCCCTCGTCGTCGCCGAGACCCGCACGGCCGCTGCCGACGCCGCGCAGGCCGTGTGGGCCGACATCGACCCGCTCCCCGCCGTCCTCGACCCGGCCGA
>JBEAPU010000031.1:0-3132 GCA_041164245.1 Actinomycetota bacterium | reverse complement strand
CGTCGGAGGAGTTCGTCCGGCATCGGATGCGCCGGGCGAGCGACCACAACACCCGCAGCCGGGCGCTCACGGAACTGCAGGACGCGCTCGGGCTGGCCGAGGCGCCGCTGCGCATCGAGTGCTACGACATGGCGCACCTGCAGGGCACCGACTACGTCGGGTCGATGGTGGTGCTCGAGGACGGTCTTCCGGCTCCCCGCCAGTACCGACGGTTCAAGGTCCACGTCGAGGGCAACGACGACTACGCGGCGATGGAGGAGGTTCTGACGCGGCGCCTGACGGCGTACCTCGAGGAACGCGACGTCCCGTCGGACGAACGGGGTGGACGACGGGCCCGATTCGCCTACCCGCCGCAACTGCTCGTCGTCGACGGTGGCAAGGGTCAACTCGGGGTCGCCGAGCGGGTCGTCGCTTCGCTCGGCCTCGCCGATGAGATCCCGGTCGCTGCGCTCGCCAAGCGGTTCGAGGAGGTCTATGTGCCGGGTCGGGCCGAGCCGGTCGAGGTGGCCCGCGGATCGGAGGCGCTGTTCATGCTGCAGCGGATCCGGGATGAGGCCCATCGGTTCGCCAACTCCTTCCATCGGGAGCGGCGGTCGAAGCGGATGACGGCGAGCGCGCTCGACGGCATCCCCGGACTCGGCGAGGCGCGTCGGGCCAAACTCGTGAAGTCGTTGGGCGGCGTCAAGGCGGTGAAGGCGGCCGATCTCGAGACGCTCCGGTCGCTGTCGTTCCTGCCCGATGCCGTCGCCGAGGCGATCCACGCCCGGTTTCACGGCGAGGTCGACGACGCCGGCGACTGATGCCGTGATCGGCGTCTCAGAGGTGGGCGATGACCTCGCTGTGGAGTCGATCGAGGTGATCCCGACGCTCGGCTGCGGTGCGTCCCATCAGCCAGTCGGGGACGATGAACTCGTCGAACCCGAGATCGGCGTACTGCGCGAAGGTGTCGATCAGTTCGGCTGGGCCCCCGGCGACGGCCCGGGCACCGAACGGCCCGGAGAGCACCTTGGCGTTGGCATCGGCATCGTCGGAGAGATGGACGACGACCTGCACCGAGGTGCGGACGGTCGAGGGGTCGCGACCGACGCGTTCGCACGCCGCACGGAGTGCCGAGAGTCGCTCGCCCGCCCCGTCGGGATGACCCCAGGTGTTCCACTCGTCGGCATGGCGCGCCGTGATCCTCAGCATCCGGTCGCCACCGGTGCCGACGAGGAGCGGGAGGTGCTCCTGGACGGGCTTGGGCTCACAGGGGGCATCGGTGATCGTGTGCACCGCCCCGGCGAAGGTGGTGCGGGGCTGGTCCAGCAGTGACCGGATGATCTGGATCGCCTCGTCGAACCGGTCGACGCGGGCCTTGGGCGCCTCGAGTTCGATGCCGTAGGCGTGATGCTCGTTGATCTGCCAGCCGGCGCCGAGGCCGAGGACGAAACGGCCCTTCGACACGTGGTCGATCGTGACGGCCCGGTTGGCCAGCAGGGCCGGATGATGGACCGAGGTGGGGGACACGAGGGGTCCGAGCCGCAGTCGCTCGGTGACGACGGCCACCGCGGGCAGCAGTCCCCACACCTCGTGGGCGTCACCCTCCGCGACCTCGGCGCTGCCGGTGTTCGGCATGTAGTGATCCGCGAACCACATCCCGTGCCAGCGGCCGTCGTCGAGCCAGCGGGCGAGGTCGAGCACCTCGTCGACCGGGTATTTGATGTTCGGCCACACGGAGAAGTCCATGGGGCGACCGTAGTGTGTCGGCCGTGTCGAGTGACCTGTCGCGCCGGTTGTGGGAGGAGCATGCCGGCTGGTGGATCGAGGGGTTCACCGAGGGGGCCGACCCCGAGTACGAGGACCAGATCATCCCGCTGATCGTCGGTGAACTCGCCGGACTCGGCCGAGTGCTCGACGTCGGTACAGGGGACGGACAGATCGCCCGGGCGCTCGCCGCGACCGGCTGCTCGGTCGTCGGGGCCGATCCGACCACGAACCAGATCACGGTCGCCGCCGGCCGGGCCGGTGGGCCGCGCTACGTGCAGGCAGGGGCGGCGGCCCTGCCCTTCGCCGACGCCACCTTCGATGCCGTGCTGGCGTGCCTCGTGTTCGAACACATCGACGATGTCGATACGGCGATCGCCGAGGTGGCCCGGGTCCTGAGACCGGGCGGTCGGTTCACGTTCCTGCTCAACCACCCGTTGCTGCAGACCCCCGACAGCGGCTGGATCGACGATCACATGGTCGAGCCGCCCGAGCAGTACTGGCGGATCGGGCCGTACCTGAGGGAGGCCGAGACCGTCGAGCAGGTGGAGCTGGGGGTGTGGATCCGCTTCCTCCACCGACCGCTGTCGCGCTACCTGAACGCACTCGCCGATGCGGGGCTCATGCTGGAACGCATGGACGAGCCGGCACCACCCGAACGCTTCCTGGCGCAGGCTCCCGGGTACCTCGACGCAGCGAGTGTGCCGCGGCTCCTGCACCTGCGCCTGCGTCGGGTCTGAGTGCTGCTCAGGCGCGTCGACTGATGACGGGCGCCGAGAGCGCCTCACCCGGGCCCGGACATGGGTGTTGGGCGTGTGGGTGCACGCCTGTGGTGGGGTTCGTGGGGTGTGTGGTTGGGGTTCCCTCGGGTCCGCGATCCGCGGTTCAGGGTTGTCGGACCGGTGGCGGGTCGGGCTCGGGCACACACACCCGGTCACGGGGTTGTCGGTCGGTGGTGTATCCCTCGAAGTGGATCACGCCGTCGGGTCGTGTCCAGATCACGGCCCGATCAGATCGCAAGGTGAGTGTCCAGCGTCCTTCGTGCACGAGATGGTGATGGCGTGTGCAGAGTGGGATGAGGTTGTCGAGGTTCGTCAAGCCGCCGTGTTCCCAGGGTGTGACGTGGTGGATCTGGCAGTGCTCGAACATCACGTCACAGTCCGGATGGGCACAGGTGCGGTGCAAGGCAGCCAATGCGCGACGTTGGGCCCGGTTCGCGACGCGGTCTTGCCGGTCGACGTCGATGCGTTCACCCTCACCGGCGAGTGTGACCAACCGGATTTCGGCGTCGCAGCACAGGCGTCGGATCGTGTCGAGTGACACCGGTTCACCGGACAGGGTTTCTGACACCGAGTCCGGTCGGATGACGTCCCGGTAGAGGGTGTCCCA
>JBEAPU010000030.1:0-23807 GCA_041164245.1 Actinomycetota bacterium | reverse complement strand
TCGGGTGGTCTTCAGGATGCGGCCGGGAACCAGGTTGAGTCGTTCTCGGACCAGGCTGTGACGAACAACTCGACGGTTGCCCCATCGAGTGGGTCGTCGGATACGGACGAGTCGACAGGGTCGTCGGGTTCGGCAGAGTCATCGGGTTCGGGCGGGTCGACGGACTCCACCCAGCAGAACGACACAGCGACGACGACATCGGTCCCGGTCTCCACCACACCGACGCTCGTGACCACGGAGAACCAGGCAGCTCTGACCGCCACGGCCGGGGCCGCCAAGATGCTCGTGAACGGCGAGGAGGTCGAACTCACCCTCACCAGCACAGGTGCCGACGACGCCGGTGCCGTCGCCCCCGCCGAGCGCACAGCCGAGCAGGTGGCGGAACTCCAGGAAGCCGCTGACGGCCTGATCGAGCGCATCGACGCAGCGGCCGGCGGCGACTCCGGACTCGAGGTCGTGGACACCGACACCGGCGCCGAGATCGACGGCATCTTCGAGGACACCCGCGTGCCGGTCGAGGACGTGATCATCGCGGAGTCCACTGAGTTCACCGGGCTGTACGCCTCGCGTGACGAGGACGGGAATCCGAACCAGATCCGCGCCGAGATGCTGGAGATGGAACGCGGTGGCGAGGTCGCCGTGTTCGTCTACGGGCTGCCGGCCGGGGAGGACGCGGAACTGGTTCTCATGTCGACCCCGTACCTGCTCGGCACCGCGACGGCCGATGCCGACGGCAACTTCACCCGTGTGCTCAGCCCTCCCGAGGCGATCCTCGCCGGCGACCACACGCTGGTGACCGCGAGCGAGACACTCTCCGTGTCGCTCGGGATCCGCATCACCGATCCCGCTGCCTCGACCGCGGTCGCCGAGGTCGAACTGCCGGCCACCGGCGGGGGCGTGCCCGTGGCACCGATGGTCATCCTCACCACCCTGGGCGTACTGCTGGTGGTGGTGAGCCGCCGGCGTGAACTCCTGGGCAACTGATTCCCGCATGTTGTGGGGGCGTTCATCGTGCAGCGGTGATCGCCCCCACAACTAGGGTGACACCATGGCAGCGCCCCGCCCGGCAGTCTCACATGAGGTGTTCCTCGAGGCCGCGTTGGCGATCGCCGACGAGTTCGGGCCCGACGCCCTGACGACGCGCACGCTCGGCAAGGCGGTGGGTCTCGACGCCACCACGGTCTACCGCTACTTCGGCAGCAAGGACGTGCTGCTCGGCAGCCTGTTCGATCATGTCACCGGCAAGGCGCTGGCGGCCATCGATCCGGCGGCACAGACACCCCGGGAGCGGGTCCGGGCGATCGTTGCGGCGTACCGGCAGGTGTTCTTCGACCATCCCAGCGTCGCCCGGCTCAATGGACACATGGCGGACATGCTCCAGGCCGGCAATGGAACCGCGCCGAACACCATGCAGATGAGCGGCCGTGTCGTCGCTGCTCTGCGCGACATGGGCCTCTCCGGAGCATGTCTCGTCGAGGCCTACCAGATGGTCGAGTCGTTCGCCGTCGGTGCCGTGATGTTGGACAGCGGGGCGAGAAGCAACAACATGACGGTGCGCGTTCTGCGATACCGAGCCTTCGGTACCGGCACGCACGAACTGGAGACCCTCGGCCACGACGAGGCGGAGACGTTGAGCGACACTGCGTTCTGGCGAGGGATCGACGCCGTTCTCGATGCCGTCGAGGCGATGGTCGCTCCCGACCACCCGTCGCCGTCGCCGGTCGGACGGGCCTGAGTCGCCGGCACCCCTTGCTACCCTCATCGTTGTGCGTCGTCTCGTCGTCGCCGTCGCCGGCATCCTGCTGAGCGTCGGTGTGCTCTCCTTCGC
The DNA here is from genome assembly GCA_041164245.1 of Actinomycetota bacterium. Classification (GTDB taxonomy): domain Bacteria; phylum Actinomycetota; class Acidimicrobiia; order Acidimicrobiales; family Ilumatobacteraceae; genus Casp-actino5. The sequence goes on along the minus strand of JBEAPU010000030.1, from coordinate 21,979 downwards.
CGTCGGCCGGATGGTCCTCGGCGTCGCCGGGTCATCCGAGGCGGTGTCGGGTGTCGTCGCCGATGTGACGGCGTTGCCCGAGGTGCGTTCCGAACTGGCTTCCGAGATCACGAGCCAACTGCGCGACGACCCGGTGATCTCCCGGTTCGCCGACGAGACGACGATCCGTACGGTCGTCGACAGCGTGCTCGACGGCGACGGCTTCACGGCGTTCAGCGATCAGGCCAGTGAGGCTGCCTACCGGGTGTTCTTCGAGGGTGCACCCGAGGCCGAGATCGATGTGAACCCGTTGGTGTTCGATGCGCTCCAACGTCTGGCGGCGAGCACCGAGGCGGCCGAGATCACCGCCCTCGCCGAGGAGTTCGGAATCCGCCTGGAGGCTGAGGGTGCGCTGCCTCCCGGCACCATCGAGGAGGTCACATCCGTCGCCACCGACCTGGTCAGCGAACTCGTCGAGACCGGGATCGACCCGGTCGTCATCGAACGCACCGAGGACGACCTCGACTTCGGGGGGATCGTCGACTCGGTGCGACTGTGGTCGACGATCGGCCTGGTCGTCGCGGTGCTGGCGGTGATCACGATCCTGGTCGTGTCGCCGGTGGCGCTCCTGCGCCGGTTCACGCCGGTGGGCATCGCGCTCGCCGTCGCCGGGCTGTTGCTGTTGTTGGTGAGTCGCGCCACGGTCGTGCTGTCGCTCGATGACGTGGCCCGGGCCGACATGATCCGGGCGATCGCCGAGACCCTGCTCGGCCGGGCAGCCGGACCGGGCTACACGCTGCTCGTGGCCGGAGCCGCCCTCGTCGGCATCGGCGTCCTCACCCGCGTGATCCCCGAGCGCCGACGCTGATCGACATCGTCGCCCGCTCAGCTGCCCGAGGCGACGATCGCTGAGAACTCGGCCTCGGTGAGCGGGATCACGCTCAGGCGGTTGCCACGGGCCAGCAACTGACAGTCGGTCAACTCGGGGATCGTGCGCAGCACGTCGAGTGGCACGAAGCGCAGCCGCTTCTTCGGCCCGAGCGTCACCCAGTCCCACCGGGGGTCATCGGGCGACGACGTCGGGTCGAAGTACTTCGACGCCGGGTCGAACTGGGTCGGGTCGGGCTCGGCCTCGCCGACGACCCTGGCGATCCCGGCGGCCCCGGGTGGTGTCGCGTTCGAGTGGTAGAAGATGACGAGGTCACCCGTGCGCATCGTGCGCATGAAGTTGCGGGCCTGGTAGTTGCGCACACCGTCCCAACCCTCCCGCTTGACCCGGACGAGGTCGTCGTAGGAGAACACGTCGGGTTCGGACTTCATCAACCAGTGGGCCATGACGACGACGCTAGTCAGCGGCCGGTACCGTCAGCCCACGTCATGTCTGCCCACGTCACGGTCGACGCCATCGAGTTCCCACCGGAGTTGCCGATCACGGCACGGTGCGACGAACTCATCGCCGCGATCCGTGACCACCAGGTGGTGATCGTCGCCGGCGAGACCGGTTCGGGCAAGAGCACGCAACTCCCCAAGCTGTGCCTCGCCGCCGGGCGCGGCACCGCCGGCATGATCGGTCACACCCAGCCCCGCCGCGTCGCGGCCCGCACCGTGGCCGACCGGATCGCCGACGAACTCGGCGTCGAGCTCGGCACGACCGTCGGCTACAGCGTGCGCTTCACCGACCGCGTGGGTGCCGACACCCGCATCAGGTTGATGACCGACGGCATCGCGCTCGCCGAACTGGCCCGCGACCCGGAACTGCGTCGCTACGACACGATCATCGTCGACGAGGCCCACGAGCGCAGCCTGAACGTCGACTTCCTGCTCGGCTACCTACGCCAACTCCTGCCCCGGCGTCCCGACCTGCACGTCATCGTCACCTCGGCGACGATCGACACGGAACGGTTCGCCGCGCACTTCGCCGCGCCCGACGGCACACCGGCGCCGGTGTTCGTCGTCGAGGGCCGGACCCACCCGGTCGAGGTGCGGTATCGGCCGCTCGCCGAGGGTGTCGACCAGGTGCAGGCGATCATCGACGCGATCGCCGAGATCGACCGGGCCGTCGACGGCGACGTGCTCGTGTTCCTGTCCGGCGAACGCGAGATCCACGACACCGCCGACGCGATCCGGGCCCTCGGCCTGCCCCGCACCGAGGTGCTGCCGCTGTACGCACGCCTGTCGGCCGCCGAGCAGCATCGGGTGTTCGCCCCGCACCCGGGGCGACGCATCGTGCTGGCGACGAACGTCGCCGAGACGTCGATCACCGTGCCCGGTGTGCGTGCCGTGGTCGACACCGGAACGGCCCGCATCAGCCGGTACTCGAAACGTCTGAAGGTGCAGCAGTTGCCGATCGAGCCCGTCTCGCAGGCCTCGGCCGCGCAGCGTGCCGGCCGGTGTGGCCGTGTCGCGCCGGGTGTGTGCATCCGGTTGTGGTCCGCCGAGGAGCACGTCGACCGCCCCGAGTTCACCGAACCCGAGATCCTGCGCACCAACCTCGCCTCGGTCATCCTGCAGATGACCGCCCTCGGCCTCGGCGACGTGGCCGACTTCCCGTTCGTCGAACGTCCCGACGCGGCGGCGGTGCGCGACGGGTACGCCCTGCTCGACGAACTCGGGGCGTTGCGCACAGATGACGACGGCGAGCGGCACCTCACCGGCGTCGGCCGTCGACTCGCCCGGCTCCCGGTCGACCCGCGGCTCGGCCGGATGATCCTCGAGGCCGACCGGCACGGGTGCGTACGCGAGGTGCTGGTGATCGCGTCGGCCCTGTCGATCCAGGACGTGCGCGAACGGCCCCGCGAACACCGCGACCGGGCCGACGAACTGCACCGCCGTTTCGACGTCCCCGGTTCGGACCTGCTGTCGATCGTCGCCCTGTGGGACCACCTGCGTGACCGGCAGCGTGAACTGTCGGGCAACGCGTTCCGACGCATGTGCCGCGACGAGTACCTCAACTGGTTGCGGGTGCGCGAGTGGCGCGACCTGTACAGCCAACTGCGACAGGTCGCCGGCCAACTCGGCATCCGTCCCGGCACCGAGGCCGGGCACCCCGATCGGGTGCATCAGGCGGTGCTCGCGGGACTGTTGTCGCACCTCGGTGTGCGCGACGAACGCACCCCGTCGGCACGCGGCGCCCGGGCCGTGTACCTCGGGGCGCGCGGCTCCCGTTTCGAGATCGCCGGCGGCTCGGTCCTGGCGCGCCGCGGCGCCCGGTGGGTGATGGCCGCCGAACTCGTGGAGACCGACCGTCTGCGGGCCCGACGCGTCGCGGCGATCCAACCCGAGTGGGCCGAACGTCTCGCCCCGCACCTCGTGCGACGATCGCACGGCGAACCCGAATGGGATCCGAGGGGTGGCCGGGCCACGGTCGCCGAGACCGTCACCCTCTATGGACTGCCGATCGTCGCCGGACGGCGCGTCGGCCTCGACCGGGTCGACGCGGAGCTTGCCCACGAGATGTTCGTCGACCATGCGCTCGCGCGCCGTGAGGCCGATGCCGGCTGGCTGCGGCGGCAACGATTCCTGGCCCGAAACGACACGACGCTCACCCGACTCGACGACCTCGGTCATCGGGTCCGCCGAACCGTCGGCATCTCGTCCGACCGACTCGTCGAGCACTATCGCTCGGTCGTGCCCACCCAGGTGACGTCGATCCGGTCGTTCGACCGCTGGTGGGCCGAGGCCCGTCGGGCCGACGGCGGCCGACTCGACGTCGACCGCTCACCCGACCTCGCCGACGCGTTCGCCGCCGCCGATGACGACCGGTATCCCGACGAGTGGGTCGACACCGACGGCGCCGTCTACCAGCTCACCTACCGCCACGATCCCGACAGCATCTTCGACGGGGTCACGCTGCACATCCCGCTCACCGCCGTGAACCGGTTCAGCGGCGACCTGCTCGACTGGCACATCCCGGCGCACCGTCCGGCGATCGCCGAGGCCCTGTTCAAGTCGTTGCCCAAGGAGACCCGGCGACACCTCATCCCGGCCGCCGAGACCGTCGCCGCTGCGCTCGCCGCCCTGGGCGAACCGAGCCCGGGGGTGCGTCTCATCGACGCGTTCGCCACGGCACTCACCACCGAGTCCGGCGTGCGTGTCGATCCGGCGACGATGTCGACAGCAGCGTTCCCGACCCATCTGCGCATCCACCTCGTCGTCAGCGATGCCGACGGCGAGGTGCACGCCTTCGGTGACGACGTGGGAGTCGTGCGCGACCTCGCCCGTCCGGCGGCCCGACAGGCCCTCGCCTCGACCGCCCCGATCGAGGAACGGTCCGGCATCGTCGACTGGGACCTCGGTGACCTGCCCGAGACCGTCGAATGGGGCGAGGGCGGTGACCTGGTGCGTGCCCACCCGACGCTGCTCGACCGTGGCGACAGCGTGTCGTTGCGTCTCGTCACCGACCCGGCTCTCCAGCAGCGGTTGATGCGCGAGGGGGTGCGACGCCTGCTGCTGCTCACCGCGGCGCCGGCGCGTTCGGGGGTTCGGTCGATGCTCGACAACGACGCCCGATTGACCCTCGGTCTGAACGGTGTCAGCGTCGACGGTCTCCTCGACGACGCAGCCACGGCGACGGTCGATCGGGTGCTCGACGAGCGGGGTGTGCCGTGGACCACCGCGGCGTTCGACGAGGTCCGGCGGGTCCTGCGGGCGGACGGCCCGCAGGTGTTCGCCGACTGCGTCGGTGTCGCGCTCGACATCCTGCGGGCTGCCGGCCGGGTCCGCCGGCGGCTCGAGGCGCTGCGTGCCCCCGCCGCGGCCGACACCGTGCGCGACGCACTCGACCACCTCGTACGACTCGTCGGACCCGGTTTCGTCGCCCGTGCCGGCACGCACCGCCTCCCCGACGTGCATCGGTACGTGCGCGGCATCGAGCACCGTCTCGAGCACCTCGCCGGCCAGGTCGACCGCGACCGACGCCGCATGGCCGAGGTGCGACCCCTCGAGGATCGTCAGCAGCGCCGGCTCAGCGCATTCCGACACGGTGACGAACCCGCGGATCTCGTCGAGGCCGGCTGGTTGCTCGAGGAACTCCGCGTCGCCACCTTCGCCCAGCCGCTCGGTGCACGACCCGGCGCGAGCGCAGCGCGCATCGCCCGGCTGTTGGCCTGACGGGCGCTGCGTGCGACGATGGGGCATGGACCTGCGCACCATGACCTACGCCGTCGCGGACGGTGTCGCCCACATCCGTCTCTCCCGCGCCGAGAGCGCGAACGCGATGAACACCGACTTCGCCCGCGACCTGCGGGGCGTGATGATCGCCGCCTCGTTCGACGACGCCGTGAAGGCCGTCTCGTTCACCGCCGACGGCTCGGTGTTCTGCGCCGGTGGCGACCTGAAGTTCATGGACACCCTCGGCGCCGCCCTGCCGGCCACCGCGGCCGAACTCGTCACCGACTACCACGCCGCCACCTACCGCATGAACCGCATGCCCAAACCCGTGGTCGCCGGGGTGCGCGGCGCCGCCGGTGGTGCCGGCCTCTCGTTCGTCTGCGCGATGGACCTCGTCATCGCCGGCGAGTCAGCCAAGTTCACGATGGGCTACACGAAGGCGGCGATGACCCCCGACGGCACGTCGAGCTACTTCCTCGCCCGCCACATCGGTCTGCGTCGGGCGATGGAACTCACGCTCACGAACCGGGTGCTGACGGCGCACGAGGCGCTCGAATGGGGACTCGTGAACCGGGTCGTGCCCGACGACGAGGTGGACGCCTCCGCCGCCGAGATGGCGACCGCCTTCGCCGCCGGTCCGGCCCGTTCGCTCGGTGTCGCCAAACGACTGATCTACGAGGGCTTCGACTCCGAGCTCGAGGTGGCCGGAGAGCGCGAGGCACACGCCATCACGGCGACGATGGCGACCGCTGACGGCATCGAAGGGATCAACGCCTTCGCGTCGCGCCGAACGCCGAACTACCGCGGCGAGTGACGATCATCGTGACGCGAGCCGGTCGATCGTGGTGGCGAACCCGGCGACCGTCCCGGCGATGATGTCGGCCACCGGCCGGATCGTGTCGATGCGTCCCGCCACCTGCCCGGTCAGGGCGATCGCCGCGTCCATGTCACCGCCGAAGTAGAGCGACTGCGGGTCACCGAAGTCGCCGAACACGTTGTGCTCGGCGAACTGGAGGGCCGAGCTGCGGTTCGTGCGCAACGCCCGCAATGCAGGGGAGTGACGCTCGTTGAGGAACAGCGTGTCGGTCTCGGCGGCATCGAGGATCGCCTGCTTCCAGTTGTGATGCACCGGCGACTCGGCCGCGGCGACCATCTGGGTTCCCATCTGCACGCCCTCGGCGCCGAGCGCGAACGCGGCGGCCATCGTCGGACCGTCACAGATGCCGCCGGCCGCGATGATCGGCACGTCGACCCGGGAGCGGATGAGCGGGAGGAGCACCATCGTCGACACCGGGCTCGGGTTCTTGAAGCCGCCGCCCTCGGCACCCTCGACGACGAGGCCGTCGACGCCGGCGTCGACGGCCTTGAGGGCCGCGGCCAGAGTCGGCACGACGTGGTAGACGGTGAGGCCGGCGGCCTTGAGAACCCCGGTGTACTTCGTGGGCGACCCGGCCGAGGTGGTGACGAAGCGCACCCCCTGGTCGATGACGAACTCGGCGATGCCCGGGTCGCGCACGAACGCCTGGGCGATGTTCACACCGAATGGACGGTCGGTGAGGTCGCGCATGGCCCGGACCTCGTCCTTGACGGCATCGAGCTCCCCCGACGACGTCTCGATGATGCCGCACGCCCCGGCGGCCGACACGGCCGAGGCCAGCTGGCTGCGGGCGATCCAGCCCATCGGGGCCTGGACGATCGGCACCTCGACACCGAGGTCGCGGGTCACCCGGTTGCGCGCCGGGTCGAAGGCGGGGTGGGTCGTCATGTCAGCCCTTCACGGATCCGGCCAGCAGGCCGCGGACGAAGTACCGCTGCAGGGCGAAGAACACCACCAGCGGGATGAACGCCTGCACGAACGCCGCGGCCGGCAGCAGGTGCTCGTTGCTCCCGAAGTCACCGGCGAGCGTGGCGATGAAGATCGTCGTCGGCCGGGCCTCCGGGTTCGTGCCGGCCATCGTGTTGGCGATCAGGAAGTCGTTCCACGTCCACAGGAACTGGAAGATGCCGAACGCGGCGAGCACCGGCACCGACAACGGCAGCACCAGTCGCCAGAAGATCGTGAAGTGGTCGGCGCCGTCGATGCGGGCCGCCTCGAACACGTCCCGCGGCAGCGACGAGATGTAGTTGTGCAGCAGGAAGATCGCGAACGGCAGGGCGAAGCCGGTGTGGGTCAACCACACTGCGGTCGACGTGTTCACGAGGTCGAAGTCCGGCACGATCGTGACGGTCTTGTCGAGCCACGGGATCGTGAAGTGCGCTCCGCTCACGTACATCTGCAGCAGCGGGATCAATGCCACCTGCAGCGGGATCGCCAGCAGGGACACGGTCGCGATGAACAGCACCTTGCGGCCCTTGAAGTCGATCCAGGCGAAGGCGTACGCGGCGAAGGTCGCGATGGCGATCGGGATGATGGTGGCCGGCACGGCGATCGCCATCGAGCTGAGCAGCGACTCGCCGATCGTGCTCGCCGCCGACGCGTTGAAGATGTAGTCGTAGTTGGCGAGCGTCAGGTCGTCGGGGCCGATCGTCCACCAGCCGCTGTTGCGCTGCGCGTCCCGGGCCCGCCACGAGTTGAGGAACAGGCTGACGCTCGGCAGCGACCAGATCACGACGATCGTCCACAGCACCCAGGTCGGGATGGCGCGGAGCAGACCGTAGAGGCGGTCGACGAGACCGCGACGCTGCGCCGGACGGTTCATGGTCGTCGTCATCTCAGCTCTCCCGCTGCATGCGTCGGATGTTGATGAACATGACCGGGACGACCGACAGGAAGATCAATGCGGCGAGAGCGGCACCGACCCCGGTGTTGAAGTTCGAGAACGCCTCCCGGTACATGTTGTTGGCCAGAACCTCGGTGCCGAAGTTGCCGTTCGTCATCACCTTGACGATGTCGAAGACCTTCATGACGAGGACGATCAGCGTGGTGACCACGACGCCGATCGTGGTCGCGATCTGGGGCAGGGTGACCCGCCAGAAGATCTGGGTGTCGTCGGCGCCGTCGACCCGGGCGGCCTCGATCAACTCGGTCGGCACCGCCTTGATCGCCGCCGACAGGATCACCATCGCGAAGCCGGTCTGGATCCAGATCAGCACCACCATCAACCAGAAGTTGTTGAACGGCGGCTCCTGGATGAAGTTGATCGGGTCGGCGAGTTGCACCCCGGCATCGTTGAACCGGAATCCACCGACCCCGCCACCGGTGACCCCCCAGTAACGCCACGCGAACCAGCCGAGCAGCACGGCGACCACGGCGGGTGCCGCGGCGCGAGCCGGCTCGCCCCGACTCAACCGGCGGGCGACGGCGACGACGAGGGCGAGCAGCAGCACCAGCACGAGGACACCGACGATCAGCGTCGGCAGCCCGTCGCCGGTGGAGAGCCGGCCGAGCCCGACCCACAGGGCGTTCATGACTCCGGTCTGCGACTTCGAGGAATCGCGGGCGATGTACATGAAGCGCCACACGACCGACGCACCGACGAGTGAGATCGCCATCGGCATGAAGATCACGGCCTTCGCCACCCTCTCGAAACGCGCACCGTCGGCCAGCACGGCGATGGCGAGGCCGAGCGAGGTGGAGAACAACGTGACGGCCAGCACCCACCACAGGTTGTTGATGAGCGTGCCGCGCAGCGTCGTGAACACCGCGAACGCCACCAGGACCCCGCCGACGAGCAACGGGCCCATGCCGGCGCTGCCGAGTTCGACCACCCTGCCGGTCTGACGCCGGTCACGCACACCGAGGACCACGAAGACGACCAACAGCACGATCCCGATCCAGAACAGGCGACTCGTGAACATCGACGACCACATCGTCAGGTCGATGGCCTTCGGGTCCCTGAAGATCGTGACGTAGTTCGAGAACCACACGAACTCCTCGCTGTCCCGGTCGAGGAGCGACAGGTAGACGGTGCGGATCGTCGGCACGACGAGCGCCCCGAAGATGAACAGCAGCGCCGGCCCGAGGAACACGACGGCCCGGGAACGAGCGTCGATGCGGTTGCGCTCGGCCCGGTCGGCGATCGGGGAGCGGGCGGCCCGCAGACCGATCAGCGCACCCGGGACCGCCACGGCGATCACGCTCCACACACTCGAGCCGTCGCCGAGGTCCGGGACGCCCCAGGCGCCGATCACCCAGCCGAGTGCCGCGCCGCTCAACGCACCCGGCAGCGGATCGCGTCGGGTGACGATCGCCGTGGCCGCCGGGATCGCGGCGACGACGAGGGTGATGACGATGAGTGCGACCGGCGCGACGTCGGGGCGCCACTCGGACCGCACCAGGCCGCCGAGCACACCACCGGCGGCACCGAGACCGATGACACCGACGACGTGTCGGATGAGAGGTTCGGTGATGACGGCGAGCACGGCCCCGACGGCCCCGACGGCGACCGCGGTGACGAGCGGCAGCCACACCCACGCACCGAAGGACGACAGGCCACCGCCGTCGGAGATCGAACCGGCGGTGATCTGGTTTCCGGAGAACAGCACTCCCACGCCGAAGCCGCAGGCCCCCCACGCGAGGGCCCGGTAGCGCACGTAGGCGGTGCGGACCTGGTTGAAGAGCAGGTTCGCACCGACCCAGACACCGCCGCTCACGGCAACCGCGATGACCACGGTGATCAGGGTGCTCACGAACTTTCCGGCGATGTCACCCACCATCGACCCCCCAGTCGAGAAGAAGCGCGTCAGGACGAAAAACGATTCGGGGTGCCGACACCGCAGTGCCGGCACCCCGAACCTAGTTCACGGGACGTCGTCCCGAGGCAGAGCGGACGATCAGCCCGCCGGCCAGGTGGCGTCGATGTTCGCGCCGGCGGTGGCGACGTCGATGTCACCGTTGACCAGCGAGGTGCCCTCGGTCCAGAACGACCCGGCGCCGACGTCGGCCGGCATCAGGTCGGAGGCGTCGAAGCGCACGATCTCGGCGGTGCCGAGGATCTCGAGGAACGACTGCTCGAGCGGCGTGTAGACCGACGGGTCCTGCCCCTGGGCGGCCGACAGGAAGCCCGACAGTGCGCCGTTGCCACCCTTCAGCTCAGCCTGGATGGTCTGACGGGCCTCGGCGTAGGCAGCCGAACCCATGTAGGCCAGCAGGTCCATGACCTCGGGACGGTCGTTGAAGGCCGCGGCGAGCGTGCCGGCACCGAGCACCGGCTTGTCGCCGTTGATGTCCGGGAAGTAGAAGACGTTGATCTCGCCCTCGCCGTCACCGAACACGGTGCCCTCGGGGATGAACGCCGAGTAGAACGACGCCTGGCGGTGCATGTAGCAGTCACCGTCGACGAGCGGCTGCCCGTTGTCCTGGAACGCCGTGGCGGCGATCGTGCCGGCCGAGGCGTACACGTTGTCCTCGGTCCACAGGTCGATCACGGTCTGCATGGCGGTCTGGATCGGCTCGTCGGAGAACGTCACCTCGCCGGCGACCCACTGGTCGTAGACGTCGGCGCCGGACTGACGCAGGACCATCTCCTCCACCCAGTCGGTGAAGGTCCAGCCGGTGGCCTGACCCGACTCGATGCCGACGCACAGGGCCTTGGAGCCACCGGCAGCGGTGATCTCGTCGACCAGGGCGACGAACTCGTCGAACGTGGTCGGGACCTCGTAGCCGTCAGCCGCGAAGCGGGCCGGCGAGTACCACACGAGCGACTTCATGTCAGCCTTGAGCGGGACGCCGTACTGCGTGCCGTCGACGTTGCCGAACACCTTCCAGGCGTCGGACCACTCGATGGCGGCATCGGTCTCCGCGGTGAGCGGCACCAGGATGCCGTCACGTGCGAAGTCGGCGAGCTTGCCGGGCTGCGGGAAGATCGAGATGTCCGGGGCATTGCCGGCCTCGACCTGCGTGTTGATGTTGGCCTCCCAGTCGGCGTCGCCGATGTAGGTGACAGCGAAACCGTTCTCCTCGCCCCAGGCGCCGAGCACCTGTTGCAGGGCCCCGGCCTCCTCGTCGGAGCGCTCCGGGCCGGTGACGGTGATCGCGCCACCTTCGGCAGCGGGCTCCTCGGCGGGCTCCTCAGCGGGCTCCTCGGCTGCGTCATCGCCACACGCGGCGACGAACAGCGAGAGGGCCAGCACGGGTGCGAACACCCGACGTGCGGTCTTCCTCATATCTCTCCCCTTGGGTCCGGGCGACCGGTGGCCGCCACATGAATTGCCGGACGTAGGTCCGTTCTGTAAAAACTACCGCTTGTCGGTTACCGATCGGTCACATGGCGTCCATCGAGCCGACACCCGGCGGTCACACCTTGGCCACCGAGCGGCGGCGAGCATCCGGTACGGAACTACCGAATTCCCGACGCCACGTCGCCTGACCACCCTCGGACCACCCCGGGACCTAGCGTTCCGCTGTGCTCTGGCGCCGGACGTCCGCCCTCGTGGTCTCGGCATCGCTGGCCGTCGGCGCCTGCGCCGGCGACGAGGAGGGCATCGGTGCCGGCACCTCCGTCGTCCCGTCGACCACGACCATTCCCGTCGCCACGACGAGCACGAACGCCCCGGTCACCACCCTCGCGAGCCCCAGCACCACCGCCACACCGACCACCGTCGTCGAGTACACCCCGGGGTCCCCGCTGGGGACGATCGCCGTCGGAACTCCGACGATCATCGGCCGTTCGGTCGAGGGACGACCCATCGAGGTGATCCGGCGTGGCGACCCCGACGGGGTGCGGGTCCTCGCCGTCGGCAGCATCCACGGCGACGAGCCCGCCGGTGTCGACATCGTCCGCGAACTGACGGCGATCGACGTCCCGGCCGGCATCGAACTCTGGTTGATCCCCACCGGCAACCCCGACGGCCTCGCCGTCGACCGCCGACAGAACGCCAACGGGGTCGACCTCAACCGGAACTTCCCGGTCAACTGGGGTCCGATCGAAGAACCGGGACACTGGCAGTACGCCGGCCCGTCTGCGGCGTCCGAACCCGAGACGCAGGCCATCGCGGCCCTCGGACAGGAGCTCCGGCCCGACCTCACCCTCTGGTACCACCAGGACCTCTTCCGGATCACGCCCGGTCGCGGACTCGACGGGCGCATCAGGGCCCGCTACGCCGAACTCACCGGACTCCCGCTGTTGCAGGTCACCGGCGGCACCTACACCGGGACGGCCTCCCAGTGGTCCCGGTCGGTGGCCGCCGACGGCGGTGCGGGGTTCACCGTCGAGCTCGGTGCGACGCTCAGCCCCGCCGAGGCCCGCACCCACGCCGAGGCGGTGATCGCCGTGGCGATCGAGCTCCTCGTCAACGCGTCGGACGGTTGAACCAGTCACCCGACGGGATCGGGGTCAGGTCCAGGCCGGTTCCATAGGCGTACGCCCAGGCGGTGATGCCGCTCCCGGTCGTGACCACTGCCCGGCGATACAGCCCGGCGACGGTGTCCTCCTCGATGTCGAGCACCTCGAGCGCCTCGTCGAGGCGGGCCGGGTCGAGCCGGTAGCGACGCCCGAGCACCCACGCCGAGACCGCCTCGTCGAAGATGGCAGCCGGGTAGTCCAGACCGGTGTCGAAGAGGTGCCCGCGCACCCGATCCGGGGTGCCGGCATCCACCACGTACCGCTCGAGCAGCGGCCAACGCACGTCACCCGGCATGAGCGTGCCGTACACGAACAGCACGGTCGGGTCGGACGGTGCGGTCATCGGCTTCCTCAGTCGTCGACCCGTCCCGGCAGCACGATCGCCGAGCCGATCACGCCAGCGATCAGGGAGGCGAAGAGCACGCCGATGCGGGCATCCTCACCGAGGGCGGACTCGCCGAAGGCCAGCTCGGTGACGAACAGCGAGACGGTGAACCCGATGCCGCCGAGCGCGCCGGCACCGGTCACGTAGCGCCACGTCACGTTGCGGGGTAGGCGTCCGATCCGCAAGGCGACCGCGAGAGCCGTGGCGCCGGTGATGCCGACCGCCTTGCCGACGACGAGACCGAGGATCACACCCCACGTCACCCGAGACGAGAAGGCCTCGGACAGGACCTCCCCCGACACCGGCACGCCCGCATTGGCGAGCGCGAACACCGGCACGACGGCGAACGTCGACCACGGGTGCAGACGATTCTGCAGCCACTCCACGACCGACACGCTCTCGCGTGCCCGCCGGGTCATCTCCCACGCCGTCGAGTAGGAGACCTCGTCGTGGACCTTCATGTCGTCGACCACGAGTCGGGTGCGCCGGGGGATCACCGGGGATGCGAGCCCGAAGGCGACCCCGGCCAGCGTCGGGTGGATGTGCGCCTCGTGCAGCGCGTACCAGCACACGGCCCCGAGTGCGAGGTAGGCGCCGATCCAGGGCACGCGGGCCCGGATGGCGATCGCCAGCACGAGGGCGATCACGGCGACGGCGAGCCACGCGAACGACACGCCGTCGGAGTAGAACACCGCGATCACGACGATCGCCCCGATGTCGTCGACGATGGCGAGCGCCAGGAGGAACAGCTTCAGCCAGCTCGGGGCCCGCGGCCCGATGAGTGCGACCATCCCCATCACGATCGCGATGTCGGTCGCCATCGGCACTCCCCAGCCGTGCGCCCCCTCACCGCCGACGTTGAGGGCGGTGAACAGCAGTGCCGGGACGATCATCCCGCCGAACGCGGCGATGATCGGCAGGGCCGCCTGGCGGCGGTCCCGGAGTTCACCGAGTGTGATCTCGCGTTTGATCTCCAGACCGGCGACGAAGAAGAACAGCACCATCGCGATGTCGTTCACGACCCCCCGCAGGTCGAGGTGCAGGCCGATCGGACCGGCGTCCAGGGACACCGATGACTCCCACAGCGACCGGTAGGCGTCCGACCATGGCGAGTTGGCCCAGACGATGGCGATCACGGCTGACGCCACGAGGAGGACCCCGGCGGTCGACTCACGGTGCAGCACGTCGCGCAGCGGCGAGATGTGCTGCTCGGGGCCGCGCCGGTCCGTGTCGTGTGCCGAGGGGCTGGCTGATGTCACGGGGTGCGAGTATCGCACCCGACCGCCGCGTTCCGTGCGCTGGTACGTTCACGGGCCATGAGTCACACGCCCCGGGTCACCGTCGCCGAGAACGGGCGCGGTCGCTACGCCAACGATGTGACGGTCGGCCGGCACGAACTCGTCACCGACGAACCCGAGTCGTTCGGCGGTGACGATCTCGGCCCGAACCCGTTCGACCACCTGTGCATCGCCCTCGGAGCCTGCACCTCGATGACCGTCCGGATGTATGCGGAACGCAAGGGCTGGGCCCTCGGCCGTGTGTCGGTGGACGTCGACCACGCCAGGCGTTCGGGCACCGACGTGTTCACCCGGGTGTTGCACCTCCAGGGCGACCTCGACGAGGAGCAGCGCGCACGGCTCCTCGAGATCGCCGACCGGTGCCCCGTGCATCGCACGCTGTCGACCGGTGCGACGATCGAGACGGAGATGCCGTGAGCAGCGACGACCCGACGTCCCTCCCGGTGTCCGAGCGGGTCGCTCTCCTCGCCGGAGTCGACTCGTGGCACACCCCGGCCGCCGCCGGGGTGCCGGCGATCCGCATGTCCGACGGTCCGGCCGGGGTGCGCGGCACCTCGTGGACCGGGCCCCGATCGGCCTCGTTCCCGTGTGGGACGGCGCTCGGGGCCACCTTCGACCCGGACCTCGTGCGCGCCGTCGGCGAACAACTCGGACGGGAGGCCCGCGCCAAGTCCGCGCACGTCCTGCTCGCCCCGACGGTGAATCTCCATCGGACCCCGATCGGGGGCCGCAACTTCGAGTGCATGAGCGAGGACCCGGTGCTCACGGCGCTCATCGCCGAGGGGTACGTCGCGGGTGTCCAATCCCGGGGTGTCGCGTGCTGCATCAAGCACTTCGTCGGCAACGACACCGAGTTCGAACGGATGACGATCTCGAGCGACATCGACGAGCGCACCCTGCGTGAGGTGTACCTGCTGCCGTTCGAGCGCGCCGTCGCCGCCGGGGTCCGCGCCGTCATGACCGGCTACAACCGTCTGAACGGCACGTTCTGCGCCGATCACCAATGGCTGTTGCGCACCGTGCTGCGCGACGAGTGGGGCTTCGACGGAGTGGTGGTCTCGGACTGGTTCGGGATGCACTCCACCGTCGAGGCGCTCGTCGCCGGAGTCGACATCGAGATGCCGGGGCCCTCGCTGCACCGTGGCCGGGCACTCGTCGATGCCGTCACCTCGGGTGCGGTCGACGAGGGCCTCGTCGACGAGGCGGTCGGCCGGATCGCCGACCTCGCCCGGTGGACCGGAGCGGGCAGCGACGACGGTTCCGAGACCGTGCTCGACGATGCCGAGGTGCGCGCCGTGCAGCACCGGGCGGCGGTGTCCTCGACGGTGCTCCTCGCCAACCCGGGTCGGGCCCTCCCGTGGTCGGCCGAGTCGGCTGGCCGGGTGGCACTCATCGGACCGTACGCCGACGTCGGCCGCCCCCAGGGTGGTGGCAGCGCCCGGGTGACACCGGCATGGGTCGCGCCGATCAGGGGAACCCTCACCGAACGAGGACTCGACGTCACGTGGGCACCCGGTTGCTCGATCGAGCGTTACCACGCGCCGCTCGAGGGCGACATCGAGATGCGCATCGTCGACGAGCACGGCGTCGAGCACACCGCACGGACGCGACGCACCGTCGCGTTCTGGCAGGACGAACCGGCCGTGGGCCTCAGCCGCACCTTCGGAGCGCGGCTCTCCACCCGTTGGTCGCCCGACGTCGATGGCACCTGGACGATCGGTGTCCGATCGGTCGGTGCGTGCACGGTGAGCATCGACGGAGAGCTGATCCTGACGATCGCCGAGGACGATCGGGGCGGATCGTTCTTCACCTACGGCTCCCCGGAGCGCCTCGCGTCCGTCGACCTGGTCGCCGGTCGCGAGGTGCGCGTCGAGATCGACTACCCGCTCGCCCCGCACCCGGGCATCCGTGCCCTGTCGGTGGGGTTCAGGCCGCCGGTCACCAGCGACCCGGTCGCCGAGGCCGTGGCCCTCGCAGCGGCATCCGACCGGGTGCTGCTCGTGGTCGGCACCGACGACGACTGGGAGACCGAGAGTGAGGACCGCACCGACATCGCACTGCCGGGACGTCAGGACGAGCTGATCGCCGCGGTCGCCGCAGCCAACCCGAACACGGTCGTGGTGATCAACGCCGGGAGTCCCGTCTCGATGCCGTGGCTCGACTCGGTGGCGGCCGTCATGCAGATCTGGTTCCCGGGCGGGGCGATCGGGTCGGCCCTGGCCGACGTCGTGCTCGGCGCAGCCGATCCCGGCGGTCGCCTGCCGGTGACGTTCCCGCGGGCCCTCGCCGACACCCCGGCCGCCGAGCATCATCCCGGTCGGGACGGTCACGCCGTCTACGCCGAGGGTCCGGCGATCGGTCACCGCTGGTACCTGTCGCAGGTGATCGACCCGCTGTTCTGGTTCGGTCACGGACTCTCGTACACGACGACCGAATGGTCGGCGCCCGACGTCACCGGCAGCCCCGAGGGCGGGGTGACGGTGCGCCTGCAGGTGACCAACACCGGTGACCGCGCCGGCGTCGACGTGGTCCAGGTGTACGTCGAGTCCCCCGAACCCGACGGATCCGACCGGGCACTCACCCGGTTCGTCGGGTCCGCCAAGGTCGAACTCGCCCCCGGCGAGACGGCCGACGTCGCAATCCCGATCGAGGCCCGCCGATTCATGGCCTGGCACGGGGGGCAGTGGGTGCTCCCCGTCGGTCAGCATCGGCTGCACGTCGGACGCTCGGCGGGCGACCTCGGCCCGGCGACCGTGCTCACCGTGTCGTCGCTCGCGAGCTCCTGACGGCGAGCACCGAGTTCAGCTCTGCGGCGAGGAGGGCGAGCGTGGCGTGCAGGCTCAGCCAACCCGTCACCGCGAACACCGAGGCGAAGGCCCCGTAGACCGATTGGGCGCCGGCCAGGAGTTCGGTGACAACGAGGGTGCCGGTGAACTGGAGGGCCGTGAACGAGAGTCCGCCGAGGACGGCGCCGGCTCGCACCATCGCCCAGCTCGTCGGGGCCGCCGTGAGGTAGCGGAACATCGAGGCCAACACCAGCGTGTTGACCATGGCGACCCCGACGAGGAGCACGAGTGAGCCGACGAGAGGCACGTCGGCGACCCGCGCCACGGCGGTGAGGGCGACGGTCGCGATCTGGCCGGCGCCGATCACCACGAGACCGACGAGGGAGTGCACCCGCCGGACGAGCACGTTCGGACGCTTCTCGATCGGCACCTCCCACACGTCGTCGAAGGATGCCTGCAGGGCGGCGAACGCCCGTGTCGAGCCCCACAGCGCACCGATGAGCCCGACGAACAAGGCGAGGGCATTGCCCTCGAGAGCACCGGACTGGGCGAGGATCTGCGATCCGATCACCGGGATCTGCGCGACGGCCGAGCGGACGATGTCGTCCTGGAGGTCGGGTCGACCCTGCAGCACGAACCCGAGGGTCGTCGTCGCCACCATGATCAACGGGAACAGGGTGAGGAAGCCGTAGAAGGCGAGGACGGCGGCGTTCCGGCTCGAGGAGTGGCGAGCGAAGCCGAGTGCGACGTCGACGGTGACGTCGACGGTCGGTGAACGCCGCCGCGCCCGACGCACGGGTCCGATCTCGGACCAGTGCATCGTCACAACCGCCAGTCGATCGGGTCGAGACCGGCGTCGACCAGGGCGGCGTCGGTGCGTGAGAACGGTCGTGAGCCGAGGAATCCCCGATGCGCCGACAACGGTGACGGATGAGCCGACGTGATGACGTGATGGCGAGCGGTGTCGATCATGGACTGCTTGCGGGCCGCGGCCGCGCCCCACAGGACGAACACCACCCGGTGCTCCTTGGCGGCGACGACCTCGATCACCCGGTCGGTGAAGCGTTCCCAGCCCCGACCCTGGTGGGAGGCGGCCTGATGGGCGCGCACGGTCAGCGTCGTGTTCAGGAGAAGCACACCCTGACGGGCCCACGCCGTCAGGTCGCCGTGATCCGGCACGGGGAGGCCGAGGTCGTCGTGCAACTCGCGGTGCACGTTGGCGAGCGACGGCGGGATGCTGGTCCCGCGCCGCACCGAGAAGCACAGGCCGTGGGCCTGCCCGGGGCCGTGGTACGGGTCCTGGCCGAGGATCACCACCCGTGTCGAGGCGTAGGGCGTGAGGTGCAGGGCGGCGAACACCTCGGACTCCGGCGGGTACACGTCATGGGAGCGCCGCTCGTCGCGGACGAACGCCGTCAACTCGGCCCAGTACGGCTCGTCGAACTCGCCGCGCAGCAGGGGATTCCAGTCGGTGGCCACCACCCGTCGAGGGTAGGCGGGCGAGGGCCGCTCGGTCACCGTCCCCTACCATCGGCGCGATGACCGACCCGGTTGGTGCGCTCCGCTCATCTCTCGATGCCGTGCCCCGCGCTCGCCTCGTGGCTGGTCCGACCCCGCTCGAGCGCGGACCGCTCCTCCCGGGCGGTGCCCGGTTGTGGGTCAAGCGCGACGACCTGACCGGTCTCGGTCTCGGTGGCAACAAGGCCCGCAAACTCGAGTTCCTGTGCGGTGCCGCCCTCGCCGAGGGGGCCCGGTCGCTCGTCACCGTCGGGGCCGCCCAGTCGAACCACTGTCGGATGACCGCCGCCGCCGGTGCGGTGCTCGGACTCGAGACCCATCTCGTCCTCTCGGGCGGACGTCCCGAGCGGTACGAGGGCAACCAGCTCCTGTCGATGCTCTTCGGCGCCCAGCTCCACCACACGGGGGCCGAGGAGAGTCATTGGGGGGAGCTCGAGATCGCCAAGGACGACCTGACCGAGTGCCTGGACGCCGACGGTGCGGCGCCCTACGCGATCCCGATCGGCGGGTCGACCCCGGTCGGCGCCCTCGGCTACGTCGACGGCGTCCTCGAACTCCTCGGCGACTGCGCGGCCGCCGGCATCACCCCGGCGGCCGTCGTGCACACCACCTCGAGCGGCGGCACCCACGCCGGCATGGTCGCCGGTGCGGCGTTGGCCCGTGCCGCCGGTGTCGACGTGCCACGGGTGCTCGCCGTCGGTGTCGCCAAGGGTGTGCTCGCCGGCCGTCCCGACGTGGCGCGGTTGGCACGCGCCGCACTCGATCTCATCGGTTCCGACGCGTCGATCGACGCCGGTGATGTCGAGCTCGACATGGACCACATGGGCACCGACTACGCGGTGCCGACCATCGCCGGCGACGCCGCGATCGGCTGGGCCGGCCGCCACGGCGGATGGGTGCTCGACCGGGTCTACTCGGGCAAGGGCCTCTCGGCCGTGTTGTCTCGGGCCGAGGGCGGCGAGTGGGGCCCCGGCGACGACGTCGTGTTCGTGCACACCGGGGGCACACCGACGGTGTTCACCGCCGACGGAGCGGTGCGCCCGGGCTAGCGTTCCCTGCCGTGCCGAACGCCCCCCACGACGGTGACGTGTCGTCCCGCCGGGTGATCTGCGCCGTCGACATCGGCGGCACGAAGTTCGAAGCCGGCCTCGTCACCGAACGCGGTGAGCTCCTCGACCGGACGCGGGTGCCGGTCGACCCCGATGTCGGTCCGCAGTCGCACTTCGCGGCACTCGCCGGCATCGTCGGTGAGCAGCTCGCCCGAGCCCGCGACCACCATCGGGTCGAGGTGATGGCGATCGGGATCGGCTGCGCCGGCCCGATCGAACCCGACTGCGAGACGGTGTCGCCGGTGAACATCGCCTCGTGGAACCGCTTCCCGTTGCGTCACTTCCTCGTCGAGCTGACCGGCCTGCCGGTCTACGGCGATCTCGACGCCAAGGCCCTGGCGCTCGCCGAAGGCTGGCTCGGCGCGGCGCGCGGTGTCCGGAACTTCTGCGCCATGACCGTGTCGACCGGTGTCGGCGGCGGCATCGTCCTCGACGGCGACCTGCTCGACGGCGGCTCCGGCAACGCCGGCCACATCGGTCACCTGATCGTCGAACCGGGAGGGCGCCGCTGCGGCTGCGGTGCCCGGGGATGCCTCGAGGCCGAGGCGTCCGGGCTCGCCATCGAGGCCAAGACCGGGCGGCCACCGTCGGAACCGACCTACGAGATCATGCAGCAGACCGGCCGGCTCGTCGGACGGGCCGCGGCGATGATCTGCAACACCCTCGACATCGACCTCGTCGTCGTCGGGGGAGGGGTCGCCCTCGGCTTCGGGGCCACCTTCTTCAATGCCGCCCAGGTCGAGCTCGATGAGATGGCGCGTGTCGGCCAGGGGCCGGCACCCCGGATCATGTCGACCCGACTCGGTGACCGTGGCCCGCTCATCGGAGCAGGTGCCACCGGCATGCGCCGGATGCGCCGTCTCGCCCCGTCGTGACGGCGGCCCGTCGCCCGGCGGTCAGTGCCAGATGATCTCGTCGGCCGAGGTCTGCGAGAGCGGGCGCTGCAGGTCGATGTGCTCACCGACCGGAGGTGGGGTGACGCCGGCGGGCACGAAGAGCATCGAGGTGTGCATGTGCGGCGGTTCGATCAGGTCGAGGCGTCGTCGCCGGAAGTGGAACGGGCTGCGACCGTCGTGCAGCGGGTGGACCCCGTGGGCCGTGCCGGCCCCGACCATCACGAGATGCCCGTCACCGGGCACCGGATTCTGCCGGTAGCCGACCGGCGTCCCGGCGGTCACCGGTCGCACCTGCAGCACGTCGGCGGTGAGGAGGAGCGCGCCGCGATCGCCGTGCCACAACTCGGTTCCCATGCGCAGGTGGAAACGGTGCGGATGCCAGTGCGGCAACTCGAGGAGCGACACCGGCGCGAGGTGGCTGAGCCACACGTACAGGTCGGATGTGAGACGTTCGTCGTCGAGCAGGCGGGCCGCCTCTGCCCGCCGGTCGCTCTCGCTGGCGGCCAGGGTCGGGTGGATCGAGATGCCGATCACCTCGAGGTCGGCGGCCCGGGCCTCGTCGACGAGTTCGTAGCCGCCGCCGTAGCGGTGCATCGAGGTCTCGAGCTTGACGATGACCCGGTTGCGTGAGCCGGCGTTGGCCGCGATGTGCTCGGACGATCCGACGGTGAGCACGACTCGTCCGCCGAGGGTGTGGCGATCGAAGGGTGCCAGCGTGGGGGTGAGGACGCGGATGTCGACATCCGCCGGCAGGTGGTCGAGTTCGTGGACCGTGCCGACGGCGATCGCGCAGTCGAAGCCGGCGGCGATGTCGGCGAGGAAGGACCGTCCGAGGCCGTAGCCGTTCCCCTTGACGACCGGGACCGGCTGCGCGATGCCGCGGAAGGCGCGCATCGTCTCCTCGACGTGTTCGAGCCACCGCTCGCGGTCGATGGTCAGGCGCACCGTCATGGGCTCGGACGGTAGTTGCTGGTCGAGCGTCTCTCGGGCCGGCCCGAGACCCGTCTGGGCAGGAGCGGCCCCACGGTGCGATGCCGGAGCACCCCTCGCCACACCCCGACGCCGTACACCGCGTCGTCGAGGACGACACCGGGGGAGCGGGCCGCCAGAGCCGACCAGATCAGCACCCGGCGGGCCACCCGGGACCGGACCGCCGCGACGACGACCAGCGGCCACCACACCCGGCGCACAGCCCGCGCCAGCGCGACACCGGTCGCCGTCGAACCCCGCCACACCGTGGACACGACGATCGAGGCCGGGAGTTCCGGCATCGAGCGGCGCAGGCGCAGCGTGGCGGTCCCGAGCACTGCCGCGCCGGCGAGGGGGGCCCACGTTCGCCGCGCCCAGATCACCGGGATCAGCCACGCCGCGAGGCTCCACGGGGAGAACGCGACCGGCGCCAGCCGGCCCGGGTGCCGTCGGTGGAGCGCGGCGGCGGACTCGCCGTAGCCGATGCGTTGACGCACGACGCCGGCCAGGCTGGCCCGCGGTTCGTGCCGCACCGACACGCGCGGGTCGTAGCGGCAGCGCCACCCGGCGTCGCCGAGCCGCCACACGAGGTCGACGTCCTCGCCGGTGCGCAGCTCCTCGTCGAACCCGCCGACGGCGCGCACCGC
>JBEAPU010000029.1:0-7960 GCA_041164245.1 Actinomycetota bacterium | reverse complement strand
GTCGTGGTGTCGTGGCGCGTGGTCTGGGTCGGGCGTATGGGGATGCGGCGCAGAACGCCGGTGGGGATCTGGTGCGCCTGATGGGTGACCGGATCGATCTCGACGAGGCGACTGGTGTGGTGAGAGTCGATGCGGGTGTGTCGTTCGATGACCTGTTGCGTCGGACCGTGCCGTCGGGCTGGTTCGTGCCGGTGACACCGGGCACCCGGTTCGTCACGGTCGGCGGCGCCGTGGCGGCCGATGTGCACGGCAAGAACCATCACCGTGACTCGTCGATCGGTGCGTGGGTCGACCGGCTCGACATGGTGCTCGCATCGGGTGAGCAGGTCACCGTGTCACCCGATGTCGACGGCGAGTTGTTCTGGGCGACGGTCGGCGGGATGGGCCTGACCGGGGTGATCGTGTCGGTGACCTTGCGTCTGATCCCGATCGCCACGTCACGGGTGCGGGTCGACACGCGCCGGTTCGACCACATCGACGCCCTGATGGCGGCGATGGTCGAGCGTGATGCCGACCACCGGTACTCGGTCGCCTGGGTCGACGCGACCGTGACCGGCCGGCACCTCGGTCGTGGTGTGGTGACGTGGGGTGATCATGCCGATGTCGACGACCTGCCGGCACGCGCCCGGCGCGACCCGTTGGCCTACTCGCCGTCGCAACGTCTCGGTGTGCCCGGTGTCGTCGGCACGGTCGGTGTCGTGAACCGGTGGACCGCGGCGGCGTTCGCCGCAGCCTGGTTCCGGCGGGCACCGACGTCACGTGACGGCGAGATCCAGTCGATCCCGGCGTTCTTCCATCCCCTCGACGGGGTGGCCGACTGGAACCGTGTCTACGGGCGGCGTGGTTTCGTGCAATACCAGTTCGTCGTGCCCGACACCGCCGCTGACACGGTGCCCCGAGCACTCGATCGTGTCGCCGCGACGCGGCCCGGTGACTTCCTGAACGTGCTGAAACGCTTCGGGCCGGCCGGGGACGCCATGTTGTCGTTCCCGACTGCGGGCTGGACGCTCACCCTCGACCTGCCCGTCGTCGACGACCTCGGGGTCCTCCTCGTCGATCTCGACGCGATGGTGCTCGCCGCGGGTGGTCGTGTGTATCTCGCGAAGGACGCCCAGACGACACCGGCGATGATCACCGCCGGCTACCCGCGGCTCGACCAATGGCGGGCCGTGCGCGACCGGGTCGACCCCGACCGGGTGTTCACCAGCGACCTCGCCCGCCGCCTCGACCTCTGACCCGCAACCCCGACCACAACCCCGACCAGGAGACACGATGAGAACCGCCACCGGTGACGCCCAGACGATCGTGCTGTTCGGCGGCACCAGCGAGATCGGCCTCGCCATCGTCGCCGGCCTCATCACACCCGCCACTCGCCACATCGTGCTCGCGTGCCGCGACACCACCACCGGCGACACCGCCGCCGCGACCCTCGACGCGCCCGACGACTGCGACATCCACGTCGTCGCCTGGGACTCGACCGCGATCGAGACCCACCCCGGCGTCGTCGACCAGATCGTGACCGACATCGGGGATCTCGACATCGTCATCATCGCCGCAGGTGTGCTCGGCAGCCAGGACGACCACGACACGAACCCGGTCGCCGCCGGCGACGTGATCGTCGCCAACACCGCCGGCCCGATCACCATCGGCACCGCCGTCGCCGGCATCATGCGCCGCCAACGCCATGGCCACCTCGTCGTGCTCTCCAGCGTCGCCGGCATCCGCGTCCGCGCCGCCAACCACACCTACGGCGCCTCCAAAGCCGGACTCGATGCCTGGGCCCTCGGCCTCGCCGATCACCTCCACGACACCGGCGTGCACGTCACCATCGTCCGCCCCGGCTTCGTCCACGGCCGCATGACCGC
Organism: Actinomycetota bacterium; assembly: GCA_041164245.1. GTDB lineage: Bacteria > Actinomycetota > Acidimicrobiia > Acidimicrobiales > Ilumatobacteraceae > Casp-actino5. The sequence goes on along the minus strand of JBEAPU010000029.1, from coordinate 6,095 downwards.
CGGTCGCCCCACCGCACCGTTCGCCACCACACCCACCGCGGTCGCCACCGACACCGTCGCCGCCATCCGCGCCCAGCGTCGTGTCGTCCACTCACCCCGAATCCTCCGCTGGGTGTTCCTCGCGCTCCGTCACCTCCCGGCCGCGCTGTGGCGCCGGATCCCCGGCTGAGTCACGCACCGAGGGTCAGCACGGCACGCAACGTCACCTCGGCCCCGGCGACGGCGTGCTCGTGCTCGATCGACTCGGCCTCGTTGTGCGAGAGCCCGTCGGCGCACGGGATGAACACCATTCCTGCCGGTGCCACCCCGGCGATGTAGCACGCGTCGTGACCCGCACCCGACGTGATGTCGACCGGGTCGAACCCGGCGGCGATCGCCCCGTCGCGCAGCGCCGACGAGATGTCGGTATCGAAGACGATCGGCGGGGAGTACCAGATCTGGTCCACGACCGGTCGCGGTGAGAGGCCTTCGGCGACGGCGAGGAGTTCGTCGTGCATGCCGGCGAGCACCTCGGCGTCGGGATGGCGCAGGTCGACGGTCATGCGCACCGACCCGGCGACGGTGTTGCGCGAGCCGGGCGACGCCTCGAGGACACCGACCGTCGCCCGACCCCCCGGGCCACGATCGCGGGCGATCCGGTCGGCTGCGACGACCAGCGCGGCCGCCGCCACCATCGCGTCGCTGCGTCGGTCCATCGGGGTCGATCCGGCGTGGGACTCCCGACCGGTGATCGCGACGTCGTACCAGCGGATGCCCTGCACCCCGGTGACGATGCCGATCGTGTGATCGCCGGCCTCCAGGATCGGCCCCTGCTCGATGTGGGGCTCGACGTAGTGGCCGATCGGTCGGCTGCCGACCGGCTCGGGACCGGAGTAGCCGATGCGCAGCAGCTCGTCGACGAGCACCGTGCCGTCCATCGACGTCGAACCGAGTCCCGCCTCGAGACCGATGGCACCGGCGAACACCCCGGATCCGAGCATCGCCGGCGGGAACCGGGCGCCCTCCTCGTTCGTCCACGACACGACCTCGATCGGAGCGGCCAGGCGGCGACCGGCGTCGTGGAGCACGCGCAGCACCTCGAGGCCGACCATCACCCCATACGCACCGTCGTACCGGCCCCCGGTGGGTTGCGAGTCGAGATGCGAACCGATCACGACCGGTGCCCGGTCCGGGTCGGTCCCCTCGTAGCGGGCGAAGAGGTTGCCGATGCGGTCGATGTGGATGGAGCAGCCGAGTTCGGTGGCCCACGCGACGAAGCGGTCGCGGCCGGCGCGGTCGGCGTCGGTCAGCGCGACGCGCGCGACGCCGCCGGCTGGTGTGGCGCCGATCTCGGCGAGGGCGTGGATCGTCGACCACAACCGGTCGCCGTCGACGCGCAGGTCGGTCGAGATCACATCCGTCGAACCGTCGGCCATCGCCGGATGGTACCCCCGGCGCGCAACCCGGTCGCTCGTCGCCACTCCGACACGTGACAGCGGTGTCGTCATCGGGCACGATGGGGGAGCCGGTGGGGGCCGGCCCGCCGGATGGCGGTGTGTGATCAGGGGGTCATGTCATGCACGTCGGGATGTCCGTCATCTTCCAGAACCCGGGAGAGCAGATCCCGGATCGCGAGGTCTACCGCCGCGACCTGTCGCTCGCCCTGCAGGCCGAACCGCTCGGCTTCCAGTCGATCTGGAGCGTCGAGCACCACTTCACCGACTACACGATGTGCCCCGACGTGTTCCAGTTCCTGACGTACATGGCGGCCCGCACCGAACGCATCCAGCTGGGGTCGATGGTGTGCGTGCTGCCGTGGCACGACCCGGTGCGCGTCGCCGAGCAGATCTCGATGCTCGACAACCTGTCCGATGGACGGGTGATCCTCGGCATGGGCCGCGGCACCGGACGGGTCGAGTTCGACGGGTTCGGCATCGACATGGGCACGGCCCGGCTGCGCTTCAAGGAGTCCGCCGAGATCCTCCTGTCGGCCCTCGAGAACGGCTGGGTGGAGTACTCGGGCGAACTGCTGCTCCAGGAGCGCCGCGACATCCGGCCACGGCCGATCACGAGCTTCCGCGGTCGCACGTACGCCGCCGCGATCTCGCCGGACTCGGCGCGGATCATGGCCGAGATGGGGGTCGGCATCCTCGTCATCCCGCAGAAGCCGTGGAAGGCGGTGCGTCAGGAGTTGCAGGACTACCGCGACGTGTACCGCCAGGCGAACGGGGCCGAACCGCCCCCGCCCTTCGTCGCCGGCTGGACCTTCGTCGACGAGAGCGCCGACCGGGCCGAGACGCTGGCCCGCGAGTACATCGGCGGTTACTGGGACTCGGTGGTGAAGCACTACGAGTTCCACCAACCGCACCTGAAGGACACTCCCGGTTACGAGCACCACGGCCAGATGTACGACCGGCTCGTCGCGCCCGGCGGCTACGAGGCGATGGAGCAGTTCTTCGTCGACCTGCAGATCTGGGGCACCCCCGAGCAGGTCACGGAGAAGGTGATCCGCCTACAGGACGAGATGCACATGGACGGCTTCATGGGGGTGTTCTCCTACGCCGGGATGCCGATCGAGGAGGCCGAGCGTTCGATGCACCTGTTCGCCGCCGAGGTGATGCCCGAGTTGCAGGCGCTGCCCGCCGTCCACGACCGGCTCGGCATGCCGGCCTGACCCGGGGACATCGCGCGTCATGGCCCGACTGCGCCAGGTCCCCCGCGACGAGGCCGACGAGCGTCGGGTCCTCCCGCTGTACCGGTTCCTGTTCGGCGACCGCGACCCGGTGGCCGAGCCGGGCACGGCGACCGGAACACCCGGCGACTGGTGGACGGTGTTCGCGTTGTCGCCCGACATCTTCGAGCACTCGGTGCAGGGGTTCGCCCTGTACCGCAGCGACTCCCGACGGCTCGACCCGCTGCTGCGCGAGCTCGGCCAGACCCGGGCCGGGTGGCTGACCGGCAGTCGCTTCGTCTACTCGCAGCACTGCAAGAGCTGCCGGGGTCTCGGCATGGACGAGGCCAAGATCGCGGCGATCCACGCCTGGGAGGTGGCGGACTGCTTCACCCCGGTGGAACGGGCGCTGCTGGCCTACACCGACTACCTCGTCGATCAACACGGACGGGTGCCCGAGGCGGTGTTCGACGCGTTGCGTGCCCACCTGTCCGATGTCGAGATCCTCGAGTTCACGTACATCACGAGCCTGTACTTCATGCACGCCGTGATGACCCGCGCCCTGCGTCTCGAGTTCGACGATGTCGACGAGCGCATCACCGAGGTCGACGCGCCCGACGGGTTCGACCCGGAGCGTTTCGCCCGGGGATGATGACCGTGTCGGTGAGCAGTGTCGAGGAGGCGTGATGGCCGGTAACGAGAAGTTCGAGATCCGGGGTGTCAACCACATCGCGCTCGTGTCGTCCGACATGGCGCGCACCGTCCGCTTCTACCGTGACGTGCTCGGCATGCCGTTGGTGAAGACGATCGACATGCCCGGTGGTGCTCAGCACTTCTTCTTCGACATCGGCAACGACGACTGCCTGGCGTTCTTCTGGTTTCCGGGCGCGCAGCCGGCCGCGCCCGGTGTGTCGAACTCGCCGGGTCTGCCCGATCAGGTCGACATCACGACGGCGCACGGGTCGATGAACCATCTGGCCTTCGACGTTCCGTTGGAGCGGTTCGAGGAGTACCGGCAACGGCTCATCGACGAGGGGGTCGAGGTGTCGATGATCCTCGACCACGACGACTCCGAGTACCAGATCGCCCGCCGCTTCCACCCCGGTGTGTTCGTGCGGTCGTTCTACTTCCGGGATCCTGACGGGATCCTGCTCGAGTTCGCGTCATGGACCCGCGACATGGGCCGCCCGGACGACGTTGCCGTCGACCCGGTCGACGCGACCGGTACCCACACCCCGGTCTGACTCCGCCCACATCCGCGAGCCTGCACATCGTGACGCAGGATGTGGCTCACGTTGTGCAGGCTTGCCGGGGGGTGCTCCGGCACCGGATCGTGACCGGTGTCACTGCCAGACTCGGGCATGCGCGTCGACACGATCTTCACCCACGGTGACTTCCGCACCTTCGACCCGTCACGGCCCCGGGCCACGACGATGGCGGTGCTCGCCGGCCGGATCATCGCCATGGGCGACGACGACCTCGCCACACAACTGTCCGCCGACCGGGTGATCGACCTCGGTGGGCGGTGCGTGGTTCCGGGGTTCAACGACGCCCACAACCACATGGTGTTCTTCGGGATGACCCTCGCCGACGTCGACTGCTCGAGTCCGCCGATGCGCTCCGTGGCCGACATCTGCGAGGCGATCCGGCGTCGTGCGGCCGAGACCCCCAAGGGCGGCTGGGTGACCGGGGCGGGCTACGACCAGAACAAGCTCGCCGAGGGCCGTCACCCGCACGCCCGCGAACTCGACGCCGCCGCCCCCGACCACAAGGTGTGGTTGAAGCACACGTCGGGTCACATGTGCACGGTCAACTCGGCCGTGCTCGACATGATCCGCGACACGCCGATCCCGCCCGGCGGCGAGGTGGAGGTCGACGGCGAGGGCCGCCGCACCGGACTCGTCCAGGAGCAGGCCCAGTCGATGGTGCGCAACCTCGTGTACCCGGTGACGGTCGACCGCATCGTCGACGCGCTCGAGCAGGCCTCACGGCACTACCTCGCCGAGGGCGTGACCTCGGCGACCGAGGCCGGGGTCGGAGCCGGTCTCGTCGCCCACTCACCGGTCGAGGTGGCGGCGTGGATGGAGGCCCGTCGACGCGGTGTGCTGGGCATCCGGGTGAACATGCTCGTCGCCGTCGAGGCGTTGCACCACATCGCCCACGCCGAGGGGGAGGACCCGCTCTTCGGCCTCGACGGTGGCATCCACTCCGGTCTCGGCGACGAGTGGCTGCGCATCGGCGGCACGAAGATCTTCTCCGACGGTTCGCTCATCGGACGCACCGCGGCGATGTTCGACCCGTTCGAGGGCGGCGAGCCCGGGAGTGAGTGCAACTGCGGCTTCTTCCAGACCGAACCCGAGTTGTTGAAGCGTCAGATCATCGATGCCCACCGCTCGGGCTGGCAGGTGTGCACGCACGCCATCGGCGACCGCGCCGTGGCGACCGTGCTCGAGGCCTACGAGGAGGCGCAACGGCTCTACCCGCGCCACGACACACGGCATCGCATCGAGCACTGCGGTGTGCTCCAGGAACGTCTGCTCGACACGGTGAAGAACCTCGGTGTCGTGCCGGTCCCGCAGGGCCGGTTCATCTCAGAGATCGGTGACGGCATGAAGAACGCGCTCGGCCTCCACCGCACCCCCGACGCCTACCGGCAGCGGTCGTTCCTCGACCGGGGCATCCCGTTGCCCGGCTCCAGCGACCGCCCGGTGGTGCTCGGTGCGCCACTGCTCGGCATCCACGACATGGTGAACCAGCGCACCGCGTCCGGCGAGCCGTTCGTGCCCGGTGAGGCGATCTCGACCGAGGAGGCCGTGCACGCCTACACCCGCGGTTCGGCGTACGCGGCGTTCGAGGAGCGCATCAAGGGGGCGCTGGCGCCGGGGATGCTCGCCGACTTCGTGGTGCTCGGACGGGACATGTTCGCCGAGGACCGTGACGGCATCGGCGAGACGCCCGTGGAGGCGACGATCGTCGGCGGGGTCGTCGCCCACGACCTCGTCGGGATCGGCAACTGAGGGGACGACCGACATGACTGCGACCTACGACTTCGACCACCTCGACGTCACGATCACCGACGGTGTCGCCACGGTGCTGATCGACAACCCGCCGATCAACCTGATGACGTCGCGCCTGTTCCGATCGTTGGCGAAGTGCTCGGCGCAGCTCGCCGCCGACGAGGCCGTGCGGGTCGTGGTGGTGCGCAGCGCCGTGCCCGGCTTCTTCATCGCCCACTTCGATGTCGAGGCGATCATGGGCTTCCCGATCGACGGCGAGGCCGTCGAGGAGCCCGACCTCGGTGGGTTCGACCGGATGTGCGAGGCCTTCCGCACGATGCCGAAGGTGACGATCGCCGAGATCCGCGGCCGAGTGGGCGGCGGCGGTGGCGAGGTGTCGGCGGCGTGCGACATGCGCTTCGGCGATGTCGAGACGTTCGCCTGGAACC
>JBEAPU010000028.1:0-2609 GCA_041164245.1 Actinomycetota bacterium | reverse complement strand
TTCGGCCCGAAGGTGGGTGCCCGCTACGCCGATCAGGGTGGTCTGGTGCCCCAGGGCATCTCGGCCGAGATGATCGCCGATCAGTGGGGTCTGAGCCGTGAGGATCTCGACCGTTACGGCGTGCGGTCGCAGGAGTTGGCGCGTCGCGCCACCGATGAGGGCCGTTTCGAGCGGGAGATCCTGCCGGTTCTCGGGGCCGATGGGGCGATGGTGGCGACCGATGAGGGGTTGCGCGACACGACGATGGAGTCGCTCGGCAATCTGAAGCCGTCGTTCCGGGCCGAGGAGGACGGCGGTCGGGTGACGGCTGGCAACTCGAGCCAGATCACCGACGGCGCGTCGGCGTTGTTGATCATGAGCGAGGAGCGCGCTGCGCAGCTCGGTCTGACACCGCGGGCCCGGTTCGTGCAGTTCGCCTTGGCGGGTGCCGATCCGCGGTTGATGTTGACGGCCCCGATCCCGGCGACGGCGAAGGTGTTGGAGCGGGCGGGGATGTCGCTCGACGACATCGACCTGGTCGAGATCAACGAGGCGTTCGCGTCGGTGGTGTTGGCGTGGGAGAAGGAGTTCCATCCCGACATGGACAAGGTGAACCCGAACGGTGGGGCGATCGCTCTCGGTCACCCGCTGGGTGCGTCCGGCGCTCGGTTGATGACGACGTTGCTGAACGAGTTGGAGCGCACGGGCGGCCGCTTCGGTCTGCAGACGATGTGCGAGGGTGGCGGCATGGCGAACGCCACGATCATCGAGCGGCTCGGCTGAGCCGGGGCCCCTGGGAACGGCCCGTTTCCGGACGTTTCGGTTGTCCACAGGTGCTGGGGACAACCGGGGCCGGCGGGTTGTAGGGTTCGGCGATGGACTTCGGCACGGTCGTCTGGGTCGGGATCGGCCTGTTGATGATGGTGGTGTTGTGGAAGGCCGGCATCGGCATGTTGCGGGCGTTCACGACACCGTTGCCACCGCCTCCGCCGGCCGGTGAGATGCGTCGGGTGAACGTCAGGTATCGATGCGGGGTCTGTGGGGTGGAGTTGAAGTTGACTCTCGCCCCCGATGAGGATCCGCCGCCGCCCCGGCACTGCCTGGAGGACATGACCGTGGTGGCGCCGCTCTACGAGTGAGCGGCTCCGACCGGTCGGTCAGCGGTGTGCACAACTGTCCCCACCCTGTGGACAACTGGGCGTAGGAAACTTCCATCCAGACGGACGGGTGTGGACAACCACACGTTCCTGTGGAGAAGCGATGCGGGGCGTCCGGGAGTGCGGTCGTCGGGCTGGCTAACGCCACTTGGTGGCGGTGTAGAGGCCGCCGAGCACCGAGCCGAGGCCCACGAGCAGCAACCAGTTGTTGCCGGAGAACACCAGGTTGCGCAGCATGATCACGACCACGCCGAGGATCAGCAGCGCCAGCATCAGCACCGGCACCCACTGCGGGCTGACCTTGGCCGCCTCCGGCACCGGCGGGGTGTAGCGGCGTGACGCGGCCGGACCGGTCGATGCGCCCGCTGTCGAGCTGTCCGCGCCGGTGCCACCCTTGGGGGTGACACGGCCACCGGTCTTGCGCTTCGGAGGAGCCACGGGTGGCGAGTCTAGGCGGTTCGGCGGGGCGTCCTGTACGGCGGTCGGGTGTGATGGCGGTCGGGGCACGGCAGGCTGTGGTGTGGCCCGGGTGCTGGTGATCGATTCGTACGACAGCTTCGTCTACAACATCGTGCAGTACCTCGGTGAGCTGGGGGCCGAGCCGGTGGTCGTGCGCAACGATGCGATCACGGTCGACGAGGCACTGGCGATGGGGGTCGACGGTGTGCTGCTCTCCCCCGGTCCGGGCCGTCCGGAGGATGCCGGGATCATCTGCGATGCGATCGGTGCGTTCGCGGCGCGGGGTGTCCCCGTGTTCGGGGTGTGTCTCGGGCATCAGGCGATCGGCCATGTGTATGGCGCCGACGTGGTGTCGGCGCCGGAGTTGATGCACGGCAAGACGTCGGAGATCGTGCACGCCGGGGTCGGTGTGTTCGCCGGCTTGGAGTCGCCGTTGACGGCGACGCGCTACCACTCGTTGGTGCTCGACCCGGCGACCGTGCCCGACGTGCTCGAGGTGACGGCCACGACGGCCGACGGGATGATCATGGGTGTGCGACACCGTGAGGTCGATGTCGAGGGTGTGCAATTCCACCCGGAGTCGATCCTGACCGCGGCCGGCCACGACCTGCTGCGCAACTTCCTCACCCGCTGCTCCTGACCGCCGTCATCCCTGCACATTGTGAGGCGCCATGTGCGTCACATCGTGCACGTTCGGCCGGGCCGGGCCCGGTGACGTGAGCGGCGTCAGGGTGTGGAGGTGCTGCTGGTCGCGGCGGCCGTGGTCGACGGTGCGACCGTCGTGGTGGTCGTCGACGTCGTGGTGGTGGTCGACGTGGTGGTGGTCGGTTCGGGCGCGATGCCGACGACGAACACGATCTCAGTGCCCTTGTCGATCTCGTCGCCGGCGGTGGCGCTCTGTTCGACGACGAGTCCGCCGTTCGGGTCGTCCGGGTCGTCGAGGTTCCGGGTCAGCACGTCCCACGTGAGCTCCGCGGCCCGCAGCAGCTCGGTTGCCTGGCTCTCGGTCAGGCC
>JBEAPU010000027.1:0-3147 GCA_041164245.1 Actinomycetota bacterium | reverse complement strand
GTGAACCGTAGACCACTTCCCCGGCCATGTCATCTTCCTACATGGCGAGGAGGCGGGTGTCAGTCGGTGGAGACCGGCACGTTGAGCGGGGCGTCCGGAGAGTCCATGCGCCGCTCGCCGTTCTCGATCGCGTCGAGAAGGTGGATCGCCAGGTCGGCCACCTTCACGGTGTCCTCGTCGGCGCCGGCGGCCTTCGCTCCGTCGTCCATCATGATGTAGCAGAACGGACACGCCGTCGCGATCCGGGTCGCACCGGTCGAGAGGGCCTCACGGGCCCGCTCGTCGTTGACCTTCGTGCCAATCGACTCCTCCATCCACATGCGGGCACCACCGGCACCGCAGCACATGCCCTTCGTGCCGTTGCGCGGCATCTCGACGATCTCGATGCCCTTGATCGAGCCGACCACCTTGCGCGGCGCGAGGTACACGTCGTTGTGGCGGCCCAGGTAGCACGAGTCGTGGTACGTGATGCGCTCCTCGAGGGTCGCCTGCGACACGTCGAGCCGTCCATCGGCGATCAGCTGCTCGAGGAGCTGCGTGTGGTGCACCACCTCGTAGTTGCCGCCGAGTTGCGGGTACTCGTTCAGCAGCGTGTTGAAGCAGTGCGGGCACTGGGTGATGATCTTCTTCACGCCCATGCCGTCCAACATCTCGATGTTCGGCATCGCCAACATCTGGAACAGGTACTCGTTGCCCGAACGCCGCGCCGAGTCACCGGTGCACATCTCGCTCGGACCGAGGATCGCCACGTCGATGCCGGCCCGGCGGAGCAGTTTGGCCATTGACTGGGTGACCTTCTTGTTCTTGTCGTCGAACGAACCGGCGCAGCCCACCCAGTAGAGGTACTCGGCCGTGATCGGCTCACCCGGGTCGACCACGGTCACACCGTCGATGCCGTCGGCCCAATCGGCCCGCTCACCCTGGTTCATGCCCCACGGGTTGCCCTGGTTCTCCATGGCCCGGTAGGCGTTGCCCAACTCGGCCGGGAAGTTCGACTCCATCAGCGACAGGTAGCGCCGCATGTCGAGGATCTTGTCGAGGATCTCGATGTTGACCGGGCAGATCTCGTCACAGGCCTTGCACGACGTGCATGACCAGATCTCCTCGGCCGTGATGCGCTCGAACAGGCTGTTCGCCCCGATCGTGATCTCGGAATCCGTGCCGAGCGGCGGCGACACCTTCGGGTTGCCGGTGGCGGCCATGACCTCACCGGTCTTGAGCACGATCTCGCGCGGGTCGAGCGGCTTGCCGGTGGCGTGCGCCGGGCACACGCTCGTGCACCGTCCGCACATGGTGCAGGCGTCGGTGTCGAGCAGCTGCTTCCAGGTGAAGTCCTCGACGACGGAGGCACCGAAGCTCTCGAGGCTCGTCTCCATCAGGTTCGGCATCGGCTTCATCGCGCCCTTCGGGCGATCCTTGTCGCGCAGGTACATGTTCAGCGGCGACGTGAACACGTGACGCAGCATCGTCACCGGCAGGATCGCCAGGAACACGATGAAGCTCACGACGTGGGCGATCCACATCCACTGATGCCAGGTGCTGATCGCCCCGGCTGACAAGCCGTCGAACCAGGTGGCCATCGGATAGCCGATGAACGACCACTTCTCGTAGTCCGGCATGCCCTCGACGGCGATCCGGAAACCCTCGGCGAGGAAGCCCGTGACACCGATGGCGAGGAACGTGCCGAGGATGACGGCGTGCTCCGGCTTGGTCTTGATCCGGATCCGGTACGGACGCTGGATGTAGCGACGCACGATCGCCCAGACCACGCCGACGGTGAACACGAGTCCGGCGAGGTCACCGACGAAGGCGTACGCCTTGTACGTGGTGCCGTGCAGGAACTTCAGGCCCTCGGGCATCTGGTGATCGATCTCGAGGACCGTCGTCACGCCCATCAGCACGAGGAAGCCGAAGTAGATCATCGAGTGCATCAGGCCGGCCGCCGAGTCGCGCAGCAGCGTGCGCATGTAGACCCCGGCCCGGAAGTCGGCGGCGCGGCGCTTGGCGTTCTTCGTCGTGGTGCGGCGCTTGGCGATCGCCCCCCGCTCCCAGTTCTTCATGCGGTCGGCGAACCGGAAGGCACCCCACACGACCATCGCCGGGATCACGGTGTAGAACGCGATCTGCAACGGCCCGGGGATGTTCGCGAAGACCGTGCGGTGCACCTCGTTGTCGTTCTTCCACTTCGTCAGCTGAGGCAGGACACCCGACACGAGGATGAACGCGCCCATACCGATGCCGAGGGCGAGAGAGAGTTGGTGCGGACGGAACCGGCGATCGGTGGCGGCGTCGGTCGTGGAGTCGGTCTGCGTAGCCATGACGTTCCCACGCTAGTTGCTGGGGCCGGACATGCCGATGGTCAGGTCCCGAACACGGGCCGATGGCGGCCCGTCCCGGCAGGTCAGCCGAAGTACTGGCGGTCGAGGTCGCGCACCAGACCGGCCAGATGGGCCATGACCTTGTGGGCGATGGCCGGCACCTCGTCGAGCACCCCCGAGAAGTGGCGCTGGTCGATCACGAACAACTCGCAGTCGGTGTCACACGTGACCGTCGCCGTGCGCGGACCGTGGTCGAGCAGGCTCAACTCGCCGACGATCGCCCCCGGACCGAGGCTGGTCACCGTGCGACCGTTGCGCTTCACGGTCACCTGCCCGGCCATGACCACGAACGCCTCGCGACCGGTCTGACCCTGGTCGATGATCACCGTGCCCGAGGTCATCGTCACGTCGGTGCCAGCACGGGCGATGCTCTGCAACTCCTTGCGGGTGCAGGCCGAGAACAACGGCACCGTCCCCAGATGAGCCAGGCGATCCCTCTCGTTCCCCATGGCCGTGATCGTAGTCACGAATTCACGAGCGCTCGGACGAGTCCGTACCGACGCTGCGGCCAGCCGGCGTCGGTCGGCCGGTCAGTGCCGACCGGTCGCCTGACCGGCGACATGGGCGATCGCGGCGGCGATCACCTCCGGGTCGCCGAGGTACTCGGCCGACCGCACTCCGAGCACGTCGTCGAAGGCGTAGCGCCGCGGCACACCGGTCGGGATGTTCACCTCTGCGATGTCGTCGGCCGACACCGCCTCGAGGTGCATGAGCAGGGCTCGCAGGCTGTTGCCGTGGGCCGTCACCAGCACGTCGAGCCCGGCGAGCA
>JBEAPU010000026.1:0-7170 GCA_041164245.1 Actinomycetota bacterium | reverse complement strand
CTTGCCGGCTGTCGCCACCCCCTCGAGGACGGGGAAGCCGTTCGACGGGTCGACGCCCGCTGCATCGCCACCGGGCGCCTGGCCGCTCGACATGGCGAGCACCTGCTCCATGATCCGGTCGCGCAGGCCGATCGGAGCGGCGAAGGCCGGGGCGGACCCGACGAGCGCGAGCGGCAGCACCTTGCGCCGCGTGCGCTCGCAGGTGGAGCACTCCTCGATGTGGCGGGCGACCCGCTTGCGCAACAGCACGGTGAACTCGCCGTCCCACCCCGTGAGGATCCCGGCGAGTTCGGCACAGTCTCGGCTGCCGCGGCGGGCGACGCAGTACGCACCGAGGCTGCGCTCGGTCCGTTCGCGCATGCGGTGCACCAGGCCGTATCCCTGCTGCGCCGACACCCCGAGCGCATCGGCGAGGTCGGCGCCGGTGAGCCCCTGGCGGACACTCAACTCGAGGACGAGCTGATCGCGGGCGTCGAGACCGCGGGCGGCCCCTCGCACGAGCTCGGCGAGCTCGGCCGCGTCGATCTCGTCGTCGACCTGCTCGCTCTCGGCGGGGGAGGACGGCATCATGACCTCACGCTCCGGCGCAGAGAAGTCGGTGACCACCGATCGTGAACGACGGCGCGACCGCCGGTACACCTCGTTGCGCAGGATCGCGAACAGCCAGGGCCGCAACCGGGAGGGGTCGCGCAACTGCCCCAATCGCTCGGCTGCCAGCACGAACACGTCCTGGACCATGTCGGCCGCGTCGTCCCGGTTGCCGGTCATCGCCGCCGCCGTGTCGAACAGTGAGCCCCCGTGCCGGTCGTAGATCACCCCGAGGGCCGATCGGTCGCCCCCGAGGTACGCCGCGACCAGCCGGGCGTCCTCGGTGCCCGACCCCGTCGGGGCCGGAATCGCTGCGTCGTCGTCGTTCGTCATCGTCGTGTGCGGTCATGTCCCGTCCCCGTCCTCGGGGTCCAGAGCCATGGCCCGGTCGGATCTCGCACTTCCGTCGGATCGCCGACGAATCGTATGCCATTCAGTCCCCGCGGGTCGTGGAGATGGCAGGCTGGTCCCGTGCGTGCGGTCGTGCAGAGGGTGCGTCGGGCGACCGTCGACTCGACCGTCGCTGGTGTGACCGATCGGGTCGGTGAGATCGGCCCCGGATTGTGCGTGCTCGTCGGTGTGACCCACGACGACACGCCCGACACAGCCCGTCGGCTCGCGGTCCGGATCGCCCACCTGCGCGTCCTCGACGACGACGCGGGCGTCATGAACCGATCGTTGCTCGACACCGGGGGTGCGGCCCTGATCGTCTCGCAGTTCACGCTCTACGGCGACACGTCGCGCGGGCGCCGACCCGGGTGGAGCGCAGCGGCCCGTCCCGAGGTCGCCGAGCCACTGGTGGCCGCCGTCGTCGACGCGCTGTCAGACCTCGGTGTCCCGGTCGCGACGGGACGGTTCCGGACCGACATGGTGCTCGAGATCGTCAACGACGGGCCGGTGACGGTGATCGTCGACTGCTGAGCGCGGCGAGCGCCACCGCCACGCCGGCTGCCACGGCCCACGGTGCGTCGCCGATGCGCTGGTAGACGGTCCGTCCCGTGCGTCGTGTGACCTCGCGGGTGATCACGGCACGCTCGCCGACGTCGGTCCGGTCGAGCACCGCCCCGTCGGGCGAGACGAACGCGCTGAAGCCCGTCGGCGCGACCTGCACCACCCAGCGCCCGGTCTCGACGGCGCGCAGCCGGCTCGATGCGATCTGCTGGGTCTGCAGGATCGTCCAGGTGTAGCTCGCCCCGTTCGTGGGGTTGATGAGGACCTCACCGCCGGAGCCGACACCGTCGCGGCTGCGGCGCCCGAAGAACACCTCCCACGAGATGGCGACGGCGAGACGTCCGACCTCGGGCACTTCGATCACGGCCGGACCGCGTCCCGCGACGGCGTCGCGCGGGATCTGACCCACCGGCGCTCCGAGCGCCTCGAGTGCCGAGCGGAGTGGCACGTACTCGCCATAGGGGACCCGGACGACCTTGACGTACCGGTCGACCACCTCGCCGTCGGACGACATCGAGTACTGGGAGTTGACGAATCCCGCATCGAGGTCGCGGTAGACGAGGGCTGCGTCCTCGGTGACGCCGACGGAGAAGGGGACCCCGAGCCGCAGCGCCTCATCGGCGATCTCGGCGGCGACGGCGCTGTCGGCGAACGGCACGCCGTCGACATCGATGGCGTTCTCCGGCCACACGACGAGGTCGAGGTCCTCGTGTGGCTCGATGGTGCGGGTGGCGGCGAGATGGGCCTCGGTCACCTGCCGCGACGGCACCTCGAGCGCGGAGGTCCCCTGGCGTCCGCCGCCCTGGATGGCGGCGACGCGGACCTCGCCGCCGGCGATGTCGTGCCCCGACGGCGCCGGGAGCGCGCCGACGATGACGGCGAGTCCGACGAGCAGCGGGGCGAGGACCGCCGCCGGGGGCCGCCGTCGCTCGACGGCGGCTCGCAGCAGCGCCGGGAGATGGAATCCGAGCAGGAACACGACGAGCGTGATCGCCACCACCCCACCGAGGCGGGCCACGGGGAGCAGCGGCCCGCCGGCCTGGGCGATGCCGAGTGAGGCCAGCGGCACCCCGCCGAAGGGCACGGTGATCCGGAGAGCCTCGGCGAGAGTGTGCGCCCCCGCCCGACCGAGGCCGGCCATGGTGCCGGGTGGGGCGAGTGCGCCGGCCAGCGCATGGAACGCCGTGAACACGACCACGGCGGCGACGTGCCCGGGGACGGTGAGGAACACCATCCACGCGGTCGTCGGCGCCAGCCAGCAGGACGCGAACAGGGCCGACGAGAGGGCTCGCTGACGGCGATCCCCAGCCGGTGCGAGGGTGAACACGGCGATGCCGAGCACCGTGAGCGGCCAGAAGCCCCACGGTGGGAGCGATGCGGCGACGGTCAGCCCGCCGAGCGGTGCGGCCAGCCACCGCCACCGTCGGCCGCTCATTCGACGAGGTCGGCGAAGACCACGATGCGCTCCGCCGTCGAGCCGGGCGGGTGGCAGGCGAACAGGGTCGCCGTCGGCGTCGGCGTCTGATCGACGATCCACAGTGCGGTCGGGGGCACGATCTCCGAGCGGGTCACGACGTACACGTGACGGCCGGCGGCGTCCTCGAAGACGATCTCGTCCCCGGGTTCGAGTTGATCGATGTTGCGGAACACCCTGTGGCCCGACGTCCGGTGACCGGCCACGACGACGTTGCCGGCCCGGCCGGGCATGGCGGTTCCCGGCCAGTGCCCGGGACCGAGGTCGAGGGTGGAGAGGCGGATCCCCTCGTACATGGTCATCTCGACATCGATCCGGGGAATGGAGATCGTGCCGAGTTCCACGACCGGTTCGGCCGCCCTGGCGTCCTGCGGCGGTGCGATCGGTGTCGGCAGGGTGGTGGTCGTGGTGGACGTCGTGGTCGAGGTCGTGGTGGTGGTCGTCGTGGTGGTGGTGGTCGAGGTCGTGGTGGTCGTCGCCGGCAGCGTGGTCACGGTCGGGGTGTCGACCACGGCGGCGGTGCCTCCGGCGCACGCGACGACCATCGGGAGACCGAGGGCGAGGGCCAGCACACGGAGTGGTCGGCGGGAACTCATGACCCGTCCATTGTGCCATCGGGCGAGCGCCCGAGACGGGCGACGAGCACTCCGGCCGCCCGCTCGGCATCGGTCACGCAGGCCGGTATCCCGATCCCCCGGTACGAGGCACCGGCGAGGGCGATGCCCGGTGGCAGGGCCGCATCGATCCCGGCGACGAGCCGGTGGTGGTGCGGGCGGTACTGGGCGAAGGAGGCCGGCCAGCGCGTGATGCGCCACCGACTGGGGCGCAGATCGACACCGAGGTGGTGACCGACCTCGTCGGTGACCGCGGCGATGATCGCGTCGTCGTCGAGGCCCATGACGTCCAGGCCGTCCCGGCCGAGCGAGACGCGCAGGATCACCGAACCGTCGACCGGGGCCCAATGAGCCCACTTCTGGGAGCCGAACGAGACTGCGGTGACCGTCCGCTGCACCGATTTGGGCACCAGGTAGCCACTGCGGCCGTGGGCCGCGTCCGGCCACTCGGCGCCGGGGACGGCGAGGGTGACCATGACGACCCCGGCGGCCCCGATCGTCGCCAGACCGGCGGCGGCTTCGGGGGCCGCGGTCGTGAGCAGGCCGGCTGCGACCCGCGCCGGTGTGGCGAGGAGCACGGCGTCGACCACGTCGTCATCGACCCGCCAGCGACTGCCGTCGGGTTCGATCCGGCTGACGGCGCTGCCGGTCGAGAGGGAGAAGGACCCCTCCGGAGCGTCGCCGAGGCCGGCGAGGGTGCGATCGACGAGGGTGGCCATGCCCGTCGCCGGGGTGGCGAAGACCGCCGGCCGCCCCTGCCCGGGTTCGGGCTGCGTCGCCGACGCGGTGCGGTGCGCCGTCAACAGGGCGCTGCGCCCTCCGGCGGCGAGGGAGGCCAACTGGGGCACGGCGGCGAGGCTGAAGGCGTCGGTGTCCGCGCCGTAGATGCTGCCGACGAGGGCGTCGACCAGCCGGTCGTGGACCTCCCGGCCGAATCGGGCGCGCACCCACGTGCCGATCGAGTCGTGGTCGACGGGGGTGGACGGGCGGACCAGGTCGAGGCCGGCGCGCAGCATCCCGGCCGGCGACAGCAGCCCCGAGCGGGCGACGGCACCGAGCGACGACGGGACCCCGAGCACGATGCCGTCGGGTATCGGCCGCAGTCGGCGGTGCCAGACCGCGGCGCCGACAGACTCCGGGTGGACGAGATGGTCGGCCAGACCGACCGCCCGGGCGAGCCCGATCGCGCCCGGTGCGCGAAGGAGGAAGGCGTCGGGCCCCTCGTCGACGGCGGGCAGTCCCCCGAACGGGCTCGTGCGGATGCAGCCTCCCGGCCGGTCGTCGGCCTCGATCAGGTGGACCGCACAACCGTGCCCGACGAGTGCCCGCGCCGCCGCGACACCGGTGATGCCGCCACCGACGACGGCGACCCGAGGGCCGGCGGGGGTCATGGCCCGGTCCCGGTCATCCCTCAGTCCCGGTCGAGTTCGGCCACCCGGCGAGCGAGGGCGGTGAGGACGGACGGCTCGGCGTTGACGCTCGCCGTCCGGTCGAAGGCCAGCCCGCGTGCGCCCGCCGCGGCCGCCGCCTCGATGTCGAGGTCGTAGAGCACCTCGAGGTGGTCGGCGACGAAGCCGACCGCGCTGACGATCACGCCGGGAGCCGACCCCTCGTCGGCGACGCGCTCGATCACCTCGAGGACGTCGGGGCCGAGCCATGGCTCCGGGGTGCGACCGGCGCTCTGCCAGGCGATCGAGAAGTCGCGGCCCTCCTCGAGGCCGAGCCTGACGGCCACGGCCTCGGCGGTCGACCGCAGCTCGTTCGGGTACGGGTCCCCGCCGTCGATGATCCGGGTCGGCAGGGAGTGTGCGGTGAAGAACACGTGGCTCCCGTCCGGCATGCGGGCCAGCCGGGTCCGCAGGTCGTCGACGAGGAAGTCGACGTAGGCCCCCTCGGTGGCCCACGACTCGACCCCGGCGACCTCGATCCCGTGCGGTTCGGCGGCGGTCCGGGCCCGGCCCATGTACTGCCCGATCGAGTACGAGGAGTAGTGCGGGGCGAGCACGAGACCGATGACCCGGCGGAAGCCGCGGGCGGCGAGCTCGTCCACGGCGGCCTCGATCATCGGGGCCGCGTGCTTCAGTCCGAGCACCACCTCGAAGCGCCCCGGGTGGGTGTCGTCGAGGGCGGCCTGCAACCCGTCGCGCTGGGCCTCGGTGAGCTCGGCCAGCGGCGAGATGCCCCCGATCGCCTCGTAGCGGGCGACCAGTTCGGCGAGGAGTTCCGGCGTGGGCGGACGACCACGGCGGATGTCGGTGTAGTACTCCTCGATCTGATCGGGGTGCCG
The DNA here is from genome assembly GCA_041164245.1 of Actinomycetota bacterium. Lineage (GTDB taxonomy): Bacteria > Actinomycetota > Acidimicrobiia > Acidimicrobiales > Ilumatobacteraceae > Casp-actino5. Next base: position 1,256 of record JBEAPU010000026.1, on the reverse strand, counting down.
GGGGGTGCCGTAGGCCATGAGCAGGACGGCGGTGCGGGACTCGGGGGAGGTCATGTCGTCATCGTCCCATCGGTGTCGGGGCCGGGTCGGGTCGAGCCCGCCGGGCGTGACGTGGCCGAATGCACCCGGTCGACGACGGCGGCGAGCACCTCGGGATCGGAGTCGGGCTGCACACCGTGGCCGAGGTTGAAGATGTGGCCGGGGTGAGCGGCGTTGTCGGCCAGAACGGCGTCGGTCCCGGCGAGCGCCGGTCCGACGCCGGCGAGCACGAGCGCCGGGTCGAGGTTGCCCTGGACGACGAGGTCGTCGCCCATTCGCCGTCGCGCGGCCGTGATCGTGGTGCGCCAGTCGAGGCCGATGACCTGTGGCCCGGCCTCGAGCATCGCCTCGAGGAGATGATCGCAGCCGATGCCGAAGTGGATGCCGGGGACCCCGGGGTGCCGTTCGGCGAGCTCGGCGAACACCCGGGTCGAGTGGGGGAGGACGAAGCGGCGGTAGTCCCGCTCGGACAGGGCGCCGGCCCACGAGTCGAAGAGCTGGAAGGCCCGGGCGCCGTGGGCGATCTGGGCCGAGACGAACTCGACGGCCGAGTCGGCAAGTCGGCCCATGAGAGCGTTCCAGAGCGCCTCGTCGGTGTGCATCATCGCCTTGGTGTGCCGGTAGGTCCGGCTGGGCGCCCCCTCGATCAGGTAGCTGCCGACGGTGAAGGGGGCCCCGGCGAAGGCGAGCAGTGGCACCGGGAGTTCGCGCACGAGGATGTCGACGGTGTCGGTGACGTGGACGACGTCCCCGGCCTCGAGCGGCCTGAGGCGATCGAGGTCGGCGGTGGTTCGGAACGGCTGCTCGGCGACGGGGCCCGTCCCCGGGGCGACGTCGATACCGAAACCGACGGCGTGGACCGGCACGACGATGTCGCTGTAGAGCACGGCGGCGTCGACCCCGTACCGGCGGACCGGTTGCAGTGTGATCTCGGCCGCCACCTCGGGTCGGGCGATGGCATCGAGGATCGATCCGGGACCGCGCACCGCCCGGTACTCGGGCAGGCTCCGCCCGGCCTGGCGCATGAACCACACCGGGGTGTGCGCTGCCGGACGGCCCCGAGCGGCGGCGAGGAAGGCGGGTTCGGCGGGGGGAGTTGTCATGGGGGCGTCAGTGGTGTCGTGCCGGGGCTCGGACGATTCGGACGATACCGGCCCCGGTAGGCTCGAGGATCCCTCACGGGCCCCCGCCCCGGATCGCCCGAGATCGTGGACCGT
>JBEAPU010000025.1:0-9239 GCA_041164245.1 Actinomycetota bacterium | reverse complement strand
ACGTCCATGGGCAAGGTCATCGTCACCCCGACCCCGACGGCCGGACCGTTGATGGCCCCGATGACCGGTTTGAGCGAGTCGAAGATGCGCAGCGACACCGTTCCGCCGCCGTCACGCGGGACACCGTTGGCCCCCATGATGTCGGACCCGCCCTTGGAGAACGTCGCCTCGCCCGACGACAGGTCGGCGCCGGCGCAGTAGGCACGGCCGCGGCCGGTGAAGATCACGGCCCGCACCGCGTCGTCGGCATCGGTGCGGTCGAGGGCGTCGATGATCTCGTAGCGCATCCGCTCGGTGAAGGCATTCATCTTGTCGGGCCGATCGAGCCAGATCGTGGCGATCCCGTCGGCGATCTCGAGCGAGATGTGCTCGTAGGTGTCGGGGGCGAGGTTCTCCGGGGAGGGCATCATCCAATCCTGCCCGGCGCGCCGACGGCTCGAAGAAGCGGGCCGCTGGCGCCCGGTTCAGACGTCGAGGAAGCGCGACGCCGCCGTGCCCGACCCGATCGTGCCGATCAGCGCCCCGAACCCGATCAGCACGAGCGCGACCTGCCACTGGTACCCGTCGACGACGACGAGCGCGGTCATGCCCGAGTTCACCGGGAACGACTGCACACCGGCGGTCCAGCGGTCATTGATGAAGAACATCGCCAATGACGCGACGGCCCCGCCGGCCACACCGTGGATCAACCCCTCCAACATGAACGGCACCCGGATGAACCAGTCGGTGGCACCGACGAGCTTCATCACCTCGATCTCGCGCCGGCGGGCGAACATCGCGGTGCGGATCGTGTTCCAGATCAGCAGCGAGGCGGCGACCATCAGGGCGATCCACAGCCCTGTCGTGTACGTCGACACGAAGCCCTGCAGCTTGGCGATCAGGTCGAGCTGCTCCTCGGCGAGCTGCACTGAGTACACGTTCGGCAGCTCGAGGTAGCGGTCACGCAGACCGCGCAGGATGTCGACCTCGGTCGCGTCGACCGGCACCACCTTGTACTGGGTCGGGATGTTGGCCTCGGTGAGCTGGGCCCTGGTCACCGGGTCACCGGCGAACAACCGGTCGGCATCGGCGAGGGAGCACGCCACGTCGCAGTAGCGCCACGCCTCGACCGTGATCCCCTGCTGCTGGGCGAGCGCCTCCTCGACGACGAGGCGCTGCTCGTCACCGATGCCGGCGTTCACGTACACGATCATCTCGACACCGCCCTCCCACTGGGCGAGGAGGTTGTCGAAGCCGTGCTGGATGACGAGCGTGAGGCCGAAGATCAGCAGGGACACCGCCGACGTGATGATGGCGGCGACGGTCAGCGTCACATTGCGCTGCATGCTCGCCCACGTCTCGCGCAGGACGTAGCCGAGGCGGGAGATCACTGGTACACCCCGCGTGCCTGGTCGCGCACGATCACGCCACGGTCGAGCTGGATCACCCGCTTGCGCATCGAGTCGACGATGCGTTGGTCGTGGGTGGCCATCACCACGGTCGTGCCCGTCGCGTTGATGCGATCGAGCAGACGCATGATGCCCTCGCCGGTCGCCGGGTCGAGGTTCCCGGTCGGCTCGTCGGCGACGAGGATCAACGGCCGGTTGACGAACGCCCGGGCGATCGAGACGCGCTGCTGCTCACCACCCGACAGCTGGTGGGGGAAGCGGTCCTCCTTGCCGGCCAGACCGACGAGGTCGATGACCGCCGGGACCTGCTGGCGGATGACGTGCTTGGGTCGACCGATGACCTCGAGGGCGAAGGCCACGTTCTCGAAGACGGTCTTGTTCGTCAGGAGCTTGTAGTCCTGGAAGACGTTGCCGATGTTGCGCCGCAGCATCGGGACCCGGGCCGCCGGCATGTCGACGATGTCGCGCCCGGCCACCCACACGGCGCCGAGCTCGGGACGCTCCTGACGGTTGATGAGGCGCAGGAGGGTGGACTTGCCCGACCCGGATGGCCCGACGAGGAACACGAACTCGCCCTTCGCGACCTCGAAGCTGGCGTCACGGAGTGCGATCACCTCGTCGGAGTAGCTCTTGGTGACGTTCTCGAGTCGGATCATGCGCAGCCGAGGGTAGTGCCGGGGGCCGTGGGCATCGGATCAGGGGTTCAGCTCTCGTCGCGGGCCGAACGGCGCCAGCGGAGGAAACCCTCCATGAACTCGTCCAGGTCGCCGTCGAACACCGCGGACACGTTGCCCGACTCGACCTCGGTGCGCAGGTCCTTCACCATCTGGTACGGCTGCATGACGTAGGACCGGATCTGGCTGCCCCACCCGACCTGGGCCTGTTTGCCGCCGATGGCGTCCATCTCGGCCTGCCGCTCCTCCTCGACCTTGGCGGCCAGCATCGCCCGCAGGCGGTTCATCGCCTTCTCGCGGTTCTGGAGCTGGCTGCGCTCCTCCTGGGAGGATGCGACCAGGCCCGTCGGCTCATGGATCAGGCGAACGGCCGACGACGTCTTGTTGACGTGCTGACCGCCGGCACCCGACGCTCGGAAGACCTCCATCCGGATGTCGGACTCGTCGAGCTCGACGTCGGGGGCGTCCATGACCGGCCACACCTGCACGGCGGCGAAGCTCGTCTGGCGCCGGCCCTGGTTGTCGAACGGACTGATGCGGACGAGCCGATGGGTGCCGCGTTCGGCCGTCATCAGCCCGTAGGCGTAGCGACCGGTGATCGTGAACTCGGCCGAGTTGATCCCGGCCTCGGCCCCTTCGGACTCGTAGTTCAGCTCGATGGAGAAGCCCCGACGCTCCGCCCACTTGGCGTACATCCGCAGCAGCATCTCGGCGAAGTCCTGGGCGTCGACCCCACCGTCCTTGGCGTTGATCTGGACGATGCAGGCCGCATCGTCGTGCTCGCCGATGAACAGGCTGCGCAGCTCGAGCTGGTCGAGCTGGGCCGCGATGTCGGAGATCGACTGCTCGATCTCGGGTTCCTGGCTCTCGTCGTCGACCTCGCGGGCCAACTCGTGCAGCACCTCGGCATCGGAGAGCGCCGCGCTCAGCCGGTCGAAGGTGTCGACATCGTCCTTCACGGCGGCGTACTCGGCGTTGACCTGCTTGGCGCGCTCGGCGTCGTCCCACAGGTCGGGCCGGCCGATCTCGGCCTCGAGCTCGACCAGGCGATCGCGGCCCTCGGCGACCTTGAGGTAGCCGGACGCCTCCCCGAGGCGGCGAGCGACATCGCGCAGGTCATCGGTGAAGTCACGCATGACGGCTCCGCTCAGGCCGCGCCGTGGCAGGTCTTGAACTTCTTGCCCGATCCGCACGGGCAGGGGGCGTTGCGCGGGGTCTTCTCGAAGGCGTCCTTGACCACGGTGGTCGGCTTGGACGTCGCAGCGGGCTGGACGGGCGCGGGGGCGCCCTGGGCCTCGGCGACCGCGGCGGCGCGAGCCGTGTCGAAGCCGGACGCCTCGACGTCGTCGCTGGAGGTCTGACGCATGTTGAAGACCTGCGGTGTCAGCTGCGGCTGATCGGGCTGGGTCACCTGCACGTGCATCACGTAGCGGACGAAGTCACGGGCGATTCCCGACATCATCGAGCCGAACAACTGGAAGCCCTCGCGCTGCCACTCGGTGAGCGGATCCTTCTGCCCCATCGCCCGGAGGTTGATGCCCTCCTGGAGGTAGTCCATCTCCTCGAGGTGCTCCCGCCAGCGCTGGTCGATGATCCGCAGCATCACCTGGCGTTCGACCTGACGCATCACGTCCTCGCCGAGCTCCACCTCACGCTGCTCGTAGTGTCCGAGGGCCTCGGCCACCAGCGTCTCGCGCACGGACGGGGCGTCGTCGAGGCTGAGCACCTCATCGGCGGTCAGGGTCGTCGGCCACAGCAGGGCAACCTCCTTGAGCAGGCCGTCGACATCCCACTCGTCGGTCGCGATCGATGCGCAGTTCGCGTCGACGAGGTCGGCGACGGCCTCGGCGAGCGCGTCGGCGGCCGCCGTCCGCAGGTCGGCACCCTCGAGGATCTGGTCGCGGCGCTGGTAGATCACCTTGCGCTGCTCGTTCATGACCTCGTCGTACTTGAGGACGTTCTTGCGGATCTCGGCGTTCTTCTGCTCGACCGTGGTCTGGGCCCGCTCGATGGCCTTGGTGACCATCTTCGCCTCGATCGCCTCGTCCTCCTCGAAGCGCCCCATCGCCCACTGCAGCGCACCGGTGGCGAACAGGCGCATGAGCTCGTCGTCGAGGCTCAGGTAGAAGCGGCTCTCCCCCGGGTCGCCCTGCCGGCCGGAGCGGCCACGGAGCTGGTTGTCGATGCGGCGACTGTCGTGACGCTCGGACCCGATCACGTACAGCCCGCCGAGTTCGCGCACCGTCGCCCCCTCGGCCGAGCACTCGGCCCGGAAGCGAGCCAGGTGCTGGTCGTAGCGGGCGAGCGCCGCGGTCCGCTGTTCACGGAACTCGTCGGGCATCTCGGCCAGCGGACGCGGGAGCGCGAAGTCGTCGACGAGGAGCGCCTCGTCGAAGCCCTCCTTGACGACCTCGCGCCGGGCGAGCAGCTCCGGGTTGCCGCCGAGGAGGATGTCGACACCACGGCCAGCCATGTTGGTGGCGACGGTGATCGCGCCGAGGCGCCCGGCCTGGGCGACGATCTCGGCCTCACGGGTGTGCTGCTTGGCGTTGAGGACCTCGTGCGGGATGCCGCGTTCGCGCATCAGCCGCGACAGCAACTCGCTCTTCTCGACGCTGACCGTGCCGACGAGGATCGGCTGACCGGTGGCATGACGCTCGACGATGTCGTCGATGACGGCCGTGAACTTGCCGATCTCACCCTTGAAGATGAGGTCGGGCTGGTCGAGTCGCTGGACCTGACGGTTGGTCGGGACGGGCACGACCCCGAGGCCGTAGGTGTTCATCAGTTCGGCCGCCTCGGTGGAGGCCGTGCCGGTCATACCGGCCAGCTTGTCGTACATGCGGAAGTAGTTCTGGAGGGTGATCGTGGCGAGGGTCTGGTTCTCCTCCTTGATCTTCACCCCCTCCTTGGCCTCGACGGCCTGGTGGATGCCCTCGGACCACCGTCGACCCTCGAGGATGCGCCCGGTGAACTCGTCGACGATCTTCACCTCGCCGCCCTGGACGATGTAGTCCTTGTCGCGCCGGTACAGCTCCTTGGCCTTGAGTGCCACGGTGAACTGGTGGACGAGGTTGGCCTGGACGTCGTCGTAGAGGTTGTCGACGCCGAGCGCCGCCTCGACGCGCTCGATTCCCGGCTCGAGCGGGATCACGACCCGCTTGTCCTCCTCGACGTCGTAGTCGACGCCACGGGTGAGCGTGCGCACGATCGACGCGAAGCGGTAGTAGAGCTTGGCCGCGTCGCCGACGCGACCCGAGATGATCAGCGGGGTGCGAGCCTCGTCGATGAGGATCGAGTCGACCTCGTCGACGATGCAGAAGCTGTGACCCCGCTGGACCTTGTCGGCGAGTCGTCCGGCCATGTTGTCGCGGAGGTAGTCGAAGCCGAACTCGTTGTTCGTGCCGTAGGTGATGTCACAGCCGTACGAGGCGCGCTTCTCGGTCGGCGTGTTCTTGAAGCCCGGGATGATGAGGCCGACCGTGAGGCCGAGCCACCGGTGCAGTTGACCCATCCACTCGGCGTCACGTCGGGCGAGGTAGTCGTTGACGGTGACGAGGTGGACACCGGCACCGGCGAGCCCGTTGAGGTAGGCGGGCAGGGTCGACACGAGCGTCTTGCCCTCACCGGTCTTCATCTCGGCGACCCAACCGAAGTGCAGCGCCGCGCCGCCCATCAACTGGACGTCGTAGTGGCGCTGGCCGAGCACCCGGTCGGCCGCCTCGCGGGTGACGGCGAAGGCCTCGACGAGCAGGTCGTCGAGGGTCTCGCCACGGTCGAGGCGCTCCCGGAACTCGACCGTGCGATGGCGGAGTGCGTCGTCGTCGAGGCGTCGCAGGTCGTCGGCGAGGGCGTTGATGTCGGGGACGATCCCCTCGAGGGCCTTGAGCTTCTTTCCCTCACCGGCGCGGAGGATGCGATCGAGGATTCCCATGCGGCGAGGAGCCTACCGGCGGCCCACCTCAGGCTGCCGTCGGCACGCCGCCGTGGCGACGGCTCTCACCGGTGTGGTGGGAGGGCCGTCGCGGTGCCGGTGTGGCGGCGACGGCGGCGCACACGACCCGAACGGCACCCGACGTGCGCAGCGAGCCGCTGGCCGCAGCGAGCGTCGCGCCGGTCGTGACGACGTCGTCGACGAGGAGCAGGTGGCGGTGACGACTCCGGCGGGACACGAACGCCGGACCGGCGAGGCGGGCCGACCTGTCGGCTCCAGTCTGGGGACCCACACCGGGGGCACGCTCGAGGAGGCGGACGGCGGGAAGCCGCAGTTCGCGCGCGGCGGCCCGGGCCACCGCCTCGGCCTGGTCGAAGCCGCGTCGGCGACGACGATCGCGCGACGTCGGGGCCCAGGTCACCGCCGTGATGTCGATGCCGGGGCGCAGTCCGGAGGCCCGGACACGACGGGCGAGCAGGGCCCCGAGGTGGGCGGTGACGGCACGGCGGTTGCGGAACTTGAGGCCGTGCACCACCCGGCGGGCACGGCCGGTGAACGGCGCTGCGACGATCAGGCCGTCGGGACCGATGGCCACCGCCGTGCTGACCCGACCCACCGGGGCGAGCAGAGCCAGTCGACAGGCCGGACAGATGACGTGACCGGCCCGGTCACACCCGGCACAGCGCACCCCGAGACCGCCCGAGAGCAGGGACGACCGAGCCGAGGGTGTGACGGGCGGGACCGGGATGATCGGGATCGATGTCATGGCCCCATCGTGACGACGGGGTGTGACACCGGCTCCGCCGGCGCGCTCGGGTGCTCAGTAGCGGTAGTGCTCGGGCTTGAACGGACCGGACGGGTCGATCCCGAGGTAGTCGGCCTGCTCGTCGTTCAGACGGGTGAGCCGAACGCCGAGCGCCTCGAGGTGCAGGCGCGCCACCTTCTCGTCCAGGTGCTTGGGCAGCACGTGCACGCCGAGCGGGTAGCGCTCCGGGTGGTTGAACAGCTCGATCTGGGCGATGACCTGGTTCGAGAACGAGCAGCTCATCACGAAGCTCGGGTGACCGGTGGCGCACCCGAGGTTCACGAGGCGGCCCTCGGCGAGCACGATGACCTGGTGGCCGTCGTCGAAGCGCCACACGTCGGTCCCGGGCTTGAGCTCCTCGCGCACGGCACCGGAGCGGGCGAGGCCCGCCATGTCGATCTCGTTGTCGAAGTGGCCGATGTTGCACACGATCGCGTTGTGCTTCATGCGGCGCATGTGGTCGATCGTGATGATGTCGGCGTTCCCGGTGGCGGTCACGAAGAGGTCGGCGGTGTCGACGACCTCCTCGATCGGCACCACCTGCAGACCCTCCATCACGGCCTGCAGGGCGTTGATCGGGTCGATCTCGGTGACGATGACCCGGGCGCCCTGCCCGCGCAGCGACTGGACGCACCCCTTGCCGACGTCGCCGTAGCCGCACACGACCGCCACCTTGCCGCCGAGCATCACGTCGGTCGCCCGGCTGATCGCGTCGACCAGCGAGTGCCGGCAGCCGTACAGGTTGTCGAACTTGGACTTCGTCACCGAGTCGTTGACGTTGATCGCCGGGAACAGGAGCTGGCCGTCGGAGAACATCTTGTAGAGGCGCTTCACGCCGGTGGTGGTCTCCTCGGTGACCCCCTTGATGTGGGCCGCCATCCGGGTCCACTTCGACGGGTCCTGCTTGAGGGTGCGCTGGAGCAGCCCGAGGATGATCGCCAGTTCGGCGTTGCCGGCCTCGGTCGGGTCCGGCACCTTGCCCTCGCGCTCGTACTCGACACCCTTGTGCAGCAGCAGCGTGGCGTCGCCGCCGTCGTCGAGGATCATGTTCGGGCCGTCGTAGCCCTCCCAGGTCATCATCTGCTCGGTCGCCCACCAGTACTCCTCGAGCGTCTCGCCCTTCCAGGCGAACACCGGGATCCCGCGGGGGTCGTCGGCGGTGCCGTCGGGCCCGACGGCGACGGCGGCAGCCGCATGGTCCTGGGTGGAGAAGATGTTGCAGGAGGCCCAGCGGACCTCGGCACCGAGCGCGGTGAGGGTCTCGATGAGCACGGCGGTCTGGATCGTCATGTGCAGCGAACCGGAGATGCGGGCCCCGGCGAGCGGCTTGCTCTGGCCGAACTCCCGGCGGATCGCCATGAGGCCGGGCATCTCGTGCTCGGCGAGCAGGATCTCCTTGCGACCGAATGGTGCGAGTGCGAGGTCGGCGACGCGGAAGTCGCGGTCGGCTGAGATGCGGGTGGGGTTGGACATGGCGTACTCCTCGGGGGCGGGTGATCGCACGGCGATCGGGTTGGCGGACGGTCGTCGGGACGTCGATGGGGTGACGTCCGGACCTGAGGAGCGAGCCGGGGCCTCCTGGCACCGATCGGGACAGCCCGCCGCAGGAAGCCTAACGAGCCCGGCCGGGATCGGGCGCGATGGCCGTCCGATCAGGCGGGTGGGGCGGGCGGCGCGAGGGAACTGGTCGTGCTGCTCGATGTCGAGCTCGTGGTCGACGTCGCGGTCGAGCTGGACGTCGTGGTCGACGGCGCCGTCGTGGTCGTGGTCGTGGTCGACGTCGTGGTCGTGGTCGACGACGCCGGGGGCTCGGGTCGCTCGTCGAGCACGATCGCCGTCGCGTCGAAGATCAGATCGACGAACCCGAACGCGTTCCGGAACCGTGCCCGTGTCGCGTCCTCCCCCGCCGAGCCGTACGTGACGAGCGCCATGTTGGCGACGTCGACGCCGGGGACCAGGTTCAGGTTCGACACGTCCGGGAACGCACCACCGTCGCCCGGGGCCAGCGACACGAACCCCGAGGTCACCGGAGCCGATGACGGCGACCGGAGACCGGTGGCGGTCAGGTTGCCGATCACCGCCGACTGCGGACCGACTGGCGTACCCGCCACCGACACCGACCCGACGAAACCATCGAACGACACGACCTCGACACCCCCCGGTGGAAGCGGGACGTCCGCCCAGGTCCCCTGACGGGTGTCGAGCACCCGGAAGGGTGACTCGAGGGGGATCACCCGACCCGCCCGGCTCGACACGTCCGCTCCGGTGACGAGGTAACCGAAGACGTCGACGAGGACGTGCACCGTCCCGTCCCAGTTGACGACCCGGATCGATCCGTCCGACCCGACGGGGACGATCGCCGTCACCGGCCTGGTGGCCCCCGGGGCCACGTTCAGGTTGCTCGTCGCCGGGACACCCACCGGTCGCTCCGGCACCAG
>JBEAPU010000024.1:0-9801 GCA_041164245.1 Actinomycetota bacterium | reverse complement strand
CGGGGTGGATCCCGTCATCGACCCCCTCGCCCTGTTCCGCCTCGACGGTTCCGTCGCCCTCGTCACCGGCGCCTCGGCCGGCCTGGGCGAGCGGATGGCCCGCGTCCTCCACGCCGTCGGCGCGACCGTCGTCGTGACGGCCCGGCGTCGTGAGCGCCTCGAGGCGCTGGCGGCCGAGCTGGGAGACCGTGTGACGGTCATCGCCGGCGACATGGCCGAGGCGGAGGATCGCGAGCGCATCGTCGCCGAGGCGATTGCGGTGCACGGCCGGGTCGACGTGCTGGTGAACAATGCCGGGATCGCCGAGGTGGTCGCCGTCGAGGACGAGTCGCTGGAGTTGTTCCGCCGGGTGCTCGAGATCAACACCACGGCCGTGTGGCACATGGCGAAACTGTGTGCGCCCTCGATGGTCGCCAACGGCGGTGGGTCGATCGTCAACGTGGCGTCGATGCTCGGCCACGTCGGTGGGACCCCGGTCAAGCAGTCGAACTACTGCGCGAGCAAGGGTGCGGTCGTCAACATGACCAGGGAGCTGGCGTTGCAGTGGGCGCGCAAGGGCATCCGCGTGAACGCCCTGTGTCCGGGCTGGTTCCCCTCGGAGATGACCGAGCCGATGAAGGACGAACGCAGCCAGACGTTCATCCGCGCCAACTCGCCGATCCCGAGGATGGGCGAGCCCCATGAGCTCGACGGGGCCTTCCTGCTCCTGGCCTCCCCGGCCGGCACATTCCTCACCGGGCAGTCGGTCATCGTCGACGGGGGGTGGACGGCGCGTTGAGGGAGCTCCTCTCGGTTCGCATGCTGGCCGCCGTCGTCGGCCTGCTCGCCGCCCTGTGGCTCGTGTCGGTCGTGACCGGTGACGACTCCGGGGAGGGGGCCGCGCTCGGTCCGACGTCCGACGGTTCGGTTGCGACGGTCGACGTCGTGGAGCGACGGATCGACCTCGTAGCCCAGATCGTCGACCTCGAGCCGGTCGACGCGGTCGCCGGCTTCGCCGTGCGCGTCGAGGGCGACGAGCCCGGCTCGCCGTCGGTCGCCATCGGCTCGGCCGACCTCGTCCTCGAGGGGGATCGGAGGATGCGGATCGTGTCGGGCACGTTCGGTGTCGACGACTGCTCGACGGCGGAGAAGCGGGTCGGTCGCTGCGCGGTGCTTGCCGACCTGCTCGGCGAGGCAGTCGTGTGGTTCCGACTGGCTCCGATCGACGACCGTCACGTCGAACTGCCGGCCGTCGTGGCGTTCGTCGACGACCTGGCCCGCCTCGCCGACGGTCTACTCCTGCCTCACGCCGAGGTGTTCACGCGGCGGTGCACGACGGAGTACGCATCGTTCACCGAGTTCCGGCGCGACCTCGGCGAGGACTTCGTGACGCTGTGGTCGCTGGACGAAAGTCGCCTGACCGACGTCATCTGCCGGCGTTGAGCATCGCGGCCACCGCGGTCGCCGCGGCGATCCCCGACGTGTGAGCCCCCTCGACCCGCGGTCCGGCGAAGGCGTCACCGGCGAGGGCGAGACGGTGCTCGTCGGCGGTCCAGCACGGATCCGGCCACGGGTCGCGCGGGGTGGCGAAGCGCCAGCGCTTGACCTGCGACTCGATGACCCCAGCCGTGCCGATCCAACCGGCGGACAACTCGAGGAGCATCGCGTGGACCTCGTCCTCGGGCGTGTCCCAATGGTGTTCGCTCCACTCGGGCGATGCGTGGACGGTGAGCGCCGGGACGTCGGAGATGCCCTTCGCGGCGTTGTCGGCGACCCATGCGATGTCGGGCGTCGGGCGTTGCACACCGCCCGGTGCCGGGACGAGCGGCGCCCCGTCGAGGACGGCGAGCAAGCCGAGTGTGCGGTCGTAGTCGGCGGCGAACACGGCCCGGGGGAGGTCCTCGACGGTCTCGAACACCATCGAGAACGACTGCGAGACCGGCGCCGTGAGGATGAGGGCGTCGCAGGGGAAGCGTGACGCGTCGTCACAGGTCACGAGCCAGCCGTCGTCGGAGCGTTCGGTGCTGAACACCCGGTGGTCGACCCGGACGTCGAGTCCGACGGCGAGGTCCTTGGCCAGGGCGTTCATGCCCTGCGTGCCGACCCAGCGGGGGTGTCCGTCGGCCATCTGCGTGTCGCCGGACCCGTCACCGAAGCCGTGGCACCAGATGTGGGCCAGTCCCCGGCGCTCCCAGTCGCCGACCCGGCGTGCGAACTCCTCGGTCCGCACGGTGAAGAACTGGGCGCCGTGGTCGAGGCGGGCGCCGCCCATCCGTCGGGTGGCGAGGCGTCCACCGACCGAGCGCCCCTTGTCGAGGACGGTGACCGAGAGGCCGCTCGCGACGAGCGAGTGGGCGGCGGTGAGGCCCGCCATGCCCGCTCCGACGACGATCACGTCGACATGGGCGTGGGTGCTCCCAGCCCGGGGGGTCGGGTCGGGTGTCACCGGAGCAGGTGGGCGCCCATGATGACCTCACGGGCGAAGGGATCGAGCTTGCGGCCCGACAGCTGCTCGGTGATCGTGATCGCCTCGGTCGGGTCCTCGACGAGCCCGGTCCAGCGGATGTATCCGCCCATGATGCCGACGACCCGGTCGCCGAGCTCCTCGCCGTGGACGAGCAGGCGCTGTCCGGAACGGATCAGCTCGTCGATCTCGCGGTAGAAGCCACCCAGCCAGACGTCGAGGTCGTCGGTGCGCAGTGGGCGGTGTCGGTACGGCATGCCGAGTTCGTCGTAGTTGTGCAGGTTGTGCGGGGCCTGGATGATGGAGATGACGTAGCTGAAGCCGTTCTCCCGGATCCAGATGATCTCCTCCTGCCGGCGGACACGGCGGTGGCTCTCGCCGAATCCCCCGGGGCGTTCGCACACGGCGAGCTTGTCCTTGAGGATCCAGGTGAAACTCCTCGGCTGGATGCCCTGGGCCCACTTCCCACGCAGTTTGGGCGGCATCAGTTCGGGTTCCTCGTGTACACCGGTTGGAAATTCTACCGCACCTCGGGTGGGCGGGTGAGGACTCGGCCGGGGTTTCTGCGGGGCCCGGGTGCCCGGTCTAGGCCTCGTCGGGGCCGAGGATGCGTAGACGGCGCCCGGTGCGGGCCACCCGGCGACCGCCGACGATCTCACAGGCCACGGCCTCACCGCGGACGACGCCCATGACACGGTCGAGGGCGGCCCGGTCGGGCGGGTAGCCCCCGTCGGTGAGCCAGGCCCGCAGGGCGCGGCGTGCCAGTGGCGGCGGTGCGTCGAGGAGACCGTCGGCATCGGTGGGGTCGAGGGGTGTGGCGAGGGTGTCGAGCAGGTCGTCGTCCCCCCGGAGCAGATCTGCGGTGCGGGTCAGCACCGGGACGGGGTCACGACCGGAGATGGCGGCGAGCAACGGCAGCAGTTCGTGCCGGACCCGGTTGCGCCACATCGTCGGGTCGATGTTCGACGGGTCGACGACCGGAGTGACGCCGAGTTCGGCGCACAGGGCTGCGGTGTCGGCCCGGCGGAGGGCGAGCAGGGGTTTCGTCGGTCCCGGCCGGATGCCGGAGAGGCCGGTCGCGCCCGAGCCCCGCAGCAACCTGATCAGCACCGTCTCGGCCTGGTCGTCAGCGGTGTGTCCGGTGAGCGCGCCGTCGGGCAGCACGGCCCGTCGGGCCTCCCTGGCACGAGCCTCGAGGTTCGGCCCGTTGGGGAGGTCGACTCGATGATGGACGATGGGCACCGCGAGGCGGTCTGCGATGGCACCGGCCCGGGCGGCTTCGCCGGCGGACTCGGGTCGGAGCCCGTGATCGACGTGATGGGCGGTGACGCGCAACCCGGCGGCGGTGGCGAGGGCGAGCAGTGCGGTCGAGTCCGCCCCGCCCGAGAACGCGCAGTCGACCGGTGTGCCGGCCGCCGGGAAGCGACAGAGCGGGAGAAGGTGGTCGATCAGGGGGGTCAGAGGTCGTCGGAGGCGCGGCGACGTCCGAGCGGGTGCTTCATCGCGGTGACCGACTTCAGGTAGCCGACGACGAGTGAGAGGACGGCCCCGACACCGGCCAGGGCGAGCACGACGCCGATCCACCAGTGCCAGATGTTGGCTGCGAGCATGCCCTGATCCTAGCGAGGCGGCTCGCCGGCCACCGTGCCGTCCCCGTCGATGTCCTCGCGCAGGCAGAACTCGAGTCGTTGGATGAGGTCGTCGGGGATCTCGTCGTTCGCCGCCTTGCGGCGGACGGCGAGTTTGAACTCGTGGTGGAACTCGTACGCCTGCTGGCAGTCGACGCAGCCATCGAGGTGGCCGTTGATGTGCTCCTGGGCCTCGGCGGAGAGTTCACCGTCGAGGTAGGGCTCGAGTTCTCGGAGTGTCTGGTTGCAGTCGGCCATCTGTGTCGGTGGTGGTTCACGGGCAGGTCAGGTGGGTGCGTCGACGAGCCCTCGTTCCAATGCGAAGTCGTACAACTCGCGTTGCATCGCTTTTCTTCCCCGATGCAGCCGCGACATCACGGTTCCGACCGGGATGTCGAGCATCTCGGCGATCTCCTTGTAGGCGAAGCCCTCGACGTCGGCGAGGATCACCGGCAGCCGGAAGTTGTCCGGCAGGTTCTCGAGCGCGGCCTTCACCTCGTCGTCGGTGAAGAGGTCCATGAACTGGTCCTCGGCCGACAGCGAGGCCGCCGCGGTCTCGAGCGAGCCGACACGCCGGTACAGGTAGAGGTCCTCGATCTCGGCGAGGTCGGTCTCGTCGGGTCGACGCTGCTTGGCCCGATAGCGGTTGATGTAGGCGTTCGTGAGGATGCGGAACAACCAGGCGCGCAGGTTCGTGCCCTCGGTGAAGGTGCCGAAGCTGCGGTACGCCCGGAGCATGGTCTCCTGCACGAGGTCCTCGGCGTCGCTGCGATTGCGCGTCATCCGCAGCGCTGCCGAGTACAGCTGCGGAGCGTGTTGCATCGCCTGGGCGGCGAAGTCGGACCGATCGGCCACGAAGTCGACCCTAGCGGGCCGGTTCGGGGGCGCCGACCCCCCGTAGCCCGGCCCCGGAGGCCTCTGTGGCGAGGAACCACTCGTAGGTGCTGCGCAGCCCATCGGCCAGTGTCACCTCGGGTTCCCAGCCGAGTCCGCGCAGCTTCGACACGTCGAGGAGCTTGCGCGGTGTGCCGTCGGGCTTGGATGTGTCCCAGGCGATCTCGGCATCGGGATGCACGACAGAGCGGATCGTCTCGGCGAGCTCCTTGATCGACAGGTCGACGCCGGTGCCGACGTTGATGTGGGTGTCGTCGCTGTACCGCTCGAGCAGGAACAGGCAGGCCCGGGCGAGGTCGTCGACGTGCAGGAACTCGCGGTACGCGCTGCCCGTGCCCCACACCTCGACCCGGTCGCCGCCGGAGACCCGGGCGTCGTGGAACTTGCGCATCAGCGCCGGGATGACGTGGCTCGAGGTGAGGTCGAAGTTGTCACCGGGCCCGTACAGGTTCGTCGGCATCGCCGAGACGAAGTCGCACCCGTACTGGCGGCGGTACGCCTGGCAGAGCTTGATTCCGGCGATCTTGGCGATGGCGTACCACTCGTTGGTCTGTTCGAGCGGGCCGGTGAGGAGCTGGTCCTCGGTGATCGGCTGGGTGGCGTGCCGCGGGTAGATGCACGACGAGCCGAGGTACAGCAGCTTCTCGACGCCGGTCTCGTAGGCCGAGTGGACGACGGTGCCGTGGATCATCATGTTGTCGTAGATGAACTCGGCGGGCCGCGTGCTGTTTGCGAGGATGCCGCCGACAGTTCCGGCGACGAGGAACACGTACTGGGGGCGGTTGGCCTTGAACCAGTGCGACACCTCGGACTGGCTGCGCAGGTCGACCTGATCGCGGGTGGCGGTCAGGATGCGGGTGAACCCCTCGGCCTCGAGGTGGCGCACGATGGCGGCGCCGACGAGTCCCCGGTGCCCGGCGACGTACACCGGCGCGTCACGGTCGAGGGTCGTCGCAGCAGGGGTGTCCATGCCGGGAGGTTATCCCTGGGTGCCGGTCGCGTCGATGGGACGGCGGTCCCGCTCCCGGGTCAGGTGATGCGGTCGAACTGGCAGCGGATCGAGTCCACCAAGCGGTCGACGAACGATTCCTGGAGGCTGGCGAGGATCGCCGGGAACTGCATGGCGAGCGGGGTCGAGCCCGGGTGGTTCCCGGTGACGAACGTCGCGGCACCGATCGCGGCGAGGCCGACGAAGGCGGTGATGTCGGCGAACTCGGGGTGCCACAGGGGATGACTGTCGGTGATGAGTTCGTTCAGCACCGTGCCGTGGTACATGCCGGCGATGCTGGTGGTGATGCCCTGCATGTCGAGGGTGGTCACGGCCCCGATCTCGGTCTGCAGGCGGGTGTTCATGACGTCACCGGACGGGTCGATCAGGTGGGTGTGGTTCAGCATCGAGTCGAAACCCGGGTTGGCCCGGGTCCAGTCGAAGCGGTACTTGAATCGCTCACGGAACTGGTCCTCGCCGCTGGTGGTGATCGACAGGGTCAGGTCGTTCATCGCCTGCACGAGTCGGCGGTGCTCGAAGAGCACGGCCTCGGCGAGCAGGCCGTCCCGTCCGCCGAAGTGGTAGTTGACGAGGGCTGGTGACAGCTCGAGTCGTTGGCAGATCTCGGACAGCACGACCCCACGTGGGCCCTTGGTGGCGATCTCCCGCCCGGTCGCCTCGAGGATCGCCTGCCGGGCGTCGCCGTAGCCGAGGTCGTCCTTGCTCTGGACGGGGGATCCGTTGCCGGTGGCCATCGCCCGAATCTACCCGTCGGGGCGGAGGGTGCGAGCCGACGAGAGCAGTGCGATGACCGGGCGGGCGGTGAGGGTGGCCACGACCACCGGGAACCAGGCGGCGGGGGGTGGGAGGGGCAGTTCGAACAGGTCCCGGCCGGCGGGAACGAGGAATGCCGAGGCGAACAGTCCGGTCATCGCAACGACGAGTGCGAGGCGACGTCGGTCGAGGGGGCGGGCGACGAGGGCCAGGTGGGTCAGCGCGATCGCACCGGCGGTGGCGACGGCCGCCGTGCGCACCTCGTCGACGGTGGCGTCGCCGAGTCGAGGGCTGATCGCCGTGACGGCGATGACGGCGCCGGCGATGACGATGCCGGTGGGGACGGCTCGGCTCAGCACCCGCCGCAGGAATCCCGGTCGGACCCGGTCGGTGTCGGGTTCGAGGGCGAGCACGAACGCCGGTATGCCGATCGTCGCCCAACTGAGGAGGGTGAGGTGGATCGGTCGCAGCGGGTAGGTGGTGCCGGCGAGACCGACGAGCACGGACAGCAGTAGGGAGTACGTGGTCTTGGCGAGGAACAGCGATGCCACGCGTTCGATGTTGTTGATGACCCTGCGTCCCTCGGCGACGACGGCGGGCAGTGCGGAGAAGTCGGAGTCGAGCAGGACGAGTTGGGCGACGGAGCGGGTGGCGTCGGAGCCCGAGGCCATGGCGATGCCGCAGTCGGCGTTCTTGAGGGCGAGGACGTCGTTGACGCCGTCACCGGTCATGGCGACGGTGTGGCCGTCGGAGCGGAGGGTGTCGACCATGGCCCGCTTGCGGTGCGGGTCGACCCGGCCGAAGACGCGACCGCGTCGCACCGTGGCGGCGAAGTCGGGATCGGTGGTGGCGGCCTCGGCGGCGGGCATGGCGCTGGCGTCGACGACGGTGTCGGGGCTGGTGCCGAGCCCGGCTCGGCGGGCGACGGCGGCGACGGTGGTCGGGTCGTCGCCGGAGATGACCCGAAGGTCGACGCCCTCGGCGGCGAACCACCCGAGCGTGGCCGGGGCATCGGGTCGGATCTCGTCGTCGAGGACGATGATCGCCGCCGGCTCGCCGTCGTGGGCGAGGCCGAGCACCCGACGGCCCTCGGCGGCGAGCGTGCGGGCTC
The DNA here is from genome assembly GCA_041164245.1 of Actinomycetota bacterium. Lineage (GTDB taxonomy): Bacteria > Actinomycetota > Acidimicrobiia > Acidimicrobiales > Ilumatobacteraceae > Casp-actino5. The sequence continues at coordinate 1,963 of JBEAPU010000024.1, read as the reverse complement.
GGGCGGTGGCGTGGTGGTCGACGGGGATCACGGCGGCCGGGGCGCCGAGGGTCCAGGTTCCCCTCTCGGCGAAGGTGACGCTGCTCGTCCGCCGGGCCGAGGAGAACGGGGTGCGGGCGATCACGGACCAGCCGGGTTCGTCGTCGGTGTCGCTCGCCAGTCCGGCGGCGATCGCCCGACCGGTGGCGTTCGGGTCGGGATCGTCGGCGACCATCGCGGCGAGCGCCCGTCGGGCTCCGGGTTCGAGTTCGATCACCTCCACGAGGCTGAGCGCGCCGGTGGTGAGGGTGCCTGTCTTGTCGGCGCACAGCACGTCGACGCGGGCGAGCACCTCGATGGCGGGGAGTTCCTGCACGAGGCAGCGTCGGGCGGCGAGGCGGACGACCCCGACGGCGAAGGCGACGCTGGTGAGGAGGACGAGGCCCTCGGGGACCATGCCGACGAGACCGGCGACGGTGGAGATGACGGCGTCGCGCCAGCCGTCGTCGGTGCGGAGGAACTGACTCGAGGCGAGGAGGAGGCCGACGGGGATGATGGCGATGCCGATCCGGCTGACGATGCGGTCGATGTCGCGCCGCAGCGCCGAGTCGACGAGGGTGAACCGGCGGGCCTCATCGGCGAGGCGCGCTGCGTAGTTCTCGGCGCCGACGGCAGTGACCCGGACGACGCCGGTGCCGGCGACGACGGCCGATCCGGACAGCACCCGGTCGCCCGGGTGGCGCACGACGGGGTCGCTCTCGCCGGTGAGGAGTGACTCGTCGATCTCGAGTTCGTCGGCGTGGACGACCTCGCCGTCGGCGACGAGTTGGCTGCCGGCCCTGAGTTCGACGAGATCGTCGAGGACGAGCTGGTCGACGGTGATCGGGGTGGGGACTGCGTCGCGGCGCACGGTGACGTGTGGGGCGGTGACCACCCGGAGACGGTCGAGCACCCGTTTGGCTCGGATCTCCTGGACGATGCCGATGCCGCTGTTGGCGATGATGACGCCTGCGAAGAGTGCGTCCTTGGGGCTGCCTGCGATGAGGACGAGGGCGGCGAGAATGCCGATCACGAGGTTGATCGGCGTGAGGGTGTTGGCCCGGATGATCGCCGGGATCGTGCGGGTGGGGGGCTCGGGGGTGGTGTTGACCTGTCCGGCGGCGACCCGATCGGCGACCTCGGCGGCGCTGAGGCCGGAGAGGGGAGAGGTGCCGTCGGGCGGGGTCACGTCGTCACGCTAGGGGCGGGTGTCGCCGCAGTGGTGACGACGTCGAGGACGGCTGGCCGGCCGGACGTGGCGGAGAGTACCGTCCCACCCATGACCGCGATCCGTGACATCGACGTGACCACCATCACCGGTGAGGCGACCACCCTCGCCGCCCAGGGCGACAAGGTGCTGCTGGTGGTGAACGTCGCCTCCAAGTGTGGCCTGACCCCGCAGTACGAGGGGCTCGAGGCTCTGCACGAGAAGTACGCCGAACGGGGCTTCGCGGTGTGTGGCTTCCCGGCGAACGACTTCGCCGGTCAGGAGCCGGGCAGCGAAGCCGAGATCGCCGAGTTCTGCCGCACCAACTACTCGGTGACGTTCCCGATGTTCTCCAAGATCGTCGTCACCGGTGGGGCCAAGCACCCGCTGTATGCCGAACTGACCTCGGCGATCCCGACGGCGGCCGGCGACCCGGATGGTTTCCGTGCCCAACTGCAGGGCTACAAGCTCGAGACGACCGATGCGCCCGAGGTGCTGTGGAACTTCGAGAAGTTCCTCGTCGGCCGTGACGGGTCGGTGATCGCCCGCTTCGCACCGAACATGGCGCCGGACGACCCGGCGATCGTCGCTGCCATCGAAGCGGCGCTCTGATCACCTCGGGAACTCGGTGGCGGGCCCGCCACCAGAGCCTGGGATGAGAATCGAACTCACGACCTACGCATTACGAGTGCGTTGCTCTACCGACTGAGCTACCCAGGCAACCTCCGGGAGGCTATC
>JBEAPU010000023.1:0-14382 GCA_041164245.1 Actinomycetota bacterium | reverse complement strand
TCACGAACCGGGACATCCGCTTCTGCGAGTCCGGCGACCTCGCCCGCCCGGTGTCGGAGTTCATGACCGCCGAGAACCTCGTGACCGCCCGCGTCGGCACCGGCCTCGACGAGGCCAAGGTTCTGCTGCAGCGCCACCGGATCGAGAAGCTGCCCCTCGTCGACGACGCCGGTCGTCTCGCCGGTCTGATCACGGTCAAGGACATCCAGAAGCGCCTCGACCACCCGAACGCGACGCGTGATCCCCTCGGCCGACTGCGCTGCGCAGCGGCGATCGGCGTCGGGGCTGACGTCGAGGAGCGGGTCGAGGCCCTCGTCGCCATGGGGGTCGACGCCGTGTCGATCGACACCGCCCACGGACACTCGGCCGGCGTCGTCGACACGGTCCGACGAGTCAAGGCCGCCTGGCCCGACCTCCCGGTGACCGCCGGCAACGTCGTCACCCCCGAGGGTGTCGACGCCCTCGCCGCCGCCGGTGCCGACGCCGTCAAGGTCGGGGTCGGTGCCGGATCGATCTGCACGACCCGGATCATCAGCGGCGCCGGGATGCCCCAGCTGTCGGCGATCTTCATGGCGAGCCGACGGGCCCGGGAGCTCGGCGTCCCGGTGATCGGCGACGGTGGGATCGCCTACTCGGGCGACATCGTCAAGGCGATCGTCGCCGGGGCCGACACCGTCATGCTCGGGTCGCTCCTCGCCGGCTGCGAGGAGAGCCCCGGCGAGACCGAGCTCTTCGAGGGTCGGCAGTTCAAGTCGTACCGGGGCATGGGATCGCTCGGGGCGATGCAGGGCCTCGGAGCGGACCGGTACGCGACGGCCCAGGGCGAGCGCTCCGACCTGGCGGTCACCTCGAACAAGCTCGTCCCGGAGGGCATCGAGGGACGCGTGCCCTACGCCGGCCCGCTGGCCGACACCGTCTACCAGTTGGTCGGCGGCCTGCGTTCGGGCATGGGCTACGCCGGGGCGGCCGACCTCGAACAGTTGCGTACCGGGGCGCGGATGATGCGGGTCACCACCGCCGGCCGCGAGGAGAGCCACCCGCACGACGTGACGATCACCCGCGAGTCGCCCAATTACCACCGCCCGTGAGCCGCCGGCCAACATGGCCCGATGGATGATGCCCCCGACACCGCCTTCGTCAGGATCGAGACCGATGCCGGCGGCGGCGAGGTGTTCCGGCCCAACGGGAGTTGCCGTGGTCCGTGGGATGTCGACGCCTGCCATGCCGGACCACCGACCGGGCTGATCGCCCGGGCCGCCGAAAGCCTGCTGCCGGAGCACCGACTGGTACGCCTCACCGTCGAGGTGACCCGGCCGATCCCCTTCGCCGGGTTCACGGTCGCCGGCGAGGTCACCCGGGCGGGTCGCAGTGTCGCAACGGCCACGCTCGCCATCGTCGACCTCGACGGCCGCACGGTGGCGACGGCGCACTCGTCGCACCTCGCCCCTCGACCCGACGACGACCGGATCCCCGACACGACGGCACCGGTCGCCCGACTGGCCGACGCGGCGCCCGGGCCGTTCCCGCTCGCCGCGTCCCGCCACGGGCAGCGAGCGTTCATGGACGGTGTCGAGGTGCGCTACCCACCCGGTCAGGACGGCTCACCGGGCCCGACGACGCTGTGGATGCGGACCATCCCCCTCGTCGACGGTGAGGACCCGAGCCCGTTCCAACGGGTCTGCCCCCTGGCCGACTGCGGGAACGCCCTGTCGCGGCTCACCGAGCCCGACACGACGGGGTTCGTCAACACCGACCTCACGATCCACCTGCACCGCCCGCCCGTGGGTGACTGGCTCGGGAGTCGTGCGGTGTCGACGTGGAACGCCGACGGCATCGGGATGTCCGACGCCCTGCTCTTCGACGACCGAGGACCGATCGGACGGGCCGTCCAGACCCTGCTGATCACACCGGTGTGATCAGGCGAGCTTCTCGACGAAGCCCTCGAGCTGGCGGAGGTTCCGACACTCGTACACACCGTCGGTGTGCGCCCCGTACTCGCCGACGATCGAGTCGCCGGTGTTCCAGTACGAGCGCGGTTCGGGGTTCAGCCAGTACACGTGGCGGGCCTTGGACGCGATCTCCTTGACCACCCAGGCCTGGCTGGCGTGGTAGTTGTTCCGCGCGTCGCCGAGCAGCAGCACAGTCGTCTTCGGCCCGACGTCCTTGCCGGAGCGCTCCCCGAACACCTCGAAGGCGTGCCCGTAGTCGGAGGGGCCGTCGACCCACACGACATCGGCCTCGGTGTTGACCCGGTGGATCGCCTCGGTGATGTCCTCGGTCGACTTGAAGTACTCGGTGACCTCGTCGATGCCGTCGATGAACACGAACGCCCGCACCTTGGAGAACTGGTTCGAGATCGCGTACACGAGCATCAACGTGAAGCGGGCGAACGCCGCCACGGACCCCGAGATGTCGGCAACCACCATCAACTCGGGCTTGGCCGGTCGCGGGTACTTGAACTTCGGTTCGGCCGGCACGCCGCCGTAGCTGAGCGAGTGACGCACCGTGTTGCGGAAGTCGAGCGGACCACGCCGCCCGTGCTTGCGCTTGCGGGCCAACCGGGCCGCGAGCTTGCGGGTGAGCGGCTGCAGGGCCTTGCGCAGGCTCACCATCTCCTCGCGTGACGCGTGCATGAACTCGACGTCCTCGGGGAGGGGTTTGCGCAGCGTCTTGGCCATCGCCTCGGCACCGCGGTCGGCGACCAGGCGCCGCCTGATCTCAGCCTCGACCTCGGCCTTGAACTCGGCGATCCGATGCTCGAACTCCTCGCGCTCGAGGCGCTGCTCGAGCGACGTCGGCTCACCGACACCGCGCTGGTTGGCGGCCTCGACCATCTTGGCGAGCATGCCGTCGAGGTCGAGGTTCCTGAGTGTCCGGTACAGGTAGTAGGTGCCACCGACGGGACGGCCCGGTTCCATCCCGGCGAAACGCTGCACCGCCTGACGGGCGAGAGCTCGCATCAGTGCCTGGTCGCCCTGCATGAGTGCCTGCATCAACAGGTGGGCGATCTCCTCGGGGGTGAGGGCATCGAGCGAACCTGCCCCGCCGCGCCCGTCGCCCTGCTGCGACGCGTCCTGCATCTCGCGCCACAGATCGTCGAGTTCGGTGTCGCCGTCCGCCGATTGTGCCAGCCGGTACTCGGGACCGCGCAGGCTGAAGTACACCTCGAACACCGTCTCGAAGGACCGCCAATGCGCCTGGTTCTTGATCAGGGTCGCCCCGAGCGCGTACTTGAACGCCTCGCGGTCCTCGATCGGGATGTGCTGGACGGCCTCCATCGCGTCGAGGTTCTCGGTGAGGCTCACCGGCAGCCCGGCGTCGCGCAACTGGCCGACGAAGCCGTTGAGCAGGTCGAGCATCGAGCGCGGTTCGGCGATGGTCATGGTGTGTCGCTCACGGTCACTCGTCGACCGAGAGCTCCTTGGCCGCCTTGGCGATGTCGGTCTGGTACTTGAGCAGGATGTGCAGCGTCTCCTTGGCGATCTTCTCGTCGATCGTCTCGATGTTGAGCAGCATCAGCGTGCGCGCCCAGTCGAGGGTCTCGGACACGCTCGGCGCCTTCTTCAGGTCGAGTGAGCGGATCGAACGCACGATGCGGGCGATCTGGTCGGCGAGGTTGGCCGTGACACCGGGGACCTTGGCGAGCACGATCTCGCGCTCGCGCTCCATCGACGGGTAGTCAACGTGCAGGTAGAGGCAGCGGCGCTTCAACGCCTCGGAGAGCTCACGGGTGTTGTTCGAGGTGAGGAACACCAACGGGATCTGCTTGGCGGTGATGGTGCCGAGCTCGGGGATCGACACCTGGTAGTCGGACAGGATCTCGAGGAGCAGCGCCTCGGTCTCGACCTCGACGCGATCGACCTCGTCGATCAGCAGGACGACCGGGTCGTCGGCGGTGATCGCCTCGAGGAGCGGTCGCGTGAGGAGGAACTCGTCGGAGAAGATGTCGTCGTGCACCTCGCTCCATGAATCGGAGTTCCTGTCAGCCTGGATGCGCAGCAACTGCTTCTTGTAGTTCCACTCGAACAGGGCCTTGGACTCGTCCAGGCCCTCGTAGCACTGCAGCCGGATCAGCCGAGCGCCGGTCAGTTCGGCGATCGACTTGGCGAGCTGGGTCTTGCCTGTCCCGGCGGGACCCTCCACGAGCACCGGCTTGCCGAGACGATCGGCGAGGTAGGCCACCCCGGCGATGCCGTCATCGGCGAGGTAGTCGAGCGCACGCAGCCCATCACGGACCTGCTGCACGCTCTCGAAGCGGTGCACGAGTTCTGCTGACATCACGCCGACGCTACCCGTCGGTACCCGACGCGACCGCATCGGCACCGGTAGCGTTCGCGCCGATGGCCCGGCCGAGAACGGTCACGCCCACCGAGGCCCCGAGGCCGCCGGCCGCCACCGGGGGTTCGCTCGCGCTCACCACGTGGGGTCTGTTCGCCGGACTGGCGGTGCTGATCGTCGGCGTCGGCCTGTTCGCGACCGTGATCGGTGTGCGCGCCGAGGTCGAGGGTTTCGGCACCCTCGCGATCGGGGCGATCGGCGCCGCCTACTACGCCGGGTTCGTGGTCGGCTCGCGGCTCGCCCTCCACGTCGTCGGGACCGTCGGCCACATCCGCGTCTACGCCGCCCTCAGCTCGCTCCTCGCGGCGGTCGTCCTCGCCGCCGGACTGTTCGTCCACCCGCTCAGTTGGCTGCTGCTGCGCTTCCTCGGCGGTGTGTTGATCGCCGGGGTCTACGTGGTCGCCGAGTCGTGGCTGAACCAGATCGCCACGAGCACGAACCGGGCGCGCCTCCTCTCGGTGTACGGGGTCGTGACCGTCATGCCGTACGGCGTCGGCCAGATCCTGCTCGGGGCCGTCGATCCGCTCGGGTTGGCCGCCTTCACGGTCGCCGCCGTGGCGATCACCGTCGCCGTGTCCCCGGTGACGTTGTCGGCCGTCGCGAACCCGCCACCGGTCAGTGTGCCGGCGCGCATCGGTCTCGCCGAACTCCTGCGGATCGCACCGACGGGTATCGTCACCTCGTTCGTGTCCGGGATCGCGATGGGTGCGGTCACGGCGTTCGCCCCGGTGTACGCGACGCGGGCCGGGATGTCCCCCGGCGCCGTCGGTGTGTTCACGGCGATGCCGGCCGTCGGCTCGTTGCTGCTGCAGGTCCCGGTCGCCTCGCTCTCGGACCGGGTCGATCGTCGCCTGGTCGGCGCACTGGCGGCCGCTGCGGCCGCCGGCTCGACCGTGCTGCTGCTCGTCGACGGACCGTCGGGGGTGCTCGGCCATGTGGCGATGGTCTGTCTGGGGGGCACGATGTTCCCGCTGTACTCGATCGCCGGTGCCTACACGAACGACCGGCTGCCCCGGGAGCGTCTCACCGCTGCCGCCTCGCAGCTCGTCGTGCTCTTCGGGGTCGGCGCCTTCATGGGCCCGTTCATCATGGCGGCCGTGCTCGGCGGGATCGGTCTCGACGGCTACCCGATCGCGGCGACGACGATGCTCGGGTTCGTGTCGCTCTTCCTCCTCGTCCGCATCGTCCAGCACCCCGCAGCCGAGCGCGTCCACCCGGATCAACTCGTCGCCCTCGACGAGCTCGCCACACAGATCCCGGCGACGGTGGTGGCGATGGGCCGGCGGCTCAGACCGCGACGCCGAGCATGACGGCGGCGGCCAGGGTGTTCTCGAGAAGGCAGGCGATCGTCATCGGTCCAGTGCCACCCGGCATGGGTGTGATGGCCCCGGCGACTGCCTGGACAGCGTCGAAGTCGACGTCGCCGACGATGCCGTCGGCGCTCCGCGACACCCCGACGTCGATCACCGTCGCGCCGGGCCGGACGTGGTCCGCGGTGATCATCCCGGCCTGACCGGCAGCGGCGACGATGATGTCGGCCTGGCGGCACACCGCCACGAGGTCGGTCGTGCGGGAGTGCGCCAAGGTCACGGTCGCGTCCACGCCGCGCCGGCCGAGCAGGAGCACCTGGGGCAGTCCGACGAGTGTCGACCGGCCGATGACGACGGCCCGTCGACCGACGGTCGGTATGTCATAGGCCTCGAGCAGCCGCATGACGCCGAGCGGTGTGCACGGGACATGTCCGGGGAGGTCCCGGACCAGCCGTCCGAGGGACCGGTCGGTCAGGCCGTCGACATCCTTGGCGGGTGGCAGGAGCGCCAGCACCGGTTCGGGGTCGAGATGGTCGGGCAGGGGGAGCTGGACGAGGATCCCGTGCACCGTCGGATCCGCCACCAGCTCGGCGACGGCTGCCTCGACCTCGGCCTGCGTCGCGTCACCCTGGAGCTCGACACCGCGCGACACCATCCCGGCCTCGGTGGCCTTGCGGTGCTTCATCCGAACGTACACCTGGCTCGGGGCGTCCGAGCCGACGAGGACGGTGGCCAGACAGACCCGGGGTGAGCCGGCCGCGGTGATCCGCTCGGCGATCGCCGCCACGGTCGCATCGCGCAGGCGGTTCCCGTCGAGGAGGACCGCGCCCGCCGCAGTGCGTTCCGGATCCGTGATCGACGCCATCACCCGAATGCTACGAGACGGGCCCGACTCGGGCGTGGTGCACTGCCTCGACGCCGTACGCTGCGGGCATGTCCCGTCCCCCCGATCTCGCCCGGCGCCGCGAGCTGCTCGACACCGTGGTCCGCCACCTCGGCCAGCACGGTGTCGGGGTGTCGTCGCTTCGGGGCATCGCCAAGGAGATCGGCGTCAACGTCAACGTGCTGGTGCACCACTTCGGGTCACGGGGTGACCTCCTACGGGCCGCTCTCGACCGCGCCCTCCAGATCCAACTCGTCGTCCAGGAGCGAACCCTCGCCCGTCGCCCACAGATGACCCAGGGTGACCTCATCCGCAGTTGGTGGCGGTGGGTGAACTCCTCACCCGACCACCTGGCGCTGGCCCGCATCGGCATCGAGGCGGCCTCGCTCCCACCCGGTGTCCTGCGACTCCGGCCCGGCGTGTCACGCTTCTCGTGGCAGACCGGGATGGCCGGGCGGTTGATGGCCGTCGGTCTCGACCGCGAGACCGCCGAGACCGAGACGGCGCGCATCACCGCCCTCGTCACCGGACTGGTCGTCGAGAGCTCGATCCCGGGCACCCGGCGGCGGTCGACGCGCGTGCTCGACGCCGCGCTGCGCGACCTCGACGGTCGCGTGGCCTCGGTGACGGGTGCCGTGGCGACGGCGGCCGCCGACGGCCCGCTGGACGCGTCGATGCCGGCCGACCCCGAGGGGCCGACCGGCATCGTCGGACTCGTCAGCTGAACGACGTCGTTCAGGCGGCGGCGCGGGCTGCATCGAGCCAGCCGTCCACCAGGGCGCGGTTCTCCGCGATCCAGTCGGCGGCGAGCTGCTCGACATCGGCACCGTCGGCCATCTCGACGTTCATCAACGACACGTCGATGACGTCCATCTGGAACTGCTCGAGCAGCGCCTCGGCTGCCGGGTTGGCCGCCAGCCACTCGCTGTTCGCCGTGGCCTGGATGTCGGCGGCCACCCAACCGAGCTGGCACACGCCGTCGACCGAGCCGGGGCACTGCTCGGCACCGATCGTCGCGGTGCCGGGCAACTGGTTGTGCTGCTCGCCACCCTCGACGCCGAGCGGGTTGGAATCGTCGATGACGCTGTCGACGGTCAACCACACCACGTTGTCACCGGGGCGCAACTGGGTGATGTAGGCGCTGGGCGTCCACGTGTAGATGATCGCCGGCTCGCCGGCATCGGCCTTGGTGACCGCCTCCGCGAACATCGCGTCGTAGCCGGCGATGACCTGCTGGATGTTCTCCCAGCCCGAGAACGCGATCTGGCTCTGGATGATGTCGTCACAGGTGTAGCTCTCCTGGCAGCCGTAGATGTCGGCGATGCCGTTCCCGGGAACCGGGTCCGTCGCGTCGTACGCGGCGATGGCGTCCGGGTTGGCGTTGAACTCGTCGAGCGACGTGATGCCGAACTCGTCGGCGAAGCTCTTGGTCACCAGGTAACCCTGGAGTCCACCGGCCATCATCATCTCGCCGACGACGCTCAGGTTGTCACCGACCGTGGTTCCGCCGGGCAGCTCGTTCTCGAGCCACGAGCGGTGCCCCGGATACCAGCTGTTGATCCAGAAGTCGGCATCGCCCTGGGCCATCGCGATGTAGGCATTCGCCGGTCCGAGTTCGACGTCCTTCGGGTCGGAGACGGTGTACCCCAACTCGCCGAGCAGCGCCCGGATGACGTAGGCGTTCGGGTCCTCCGTCGACCAGTCGGCCTTGGCCATCGTGATCGAGGAGCCCTCGCCGGGCAGGGCAGCTCCCTCGCCGGTCGTCTCCTCCGACGGCTCCTCTGTCGTCTCCTCCGACGTCTCCTCGGCGGTGTCGTCGCCACAGGCGGCGACGATCAGCGCCCCGGCGGCGATCATCGCGGCGATCCTCGTTCTCTGTCTTCTCATGGTGTGTCCCTCCTCGGGTTGTGCGGCGTCGTCGCCACGCGCCAGTTCACGCTGCTCACACGGCGACTCCTGCTGTCTCCCCATCGACGACCGCGGCACGGTCCTCCGATGGCGACTCGTCGGACGACATCGGTGTCGTCCCGTAGACCTTCGATCGTTCGAATCCCTTGATCACGTTCGCCCCGGCGGCGGCGAGCAACAGGCCGGCGAACGCGGCGAACATGGCACCGACGCCGCTCACGTAGCTCCGATCCGCGACGCGGGCGATGGTGCCGACGAAACCGACCGAGAGCCCCACGGTCCCGAGGCCCATCCCCATCGCCACCGTGCCGCCGATCCAGCGGCGACGCGTGCCGAAACCCGCCACACCGGCCGCGACCAACGCTCCGCCCGACCCGATGACCGTGCCGAGGAGCACCCAACGCCCGAGGCCGGTCCCGTCGTCGTCCGCGCCGTCGAGGACGATCCGTTCGGTGCGCTCCGCCCGGGCGCGGATCACCTGGATCTCGGTCGCCGCCACACCCGGGTCGATCTCGCCGGCTGCGGCGCGCTCCCGGAGATCGTCGATCTCGGCCTGGAGTGCCGGCGTCATCACCACGCCGCCCCGTTCGTCGAGATGCCACATCGAGATCATCGACATGACGGCCACACCCGTTGCGAAGGCGGCGAGCACGATCGGTCCGGTCCGGATCCGTCGCCGCAGCGGTCGACGCGGACCGTAGGGGCCCACCGCCAGCCACGCGACCCCGGCCCCGGACGCCGTCACGGTCGCGGCGAGCGCAAGCCAGGCTCCGGTGCCGAGGCGATGATCGGGGGAGAGCGCACTCGGGCGCGCCAGCACGAAGGCGAACATCGTGATCATCGCCGTCGCCGTGGCGATCGCCGCACCGTCGGCGGAGAGCCAGCGCGACTCCACACCGCCGCGGAGACTGCTCACGGCGGCGACGACCGCCCACAGCGAGGCGGCGACCACGACGAACCCGAACCACGATCCGCCCTCGGCGGCGACCCCGTCGAACGATGAGCCGACGAGACCGGCATCGCTCGCCCGGGCGTAGGCGCTCAGCGGCGCCCCGTCGACGGACCACGTCATGAGGGCGGCGAGCACCGCCGCCACCGAACCGACGACCACCGTCAGGATCGCCACCCGCTCGGGACCGGCGACCGGGGCCGACCGCCCCGCCGAGTCGTCCGCCCCATCGGACGACGCATCGGACGACGTGTCGTGGTCGGGATCGACGGCGCCGACGCTCGGGTCGAAGTCGGGGTCGCCCAGGAGTTGCTCGGGATTCGAGCGGGCCGACCAGGCGACTCGGATGCGGCCGAAGAGGGTCCGTGAGCCGGCCTCGGTCTGGGAGATGCGGTCGAGGATCACCGCCAGCAGGAAGAAGCCGAGCCCGGCAGCCGCGGCGAGGTTCACGTCCTGTTGGCCGAGGGCCCTGAACAGCAGCGCCCCGAGGCCGCCGGCACCGAGGATCGCGGCGATGCCCAGCATCGAGAAGGCCAGCAGCAGCGTCTGGTTGATCCCGGTCATGATCGCCGGGCGAGCGAGCGGAAGCTGCACGTCACGCAGGACGCGCAGCTCGGTGGCCCCGTAGGCCCGACTCGCCTCGACGACGTCCTCCGGCACTCCCCGGATGCCGAGGTTCGTCAATCGGATCAACGGCGGCAGGGCGAACACCATCGTGGCCATGGTCGCCGAGATGCGCCCGACGCCCCAGAAGTAGACGAAGGGCAGCAGGTACACGAACGCATGGATCACCTGCATGGCGTCGAGGGTGGGACGCATGACCCGCCACACACCGTCGAAACGACCCGAGAGGATGCCGAGCGGGATGCCGATGACGACGCAGACGATGACGGCGACGACGATGAAGCCGATCGTCCGGGCGGTCTGCACCCAGAAGTCCTCGCCGAGCAGTCCGCACACGACCAGTCCGACCGCCGTGCCGGTGGCGACCGTCAGGTTCCTGACCAGCCAGGCGATCACGAACATGATCGCGACGACGACCACCCACGGGATCGAGAGCAGGAACCGGTCCACGATGTTGTCGAGCAGGAACTCGAACGGCCAGGCGATGGCGTCGAGGACCGGGGCGAGGTTGAGCGTGGTCCAGTCGACGGTCTCCTCGATCCAGGATCCGAAGGGGATCAGGTACTCGTCGAGGACGGCATCGTCGAGCAGGTCCGGGCCCGTGTCCTGTGCGGGTCTCATCACAGAAACACCTCCCGCTCGAAGTCGTCGATGAGGCTCTCGACGCGGCCGAGTTCCTCCATGATGTGACGCGGGTCGAGGTTCCCGACGAGGCGCCCGGCGTCGTCGACGACGGCGATCGGGAGTCCGCGTCCAGCTGCTGCGTACACCTCGTTCAGCGTCTGGTCGGCGGTGACCCGTTCGAAGTCGTCACGGAGCGCGTCGGCGAGGGCCTCCGAGCCACAGTCGAGGTGACGGATCCCGTCGGCGGCGGTGAGCACGGCGCGGGGGCACCCCTGGGGGTCGAGCACGAACGCACCGGCCCGGTCCTCGATGCCGGCCACCGCGGCGCGCAGACCGGTCCCGGCGGGGATCGGCCGGGGCTCGATCATGACGTCGCTGACCCGGATGACCCGGCCCTGGTCGACGTCCTGGACGAACTCGGCGACGTAGCCGGTGGCGGGCTCGGTGAGGATCTCCTCGGGGGTACCGATCTGGACCACCCGACCGTCGCGCATGATGCACACCCGGTCGCCGAGGCGGAGCGCCTCGTTCAGGTCGTGGGTGATGAACAGGATCGTCTTGCGCAACTGCCGCTGGAGGGCGAGCATCTCGTCCTGCATCTGCCGACGGATCAGCGGGTCGAGGGCGCTGAACGCCTCGTCCATCAGCAGGATCTCGGGGTCGCTGGCCAGTGCCCGGGCGAGCCCGACCCGCTGCTGCATGCCTCCCGACAGTTGTCCCGGCATCGATCGCGCGTAGCTCTCGAGGCCGACGAGGCTGAGCGCCTCGAGCGCCGATCGCCGGCGGGAGCGACGGTCGACACCCTGCACCTCGAGGCCGTAGGAGACGTTGTCGATCACGTTGCGATGGGGGAACAGGGCGAAGTGCTGGAACACCATCCCGATCCGCTCCCGCCGGACGGCCTGCAGTTCCCGGCCCGACAACGACTGGATGTCGACATCCCCGACCCAGACCCTGCCGGCGGTCACCGAGTGCAGGCGGTTGACGGTCCGGATGGCGGTGGACTTCCCCGAACCCGAGAGACCCATCACCACGAAGATCTCGCCCTCGCCGACGGAGAAGTCCACGTCGGCGAGACCGACCACGTGGTCGGTGAGGGCCTGGATCTCGTCCTTGTGCACCCCGGACCTGGCCAGTTCGAGGGCTCGCCCTCTCGGCTGCTCGCCGAAGATCTTGTACACGCCCTCGAGGCGGATGGTTCCGGTCACTGTCCAGTGGTCATGGGTCGGGTCCGGTCGCCGGTTGGGGGAGTCGACGCACTGGGAGCAACCGGCCCGATGGGCCACCGCTCACCTGGATCGACTCAGGACGACCTGCGGAACACCATAGCCCGAACCATGACCGATGGTCATCTTTTACTCAGACAAGTGAACAAGAAATGTCCCGGCGCAAGGCTGATCAGCGCCGCTTGGCGCGCCGTTGTGCCCGATTCGGCACCCCGCCGCCGGTCCGACTGCTGGCCGTCGCCGGCCGCGTCGGACGGTCGGCCCCGACCCGATAGGGCCGGGCCCGGTACCAGAGGTTGCAGGCCCACTTCTCCCCCGCCGTCACCGGCATGCCCCCGTGGAGCGAACGGTCGTGCAGGTTCGTCGCCTCGTCGGCGATGTTGTGGAAGATGACGAGCCGTCCGGGCCTGGCCTCCACCTCGAGGTCGAGCTTCGGGAAGCTCGTGCCACCCCCGCCACTCGGCTCGTTGAGGTACATCAACGCCGTCAGGACCCGCTGCCCGCCGTTCTCGGTGCGCAGGCGACCCTTCTCGGTCTCGAGATTCCAGCCGTCGAAGTGCGGACGGTACTCCTGGGTCTCGCCGTAGTGCACGACCTGCATCGACTCGGCGTGATGCGCCGGGATCCCGACGAGGTCGCTGACCCGGTGGATGATGCCCTGCACCATCGGCGAGTCGGCGTAGCGAACCCAGGCCACCGACCCGGTGCGGGCCGCGCTCGTCGTGTTCACCCGGGTCGAGGTGACCTTGGCCGCCTCGAGACGCGGACCGGCGATACCGACGACGTGCTCCTGCTCCTCGACGCTCAGGAAGTGGTCGATGACCCACACCACGGGATCGTCGGCCACCTGGGTCCCGATCGGGTACGACTCATGAAGCTTCACGCCACCAGTCTGCCAGCGCCGCCGTCAGCGGAACAGGTCGCGGGAGGTGTCGCGCAGCACCGGCGCCATCGTCGCCGCCTCGTCCGCGGCGTACTCCAGCCCACGGACCACGGCGACCGGGATCCGTGACGTGTTGCCCTTCACCAACTCCGCCGCCGCCGCGATCTCGTCGACGACGCACAACTCCTGCACCCGGAACTCGTGGCCGTGGGGGTCGACCTCTCCGATGTAGGAGCGGATCGGGGCGATGCCGGCGACACCGATGCAGACGTCGGTCTGCCCCTCGCGCCACGGACGACCGAAGGTGTCGCTGATCACGACCGCCACGCTCACCCCGAGCCCGGCGAACCCGGCACGGATCCGCCGTGCCGAGGCGTCGGGATCCGCCGGCAGCACCACGACCCGACCGGCCGCGCCGCTCGACGACTGGTCGACGCCGGAGTTCGCGCACACGAATCCATGATGGGTCTCGGTGATCAGGACCGGGCCCACCTGGCGTACGACCCGACGGCTCTCCCGCAGCACCACCTCGACCACCCGCGGGTCCTTGTCCCAGTCGGCCGACCAGCGTCGGGCGAACTCCGACGGTTCGACCGTGTCGAGCTCGATCACCGCCCCCTCGGCCTTCGAGACGACCTTGGACGTCACGACGACGACGTCGCCGTCGGTGATCGGGGTGCCGGCCTCGGCGGCCGCGGCGAGGATCATCTCCGCCAGATCGGAGCCGGGCACGATCTCGGGCAACCCCGGGACCGGGATGAGCGAGACGGCACCCGGGATGGTCACGCCGACACGGTAGTGGGACAGGGCTCTCGGCTCAGCGCCCGCCGACGGTCCACCACGGCACGTGGACGTTGACGGTGGACGATGCCGTCGTCCCATCGTGGTAGGCGATGACCGGCAGCCCGCCGCCGACCATCGCCATCGACAGTCCGCACCCCGCCGCCCCACACTCGTCCAGACCCTCGAACACGACCGGAGCAGCAGCTGCAGGGTCACAGTCCCGGTACTCGCACACGAGGTAGTCGATCCGTTGGCTCCCGGCATCCTCGACGGCGTACGCGATGACCGGTGTCCCGGACGCTCCGATGCGCACTGCGGTCGACCGGACCGGGCCCGGCAACGCGTCCTTGACCGTGAACGGGGCGGAGAGGCTCGCCAACGGATAGGCCTGGATCGACCAGACGTCAGGATCAGGGGCGAAGTCGATCTCGCCGTACACGATCGCGAGACCACCCTCGCTGTCGACCGTCACCGATGGGTGGAACCCCGTGTTCACGTTGGAGCCCATACGACCCGTGTACTGGAGGACCATCGGACCCCCGGCGACACAGGCCGAGTCCCCGCAGATGTAGACGAAGAGCGCGAAGTCCAGTCCGGTGCCGACGTGCTTGTCCTGAAAGGCGATGACCGGCGTCCCGCCCCGATCGATGGCGACATGCGGGTGCTGCGGGTACACGGCTGACTCGGCTGCGGTCCAGACATCGTTGTACTCGTCTCCTGCTCCCTCGCACAGCGGGTCATCACAGGCCACGAGCGCGAGGATCGGCGGGCTGGCGACCGTGTACGCGATCACCGGGTTGCCGCCGACACCGATGGCGATGTCCGGTGTCTCCCCGGTGCCGGCACGGTCGTCG
>JBEAPU010000022.1:0-3528 GCA_041164245.1 Actinomycetota bacterium | reverse complement strand
CAGGAGGCCCACGAGGCGATCCGGCCGACGACACCGTTCCGGTCACCGCGGGCCGTCGCAGCCGAGCTGAACCGCCAGGAACTCGCTCTCTACACGCTGATCTGGCAGCGCACGCTCGCCTCGCAGATGGCCGACGCCCGCGGCACCACGCTCAGCCTGCGCCTCGGCGCCGTGTCGGCCCACGAGTCGACCGACTGCGAGTTCACGGCGAGTGGCACCACCATCGAGTTCCCCGGGCACCGGGCCGTGCTCACCGCCCAGGTCGACCCCGGTGAAGGTGGCGACGATGCGTCCGACGATGAGAACGAGGCCCTGCTCCCATCGCTCGCCGTCGGCGACGTCGTGCCGGTCGATCGCTTCACTCCCGAGGGTCACACCACCACGCCACCGGCGCGCTACTCCGAGGCCAGCCTCGTGAAGCGCCTCGAGGAGCTCGGCATCGGGCGCCCGTCGACCTGGGCGTCGATCATCCAGACCATCCAGGACCGCGGCTACGTCTGGAAGAAGGGGCAGGCCCTGGTCCCGACCTGGACCGCCTTCGCCGTCGTCGGCCTGCTCGAGCGCCACTTCGACGACCTGGTCGACTACGAGCTCACGGCCAAGATCGAGGAGGACCTCGACGAGATCGCCGGCGGGCAACGCCAGAAGGACGCGTGGCTGCAGCGCTTCTACTTCGGCGGTGACGACCTGCCCGGTCTGAAGACGCTCGTCGAGGAGAACCTCGACCAGATCGATGCGGCGCAGATCAACTCGTTCCCGATCGGGGTCGATCCCGACGGCGTCGAGATCGTCGCCAAGCCCGGCAAGTACGGGCCCTACATCAAGCGCGGTGACGACACCGCCAGCATCCCCGACGACCTCCCCCCCGACGAACTGACGGTCGACGAGGCGTTGCGACTGCTGTCGCTGCCCAAGAGCGACGAGCCGATCGGCTCCCTCGACGGCCTCCCGGTGTTCGCCAAGAACGGCCGCTACGGCCCGTACGTTCAGTGGGGCACGCCCGACGCCCCACCGCCGGGCCTCGACAAGCCGAAGATGTCGAGCCTGTTCTCGACGATGACCCTCGAGCGCCTCACCATGCACGACGCCGAGATGCTCCTCAGCCTGCCCCGTACCCTCGGCGCCGACCCGTCCGACGGCGAGCCGATCCTCGCCGCCAACGGCCGCTACGGCCCGTACCTCGCCAAGGGACGAGACTTCCGCTCCCTCGATTCCGAGGAGCAGCTGTTCACCGTCACGCTCGACGACGCCCTGCGGATCTACGCGCTGCCGAAGGTGTTCAAGCGCGGCGCCCGCAACCCGGGGGCGGCGAGTGGCCCGCTGCGCACCTTCGGCGACGACCCGGTGTCGCAGCGTCCGGTGGTGGCCAAGGAGGGCCGCTTCGGCGTGTACGTCACCGACGGTGAGACGAACGCGTCGATCGGCAAGGGTGACCGCGTCGAGGACATGCTCCCCGAGCGGGCCTTCGAACTGCTCGCCATCCGACGCGAAGCAGCCCCGACGAAGAAGTCGGCGGCCAGGAAGTCGGCGGCGAGGAAGGCTCCCGCCAGGAAGGCACCGGCCAAGCGGACCGCCGCCAAGAAGGCACCGGCCAAGAGAGCTGCCGCGAAGAAGCCGGCGCCGTCCGACGACGGCACCGCCTGACTGCGCTGCCTGAGCGCGCTCAGCACCGCAGCCATGGTCCGTCGGTGTCAGTCGGGTGGGCACCGAGACCACATCGCGGGCACCCCCGGAATAACGTGCCCGATGTGCCGTCCCCCGTCTACATCGCCTTCGAGGGCCCGGAGGGGTGCGGGAAGAGCACACAGGCGCGACGCCTCGCCGACTCGCTCGGCGCCCTGCTGACCCGGGAGACGGGCGGAACACCGATCGGGGAACGCCTGCGGGCAATCCTGCACGACGTGACGGTGACCGATCTCGACGAACGCGCCGAGACCCTGATCGTGGCTGCGGATCGCGCCCAGCATCTCGCCCAGGTGGTGCGCCCGGCACTCGCCGCCGGACGGGACGTGGTGACCGACCGATCGGTCTACTCGGCCCTGGCCTACCAGGGCTGGGGTCGGGAGCTGTCGGTCGACGACGTGCGGCGGGTGAACGAGTGGGCGGTGGGTGACACCTGGCCGCACCTCGTCGTCCTGCTCGACGCCGACGACGCCGTGCTCGAGTCGCGCATGAGCGGACGCGATCTCGACCGGTTCGAACGCGAGGGGACCGCCTTCCACGACCGGGTGCGGACCGGGTTCCGGACGATGGCCGCCGCCGATCCGGAGCATTGGGTGTGCCTCGATGCCGCCCTGGATGCCGACGCGATCGAGGTGGCGGTGCGAGCAGCCGTGCAGGAGCGACTCGGGCGATGAGCGCGCTGGGCACGACCTCGATCTGGGATCGGGTCATCGGCCAGGAGCAGGTCGTGGCGAACCTGACGCGGGCCCTCGCCGAACCGGTACACGCCTACCTGTTCGTCGGCCCGCACGGCTCGACGAAGCACCAGGCGGCCCGGGCGTTCGCGGCGGGGATGATCTCCGGTGGGACGGACCCGACGCAGCGGGACGCCCGACTCGTGCTCGACGGTGAGCACCCCGACTGCCGTGAGGTGGAACGCGTCGGCGCCGCCATCGACAAGGAACAAGCCGAGTGGATCGTCGAGCAGGCCTGGCTGAGTCCTGCCGAGGGCGACGTGAAGGTGTTGATCCTGCACGAGTTCCACCTGCTCGCCGACACGGCAGCGGGTCGGTTGCTCAAGACCATCGAGGAACCACCGGCGTCGACGCGGTTCATCATCACGGCCGAATCGGTGCCGCCGGACCTGGTGACCATCGCGTCACGGTGCGTGCGCATCGACTTCCGGGCCATCCCCGACGAGGTGATCCTCGATCGTCTCCTCGCCGAGGGGATCGATGCCGACACGGCGCGGCTCGCGTCGACCGGGGCGCTCGGCGACCTCGATCGTGCCCGGGTGCTCGCCACCGACCCGGCACTGGCCGAGCGACGACGGGTGTTCGCCGAGGCGCTGCACACACTCGACGGATCGGGTTTCGCGGCGTTCGGTCTCGTGGCCGAGATCGAAGCCCTGATCGAGGCGGCCGCCGAACCGCTGAAGGTGCGCCATCTGGCCGAGGCCGAGGAGTTGCAGGAACGCATCGAGCGGCTCGGGGCGCGCGGCAGCGGCCGCAAGCAGTTGGAGGACCGGCACAAACGCGAGGTGCGACGGTTCGTGACCGACGAGTTGCGCGCCGGACTGACGACGTTGGCGGGTGCCTACCGCGATGCGATGGTGGCGGGCCGGATCTCGGCCGACGACACGGCCCGGGCGGTCGGTGCGATCAACACCACGATCGGCGCGCTCGGCCGCAACGCCAACTCCACGCTGGCACTCCAACGCCTGGTGTGGTCGCTACCCCTGCCTAGATAGCCTCCCGGAGGTTGCCTGGGTAGCTCAGTCGGTAGAGCAACGCACTCGTAATGCGTAGGTCGTGAGTTCGATTCTCATCCCAGGCTCTGGTGGCGGGCCCGCCACCGAGTTCCCGA
>JBEAPU010000021.1:0-41866 GCA_041164245.1 Actinomycetota bacterium | reverse complement strand
GTGGGCGAGGGGGGACTTGAACCCCCACGTCCTTGCGAACACTGGCACCTGAAGCCAGCGCGTCTGCCATTCCGCCACTCGCCCGAGTGAACGCCCCGATGCTATCGCCTGCCACCGATCGCACACACCGACACACGGATAGCCTCGGGAGCGATGTCCGCCGTCGAGAGCGACGCCCCGCGTCCGCGCACCCCACGCCGCGAGGCACGGCAGAACGTCCTGCGCGCCACCCTCGCCCTGCTGGCCGAGCGCGACCCCGATCACATCACGGTCCGCGACATCGCCGAACGAGCCGGGCACCACCACCGCTTCATCCAGGACTGGTTCGGCGGCAAGACCAACCTGTTCGCCGAGGCCTTCCACGAGATCACCCTCGAACTCGCCACGAAGATCGACTTCAACCGGGCCAATCCGACCGGACCCGACCCACTCGTCGTCCGCGCCGTCCGACTCATGAACTGGCTGGTCGCCAACGAGCCGACGGCTGTCACTGGCGACCGCATGCGACCCGTCATCAACCGGCTCCAACACCTCTACGAGGATCGTTTCGGCATCGACACCGACACGGCACGCCTGCTCGCCCAACGCATGATGTTCCTCATGTCGGGCGTGGTCCTCTTCAAGGACGCCTTCGGGATCTCGAGCGTCGACATCCCCCGTCAGGTCGAGCTCGAGTTCGAGATCGCCCGCCGACTCGGCACCCGGCACGGCTGAACGCCCCCGCCCGCCCCGTCGGTAGTTTGGGCCCGTGGGAACACTGCGGATCCAACGCTGGTCGGACATGGACGACGCGTCACGTGACCAGATCATGCACCGCGGTCTCGACGACATCTTCGACCCGGCCCTTCGCTCCTCTATCGCCGACCTCATCGAGGACGTCCGCGTCCGCGGTGACGACGCCGTGTGCGACGCCCTCGGCCGCTTCGACCGCATCGACGTCACCCCCGACGGCCTGCGCATCACCGACGACGAGTTCGAGCGGGCGACCGTGAGCCCCGCCGTCGCTGCAGCGATCGACGACGCCATCGCCCACCTGCGCACCTTCAACGAACGCCAGCTCGCCAACACCCTGCCGTGGACGCACGAGTCCGAACCCGGACTGACCGTCGGCGAGAAGATCACCCCGATCACCTCGGCCGGCCTGTTCACCCCGTCGGGCAAAGCCTCCTACCCGAGCGTCACCTATCAGCTCGCCGTGCCCGCCATCGTCGCCGGCGTCCCCGAGATCACCGTCGTCGTCCCACCCGTGCCGGGCGGATCCGGCGAGGTCGACCCGGCCGTGCTCGTCGTGTGCCGTGCCCTCGGCATCCGCAACGTGTTCCGCGTCAACGGGCCAGCCGGCATCGCCGCGCTCGGCTTCGGCACCGAACGCATCGGCCGGGTCCGCAAGATCGTCGGCCCCGGCTCACCCGCTGTCACCATCGCCCAGGTCGAGATGCAACGCCACGGTGTCTCCACGATGATGCTGCTCGGCCCCACCGAATCGCTCGTCATCGCGGATCACAGCGCCGATCCGTTCCGCCTCACTGCCGATCTCCTGATCGAGGCCGAACACGGCACCGACTCCTCCGTCGTCCTCGTCACCACCTCGGCGGAGTTGGCGACCGCCGTCGACAGCGAGCTCGAGCGCCAACTCGCCGACCTGCCGGAGGTGCGCGCCACGGCAGCCCGTGCCGCCCTCGGCCCCAATGGCGGCTGCCTGCTCGTCGACACCCTCGACACCGCCGTCGCCATCGCCAACGCCTATGCCCCCGAGCACCTGCAGGTCGCCGTCGACGACACCGTCGTCGACCGGGTCGTCGACGGCCTCGAGCACGCCGGCGAGATCCTCATCGGCCAGCACACCCCGTTCAGCGCCGCCAACTTCGTCATCGGCTGCCCGGCGTCGCTGCCCACCTCGGGTTTCGCCCACGTGTCGTCGGGCATCACGGCCCAGGCGTTCATGAAGCGCACCGCGATCGCCCGGGCCGATGCCCGCGCCCTCGACCGCATGGCCCCGTCGATCATCGCCCTCGCCGACCACGAGGGTTTCCCGGCGCACGCCGCCGCCATCCGTCGCCGTTCCGGGAACTGACACCATGCGCCGGCCGCCGTATGAGCCGTGGCGTGAGACATCGGGGGTGTTCCGCTGGCGCCTCGGCGTCCGCCCGCTCGACATCGCCGACTGGATCGAGATCGACGAGCACCACGACGCGGAACTCGCCGCCAAGACCCGGATCATGGCCACCAACGCCTCGACGGCGTTCGTTGCGCTCGACGATGCCGAACCCGAGTGCCGCGAGATCGCCGACGCGCTCACCGCACACCTTCGCCGGCGGTTCCCCGACCGGTTCGCCGACCTGGTGCTCGACCCCGACCTGCATCCACTCGACGCCATCGCCCGTCACATCCAGGAGGACCTCGTCGTCATGGGTGAGCGCGACGGTCGGCTCGTGTTCGTCGCCGGGAGCGTGTGCTTCCCGAACCGCTGGGACCTGCGATCCAAGCTCGGCCGGACCATGGCCGAGGTCCACGAACCGGTCTCACTGCTGAACGACCAACTCGAGAGCGTGATCGACGACGTCCTGCGCCGCCTCACCCCCGAACGCCCGCTCTGGCGGCTCGGCTGGGGTGTCATCGACACCGACGACCTCTACCAACCACTCGACGGCACCGCCGCCCCCCGACCGGTCGATGCACCGCCGGCCGCGCATCATCTGCGCATCGAACGCGAGACGCTCACCCGCCACCCGGCCACCGGCTGTGTGCTGTTCACGATCCGCACCCACCAGATGCCACTGCCGGATGTGCGCGCCGTCGACGCCGACTCGGCCGTCGCGCTGGCGGACGCCATCGCGTCGATGCCGGACCCGATCGCCGAGTACAAACAGCTCCATCGCACCGGCGACGACATCGCCGCCTGGCTCCGCTCCGCCTGAGGGCTGCGAACGAATCCGCCCATCAATCGCCCACCACGAGCGACCAGCCCCGCGGTGGCACAATGGGGCAATGGCTGACTACCGCCCTCCCATCGCCGACATCGTCCACGCTCTCACCACCGTGGCCGACCTGCCGGAGCTGCTCGCCACCGACCGCTACTCCCACGTCGACGTCGACACCGTCGTCGGCGTCGTCGAGGAGGTCGGCCGCTTCATGTCCGAGGTGATCGCCCCCACCAACCGTGACGGTGACACCATCAAGGCCACATGGCACGCCGACGGCTCGGTCACGATCCCGGAGTCGTTCAAGGCCGCCTACGCGCAGTACGTGGCGAGCGGATTCGGGGCGATGCCGTTCGATCCGGAGTACGGCGGCGCCGACTTCCCGTGGGTCACCGCCCTCGCCGTCCAGGAGATGCTCAACTCCGCCAACATGGCGATGGCGCTCTGCCCGCTGCTCACCCAGGGCGCGATCGACGCCCTCGAGGCCCACGGCTCACCCGAGCAGCAGCAGGTGTACCTCCCCAAGATGCTCACCGGCGAGTGGGCCGGCACCATGAACCTGTCCGAGCCCCAGGCCGGCAGCGACGTCGGCGCCGTGCGCACCAAGGCCGAACCGGTCGGCGACGGGTCGTGGCGCATCTCGGGCACCAAGATCTGGATCACCTTCGGCGAACACGACATGACCGAGCAGATCGTTCACCTCGTGCTGGCCCGCACCCCCGGGGCGCCCCCCGGCACCAAGGGCATCTCGATGTTCCTCGTGCCGAAGTTCCTCGTCAACGCCGACGGCAGCCTCGGTGAGCGCAACGACGTCACCTGCGTGTCGATCGAGCACAAGCTCGGCATCCACGGCTCGCCCACCTGCGTGCTCGCCTACGGCGAGAACGGCGGCGCGATCGGCTGGCTCGTCGGCGAGGAGAACGAGGGCATGCGCAACATGTTCACGATGATGAACAACGCCCGCCTGTCCGTCGGTCTGCAAGGCCTCGCCATCGCCGAGCGCGCCTACCAGGACGCCGTGCAGTACGCGAACGAGCGCCGGCAGGGCCGGGCGATCGGCTCACCGGCCGGTGAGCAGAGCCTCATCGTCGAGCACCCCGACGTGCGGCGCCTGTTGATGATGCAGCGGGCGTGGATCGATGCCATGCGGGCCCTCACCTACACGAACGCCGTGTGCCTCGACATGGCCAAGGCCGCCGGCGACCCCGACACGTCACGCGCCTGGCGCGAGCGGGCCGACCTGTACATCCCGCTGTCGAAGTCGCTGTGCACCGACGTCGCCCAGGAGTGCACCTCGGCTGCCGTGCAGATCTTCGGAGGCATGGGCTACGTCGAGGAGACCGGTGTCGCCCAGCACTACCGCGACGCCCGGATCCTGCCGATCTACGAGGGGACGAACGGCATCCAGGCTGCCGACCTCGTCGGCCGCAAGCTCGGCATGCGGTCCGGCGGGGTCGTCATGGACGAACTCGACCGCTGCGAGGCGGTCGCCGAGCGCCTGCAGGCCGAGGCGGGCATGACGACGTTCGCGGCGAATCTGCGCAGCGCCGTCGACACCTGCCGGCGAGCGACGGATCACCTGGTGGCGACGTCGAGCTCGGATCCGAGTTCGCTGCTTGCTGCGTCGACGCCGTACCTGCGGCTCCTCGGCACCACGGTGTGCGCCGGACTGCTCGGCAAGGCCGCCCTCGATGTCGACTCGAGCGCCACGTTCGGGGCGGCCCGGGTGGTCGCAGCACGGTTCTTCGGCGAGCAGATACTGCCGGCTGCCGAGGGGCTCGCCGGAGCGGTCCACGCCACCGCCGAGGACCTGTTCGCCATCCCCGCCGAGGCCTTCGTCTGACCTGCACATGGATGTGACATAAATCTTGAGTCGAATCGACTCAACTCTCGTGTGAACGTTCGACACCGTGTGTAGGTTGTCTCCATGGCACTCGATCCCAAGAAGTGGACGGTCAAGACCCAGGAGGCTGTCGCCGCCGCGGTCGACCAGGCCAAGGGCCTCGCCAACCCGCACCTGACCGCCGATCACCTCCTCGTCGCCATCGCCTCCCAGGACGGCACCGTCGCCACACCGTTCCTCGCCAAGCTCGGCCAGTCACCCGGCATGGTCCGCGAGCGCGCCCAGACCGCCGTCGACAAGTTGCCCCGCGCCCACGGCGGCGACGAGCCGCGCATGGACCGCGAACTCTCGAACGTGTTCGAGATGGCCGAGCGCCACCGCAAGGACCTGCGCGACGACTTCCTCTCCGTCGAGCACCTCCTGCTCGCCATGAACCAGAAGCTCGGCGTCGGCTCCGAGGAGATGCTGCAGGCCCTGCGTGACGTGCGCGGCTCGCACCGCATCACCGACCAGAACCCCGAGGACAAGTTCGCCGCCCTCGAGAAGTACGGCCAGGACCTCACCGCCCGCGCCGCCGAGGGCGCCATCGACCCGGTCATCGGCCGCGACGACGAGATCCGCCGCGTCATCCAGGTCCTGTCGCGCCGCACCAAGAACAACCCGGTCCTCATCGGCGAACCCGGCGTCGGCAAGACCGCCATCGTCGAGGGCCTCGCCCGCCGCATCGCCGACGGCGATGTCCCCGAGGGCCTGAAGGGCAAGCGGCTCATCTCCCTCGACGTCGGCTCGATGCTCGCCGGCGCCAAGTACCGCGGTGAGTTCGAGGAGCGCTTGAAGGCCGTGCTCAAGGAGATCACCGACGCTGCCGGTGAGGTCATCACCTTCGTCGATGAGTTGCACACCATCGTCGGCGCGGGCGGCGCCGAGGGTGCCATGGACGCCGGCAACATGATCAAGCCGATGCTGGCCCGCGGAGAACTGCGCATGATCGGCGCCACGACCCTCGACGAGTACCGCAAGTACGTCGAGAAGGATCCGGCCCTCGAGCGCCGCTTCCAGCAGGTGTACGTCGGCGAGCCGACCGTCGAGGACACGATCGGCATCCTGCGCGGCCTCAAGGAGCGCTACGAGGTGCACCACGGAGTCCGCATCCAGGACTCCGCCCTCGTCTCGGCCGCCGTGCTGTCGAACCGCTACCTCACCAACCGCTTCCTCCCCGACAAGGCCATCGACCTCGTCGACGAGGCGGCCTCCAAGCTGCGCATCGAGATCGACTCGATGCCGACCGAGATCGACGTGGTCGAGCGCCGCATCCTGCAACTCGAGATCGAGCAGGTCGCCCTCGAGAAGGAGAGCGACACGGCCAGCCGGGAACGCCTCGACGCCCTGCACGACGAACTCGCCGCCCTCAACGCCGAGCGGGCCCAGATGCGTCAGCACTGGGATGCCGAGAAGCAGGCGATCGACGCGATCCGCAACCTCAAGGAGGAGCTCGAGCACCTCCGCACGCAACTCGACCGCGAGACCGACCTGAACCTCGCGGCCGAGATCCGCTACGGGCGCATCCCCGAGATCGAGCGCCGCGTCGACGAGGCCACCGCGCACCTCGACTCGCTCCAGGGCGAGAACCGGATGCTCAAGGAGGAGGTCGACGCCGAGGACATCGCCGAGGTCGTCGCCAAGTGGACGGGCGTGCCGATGACCCGACTCCTCGAGAGCGAGATGGCCAAACTCATCCACCTCGAGGACTCCCTCCACGAACGGGTCATCGGCCAGGACGAGGCCGTCGTCGCCGTCGCCAACGCCGTGCGCCGCAGCCGGGCCGGGCTGTCCGACCCGAACCGACCGATCGGTTCGTTCATGTTCCTCGGCCCCACCGGCGTCGGCAAGACCGAACTCGCACGTGCACTGGCCGAGTTCCTCTTCGACGACGAACGAGCCATGGTCCGCATCGACATGGGTGAGTACATGGAGAAGCACACCGTGTCCCGCCTGATCGGTGCTCCCCCCGGCTACGTCGGCTACGACGAGGGCGGTCAGCTCACCGAGGCCGTGCGCCGCCGGCCCTACGCCGTGATCCTGCTCGACGAGATCGAGAAGGCCCACCCCGACGTGTTCAACGTGCTGTTGCAGGTGCTCGACGACGGCCGCCTCACCGACGGTCAGGGACGCACGGTCGACTTCACGAACGCCGTGATGATCATGACCTCGAACCTTCCCGGCGACCCGGGTGCGTTCTTCAAGCCCGAGTTCCTCAACCGCGTCGACGACATCATCCGCTTCCGGGCCCTGAGCGAGGACGACCTGCGCCACATCGTCACCATCCAGGTCGAGCGCCTGCGGGCACGCATGGCCGAACGTCGCATCACCCTCGAGGTCACCGACGACGCGCTCATGCTGCTGGCGTCGGAGGGCTACGACCCGGCGTTCGGGGCTCGACCGCTCAAGCGGGTGATCCAACGCGAGATCGGCGACCGGGCCGCCGTGCTGATCCTCGAGGGCAAGGTCGTCGAGGGCGGCACGATCGCCGTCGACGCCGGTGTGAACGAGGCCGGCGAGTCGGTGCTGCGCATCAGCACCCACGGCTGACCGGGCCGGCCGACGCCGGGCGGCTCACACCGTCGGAGCGAGGCGCTCCTTGAGTTCGCGCTTGAGGAACTTGCCGTTCGCGTTCTTGGGCAACTGCTCGTCGAGCACGAACACGTAGCGCGGGATCTTGTGCTTGGCGATGTGCTCGGCGAGGAAGCCCTGCAACTCCTCGGCGGACAGCGTCGCACCGGGCCGCAGGTGCAGCGCGACCGCGACCTCCTCGCCGAGACGCTCGTCGGGCACACCGAACACGGCGGCCTCGGCGACCGCCGGATGGTGGTAGATCGCCGCCTCGACCTCGGCCGAGTACACGTTCTCACCGCCTCGCAGCACCATGTCCTTGGCGCGGTCGACGAGGTGCACGAAGCCGTCCTCGTCGATGACTGCGATGTCGCCGGTGCGGAACCAACCGTCGACGATCGCCTCGGCGCTCGCCTCCGGCCGGTTCAGGTAGCCCTTCACGACGATCGGACCGCGCACGCACAGCTCGCCGCGCATCCCCGGCCCCGGGGCGAGGTCGTTGCCGTCCTCGTCGATGAGCTTGGCGTCGCACACCGGCACCACCCGGCCGCACGACGTCGGCTTGTCGATGAAGAACTTCGACGCGTTCGCCGTGATGATGCCGTGCGTCTCGGTGAGCCCGTACCCGGTGGAGGGCGCACCCTTCTTCAGGCTCTTGTCGATCTTGTGCACGAGGTCGGGCTGCAGCGCCGCACCGCCGCCGCCCATCCCCTGGATCGAGTTCGTGTCACGACGCTCCCAGTCGGGGTGCATGATCAGCTCGCGGCTCATCGTCGGCACACCGGAGAAGTTCGTCACCCGCTCGCGCTCGATCAGCTCGAGTGCACGACCCGGATCCCACTTGTAGGTCAGCACGATCCGACCGCCGACGAGCGTGCACGGCTGCAGGAGGCAGTTGTTCGCCGTCACGTGGAAGAGCGGCGTCGGCGCCATGTACACCGACTGACCGGCGCCACCGGCCACCGGGTCGCCCATCTCCTTGCCCTCGAGATCGCCGGCCGCCTTCGCCCTCGCCTCGGCGGCGGCCGCCGTGAGGCCCATGAAGGCGAGGTTCATCACGTTGTGCACCGACCCGCGATGGGTGAGCTGAGCACCCTTGGGGAACCCGGTGGTGCCCGACGTGTAGAAGATGCAGGCGTCGTCGTCCGGGTCGATCTCGACGGCCGGCAGAGCGTCGGGGGCGGCAGCTGGGTCGACGACCTCCTCCCAACGCGAGCAGTGCGGGGGCAGCGGACGGTCGCTGCGCACCGACATGACGTGCAACGGTGCCGTGGCCCGCAGGTTGTCGAGGATCGGCAGCACCCGCTCGATGCGCTCGTCATCGGCGATCAGCACCTTCGGGCGCGAATCGCTCAGGCCGTACTCCATCTCCTCGGTCGTCCACCACGCGTTCATGCCCACGACCGCGGCCCCAATCGACACCGTCGCCCAGTAGGTCGCGACCCACTCGGGGTAGTTGCGCATCGAGATCGCGACCCGGTCGCCGCGGCCGACACCGTGCACCTCGACGAGGTGGTGGGCGAGGGAGCGCACGACCGCCCCCATCTGGGCGTACGTGTAGCGCTCGTCCTCGTAGACGACGTAGTCGCGCTCGGCGTAGCCACCGGCGAGCTCCCACAGGAAACGCATGGTCGGCGGGGCCTTGGTGAACACCCGCATCGGGACGCCGCGCACTTCGGTGTCGGTCATCTCGAACTGCGCGCCAGGTGCCGTCATCTCGGCCCAGGTCGCGAGGTAGTGGTCCATCAACTTGGAGGGCATGACCCAGATTCTGGCCGAGCGGCGTGACCGACGCCACATCGACTCAGCCGGCCTCGACTCAGCCGGCGAGGTGGAGTCGCACGAGGTCGCGCAGTCGGTCGATGCCGTCACCCTTGGCGGCGCTCACCCACACGATGTCGCCCTGCTCGAGTTGGCAGCCGGCCGCCAGGTCGCGTCGACGCGTCGCCCGCTTCGACGACTTCACCTTGTCGCCCTTGGTGGCCACGACCGTGTGCGGCACGTCCTCCTGGCGGAGCCAGTCGAGCATCTGCGCGTCGAGCGGTGTCGGACCGATCTCACCGTCGACCAGCACGAACACCATCACCAACTGCTCGCGCTCGAGCAGGTAGCCCTCGATCATCTCGGGCCAGTCCTTGCGGATCCGGCCCGGCACCTTGGCGTAGCCGTAGCCGGGCAGGTCGACCACCCCGCCGGTCGGCGTGTGGGCGAAGATGTTGATGAGCTGTGTACGACCCGGCGTGTTCGACACCCGCGCCAGCTGTCGCTGGCGGGCGAGGGCGTTGATCAGCGAACTCTTGCCGACGTTCGACCGACCGACGAACGCCACCTCGGCCCCGAGGTCGGGCAGGTCGCGCAGACGCGTGCCGGAACGCTCGAACCGCAACTGCAGGGCACCGCCGCTCACCGGCTCACCCGCTCACCAGGGTCGCCAGCGCCCACACGGCGGCGATCAGACCGAGCCCGGCGTAGACGAGACTGCGCACGACCGGAGCCTTCGGCGGTGGGCCCTCGACCGCGGCCTCCACCGACCCGGCCGGGCGGGACGGCGGACGCACGAGCGCGAGGGCGTTGCCGACGAACAGCGCACCGCCCATGGCGAGCATCAACCAGGCGAGGAGGTCCTCTCCGAGGAACATGCGACCAGTCTGCCGCCGTGACCGCGTCACCCGGTCGTCAGTGGGTCGTCAGTGGGCGCGCCGCAACTCGAGGCCCGGCAGGTCACCGGCGGCCCGCCAGTCGGCGAGCAGGGAGAAGAATCGCACCGGGCCGCCGCCGTACATGCCGGCCGCGTAGCCGGTGCCGTCGGTGACCCGACCCTCGTTGTTGTAGTACCCGGGCGTGCACTCCTCGTAGAAGTCCCGCGCCATCACCGCCGTGCGGGCGATCTCGTCCTGCCAGGAGTCCTCGGCCGCCTGCGAGGTCTCGACGATGTCGAAGCCGCGGTCGCGCACCTCACCGAGGATGTGCGCCAGGTGCGATGCCTGCTCGGCGAGGGCGTGCGGGATGTTCACCGTCGTCGCCGTCTGGACGAAGCCGATGAAGGCCATGTTCGGGAAGCCCCGCGACTGGAGCCCGTGGAAGGTGCGCGCCCCGTCGGCCCACCGGGACGACAACTCGACACCGTCCCGCCCGCGCACGTCGAAGCCGGCCCGCCGCGTGTAGCCGGTGCCCACCTCGAACCCGGTCGAGAACACCAGGCAGTCGACCGGGTACTCGACACCGGCCACCACCACACCGGTCGGTGTGATGCGTTCGACGCCCCGTCCGTCGGTGTCGACGAGGGTGACGTTCGGTCGGTTGAACGCCGGCAGGTAGCCGTCGTGGAAGCACGGCCGCTTGCAGAACTGCCGGTACCACGGCTTCAGCATCTCCGCCGTCGACGGGTCGCTCACCACCGAGTCGACCCGCGAGCGCACCCCGTTCATCTTGCGGAAGTCGAGCAGCTCCATCATCTGCTGCTTCTCGTCGGGATCGAGACGACGGCCGAGGCGCCGTGACGCCTCCTTGGCGGCGATGCCGGTGAGGCCCCGGAAGATCTCCGTCCAGCCGTCGCCGATCAGGTCCTCCGGCTCGTCGTAGCCCGAGACCAGCGCCGTGAAGTTCTCCATGAATCGCTTCTGCCAGCCCGGTTCGAGCGACGCGAACCAGTCCTCGTCCGTCTCGGCGTTGTCGCGCACGTCCACCGACGACGGGGTGCGTTGGAACACGTAGAGGTGCTCGGACCACTCGGCGAGGTGCGGGATGCACTGCACGGCGGTCGCACCGGTGCCGATGATCCCGACCCGCTTGTCGACGAGCCCGGTGAGGTTCCCGTAGGTGTCACCGCCGGTGTAGTCGTAGTCCCAGCGGCTCGTGTGGAAGGTGTGGCCCGCGAACGACCCGACACCGGGGATGCCCGGCAGCTTCGGACGGTTCAACGGCCCGGTCGCCATCACGACGAACTGCGCCGTCATCTCGTCGCCGCGGTCGGTGGTGATCGTCCACCGGCCGGCTGCCTCGTCCCAATCCATGCCCGTCACCGACGTCTGGAAGCAGGCATCCCGATACAGGTCGTAGTGCCGGGCGATCCGGCGGGAGTGCTCCATGATCTCGGGCGCGAACGAGTACTTGTGGGCCGGCATCGCCCCGAGCTCCTCGAGGAGCGGCAGGTAGATGTACGACTGCACGTCACAGGCCGCACCCGGGTACCGGTTCCAGTACCAGGTGCCCCCGACATCGGCGGCGGCGTCGAGCAGACGGATCCGCGCGAACCCGGCGTCGCGCAGGCGGGCACCGGCGAGCAGACCGCCGAAACCGGCGCCGACGATCAGCACGTCGACGTGGTCGGTCAACGGCTCACGGGTGAACGAGCGGTCGGCCCACGGGTCGTCGGCGAAGTGGGCGAAACGGTCGGTGATCTCGACGTACTGCTCGTTGCCGTCGGGCCGTAGACGCTTGTCGCGTTCGTTCCGGTAGCGGGCGCGCAGACCGTCCGGGTCGAAGTCGATGTCACCGACGAGGTCGCGGGCGTGCATCACCATTCCCCGACCGTACCGAGCCGCCCCGACGGGCTGTGAGTCAGGCGGCGGTGGAACGCGAGAACTTGCGGGTCGCCAGCGTTGAGAACACGACGATCAACCCGATCGACCAGGCGAGCGACCACCAGGCGTCGTTGCCGACCGGCAGCCCGTTGTACATCGCCCGCGCCGCGTTGGTGACGACGGTGAACGGGTTCGCGTCGGCGACCGCCTCGAGCCAGCCCGGCATCGTCGACGGATCGACGAAGGCCGACGACACGAAGGTGAGTGGGAACATCCAGATGAAGCCGGCCGAGTTGGCGGCCTCCACCGACGACACGCTCAGCCCGATCACCGCCTGCACCCAGCTCAGCGCGTAGCTGAACAGCACGAGCAGGCCGGTGGCGGCCGCTGCGTCGAGCAGCGACCCGTCGAACCGGAAGCCGAGCGCGAGGGCCGCCGCCAACATCACGACGAACGTGAAGAGGTTGCGCACCAGGTCGCTGAGCGTGCGACCGATGATCACGGCCGACCGGCTCATCGGCAGCGAGCGCAGTCGGTCGACGAGACCCTTGGACAGGTCCTCGGCGAGGCCGATCGACGTGAACGCCGAGCCGAACACGAGCGACTGCGAGAAGATGCCGGGCATCAGGAACTGGTCGTAGTTCTCGAAGCCGGGGATCGAGATCGACCCGCCGAACACGTAGGCGAACAACGCCAGGAACATGATCGGCTGGATCGTCGCGAAGATCAGCAACTCGATGTTGCGGGGGATGATCCGCAGGTGCCGTTCGGCCTCCACCCACGAGTCGTGCAGGGTCCAGCGCAGGCGTTCCATCACGCCACCTCCTCGTCCTCGGTCACGGCCAGGTGCCCGGTGAGGGCGAGGAACACGTCGTCGAGCGACGGACGCCGTACCTCGACGTCGAGCACGTCGACCCCGGCATCGTCGAGCGCGCGGATCACACCGGGCACGACCCGGTCACCGGCGACGATCGGGGCGCTGAAGCTGCGGCCGTCCTCACCGCTCACGACCGCACCCGAGCACATCGGCTCCAGCACGGCGAGCGCCCGGTCGTGGTTCTCGACCCGGGCGATCGACACGCTCAACAGGGCTCCGCCGGTCCGGGCCTTCAACTCGTCGGGGCTGCCCTCGGCGATCACGTGACCGTGGTCGATGACGACGATGCGCTCGGCCAGTCGGTCGGCCTCCTCGAGGTACTGGGTGGTGAGCAGCACCGTCGTGCCATCGGCGGCCAGCTCGGCGATCACGTCCCACATCGCCAGTCGGCTGCGGGGGTCGAGACCGGTGGTCGGCTCGTCGAGGAACAGCACCGACGGGTGGGCGATGAGGCTCATGGCGATGTCGAGTCGGCGACGCATGCCACCGGAGAAGCCCTTCACGACCCGGTCGGCCGCATCGGCGAGGTCGAAGCGGTCGAGCAGTTCACCGGCCCGGCGGCGCGCGTCGGCGGTGGGCAGGTGGAACAGTCGGCCGACGTAGACCAGGTTCTCGCGCGCCGTCAGACGCTCGTCGACCGCGGCGTACTGGCCGGTGAGGCCGATGCGGCGGCGCACCGCCTGCGGGTCGGCGACGACGTCGATGCCATCGATCCGGGCCGTGCCGCCGTCGGGCCGCAACAGCGTGGTGAGCACCCTGACCGAGGTGGTCTTTCCGGCCCCGTTCGGGCCGAGCAGGCCGTACACCGCTCCGCGGGGCACGCTGAGGTCGACGCCGTCGAGCGCGAGGGTGGAGCCGAACCGCTTCACGACCCCACGCATCTCGACAGCCGGTGCTGACGGGTCGTGCGTTGTCACCCCGGGAGTATGGGTCCTCCCGGGTCCGACTTCACACGCCGCGGGCCGCGTTGTCGAAGCGCGTGTACTGCCCGAGGAACACCAGGCGTTTCGTCCCGATCGGGCCGGAGCGGTGCTTGGCCACGATCACCTCGGCCGAACCCTTGTCGGGTGACTCCGCGTTGTACACCTCGTCGCGGTAGAGGAACATCACGACGTCGGCATCCTGTTCGAGCGATCCCGACTCGCGCAGGTCGGCCAGCATCGGGCGCTTGTCGGACCGTTCCTCGAGCCGCCGGCTCAACTGGCTGAGGGCGATGATCGGCACCTCGAGTTCACGGGCGAGGATCTTCAGGTTCCGGCTGATCTCCGACACCTCGAGCTGCCGGTTCTCGGCCCGACCACCCGAACTCATCAGCTGGATGTAGTCGACGACGATGAGACCGAGTCCGCCGTAGCGGGCCTTGATGCGGCGCGCCTTGGCCCGCATCTCCATCACGGTCACCCGCGGGTTGTCGTCGAGGAACAGGGGCACGTCGAGCCGGCCGATGGCCCGCCCGATCTTCGTCCAGTCGGTGTCGGCCAGGTCGCCGGAGCGCAGCTTCGAGGAGTCGACGCGAGCCTCGCTCGAGAGGATGCGCTGCGTCAGCTCCTCGTGACCCATCTCGAGTGAGAACACGAGCACCGGCAGCGCCGAGTGCTGGGCGACGTGCGACGCGATGCCGAGTCCGAACGCCGTCTTGCCCATCGCCGGCCGGGCCCCGACGATGTACAGGGCGCTCTGCTGCAGTCCCGACAGCAGGTCGTCGAGATCGGTGAAGCCGGTGGGGACACCGACGACGCGGTCGCCGCGGGCGAAGGTCTCCTCGAGCTTGTCGAACACGACCCCCAGCAGCTCACCGAGCCCGCGGGTCGTGTCGGTGACCCGCTCCTCGGCCACCTCGAACACCTTCGTCTCGGCCTCGTCGAGCGCCTTCGTGACGTCGTCGGGCTCGCTGTAGGCCAACTCGGCGATGTCGCCGGCGACGTGGATCAGGCGCCGCAGCATCGAGGTGTCCTGGACGATCTTGGTGTAGTGCGAGACGCTCGAGATGGCCGGTGTCGCGTTCTGCAGTTCGTGGAGGGCCTCGATGCCACCGATCTCGGGGAGCAGGCCGGCCCGCCGCAGTTCGTCGGCCACCGTCACCACGTCGACCGGGCTCGACGCCGCGAAGAGGGCCCGGACGGCGTCGTAGATGTGCTGGTGCGCCGGCTTGTAGAAGTCACCCGGTTGCAGCCCGAGCTCGGCGGCGACACCGATCGCGTCACGGTCGAGCAGGAGCGCGCCGAGCACCGACTCCTCGGCCTGGAGGTTGTGCGGTGGGACCCGCCCGGCCGAGCCGCGCGGGCGTCGATCGTCGCGTCCCCGGTCCCGTCCACGACGCGCACCGCCGATGGGGAACGGACCGGGGCGTTCGCTCGAGTACCCGTCGGATTCCGGAGCGAACGCCTCGTCGGGCGGGAGGGGTGGGAACGGGGACTCGTCGCTCATGGGGACACAACTCTCACATCGAATGCCTGTGGGAAGGAAGAGGGAGAACCCTGTGGACAAGGGTGTGGATGCCTGTGGACGGGCTGTGGACGGACGTGGGGAACCGGTCTGCGAACGACGGACGGCCCGGCACCCGGGGGACCCGGTCACGGCCCGTCCGCACGAGACGTGACCGTCGGGGTCGCTCGGCTCAGGCCGGGACGACCTCGAGGGTGATCGGGAACGACACCTCGTGGTGGAGGGTCGCCCGGACCGTGTGCTGGCCGGTGGACTTGATCTGCTCCTCGATCTCGATGAGCTTGCGATCGATGACGATGGACGTCTGCGCCTCGATGGCCGCCACGATGTCGGCCGCCGTGACCGAACCGAAGAGGCGACCCTCGGTGCCGGCCTTGGCGGTGATCTCGATCACCTTGGGGACCAGGGTGGACGCAACGGTCGTCGCGGCCTCACGGTCGCTCGCGTCGCGCAGGTCGCGGGCTCGCCGCATGCGCGCCGCCTGGTCGACGGCACCCGGCGTCGCGACGATCGCCTTGCCCTTGGGCAGCAGGTAGTTGCGGGCGTACCCATCGGCGACATCGACGATGTCACCGCGCTTGCCCACACCCTGGAGGTCGCTGCGGAGGATGAGCTTCATGTCAGGCCTCCTCGCCCTCGTCGCCACCCACGGCGGCGACCTCGAGCTGGTCGTCGAGGTTCTCCTCGGCACCGGACTCGGTGACCTGATCGCTCACCTGCTCCTCGTCACGGCGCGGCCGGCGATCGCCGTCACGGCCGGGGCGACCGCGTGACGCCGAGGCGACACGACGGGCGTAGGGCAACAGGCCCATCTCGCGGGCGATCTTGATGGCGTTGGCGACCTCGCGCTGCTGCTGGACGTCGTTGCCGGTCATCTTCTGGTTGCGGATCTTGCCCCGGTCGGTCATGAAGCGGGTGAGCAGGTCGACGTTCTTGTAGTCGACGTACTCCACCTTCTCGATGACGATCGGGCTGGTCTTCTTCTTGAACTTGCGGGGCGCGGCATCACGGCTGCGCTGACCACGGACGGGCTTCTTGGCCATTGTGGGTCCTTCCTGGACGAACGTGGGTGTGAGGGTGGGTGACGGGACGGATCAGAAGGGTTCCTCGTCGCCGTAGTCGGGGCTGGGGGCGGACGAACCACCGCCGCTGCGGGCCCCGGCTCCGCCGCCGCCGAACCCGCCGCCGTCGGAACGCTCAGTGCGCTCCACCTGGGCGGTCGCCCAGCGCAGGCTCGGGCCGATCTCGTCGGCGATGACCTCGAACACGGTCCGCTTCTCGCCGTCCTTCGTCTCGTAGTCGCGCTGCTCGATGCGACCGGTGACGATGGCGCGGTTGCCCTTCGTGAGGGTGGCCGCGGCGTTCTCGCCGAGGTCACCCCAGCACACGATGTTGAAGTAGGAGACCTGCTCCTGCCATTCGCCGTTGACCTGGTAGCGGCGGTTCACGGCCAGACCGAAGCTGGCCACACCGCGTCCACCGGTGGTGTAACGGAGTTCGGGATCCCTCGTGAGGTTTCCGATGAGCGTGATGGTGTTCGTTGCCATGACTGGCTCCCTTCCCGCTGCCTCAGGCAGCGCTGCCGACCATGCCCCGACGGGCCGCCTCGGCCTCGGGAAGTCGGATCAACTTGTGGCGGACGACATCGTCGGCGAGACGGAGCGAACGCTCGAGCTCGTCGAGCGCACCCGCCGGGGCGACGCACTCGACGACGAGGTAGTAGCCGGACTCCTTCTTGTTGATCGGGTAGGCGAAGGCTCGCTTACCCCACCAGTCGGGACGGCCGTGGATCGAACCACCGGCGGTGGTGATCGCCTCGGTCACCGTCTTGACCCAGGCCTGGGCCTTGGGGTCGTCGACGTCCCCGTCGACGATGACCATGAGTTCGTAGGCACGCATCATGTGCGATGTGACTCCCTTCGGACGTGGCTGCCTCTGACAGCCGTGGCCCCGGGGCACCGCACTCGGCGGCCACCCGGAGCAGGGTGGATATGGAGAGGTGGACGCTATCCGCGCCGGCGGCCGACGCGGTCCGAAACGTCCGATGTCCATGACGACAGTGTGCGACGGGGGTGTGACACCCCCGGACGGACACCGTCAGTCGTCGCAGGGACGGTCGGTGATCCCGACCGACGAACCGGGGACGAGTCCGAGGCCCTCGGCCGTGCCGAGGGGGACCTCCAGGGCCACGGTGTAGCCGGACGGGGTGTCGTAGCGGGGGCAGTCGGCCGGGTCGGCGGCCGTGCACGGTTCCATGTCGACGGCACCCAGGTGGACGCCGGCCTGGTCGAAGAACGCGATCGAGAGGGGGATCGAGGTGTCCTTCATCCAGAACCGACCGGTCGTCGGCGCATCGTTGACGAAGGCCATGCCGACAGCCGGACCGAGCTCGGTGACCCCCATCAGGCCCCGCGCCCGCCGCTCGGGCGTGTCGGCGATCCACAGGCAGTGCTCGACGACACCGGAGCCATCGGGGGCCGTCACCACGGCGACACGGGACGCGAAGCCCTCCGGCACGACCGTCGAGGCGTCACCCGAACAGGCTGCCGCCAGTCCGACGAGCGCCAGGACGACGCCCGTCGCGCCGCGCCTCACACCGGGTAGACCCGCAACAGGTGATGCCACCGGCACCCACAACAGGCCTCGACGACGTAGGCCCGCCGCTCGTGACCGGCAGCCGACACCTGCCGCATCTCCTTGGCCGTCGACACGCAGCGACCGTGCGCCGGCAGGCCGTGCCCGAAGACGTAGGTGACCAGGCGCAGGTTCTGCTCCTCGCAGATGGGGCACACGGCCTCCGTCTCGGTACCGACGTTGGCCGCCGCCCGGATCAACTCCGGGTGGGCATCGCACACCTCGTCGCGACGGAGCCGACCGATCCGCACCTGGTTGACGAGCATCCGGCGGGCGAGACGGTGGTCGACGATCCCACCCCGCTCGGGTGAGCCGCGCAGCACCCCGATCGAGAACGAACCGGCCGACGCCATGACCGGGACACTACCGATCCCGCCCCGGCACCGTCTCGACGACCCGACGGGAGGTCACCACCACGGGACGACCCGAACGCCAGACTGAGGGCATGGACGCCACCCCCGGACCGATCCGCTTCGGTGATGTCGACCCGACCGACCTCGGAGCCCGACTCTGCGGGGATCTCACCCGACTCGGACGGGCCCTCGAACTCGGCATCGGACCCCACCGCAACGCCTTGACGCTCGCCGCCCACGGTGCGAAGGCCATGGCGCTCGACACCGACCCGGCCCGCATCGACGACCTCCGCCGCCGCGCCACGGGACTCGGGCTCGCCGTCGAGTGCCACACCGGGACCACCGCCGACCTCGGCTTCGCAACCAGCTCGTCGATCGACCTCGTCATCGCCGACCACGTCCTCCACGACGTCGACGACCTCGCCCGAACGCTCCGCCAGGTGCACCGGGTGCTGCGCGCCGGACGTCTGCTCGTGTTCGCCGTCCCGCACCCCTTCGCAGCCGTGCGGACCGCCGACCCGGCGACCGGCGCCGTCGCCCGGCACTACGGCGAGACCACCCGCACCGTCGAGGACTGGCTGAACCACCTGTGGCGGGCGAACTTCGATGTCGACGTGATCCGCGAGATCGGCGCCGGCCGGCGCCGACCCGTGCCCCACACCCTCGTCGTGCGCGCCCGCACACGCGGCGACTAGCGGGTAGCCAGGTCGCGTTCCACGAGCCCGGCAGGACGCGGCCGGCCGAACAGGTACCCCTGACCGCGGTCGCAGCGGAGCGCCCGCAGCCGCTCGAGCTGCAGGGGGCTCTCGACGCCCTCGGCGACCACGGTCAGACCGAGGGCCCGACCGAGTTGCACCACCGCCTCCACGATCGTCGAGTCCTCGTCGCCGATCCCGAGTCCCGTGACGAAACTCCGGTCGATCTTGATCGCCTCGACCGGGAACCGCTTCAGGTAGGTCAGCGACGAGTACCCGGTGCCGAAGTCGTCGACCGCGAGGTGCACGCCGAGAGCCCGCACCTCGCGCAACGTCGCCTCGGCGGCGCGGGCGTCGGCCAACAACGCCGACTCGGTGATCTCGAACCACACCGAATCGGGATCGACCCCGGTCTCCTCGAGCACCGCGACCACCGTCGGCACGAACGAGTCGTCGACGAGCTGTCGACTGCCGACGTTGACCGCGATCGACCCCCGGGCGAAGTCGTGGCCGGCAGCCCGCCAGGCCGCCATCTGCGCCAGCGAGTCGCGCATCATCGACGCCCCGAGCCGGACGAGCAACCCGGACTCCTCGGCGAAGGGCAGGAACTGCCCGGGTGCCAGCAGGCCGCGGTCGGGGTGCAGCCAGCGCGCCATCACCTCGAACCCGGTGATGCGACCACTCTGCAGTTCGACGATCGGCTGGAAGTACGGCACGATCTCGCCGCGGTCGATGCCGCGCCGCAGCTCGCCGACAGTGCGCAACGCTTCGACGCCGGCCTCGGGTGAACCGACCTCGTAGGCCTCGACGCAGTCCCGGCCGCGGCTCTTGGCCCGGTACATCGCCGCATCGGCGTGGCGCAGCATCTCGACGTGCGACATGCCGGCATCGTGGTTCAGGGCCCAGCCGATGCTCACCGTGACGAAGAACTCCTGACCGGCGACCCTCACCGGCTGGTGCACCGCCGTGCGCAGACGCTCCGCCGCTCCCGCCGCGTCCACGCTCTCGCCGCGACCGTCGAGCACCACCACGAACTCGTCGCCACCGAAGCGCCCGAGCACGTCGCCCTCG
This sequence comes from Actinomycetota bacterium, assembly GCA_041164245.1. Taxonomy (GTDB): domain Bacteria; phylum Actinomycetota; class Acidimicrobiia; order Acidimicrobiales; family Ilumatobacteraceae; genus Casp-actino5. Next base: position 21,894 of record JBEAPU010000021.1, on the reverse strand, counting down.
CGCACCGCCCCGGCCAGACGCTCCGCCACGCGCCGCAGCAACTCGTCACCGATCGCGTGCCCGAGGCTGTCGTTGACCACCTTGAAGTGGTCGAGGTCGATGAACAGCACACCGACCGCGTCCGGCGCCGCCCCGGTGAGGCGCTGCTCGAGGACCTGGACGAGGTACGAGCGGTTGGCGAGCCCGGTCAACTCGTCGTGCCGGGCGGCGTGGGTGAGCATCTCGGCGGTGCGACGCTGCTCGGTGACGTCCTCGATGTGCAGGATCGCCAGCATCACGCCGTCGTCCTCGGACACGGCGACCCGGGTCCGGGTCGTCACGTACGAGCCGTCCCGGTGCCGGTAGCGCTGATCGAGGATGTACGACTCGATGATGCCGAGCTCGAGCTGCGCCCGGTTCGTCTGGGCGGAGCGGAGGTCCTCGGGGTGGGTGAGTTCCCGCAGCGTCCGGCCCACCAGCTCCTCGGGGGTGCGACCCAACATGTCGGCCAGCGACGCGTTGGCGTCGACGATGCGACCGTCGTCGAGACGCACGAGCGCCATCCCGGTCGGAGCCGACCGGAAGGCCTGATGGAAGCGATGCCGGGCCTGGTCGAGGGCGAGGCGTTGACCGGCGGCCCGTTCCCGGTCGACGAGGCGCACCAGCACCGGTCCGCCCGGCGCTGCCGGACGCCCGACCGTCGCCTCGACCGCGACACCGGCGCCGTCGCGACGGCGCAGCGTCACGTCGACCACCATGTGCACCGACGGATCCTCGGCGTGGACCGCCCCGACGGGCTGCGGCCCGATCCACTCGTCGAGCAGTCCCCGGTCGGCGTCGACCGTCCAGTCGTCCAACCGGCTCCCGACGAGCCGGTCGAGACCCACCCCGATCAGCCGGGCCGCCGCCCGGTTCGCCTCGCGGACGCGCCCGCCGGCATCGACGTGGACGACGGCCTCGTCGAGGTCGTCCAGCAGGGCGCGCGCCGAGCGGGCGACGTCCTCGACCCCGTCCCGTTCGGCGAGCGACCGATGCGCCGAGCGCAACGACACGACGAGACCGATGAGGGCGACGGCCGCCGCGATGGCAACCGACACCGCGACGACAGGGTCGATCCGCATGCTGCCTACCGGTCGGCGCCCGCACCGGCGGTGTACCCGGCGTACCACTCGTCGAGCCGGGCCAGGACCACCTCCTCGCCGAGGAGGCCCTCCTCGAGACGGATCTCGAGGAGGTGGGCCAGGGCATCGCCGACGACGCGGCCCGGCCCGACGCCGAGATGGTCCATCACCCGTCGCCCGTCGATCTCCGGGCGCAGCGACGCCAACTCCTCGGCCTCGGCCAGCTCGGCGATCCGTTCCTCGAGCTCGTCCATCCGGCGCGCCAGCACGCGCGCCTTGCGTTCGTTGCGGGTCGTGCAATCGCACCGGGTCAGCACGTTCAACTCGTCGAGGAGGTCGCCGGCGTCGCGCACGTACCGCCGCACGGCGGCATCGGTCCAGCCGAGCCGGTAGGTGTGGAAGCGCAGGTGCAGAGCCACCAGTTCCGTGACCGCCTCGACGTCGTCGTTGGAGTACCGCATCGCCGCCATGCGGCGCCGGGTCATCTTGGCGCCGACCACGTCGTGGTGGTGGAACGTCGTGCCCTTGCCCGGCAGGTGACCCCGGGTGCGCGGCTTGCCGATGTCGTGGAACAGCGCCGCCAGACGGGTGATGCGGAAGTCGTGGCGCCGGCGGTCCTCGGGCATCTCCTCGAGCGGACGCACGTTGTCGACCACGGCGAAGGTGTGGGTCAGGACGTCCTTGTGACGGTGGATCGGGTCGTGCTCGAGACGCATCGCCGGCAACTCGGGCAGGAACTGCTCGGCGAGACCGGTCTCGATGAGGAACCACAGACCGGCCGTCGGGTGCGGGACGGTGATGAGCTTGTCGAACTCGTCGCGGATCCGCTCCGCCGAGACGATCTCGAGTCGCGGGGCCATCTCCCGGACCGCGACGACGAGATCGTCGGTCGGGGTCACGTCGAGGGCGGCGACGAAGCGCGCGGCGCGCAGCATCCGGAGCGGGTCGTCGGTGAAGCTCTCCTCGGGCGACAGGGGCGTCCGCAGCACGCCGAGGGCCAGGTCGCGGGCACCGTCGTGCGGGTCCACGAGCGTCGGCTCGGCCGACCCGGTCACCTCGAGCGCCATGGCGTTGATCGTGAAGTCGCGGCGGGCGAGGTCGGTCGTCACGTCGTCGGCGTAGACGACGTGCGGTTTGCGCGAATCGTCGGTGTACGACTCCGCCCTGAACGTCGTGATCTCGTAGGTGCGATCGCCGCGTCGCGCACCGACGGTGCCGAACCTCTCGCCCTGGTTCCAGATCGCGTCCGCCCAACTCTCGAGGCACCCCCGGATCTGCTCCGGTCGGGCACTCGTCGTGAGGTCGATGTCGCCGACATGCCCCGTCGGTGACGCGGCGGCGGAGCCCATCAACAGGTCGCGGACCGTTCCCCCCACCACGTACAGGCGATACCCGGCGGCGTCGAAACGGGCCGCGAGTGGCGCGAGTTCCCGCAGGACGGGCGCGAATCGCTCGGGGATCACCCGCCCGAGGCTAGTGGTGGGGCGAGGGCACGGGTCGGTGATCGGCCGACTACCGTCGTCGCCGGTGCACGAGACGGTCGGACCAGCGGTGGCGGTGGGCGTCGGCGCCACCCTGCGTCTCGACGCGTGGCCGAACGACCCGACGGTGGCCCTGATCGCCCCGGTCGACCACGGCTCGCCGGTCGATCCCGATGACCTCGATCGCTGCGTCGCGGCGGCGCGGGCCGGCGGTGCCCGACTCGCCCGCACCGGCGCTCTGCTGCCCGACGCGACCCGACTCGTGCTCGGACGCGGTTGGCACCCGATCGACGAGTTGGCCCTGCTCGCCGTCGAGTTGCCGCACGGACGGCGTCGGCCACGACGGGATGCAATGCGGGGGACCCGGCGACTCGGCCGACGTCACATGACAGCCGCCACCGGCGTCGACCTGGCCGCCTTCGGTCCGCTGTGGGCCCTCGACACCGTCGCCCTGCGGACCTCGGCGCGAGCCACCGGTCGGGCCCGCGCCCGCCGTGTCGGGCGGGCCGGCTCGCCGGTCGTCGGACACGCTCTCTCGGGGGTGTCCGACGACATCGGCTACCTGCAACGGCTTGCGGTCCACCCGGACCACCGACGGCTCGGCATCGGCGACGCCCTCGTCGACGACGCCCTCGACTGGATCGAGGGGCTCGGTTGCCGCCGCGCCGTCGTGAACACCTCGGTGACGAACACCGCCGCACTCGACCTCTACCGCCGGCACGGCTTCGTCGATCTCCCCGAACGACTCGTCGTCGCCGAGTCCAAGCCGTTCACGGTGCCGGTGTGAGGCGGGTCGCATCACGGCCCCTCGCCGTCGCACCATTGATCGGTCTGCTCGCCTCCGGGGTGACCCTCACCGCCCTCGGCTCACCCGCCGCGGCGGACGATCCGGGACTGGTCCTGGCCGGACAGCGCTTCACCGTCGACACGGCGCTCGACATCGAGTACGCGCTCGTCTCGACCGACCCATTGGTGATCGACGACCTCGCCCGCGGACCGGCGGTCCCGACGCCGCTCCCGGTCGACGAGGGCATCGACGATGCCGAGGCCGACGCCGAGGCCCAGTCCGACCGCCGGACACCCCTGCCACCGCCCGACGACCGGGTACTGGTGCGCGTCGCCCTGCATCGGGTGATCACCTCGCGCTTCGAGGTGTCGGGGGCGCTCATCGGCGACCCGGGTCCGGTCATCGACGTGGTCACCCGTCCCCTCGTCGACCTGATCGTGACCGACCTCGACGGACGTCAGCGACTCCGCGTCGAGCACCCGGTGGTCCTCAGGGACTCGACCACCGGCCGACGACCCGACGCGCTCGAGGCCCCGACCGCCGGCCTGCACCCGGTGAGCGTGAGCATCGTCCGCGACGGGGCCGAACTGGCGCGCCACGTGACCATCGTCGACCACCGACCGGTGGAACCCGCCGAGGACGCCCCCCGCCTCGGGATCTCGGTCGCCGCCGCCATCGGAGTGCCCGGTGCCTCCGTCGGCGGTGACCTGACGACGAGCGAGATGCTCGGCGTGCGAACCGCCGTCGAGCGCACCTACGTGCTCGCCCGCGACGTCGACCTCCCGATCTCCCTCGCCCTCGAACCCCGTCTCGCCCCGCTGATCGCGACCGGGGAGATCCTCGTCGGGCTCGGACCCGAACCGCTCGACGCCCTCCTCGCAGCCGACGGCGGGGAGGTGATCGCCCTCGCCGACGAACGAGTCGACCCGTCCGCCGTGGCTGCCATCGGTGAGGATGACCGCTTCGTCGACGCGCTCGCCGACGGCCGGATCCTGCTCGAGCCCGCCTTCCCCTCCACGCCGATCATCGACTCGCTGTGGGTCGCCGAGGGCCGGGTGACCTCCTCGAACCTGACCCCGTCCGGCGCCGGCGTCGTGCGCGACCTCGGGCGCACGGCGGTCGTGATGTCGCGCGACGTGTACCTCGCCCACGGTGGGGCCGTCGGCGCCACGACCGACGCCACCCTCTCGGCGGCGATCGCGATCGGTCCCGGGGACACCGTGCCGGCGATCGTGCTCGACACGACGGCCGCCCTGCTGGACGTCGGGGCACGGCCCACGCTCACGGCGGCCGAACGCGCCGTGCGGGTGATCGCCGAGGTGACGGCCATGCGGCGCACCGGGCCGATGACGGATCGCTGGTACGTCATCAGCGGCACCGACCTGCAGGTCCCCGACGCCGAGGTGGTCGGCCACCTGGCCCGCATGTTCGCCGACGACCCGACCGTCACCCCGGCGCCGCTCTCCGCCGCCGTCCGCACGATCGGGGCGATGGTCGACGACTCAGGACGTCCGATCGTGATCACCTGGGGCTCGGGACCCGAGGTCGACCTCACCGACCGCCTGCCGACCGTCGACTCGCTGCGCGCCGTGGTCTTCGACGTGTCAACCGTCCTCCCCGACGACGACCCCCGCATCACCGAGTGGGTGCGGGGGGTGGACCGTCTGTTCTCCGCCGGGGTCGACGATGCCGAGGTCGCCACCGAGGCGGACCGGATCCGCGCCGAGGTGAGCACGGTCCGCGCCGCGATCGTCCTGCCCGCACGCACCTCGTTCACCCTCACCGATCGCGACACACCCCTGCCGTTGCTGATCGAGAATCGCGGCTCGGTCCCGCTGCGGATCGCGGTCCGACTCGTCTCGGACCGCCTCGACGTGCCCCCCGACCCCGTCGAGGTCGTCGTGCGACCGGGGTCGAACACGGTCCGGGTCGATGTGACGGCGCGCACGAACGGGACGTTCCCGGTCGCGGTCGAGATCCTCTCGCCGGCCGGCAACCGCCTGATCGAACCGGTCACCCTCACCGCCCGCGTGAACTCGGTGAGCGGCCTCGGTCGACTCGTCGCCGTCGGACTCGTGCTGGTGCTCCTGAGCTGGTGGTACTCGCACCTGCGACGGTCACGCCCGGGCGACCGACCGGACGGGACGACACCCAGCACGAGCGACACCTAGGATCCCGACATGTCCGAGCACCGTGTCCGCATCGTCACCGACAGCGCCTGCGACCTGCCCGACGAGATCGTGCAGCGACACGGCATCGGTGTCGTGCCGTTGACGATCCGCTTCGGCGACGAGGATCTGATCGACCGGGAACAGTTGAGCGTCGACGAGTTCTGGTCGCGGTGCGCGACGAGCGACGAGTTGCCCTCCACCGCGGCACCGGCGCCGGGGCAGTTCGAGGTGGTGTACCGCCGTCTCGCCGCCGAGGGTGCGACGGCGATCGTCGTGATCTCGTTGTCCGGTGCCCTCTCGGCGACCATCCAGAGCGCCGAGCTGGCGGCACGGTCGCTGGCCGACGTCGTCCCGGTCACCGTCGTCGACTCGCGCAGCGTGACGATGGGCCTCGGCACGATCGTGCTCGCGGCGGCCCGGGCGGCCGAGGGCGGCGCGTCACCCGAGGAGATCGCCGCAGCCGCGACCGACATGGCGCGGCGGACCAAGGTGGTCGGGGCGCTCGACACGCTCGACAACCTTCGCAAGGGCGGTCGCATCGGCGGCGCCAAGGCCCTGCTGGCGACTGCGCTGTCGATCAAGCCGATCATCGAGGTGATCGACGGGGTCGTCGAGCAGGGCGGGAAGCAGCGCACCCGCTCCAAGGCGCTCGCCTTCCTCACCGAGCGGGTGGCCGCCGACGGCGACCGCGTGCAGAACCTCGCCGTCCTCCACGCCGACTGCGCCGATGTCGACGACTTCGTGGCGATGCTGCGCACCGTGCGCGGCGATGGTGAGATCGTCGTCGGACGCATCGGTCCGGTGATCGGCACCCATGCCGGCCGGGGCACGATCGGCGTCGCCTACCAACTCGCCGACTGAGGGGCGCGACCCGGGTCACCGGCTCGTCCGTCGGGTTCGGGGATGCCCCGCTCGCGCCGGGGTGCACAACTAGCGTGCGGGACGATCATGTCCGCAGACGATGCACCCTCCAGCGCGGCCCCGGTGCGGGACGACCGCGTCCTCGCCGGTCGCTACCGGCTCGAGCGACGCATCGGACAGGGCGGCATGGCCGAGGTGTGGGTGGCGATCGACGAGCAACTCGACCGCCGGGTGGCCGTGAAGTGGCTGCGGCCGAACCTCGCCACCGATCCGGTCGTCGCCGAGCGCTTCCGACGTGAGGCGATCGCCGTGGCCCGTCTGAACCACCCGAACATCGTGTCGGTGCACGACGTGTTCGAGCACGACGGACGGCAGGCCGTCGTGATGGAACTGGTCGAGGGTCGGAGCCTGCGCCAGTTGCTCGACAACCAGAAGAAACTCGGGCCCGAACTGACGATCCACATCGGTGCATCGGTGGCCGCCGGCCTCGACGCTGCACACCGAGCGAACTTCGTGCACCGGGACGTGAAGCCCGGCAACATCCTCATCACCGAGGACGGCCGGGTCCTCCTCACCGACTTCGGGATCGCCAAGGGCCTCGACGGCAACACCGACGACGACCTGACCAGTGACAACGTGATGATGGGCACGGCCAAGTACCTGTCGCCGGAGCAGGTGCGCGGCCATCGCCTCGACGGTCGAGCCGACCTGTACTCCCTCGCCCTCGTCCTCTACGAGTGCCTCGCCGGTCGGGTCCCGTTCCTCGGTCAGTCCGATGCCGACACGGCACTCGCCCGCCTCCAGCGCGACCCGACCGACCTCGCCCACCTGCGCCCGACCCTGCCGATCGGACTCGTCAACCTGATCCACCGGACACTGGCCCGCAACCCGGCCCACCGGCCCGCCACCGGGGCCGACCTGCGGCGCGAACTGATCGCGGTCGACACCACCCCACCCCAGATCGACGGCACGCCCGCCGAGCCACCGGCGATGCGCGTGCGGCCGACCCGTCAGGACGACTCGGGGCGGGTGGGTCGCGTCGGGACGAACTCGGCGACACCCGCAGCCGCCCAGCCGACGGCCGACGCCCCGGCGATCCCGGGTCAACCGGCTCACACCCCGTCGCGCACACCACCCCCGGAACTCTTCGACGCCGCCGAGCACACCGGTTCGGTGACGCGCTCACCCGCCGGGCGCCGCTCGATCACGATGGTCGCCACGGCGATCGTGGTGACCCTCGTCGCCGTGGTGGCGGTGATCACGCTCGGAGCGGCCGACGGCACACCGGAGGGGACGACCGTCACCGAGCTGCCCGTCGAGACGACCGCCGCCCCGTTGATCGTCGACGTCGCCGATCCGGACGTCGTGATCGACTCCGAGGCCGAACTGACCGACCTCGAACAGCCACTCGCCGCCGTCGACGGGCTCACCATCAGCGCCTGGGACCCCTTCGGCGACAACGGCGGCGAGAACGACGCCCAGGCCGGTCTGGCCTTGGCCGATGGCAGTCGGAGCACGGCGTGGTCGACCGAGTGCTACCTCGATCGCTACATGGGTGCCAAGCCGGGTGTCGGGCTCGTCCTGACGCTCCCGACGGCGACGGCCGGCCGGATCGAGTTCGAGGTGCTCAACGCGCCGTTCCAGGTCGACGTCCTCACGTCGTCGGCTGCGGAGGCGCCGACGTCGTTCGACGAGTGGTCACCGGTCGGGACGACGTCGTTCGACGACGAGGCCGGGGTGGTCGGCGTCGACGTGCCGACACCGGTCAGCCACCTCGTCGTGTGGCTGAAGGAGCTCGGCCCGGACGAGGCCTGCAGTTCGACCAACCCGTACCGCGGTCGGATCGGTGAGGTCCGATGGTTCGCCGGCGGCTGACCGACACGGATCTCGTGACGGCCGCCCAGGGCGGCGACCGTGATGCCCTCGAGGAGGTGCTGCGGACCAACCACGACCGGATGTTCATGGTGTGCCTGCGGATGCTGCACGACCGCTCGGCGGCCGAGGACTGCACCCAGGAGGCGATGTTGCGGGTGGTGCGCGGACTGCCCGGATTCGATCGTCGGGCTGCGGTGTCGACGTGGTGCCACCGCATCGCCGTCACGACCGCCCTCGACGAACTGCGTCGCCGTCGCCGCCGGCCGGCGGCGAGTGCCGACACCGACGGATCGATCACCGACCGGATCGCGGACCCCACGGCCGAGGACTCGGTGACCGCGCCGGTCGAGTGGGCTGAGGTACGCGACGAGGTCGGGGCGGCGCTGGCGTCGATCCCGGCCGAGTTCGCCAGAGCGGTCGTCCTGCGCGATGTCGCCGACCTCGACTACGCCGAGATCGCCGAGGAACTCGGCGTCGCCGTCGGCACCGTGAAGTCCCGGATCTCCCGCGGACGGACCCTGCTGCACGCGGCTCTGAGTGGCTCCGGGAACCGATCGGATGGTCCCAGACGTCCAAACATCACCGAGCACGACACGACCCGTGACCTCGACGCGCCATGACCGACCACGACGACCACCACAGCGGCGACGAGCCGATCGAGGACACCGAGCACCTCGCGCCCGAGATCCGGGCCGCTCTGCTCGACCCGGTCCCCGCCGGGGCGTCGGCCCGTGAACGGACGATCGCGGCCGCACTCACCGAGTTCGACCGCTCCGGGGCCGGCGTCGTCGACATCGAGACCACCCGCCGACAGCGCTACTCACGATCGCTGTCGGCCGCTGCCGCCGTGCTGGTCGTGGCCGTCGGCATCTCGGTCGTGGTCCCCGATGGCGGCGACGACTCCGGCGGTGACGAGCAGATGTCGCTCGAGGCACCTGCCGAGGAGCCGACGGCGGAGATGTCGATGACCCGCTCGGCGGACATCGATGACGACGTCGCCGACGTGCCGGCTGGCGAAGCGGAGGCTGATGCCCCCGCCGAGTCCGCCCTGACGGCGACGGAGGCAGCACCGGTCGACGACCAGTCCGACCAGTTGCGGCTGGCCGAGACCCCGGCCGAACTGCAGGACCTGGCGTTCGTGTGGTGGCAACGGATCCGTGACGGATCGGCCGAGCCGCCGAACGGTCACTCCTGCCTCGTCGCCGGGTCGAGCGCCGTGGCGATCGCCGAATACCTCGGAGTCGAGGTCGTCGTCTTCTACGACGGCGCCGAGGGAGTCGCCACCGCCCTCGCCCGCGGCGACTGCTCCCCGGTCGAGCGGGTCGTCCCCGACCCCTGAGGCGACGTCCGCCGGTGTCGGGCCTCCGGACGCGCCGCTACAGTCCACGGCATGGCCGGCAACCCGTTCACGAACCCCGACTGGGCCGCAGAGACCACCGATCAGATCGAGCGGTTGGTCGGCACCGTCCGGGCTCGGGTGACCACCAACGCGGTTCACCTCGTGCGTGGAATCGTCTTCGGTCTCATCGGCCTGCTGGTGGGCGTCGTGTTGGCGGTGCTCGTGTTGATCATGGTCACCCGCGGCTTCCAGGCCCTGATCAGCCTCGCCACCGGCGATGTCGGTGTCGGTCGGGGCCGATCGGTGTACCTGAGCTATCTCATCGTCGGCGGTCTGCTGCTCGTCGGCGGCGGGGCGTGCATGAGCCGCCGGTTCCCGAAGGACTGACTCCCCGTCGCCGACGGCTCACCGTCGAGAAAGGACCCCATGTCCACCACCAGCGAACGCGTCATCATCATCGGCTCGGGCCCCGCCGGGCTCACCGCCGCGATCTACACGGCCCGGGCCAGCCTCTCGCCGCTGGTCATCGAGGGCGAGCCGTCGTCGACCAGCGACCAGCCGGGCGGCCAGTTGATGCTCACCACCGAGGTCGAGAACTTCCCGGGCTTCCCGACCGGGATCATGGGTCCGGAACTGATGATGAACTTCCGATCACAGGCCGAGCGCTTCGGTGCCCGCTTCATCACCGAGAAGGTGACCTCGATCGACTTCTCGTCCCGCCCGTTCCGGGTGTCGGTCCGCGACACCGAGTACCTCGCCGATGCCGTGATCGTGTCGACCGGTGCGCGTTCGTTGATGCTCGGCCTCGAGGCCGAGGAGCGCCTGATCGGTCACGGGCTCTCGACCTGCGCGACCTGCGACGGATTCTTCTTCCGCGGTCACGAGATCGCCGTCGTCGGCGGCGGCGACTCGGCCATCGAGGAGGCCACGTTCCTCACGAAGTTCGCCGAGAAGGTCACGATCATCCACCGGCGTGACGAGTTCCGGGCATCGAAGATCATGCAGGAACGCGCCTTCGCCAACCCGAAGATCGAGATCCTCTGGAACCACACGGTCACCGACATCCACGGCGATGCGACCCTCACCGGCATCGAGGTCACGAACACCGTCGACGGTTCGGTCTCGACGCTCCCGGTCACCGGCCTGTTCATCGCCATCGGACACCGTCCGAACACCGACCTGTTCGCCGGGGTTCTCGACATGGACGAGACCGGATACCTCGTCACCGAGCCCGGTTCGACCCGCACGAACATCGAGGGTGTCTTCGCCTGCGGCGACGTCCAGGACCACACCTACCGACAGGCGATCACGGCCGCCGGCTCGGGGTGCATGGCGGCCATCGACGCCGAGCGCTGGCTCGAGGCCCAGCACGACTGACGGGTCGCTCCTCCCTGCACCGATCCCACCGGGACCCCGGCGGTAGGCTCCGGGCGCACGTGTCGCAGCGATGACGAGGAGTCCAGATGGCGTCGATCAACCTCACCACCAGCACCTTCGACGAGACGGTCGGAGCGTCCTCCGTTCCCGTCGTGGTCGACTTCTGGGCCGAATGGTGCGGTCCCTGCAAGATGGTGGCGCCGATCCTCGATGAGATCGCCACCGAGCACGCCGGCAACCTGACGGTCGCCAAGCTGAACGTCGACGAGAACCCCGACATCGCCATGCGCTACCAGGTGATGAGCATCCCGACGATGATCGTGTTCTCCGGCGGTGAGGCCGTACGCCGCATCGTCGGCGCCAAGAGCAAGTCGGCACTGCTCGGGGAGTTCTCGGAATTCCTGGGCAACTCCCACTGAGACGGGGGGACCGCGGCGAGGCGGTCCGTGACCTCCAACGTCGACTGGTGCGCGCCGAGCTCCCGGTCGGGGCCCTCGAACACGGTGAGTTCGGGGACCGGACCGAGGATGCGGTGCGGACCTTCCAGCGCAGCCGTGGCCTGACCGACGACGGCGTCTGCGATGACGTCACGTGGTCGGCGCTGGTCGAGGCCGGCTGGCGCCTCGGCGACCGCCTCCTCTTCCTGAGCGCACCGAACATGCGCGGCGACGACGTGGTCGAGATGCAGACCCATCTGGCCCGTCTCGGCTTCGACTGCGGGAGGATCGACGGGATCTGCGGACCGGACACCATCGAGGCCCTGCGGGACTTCCAGCGCAACTCGGGCCTGCCCGACGACGGGGTGTGCGGCCACGACACCGTCCACGCGCTCGAGGTGCTCGGACGACAGAGCGGTTCGGGGCCGGGGGTGGTGAGCGTCCGTGAGGTGGTCCGCCTGACCACCGGCAATCGCTCCCTGAGTCATCTCCGCATCGTCATCGGCGAGTTCGGTGGCTACTCGGCGTTGGCGCGCCAGGTGGTGATCGCCCTCCGCCAGCGATCCGCTGCGGCCATCACCGTCAGCGATCCCGACCCACTCGCCCAGGCGCGCACGGCGAACCGCTTCTCGGCCCACGCATTCGTCGGATTCGAGGCGGTGAGCGAGCAACGGTCGGTCATCCACCACTTCGCCGTGGCGGAGTTCGAGTCGGCCGGCGGTCGATCGTTGGCGCGCCACATAGCCGAGAACGCACCGCGGGAGTTGCGCGCCGAGCCGATCGAGCGGATCGGCATGCGTCTCCCGATCCTGCGGGAGACCCGGATGCCGGCGGTGCTGTGGCGAGTCGGACCGGTCGACCGGATCGTCGAGTTGACACCGCGGATCGCGGCGACCGTGGTCCGCGGGGTGGAGCAGTGGCGCACCGACCCGGTGGACGGGGATTCTGCGTCAGACGGGGCATGATGAACCGAACACGTGTTCGGTTCGCGCGCCACCGATGCGTTGTCCACAGCCTCATCCACAAGGTGTGAACATCCCTGAGTCTCGACCAGAGGTCGATGTGGCCTCGACCTCTGGTCGAGGGAGATCACCGGAGGTCAGTTGCCGCCGGACATCCGTCCGTAGATCCGCTCGAGATCACCCAGATCGGCGAACTCGATGACGATCCGGCCCCGTGCGGCGCCCATCGTGACCTTCACCCGGGTGTCGAGACGGTTCGCCAACCGACCCTCCACCTCCAGGACGGCCGCCGGTCGGAGTCGGGTGATCGGCGAGATGCCGGCACCGTCGATCGGGTCGGACGACGGTCCGTCACCATCCGCGGTGTCGGACACGGCGGGCTCGGGGTCACCGGCGAGGGCAACCTCGAGTGCCCTGACCGTCCAACCCTCCTCCACCGCCTGCTGGGCGAGTCGCTCCTGGAGGGCACGATCGGAGGTGCTCAACAGCGTCCGTGCGTGACGTCCACTGAGGCGCCCGTCGGCGAGCAGGTGCTGCACCGCCGGGGGGAGGCCGAGGAGCCGCAACGTGTTGGTGACCGCCGAGCGGCTCTTCCCGACGCGTTCCGCGACCTGTTCGTGGGTGAGGGAGAAGTCCTCGATCAGTTGGTTGTAGGCGGCTGCCTCCTCCAGTGGGGTGAGATCCTGACGATGGAGGTTCTCGACCAGCGCCTGTTCGACCGACGACATGTCATCGGTCACCCGGATCACCGCCGGGATCGTCGCCAGCCCGGCCCGGGTGGCCGCCCGCCAGCGGCGCTCACCGGCGATCAGTTCGAAGCCCCCGTCGGCCGGGCGCACGAGGATCGGCTGGAGGACGCCGATCTGACGGATCGAAGCGGCGAGGTCGGCGAGCGACTCCTCCTCGAAGTGCATCCGGGGCTGATGCGGGTTCGGCCTGATGTCGGAGATCGGGATCTCACGCAGGCTGGGACCACCGTCGGAGCGTCCCAGCACCTCCTCGGTCCCGGCTGGGATGAGCGAGCTCAGTCCCCTACCCTGTCGTGGCGGCCGTGCCATCGTGCACCTCCCGTGCGATGTCCCGATAGGCCACGGCACCGCGTGACCTCGGATCGTAGGTGAGGATCGACTGCCCGAACTTCGGTGCCTCGGACAATCGGATGTTGCGGGGCACGACGGTGCGGAGCACCAGGTCGCCGAAGTGGTCACGGATCTCGGTGACCACCTCCTCGGACAGTCGGGTGCGTGCGTCGTACATGACACACACGATCGTCGACACCTCGAGGTTCGGGTTCAGCCCGCTCTTGCGGATCTTCAGGATGTTCTCGAGCAGTTGGCCGACCCCCTCGAGGGCGAAGTACTCGCACTGGATCGGGATCAGGACCTCGCGGGCGGCGCACAACCCGTTGAGTGTCAACAGGCCGAGCGACGGGGGACAGTCGATGAGGATGTAGTCGTAGGCATCGATCGCCTCCTCGACCGCCCGCCGCAGGCGCGTCTCGCGGCTCAGCATCGAATGCAGTGTCATCTCGGCATCGGCGAGTCGGAGGTTCGACGGGGCCACGAAGAGGTTGCGCACTTCGGTGGGTTCGACGCAGTCCTCGATCGGCAGGTCGTCGATCAACACGTCGAGCATCGTCGCCCCGAGGGACCGGACATCGATCCCGAGTCCACTCGAGGCGTTGCCCTGGGGGTCGAGGTCGATGATCAGCGTCCGCAACCCAATCCCGGCGAGGGCTGCCGCCGTGTTGATGGTGGTGGTCGTCTTCCCGACGCCGCCCTTCTGGTTGGCCACCGCGATGACCCGTGGCAACGTCCGACCCGGGCGATCCTCGGACTGCGGGGAGGGGGCATCGGAATCCATCGCCCGTAGCCTGCCCGATCCATCACCCGATCACAAGTCATCGAGCGAGGATTGTCGCCAGATGTTTCCCGGGAAACATCGCCGCCGGGCATCGATCGCCCGGTCCGTGAAAACGGGTTCCCGGCCGGGGCGACCTCGACCTCAACATGAGCCGCGCAGTTGCACGGACGGAATTACGTCAGTGTGGTGATGTTTCCCGGGAAACATCCGGGAGGACCCTGAACCTGCTGATACGGGTCGCCTGATCGAGGACCGGCTCGAACTCGACACCGCACTGAGCGAGCAATTCCGGGGTCCAACGCCCCTGCGTATCGGTCGGCGGGTCGCTCACCACCACCAGCCCTCCCGACCGCACCAGGTGGACCGCCGCCCGAAGGGTCGCCTCGGGGGGACCGAAGCTCCTCGCCGTCGCCGCGTCGAAGCCGCCGGGTGGGGTCATGACCCGCCCCGCATCATCGCCCACCACCCGGACCCGGTCCCGGTCGGACGAATCGGCCCGCATGATCCGGCCCGCCATGCGAACGAGAAGGTCCGCCCGACTGCGGCGACGCTCGACCAGCGTGACCCGCACGTCCGGACGGTCATGGGCGATGACGATGCCCGGCAGACCTCCACCGGACCCGAGGTCGACCACCTCGGCGCCGGGAGGCAACTCCTCGAGGCAACGCACGAACGCCCGGGCGTGGGCGACGGCAGCCACCAGGTCGACCTCGCCGGTGACACCGACGCGCTGGGCGATCCCGAGGGCCGCCAGCAGCGTCTGATCGTCGGTGGTGTCGGGCACCGGGGCCACCGCGTCGGGGGCCGACGCCTCAGTCGGCGGGGGAGACGATCACCCGACGGTTCGGGTCCTCGCCCTGCGAGCGGGTGGTGACCCCGTCCTCGGTGGAGAGCACGTCGTGGATCACCTTGCGGTCGGGCGAAGCCATCGGCTCGATCGCCACCGCCTTGCCGGACTCGCGGACCTGGGCGGCGATCTTGCGGGCGAAGGCCTGCAGGGACGCCGTGCGTCGCTCACGGTAGCCGGCGACATCGATGCGCAGGTGGGTGTCGTGGTCGCCGAGGCGACGCTGGGCCGCCACCCGCGCCAGGTCCTGCACCGCCGTGAGCGTGCGTCCGCCCGGGCCGACGAGCAGGCCGAGGTCGGAACCGTTCACCCGCACCTCCAGTTCGGTGTCGTCCTGGGTGAGTTCGACGGTCGCCGACGCCCCGAAGGCCTCGACGAGACCCTCCATGAACGTCACCGCCGCGGCGCCGACGACGGCTGGGTCCACCGGTTCACGATCCTGATCCATGTCCACATCATCCTCCTTGGGACGCTTCTCCGCCGAACGCTTCTCCGCCGGGGCGCGACGCCCCTCCGCCGACCCGCGACCGGAACCACTGCGGGACCGCTGGCCCGAACCCGACGCGCCCGAGTCCCGACCGTCCGACGACCGCTCCGCTCCGTCACCCCGAGTCTCGCCGCCGCGTCGCTCCCGACGGCGGGTGTCCCGCTTGGGCCGGACCTCGGTCGGGCGGACCCGAGCCCGGATCCTCGCCTCGCCTCGGGTGCGCCCGAAGAGCCCGCTACGCGGTTCCTCGAGCACCTCGATCTCGGCCTCGTCGACATCGATCCCGAGTTGGTCGAGCGCCACATCGGTGGCCTCCTCGACGGTCTTGCCGGTCGTCGTCACCCATTCCATTCTGTTTCCTCCACATCGTCGCACCAGATCGGGGTGCGAGCTTCGGGACGGCCCGGGGGGTCGTCACTTGGTCCGTCGCCCACCGGGGCGACGGAGTTGATCCTTCTTCGGGTTGTTCACCGATCCCGATCCGGGGCGACGTCCGCCACCGGTCCGCGACGAGGGCGCCGGTCGGCCGGTCGCCGCCTTGCCGGCCGCGGACTTCCCGGAGCCGGCCTTGCCCGACGCCGGTGCCGGCTTGGCATCGCCGCGACCGAGGTCCTGCTTCATCTGACCGAGGATCCCACCCCCCGAGCCGTCCTTCTGGGAGAGTTCACGGGCCTTGGCACTCGCCGCCTGTGCCTGCCGGCCGAGGGACTCCTCCCCGGCGTAGAAGCGACGCGTGATGTAGGCCTGGACGAGGATGCGGATGATCGACTGGATGATGTAGTAGACGACCAGTCCGAGCAGGAAGAACACCTGGAACACGGCGAAGAACACCGGCAGGTACTGCATCAGCTTCGCCTGGGCCTCCGACATCGTCGGACTCACCGAGGCTCGGGCGGCCACCATCCGCTGCTGGAAGAAGTACAGGAGGCCGAGCACCACGACCAGTCCGGCGTAGATCAGACCCCGGCCGAAGTTCTCGCCGAGCATCTCCGCCGGGGATGCCGAGAGGTCGAGTCCGAGCGAGGTCATGTCGGTCTGACGGACGAGCGACTGATACATCTCCGACGTAGTCGACAGGTAGCGGGGGAGGAAGCCGATCGTCTCGGCTCCGGCCCCGACCGAGTTCAGAACCGCCCGGGCGATGCGTTCGTTGTCACCCGTCGGGACGTAGGTGGCGTCGTGCAGGATCCGGAACATCACGATGAACACCGGAGCCTGGGCCAGGATCGGGAGGCAGGAGGCCATCGGGTTGACCTTGTGCTCCTGGTAGAGCTTCATCATCTCGGCGTTGAGTTGCTGCCGGTCGTGGCGGTACTCCTGCTGGAGCCGCCGCATCTCCGGCCCCAACCGCTGCATCTCGAGCATGCCCTTCGTGCTCTTGAGGGTCAGCGGGGTGACGATCGCCATGACGATGACCGCCACCAGGGCGATGGCCACCGTGTAGCTGTCGGTCACGGCGTAGAGCCAGTTCAGGACGGCGGCCGGGACCTCGAACACCCCGGCGACGATCGTGGCGGTCATGTGATCTCACTCCTGGGGATGTTCGAAGAGGCTGGCTCTGGCACCGGATCGAACCCGGACGGGCCGAAGGGACGACAACGCGACAGTCGGCGCACGGTGAGCCACAAGCCCCGGCCGGATCCGTGGACATCGATCGCCTCGTGGGCGTACACCGAGCAACTCGGCGTGAAGCGACACGGGGAGGGGCGCCAGGAGAAGGCCGACTGATACCACTCGATGGCTCGCAGCATCCGGTGCTGGAGACCGCTCGGTCGCCGGTTCACGTCCGCCCCGTCGACGCGCGGTCGATCAGCAGCGCCACCCGGTCGATCAGGTCCGAGCCGGATGTCCGGAGCAGGTGTTCGGTCATCGAACGTTCGATCCCCACGAGGTACGTCCCGGCCGGGACCAGGCCGGCGGCGGCGAGCTCGCGGAAGGCGGCCCGCAGGCGTCGTCGCAATCGATTCCTGACCACCGCCGGACCGTGGGCGCGCCCGATGGCGAACGCCACCCTCGGCGGCAGGATCGACGGATCGTGAAGATGTGTGCACCACAGGAGATCGTCGCGCACCCGGTGGCCCCGACGACCGATCAGGTCGAACTCGGCGCGGGTGCGGACGCGGTGGATCAAGCGGAGAGGCGGGCGCGGCCCTTGGCGCGGCGGGCCTTGAGCACGGCGCGTCCGGCGCGGGTGCTCATGCGGGCCCGGAATCCGTGCTTCTTGGCTCGGCGGTGCTGGTTCGGTTGGAACGTTCGCTTCACGTGGCGTCCTCCTCGGGGAGACGGAACCGTCCCGCTCCATGCCGGCGGGTTCGGACCGTGTTGGCTCGACGGCGGCGATCCCCGACACACGCGATGGTGATCACAGCCGACCGGCGAAGGCTACGGCGGATGCCGCTGATGGGCAACACGCCGGCTCAGCGGCTGGGTTGACCGATCGGATGTTTTCCACAGTTCACGCGCCTGCTAGGGTCCCGAATCCGTCGTCGCGGCCGCGTGAGGGCCGATGAACTGGTGATTCACACATACACAAGGTTTCCCACAGATGTGGATAAGCATGTGGGTAATTACATCGATGTAGTGCCCGACTCCGCTGTCGACGCGGGTGGGCGAACGAGGGGGACATGAGGACGCAACTGATGGACGAGGAAGAGGTGAACCAGTCGGGCGTGCAACCCGCCCTGTGGGATGCGGTCTCGGGTCTGCTGCGGGCGCAGTTGGCCGATGCCGTGTGGCACTCGACGTTCCAGGACGCCACTGCCGTGATCGAGCCCGACGGTCGACTGATGATCCACGTCCCGAACTCGCTGTCACGGGAGCGGATCCTCTCCCGCTATCGCTCCATCGTCGAGGACGCTCTCGTCGACGCGGGCACGCCCGGCCTCGAGTTCGATGTGGAGGTCGGCGGTGACACCGGGCCCGTCGACCCGCCGCACGACATCCCCTCGGAGGTCCCGGCGTCCGGGGCGTCGCCCACACCATTGCTGGTGCGCGCCGACTCCGGGGTCACCGCCGAGGGGACGACCGGATCACCGACCGAGGCCGGTCTGAACCCGAAGTACATGTTCGAATCCTTCGTGAAGGGCGCCTCGAACCAGTTCGCCCTCGCCGCGGCACTGCGCGTCGCCGAGACACCGGCACGCTCGTACAACCCCCTGTTCGTGTACGGAGCCGCCGGGCTGGGCAAGACACACCTGCTCCACGCCATCGGCCACTACGTGCACCTGAACTACAAGCACCACGTCGTGCGGTACGTCTCGACCGAGACGTTCATGAACGAGTACGTCGACGCGATCCGCTCCAACTCGATGGCCGGGCTGCGCCGGCGGTACCGGGAGGTCGACGTCCTCCTGATCGACGACGTGCAGTTCCTCGAGGGCAAGGAGGGTCTCCAGGAGGAGTTCTTCCACACCTTCAACTCACTTCACGGCGCGAACAAGCAGATCGTGCTCTCGAGCGACCGCATGCCCGATGCCATCCCGACGCTCGAGGAGCGCCTGCGCGGCCGCTTCAAGTGGGGTCTCATCACCGACATCCAGCCCCCGGACCTCGAGACCCGCCTGGCCATCCTGCGCAACAAGGCCGAACGCGACCGGGTCGAGGTCCCGAGCGACACCCTCGAATTCATCGCCTCCCACATCACCTCCAACATCCGCGAACTCGAGGGGGCCCTGATCCGGGTCACGGCCTACGCCAGCCTCAACGCCCGCCCGATCACGACCGATCTGGCCCAGGAGCAGTTGGCCGACCTCCTCACCGAGGCCGTGGCGCGACCGCGGACCGACATGGAACTCCTCACCGAGATCTCCGAGATCCTCGGGTTCGACGTCGACAGCCTGCGCGGCAAGAGCCGGCAGCGTCCGCTGGTCACCGCCCGTCAGATCGCGATGTACGTGTTCCGCGAGCTCACCGACCTGAGTTACCCGAGCATCGCCCGACTCTTCGGTGGCCGGGACCACACGACGGTGATCCACGCCGTCGAGAAGATCCAACGCCAGATGGGCGAGCGCAAGCAGATCTACGAGCAGGTCACCGATCTCCTGCAACGGTTGAAGTCGTGACCGGGCCTGTGGACATCGGACGGGACGACATGTGGACGGACGGTGGACCGTGCCGACGCGTCCACCGAATGACATCGGCGTCATCCGCGCGCGGTGGACGCGCGTGGACATCGGTGTGGACGGCGATCCATGGCCTACGCTGGGACGAAGGCGGTCTGTCCACAATCCACAGGCCCTACTATCCCTACTCACTTCTGTACATCCCTGTTGTGGGGGAAGGACGAGGCTGTGAAATTCCGTTGTGAGCGCGAGATCCTCGCCGATGCCCTGGCCACCGCCGGACGCGGTGCCACGAACTCGACCGGGACGTCCCCGGTCCTGTCCGGGGTCCGACTCGATGTCGGCGACGACGGTCTCGTGGTCACCGGCACCGATCTGGAGTTGACGATCCGTGCGGCCGTTCCGGTCGCCGTCGAGCGTCCCGGGTCGGCGGTCGTGCCGGCTCGTCTGGTCGCCGACATCGTGAAGTCCCTTCCCGCTGGCAGCGTCGAGATGTCGTTGCAGGGTGAGCAACTGTCGATCAGCGCCCAGCGCAGCCAGTTCTCGGTTCGACCGATGGCACTCGACGACTTCCCGTCGATCGGCGAGCCGTCGAGCGACCCGTTCGTCTTGTCGGCCTCGACGATGTCGGACGCCCTGCGGCAGGTCGTTCGCGCAGCGAGCACCGATGAGGGGCGTCAGCAGCTCACCGGAGTGCTGATCTCCGCCGAGGACGACGCCGTGCGCATGGTCGCCACCGACTCGTACCGGCTGGCGGTCCGCGACCTCGATGCGGCGCTCCTGCGGGCGGGCCAACAGGTTCTCGTGCCGGCCCGGGCGCTCAACGAGGTGCAGCGCCTGCTCGGCGGGGCCAGCGACCTCAAGGTGTACCTCGGGGAACGCGATGCCGTGTTCGAGGTCGGCGACGTGCGGTTGACGACCCGGCTCATCGCCGCCGACTACCCGAACTACCGGAACCTCCTGCCGCAGAGCTACCCCAATGTCGTGACCGTCGGTCGCGACGACCTGCTCGACGCCCTGCGGCGTGTCCGTCTCCTGGCGCAGGGTTCGGCTCCGGTGCGCCTCATCCTCGGGGCCGGCCAACTGCAGCTCTCGGCGATCACGACCGATGTCGGCGAGGCGTCGGAGCATCTCGACGCCGCCTACGACGGTCAGGAGATGACGGTGGCGTTCAACCCGGACTACCTCGCGGCGGGTGTCGATGCCGTGCAGGGGGACGAGGTCCGCCTGGCCGTGGTCGACCCGATGAAGCCGGCCGTGTTGCGCGGCGTCGGTCACGACGAGTACCTGTACCTCCTGATGCCGGTTCGGGTGCCCTGACCGGGCGCCATGCTCATCGAACGCCTCGAACTGCTCGACTTCCGGAACTACGAGCACGCCGTCTTCGACCTGACCCCCGGCACCACGTGCGTGGTGGGTCGCAACGGTCAGGGCAAGACGAACCTCGCCGAGGCGCTGGCGTACCTCGCGACCCTGTCGAGCTTCCGGGGCGTACCCGCTGACGTGCTGGTGCGGGTCGGTGCCGACCAGGCGGTGCTCCGGGCCGAGGTGCGGCACGACGACGGGCGGCAGAGCCTGATCGAGGCCGAACTGGCTCCCGGGGGTCGGGGCCGTGTGCAGGTGAACCGTCAACGCCTGCAGCGGTCGCGTGAGCTGCTCGGCGTCGTCCGGGTGTCGGTGTTCTCCCCCGACGACCTCGAGTTGGTGAAGGGCTCGCCGGCGGAGCGACGGCGGTTCATGGACGACACCCTCGTGGCGCTCGCCACCAAGAACGACGCACTCCGACTCGAGGTCGATCGGGTCCTCCGCCAGCGCAACACGCTCCTGCGTCAGGCGGGCGGGCGTCTCGATGCCGACTCGGCGTTCACGCTCGACGTGTGGGACGCCCGATTGGTCGAGGTCGGTGAGCGCCTCGGTCGGGCCCGGGCGGTGCTCACCGAACGTCTGGCCCCGCTGGTGGCGGAGGCGTACGCCCACCTCGCCGGCGACGGCCGGGCGGTCACCCTCGACTACTCCCCCGAATGGCGGGTCGACGGTCTGGCCGTGGCGCTCGAGGCGGTGCGAACCGACGACGTCCGACGTGGCGTGTCGACGGTCGGCCCGCACCGGGACGAACTCGACCTCGCGCTCGGCGGCCTCCCGGCTCGGACGCACGCATCCCAGGGCGAGCAGCGGACCCTGGCCCTCGCGCTGCGGCTCGGCGCCCACCGCCTGGTGACCGAGCACGTCGGGTCGACACCGATCCT
>JBEAPU010000020.1:0-20507 GCA_041164245.1 Actinomycetota bacterium | reverse complement strand
CGAGGGTGAGTGCTCGGTGCACTCGAGCGGCCGGTTCCTGGTGCGGGTGCTCGAGGCCTGAACGGTGCGGCGTCCGGTCTGGTCCCGTCGGTGCGGTGTGGCCGTCGCCGCTGTTGCGGCGGCTGTCGTGCTGCCCGCCGGTGTCGCGTCGGCCGACCCAGCCGGCCCGACCGACTACGAGGCCCGCGTCGTCGGGGTCGCACCGACGGACCCGGCGGCGACGGTTCCCTCCGGTGTGGGGCTCACGGTCGAGGGGCACGATTCGTTCCTGTGGCTGCGCCTGCCTCCGGGTATGACGGCCGGGGTTCCCGGGTACGACGGTGAGCCGTACCTGCGGATCGATGCGGACGGCTCGGTGCACCGGAACCGTCTGAGTTGGTCCACCTGGTACAACGAGGATCGTTACGGCGAGGTCGAGCGTCCGGATTTCGTCGATCCGGCGGCGTCGCCCGACTGGGAGCTCATCGACGACGACTCGTCGGTGGCGTGGCATGACCACCGCATCCACCTGATGGACCCGGTGCCGCCGATCGGGGCCGAGCCCGGTGACGTCGTGCTCACCTCGGTGGTGCCGGTGACCGTCGACGGGGTCGATCTCGAGGTCCGTGTCGAGACGACACTCGTCGCCGGACCGTCGGCCCGGCCGATGCTCGGTGGGCTCATGATCGGTGTGGCCGTCGTCGCCGCCTTCGTCGTGTTCGGGGGGCGACGCATCGGCGGTGTCACGGTGATGGCCAGCACCGCCGGGCTCGTCGCCCTCGTCGTCGGCGGGGTCCAGTACCTGTCGCAACCGATCGACACCGGCCCCGACCGACTGTGGGTCGCCGTGCCGCTCGCCGGGTTGCTCGCCGGCCTGACCGGCGTGGTCCTGGAACGCTCGGGCCGATGGTTCTGGGCGACCGGTTCGGCCGTGGTGGCGGGCGCGATGGTCGGCTGGTGGTTCCTCGGACGCTGGTCGGTGTTCACGAGTGCGTTGATCCCGACCGCTCTGCCCGGCAGCGTGGATCGCTTGTCGACCGCGGCGGTCGGTGTCGTCGCCGCAGCCGTCGTGATCGGGTCGATCGGCGTGCTCGTCCGACCGGGGCCCGTGCCCGGCTCAGCCGACGAGCGGAGCGAGCCGGTCGCGTAGCTCGTCGGCCTCGAGCGGCCCGTCGTGCACCTCGGCGATCGTGCCGTCGTCGTCGACGAGGACGGTGACCGGCAGGGTGACCGTTCCGAGGGCATCGGGCAGGTCGGCCATCAGGTCGACGAGCTGCTCGTAGGTGACGGTCGGGTCATCGAGCCCGGAGAGGTAGTCGGCGATCTGCTCGGGTGTGTCGCCGATGTTGACCCCGATGAAGCGGACGGTGTCGGCCATCTCCCGGTGCACGGTCTCGAAGTCGGGGATCTCGCGTCGGCACGGGGCGCAGTAGGTGGCCCACAGGTTGATCACCGCCGGCCCGGTGAGCGCACCGAGGTCGACCGACGTGGTGGCGTCGACCGTCGGCAGGTCGAGGTCGGGGAGGCGGGACGCGTCGTCGTCGGTGCCGCAGGCGCTCGCGCACACGAGCGCCAGGGCACCGGCGATGATGCGCCGACGGTGGGTCACGGTGCGTCGTCGCGCACCTCGACGGTGACCACCCGGTCGGGGGCGATCTCGAAGTCGAGGGTGAGGTCGAAGGTCTGACCGATCTCGAGCGGTGCGGCGAGGTCGATGAGCATGACGTGGTAGCCGCCGGGCTTGAGCTCGACGGTCTCTCCCGCAGGCAGGTCGAGGCTCATGATCTGCTGCATGACCATGGCTCCCGTGTCCATCGAGTCACCGTCCATCGAGTCACCGTCCATCGACCCGTGATCCATCGACTCACCGTCCATCGACCCGTGATCCATCGACTCGCCATCCATGTCGGCCATGACCATCTCGTGGATCTCGGCGCTCGCCGCGATCGCGGCCGGCACCGACACGCCGACCAGGGCGTCGTCGTCGCTGGCCGTGAGCGTCATGTACGCCGCGCCCATCGACGCCATCGCCGGGCTGGTCCGGGCCCACTGCCCGGCGACGGTGACGGCCTCGTCGTCACCTCCGCAGGCGGCGAGCGGAGCCGCGATCAGGGCGAGGGCGGGCAGGACACGGAGTCGGTTCACGGGTTCTCCTCGGGGCTGGCGCGGTTCGGCCGCGCGTGTAACGACTTCTCCTCGGTCGCTCGGCGGGCACCGATGGTTCCCGGCGGTGTCGTGGTCGTCAGCGTCGCCACGGGGCGACGGCTGACACCGCCCCCTCGCCGCCGGTGAGCACCTCGACGCCGTCGTCGGTGACGAGGAGGGTGTGCTCGAACTGGGCGGTGCGGCGCCCGTCGGCGGTGACGGCCGTCCAGCCGTCGTCCCACATGCGGTGGCGCCAGTCGCCGAGGGTGATCATCGGCTCGATGGTGAACACCATGCCGGGGCGCATGATCGTGGTGGCCCGCGAGTCGTAGTAGTGCAGGATCTGCATGTCGGTGTGGAACTGCTCGCCGATGCCGTGACCGATGAAGGCCTTGACGACGCCGTAGCGGTGCGCCTTGGCGTGGTCCTCGATGGCGCGTCCGATGTCGCTCACCGGTCGGCCGGGGCGGACGGCCTCGATGCCCTTCCACATGCACTCCTCGGTGACCCGCACCAGTTCGCGGCTCGCCGGGTCGACGTCGCCGATGAGGAAGGTGGCGTTGGTGTCGCCGTGCACGCCGCCGACGTAGCCGGTGACGTCGAGGTTCATGATGTCGCCGTCGCGGATGACCCGCGAGTCGGGGATGCCGTGGCAGATCACCTCGTTGGCCGAGGTGCACAGGCTCTTGGGGTAGCCGTGGTAGTTGAGGGTGCTCGGGTACGCGCCGCGGTCGATGAAGAGTTGGTGGGTGTACGCATCGACCTCGTCGGTGGTGATGCCGGGGCGCAGGAACTCGCCGGAGAGTCGGAGCACCTCGGCGGCGATCCGGCCGGCGACGCGCATCCGCTCGATGATCTCCGGGCTCTTCACCAGCGGCTCGTCCCAGCGTTCGACCTCGCCGGTCTGGGCGTAGGGCGGTCGGGCGATGTGGTCGGGGACGGTGCGCATCGGCGAGATCTCACCGGGCAGGACGCGTCCCTCGGCTCCCTTGTGGCACCGCTTGTACTTGCGGCCGCTGCCGCACCAGCAGGGGTCGTTGGCCTGCGGCAGCACGGAGGGCGGATTCGCGATCGACATCACCCCGATTCTACGGTCTCCTCCCCGTCGGGTCGCCCGGTGCGACGGCCAGACCCTCGGCTCGCGCCGCTCGGTGGAGGCGCGCATCCCAGGTGACGAACACGACCTCGGCGAGGTCGAGGGACAGCGCCGTGGCGAGGTGCACCGCGTCGGCACCGCTCAACGGATGCCGGTGGACGAGTTCCACCGCCCGGTCGACGACCGAGGCCGTGACGTCGACGGTTGCGATGTCACCGCGACGGGCCTCCCACGCCCGCGTGATCTGGTGGCGCGTCGGTCGGCTGAGATGCAGCATCCGCGCCACCCGCGCGATGACGGACCCCATCTCGACGAGGAGGAGACGGCTCGCCACGAGTTCGGCGGCGGTGTCCCACACCGTGTCGACGATGTCACTGCCGGGCTCCGAGAGGACCGACTTCGCCACGGCGCTGGTGTCGAGGTGGGCGATCACCGATGCTCGTCACGCATCGCGACGACCTCGTCGGACAGCGAGATTCCGTCGGGGAGATGCGCTCGCGGCTGCTCCGCGGACCGTCGACGTGCCCCCTTGCGTGTCGCCGGTGTCACGATGCCGGCGGCGATCAGGTCGTGGAGGCAGTCGGTTGCGCGCCCCGGAGGGACGAGTCGGGCGACGGGACGGCCGCGGTCGGTGATCACGAGTTCCTCACCATCGGCGACGCGACGGAGGCACTCGGCGAGGTTCGCCCGAAGGTCGGTGATCCCGACGTCCATGGCCAGACTGTACAGATCTGTGGGTGGCATTCCGTACAGATACCGGCGTCGGCATCGATGGGGACACGAGGTCGGTGATGTCCGTGCCGTCAGGGGGCGAGGCGTTCGATGGCCCAGACGTCACCGGCGAGCCGGTAGCGCAGCCGGTCGTGGAGGCGGCTCGGTCTCCCCTGCCAGAACTCCCACTCGATCGGCACGATCCGCCAGCCACCCCAACCGGCGGGCCGCGTCACCTCGGTGCCGTCGAAGCGGGCCGTCACCTCGGCGACCCGTCGCTCGAGCTCGTCGCGATCGGCGATCACCGCCGACTGCGGCGACGCCCACGCACCGATGCGCGACGACCGTGGCCGGCTCATGAAGTACTCGTCGCTGTCCGTCTCGCTCACCCTCTCCACACGGCCGCGCACCCGCACCTGGCGGTGCAGGTCGAGCCAGCCGAACACGGCCACCGCCGACGGGCGCCCCGTCAGCTGCCGGCTCTTCGCCGAGTCGTAGTTCGTGAAGAACGAGATGCCCGCGGCGTCGACGGTGCGGGCCAGCACGATGCGGGCATCGGGGTCGCCGTCCCCGTCGACGGTGCCGACGGTCATGGCGTTCGGCTCGGCCACCCCGGCCGCTGCCGCGTCGTCGTACCAGCGATGCCACTGGGTGACCGGGTCGACGTCGACGTCACCGATGTCGAGGCCCGCCGTCTCGTACTGCACGCGCCGGTCGCGGATCGCGTCACGGTCGGCCACGTCAGGCCCCGATCTCGGTGATCCCGCGCATGTAGGGCCGCAGCACCTCGGGCACGATCACCGTGCCGGTCGGGGTGCGATGCGTCTCTAGGATCGCCGCCCACACCCGGGGCACGGCGAGGGCCGAGCCGTTGAGGGTGTGCACGAGGGCGGTGCCCTTCACCGGGGAGCCGTCGGGACCGATCGGTCGGTAGCGGATGTCGGCCCGGCGGGCCTGGTAGTCGCCGAACCAGCTGACCGACGACACCTCGAGCCACTGCCCGCAGCCGGGGGCGTACACCTCGACGTCGAAGGACCGGTGATGGCTCTGGCCCATGTCCCCGGTGCAGATCTCGATGACCCGATGGTGCAGCCCGAGCGATGCGATGAGCCCCGCCACGCGGCCGACCATCTCGGTGAGCAGCTCGGGGGCCTGTTCGGGGGTGGACAACGCGAGGATCTCGACCTTGTCGAACTCGTGCGAGCGCAGCATGCCCCGCGTGTCGCGTCCGGCCGACCCGGCCTCGCGGCGGTAGCAGGCGCTGTACGCCATGAATCGGGCGGGGAGCTGGTCGTGTCCGAGGATCTCACCGGCGTACATCGAGGTGAGCGGCACCTCGGCGGTCGGGATGCACCACAGGTCGTCACGTTCGATCGAGTAGGCGTCGTCGGCGAACTTGGGGAGTTGCCCGGTGGCCGTGAGCGTCGCCGTCGACACGAGCGAGGGTGGACGCACCTCCTCGAACGCGTCGGCGCAGCTGTCGAGTGCGTACTGGCAGAGCGCCCGCGCCAACGTGGCTCCGGCGCCGCGCTGCATCGTGAACATCGATGCGGCAACCTTCGTGGCCCGCTCGTTGTCGAGGATGCCGAGGTGCTCGCCGACCTCCCAGTGCGGGACGCGTTGGTGCTCGGCGAAGCCGTCGATGCCGCCGGCGGGCAGGTGCGGGCCGTCGACGACCGGGTTGTCCGCATCGCTCGCACCGTCGGGGGCGTCGGGGTGCGGCAGGTTCGGGATGTGGAGCAGCACGCCGCGCAACTCGGCCGACACGGTGTCGTGTTCGGCGGCGAGGGCGGTCTCGGTGTCGCCGAGGGCGCGGCTCTCGGCCTGGAGCGCCTCGGCGGCCGCCGTGTCGCCGGCCCGTCTGAGCTGGCCGACCTCGCGGGACAGCTCGTTGACCCGGGCGCGGACACCGTCGCGTTCGGCGGTGATCTCGCGAAGTCGCTCGTCGAGCTCGACCACCCGGGCGAGTTGGTCGAGCAGGGAGTCGTCGCCGCGTCGGGCGAGGGCGGCGCGCACCCCGTCGGGATCGCTGCGCAGGAGCCGGACGTCGATCACGTCGGCGAGGTTACCGGTCAGTGATCGTCGCGGGCCGGGGCACTGCGGGCGAACGCCGCCTCGACGTCGGCGGTGGTGAGCGGATGTTCCTCGACTCCGATGATCTCGCTGTCGTGTGGCCTGGAGCCGCGTCGGTAGTCGTGGCTGGTGCGGAACTGTCTGGCGAAGCGGATGAAGTACACGATGACGAGCGCCCACAGGAACATGCCGCCCATGAGTTTCATGATCGCCCCGGCGAGTTGTTGGTCGTCGACGATGGAGAGGCCCCACAGGCGGATCGGCTGTTCGTAGCCGTCGTACACGGCGTCATCGGCGAAGGTGAGGAACGCCGCGGGGATCGTCGGCACGATCGACTGGGCGAAGAGGTAGATGCAGCGACCGAGGTTGCTCAGGTGGAACTCGGGGATCGGCCCGAGCACCGGCATCCACATCAGCAGCGAGGCGACCACGACGATGACGTGCAGCAGGTAGTGGAGCGCACCGTTCCAGAAGCCGTCACCGATCGACGCGTTGACGAGGCCGGGGATGTGGGTGAGCAGCGTGCCGCCGTTGTAGAGCAGCGCCGCCACGACCGGCAGCGTCAGCCAGCGCATGGCCCGGTAGGTGCGACCGGAGCCGATCAGGGTGCGCATCAGCCACTCGGGGGTGGCCAACAGTGCCAGCGGCGGGACCCAGAAGGCGAGCGCCATGTGCTGGATCATGTGCACGAAGTAGAGGTAGTCCTCGCTGATGTCGTGCACCGGCCAGTCGCTCGACACCCACAGGATGGTGATCGCGGCGACGAAGGAGACGATGTTGCGCCGGCTGACCGCCGGGCGTCCCGGGCCGACGGCGGTCGGGCCGATCACGCGGACCGTGTACACGTAGGCCGCCGTCAGGAAGCCGACGAGCAGCCACACCTCCGGGTGGGGCACGAACGCCCAGGGGTCGATGTCGCTGAGGGGGTCCAGTTGCGCCGGCATGGGCGCCTCCGTTCGGTCAACCGTTGAAGAAGTGCATCGTCGTCAGGAAGACGATGTAGCACCCCACGGCGAGGACGAGTCCCATGTAGAACATGAGGCTGAACAGCCGTGAGTCGAACTTCAGGTGCATGAAGTAGTAGAGAACCGCGAAGAACTTGACGCCCATCAGCAGGAGCAGCAGCGGCAGGAACGCGGCGCCGAGCGGTTCCTTGGTGTAGCTGAGGGCGACCTCGATCGCGGTGACGACGGCGAGGAAGACGGCGATCTTGATGTAGCCGCCGTCGGAGAGTCCGTGGCTCTCGGCCTCGTCGGTGTGGGTGTCGCCGTGGGTGTCGGTCGCGGTGGTCATCGCTGCTCGATTCTGCTCAGGCCGGGATCAGGTAGACGAGGGTGAAGATGAGGATCCACACGACGTCGACGAAGTGCCAGTAGAGGCCGAACAACTCGACCGTCTCGGCCTTGGAGCCGGGCACCCTGTTCTTGGTGATCATGCCGACGAGTGACATCAGCATGATGATGCCGACCGTCACGTGGACGCCGTGGAAACCGGTGAGGGTGAAGAAACTGGACGAGAACAGGCTCGTCGTGAAGCCGAGGCCCTCGCGGTAGAACACCGTGAACTCGTACACCTGGCCGGCGACGAAGAGAGCTCCGAGGAGCGCCGTGACCGACAGCCACACCTTGGTGTTGCGATCGTCGCGACGGTGCGCCGACGAGACGGCGAGCACCATCGTGAGCGACGACATGAGCAGCACGAAGCTCGAGGCCGAGGTGAACGGGATGTCCCACAACTGGTCGGGGCCGAGGTTCTCGGAGTGGCGACCGCGGTACAGCATGTAGGTCGAGATGAGCCCGCCGAAGAGCAGGCACTCCGAGCCGAGGAACATCCACATGGCCAACTTGTTGTTGCTGAGCCCGGTGGAGGTGTGGTGCGCCCCGTGGTCGTCGTGACCGGCGTGGGCGTCGTGGGCGATGGCGGTGTCAGCCATGGGTGGCGAGCTCCAGTTCGGTGCCGGCGGGCGGGTCGTAGTCGTCATCGGGGGCGGTGTGCGGCTCCATGCCCCAGCCGTAGAGGGACACGAGGGCGAGCAGGGCGCCGCCGGCGATGAGCAGGATGTTGTAGATCACGCCGTAGGCCATGATCGGCAGGGCGAGGGAGAGGAGGATCGGCCAGTACGAGGGCGACGGCAGGTGGATGTGCGAGTCGGCCTTGGCCTCCTCACCGGCGACGATCTCCTCGGCGGTGGCGACCTTGTGGAAGTCGTGGTGGTCGCCCTCACCGCGGTCCTCGTACTTGCGGTGGAAGAACTCGTCGAGGTGGCCGACCGTCGGGATGCGGTCGAAGTTGTGCTCCTTGGGCGGGCTGGTGGTGATCCACTCGAGGCTGCGGGCGTCCCACGGGTCGAGCGGGGCCTTCTCGGTGCCCTTGCGGTGCGAGACGTAGATGTTCACGAAGAACAGCAGCACGCCGACGGCGAGGACGAACGCACCGATCGTGGCGATCAGGTTCCAGAACCCGAGGTTGAAGAAGCCGTCACCGGCCCGGTTCTCGGTCCACACGTACATGCGGCGCGGCTGGCCCTGGAGCCCGATGATGTGCATCGGGCCGAAGGTGAGGTTCATGCCGATGATGGTCAGCCAGAAGTTCCACCGACCCATGCGCTCGTTGAGCATCTTGCCGAACATCTTCGGCCACCAGTAGTAGATGCCGGCGAACAGACCGAGCACGGCACCACCGAAGATCACGTAGTGGAAGTGGGCGACGATGTAGTACGTGTCGGTCTGCTGGGTGTCCGACGGGGCGACCGAGTGGGTGACGCCGGAGAGGCCGCCGATGGTGAACTGGACGATGACGCCGACGGCGTAGAGCATCGGCACGGTGAAGGCGATCTTTCCGCCCCACATGGTGAGGGTCCAGTTGACGATCTTGACGCCGGTCGGGATGGCGATGGCCATGGTGGCCACCGAGAACACGGCGACCGAGATCGGTCCGAGACCGGAGGCGAACATGTGGTGGGCCCACACACCCCAGCCGACGAAGCCGATGGCGGCACCGGAGAACACGACGAGCGGGTAGCCGAACAGCGGCTTCTTCGAGAACACCGGGAGCACCTCGGACACGATGCCGAAGGCCGGGAGGACGATGATGTACACCTCGGGGTGGCCGAAGATCCAGAACAGGTGCTGCCACAGGAGCGGGTCGGCGCCGGCCTCGACGGAGAAGAACGTGGCGTCGAAGCTGCGCTGGAACATCAGCAGGAACAGCGCCACGGTGATGACCGGCATGGCGAACAGCAGCAGGAACTGCACGACCATGACCATCCAGGTGAAGATCGGAACCTTCATCAGGCTCATGCCGGGGGCGCGCATGTTGATGACGGTGACGATCAGGTTGATCGCGCCGGTCAGCGAGGCGATGCCGGTGATCTGCAGGCCGAGCGCCCAGAAGTCGACGCCGTTGGTCGGCGAGAAGGCGACGGACGAGTTCGGCGCGTACATGAACCAGCCACCGTCGGCGGCGCCACCGAGGAACCACGAGGTGTTGAGGAAGAGACCGCCGAACAGGAACGTCCAGAAGCCGAACGCGTTGATGCGCGGGAACGCGACGTCACGGGCGCCGATCTGCAGGGGCACGACGTAGTTCGCGAACGCCGCAGCCATCGGCATCACGAACAGGAACACCATCGTGGTGGCGTGCATCGTGAACATCTGGTTGTAGCGGTCGGCCGAGAGAACGGTGCCGTCCGGTCCGGCGAGCTGCAGACGGATGAGGAGCGCCTCGATGCCGCCGACCACGAAGAAGAACATGGCGACCACGCCGTACATGATCCCGAGCTTCTTGTGGTCGATCGTGAAGAGCCACGACTTCCAGCCGGTGGAGTGCACCGGGCGGCGGAACACGCCGTAGGACGTGGCCGGGGTGGCGACCGCCGGCACACCGGCCGGAGCCAGTGCGGGGGTGGTGTCGGGACGTTCGATGATGGCCATCGGGGTTACCTCACTTGCGCTCGAGCAGGTAGGCGATCAGTTCGTCGATCTGGTCCTCGGAGAGGGCCAGGTACGGCATGCCGCGGGTCTTGCCGTCGGTCTCGGCGAGCATCTCGGCATCGGCGTACATCGGCTTCTTGGCCGGTGAGTTGCGGAGCCACTCGCGCAGGTCGATCTCGTTCAGGCAGTCATCGCTGACGCCCCTCAGGAAGGCCGCCCCGAACTCCTCCGGTGATGCCTCCCAGACGTCGGCCCGGCACTCCGGCGTGAGGAGGTCCCAGGTGGCGCCGGCGAAGGTGTTGCGCATCATCAGGTTGGTCAGGTTGGGTGCTGCACCGGAGTAGACGAACTGGTCGGGGTACGACACGACGACGGTGTCGTCGGACGGATCGTCGGTGCCCCGGTCGTCGACGAGGCCGTTCACCTGGTGGCAGCGTGCGCACTGGGCGATGAAGGTCGCCTCACCCTGCTTGGCGAGGGTGCCCTCGTCGGGCGAGGTGTACGGCTCGAGCTCGTTGTCGAGCCAGGTCTGGAAGTCGGCCGGCTCGAGGACGATGGTCTCCATGCGCATGTTGGCGTGGCTGAGACCGCAGAACTCGGTGCACTGACCGGCGTAGATGCCCGGCGTCTCCGACGACAGGCGCAGATAGTGCACCCGACCGGGGACCATGTCGCGCTTGCCGTTGAGCTTGGGGATCCAGTAGCTGTGGATCACGTCACGGCTGGTGCCGCGCAGCAGCACCTTCGTGCCGGCCGGGATGACGACCTGACCGGAGGTGATGATCGGGCTGGCCTCACCGGCGCTCGGCGCGAAACCGCAGATCGTGCCGTCGGGCCCGACCTCGTAGTCGTACTCCCACCACCACTGCTGACCGGTGACGTTGATGGTGCACTCGGTGTCATCGGTCTCGGCGAGGGCCATCACGACCCCGACCGTCGGGATGGCGATGGCGGCCAGGATCACGGCCGGGATCGCGATGAACATGTACTCGAGCCAGGCCTTGCCATGGGTCTGCTCGGGGATCGGCTGACCCTTGTCGCGGTACTTGACGACGATGAACGCGATGAAGCCGAGCACGATCACACCGACCACGCCGGCGACGGCGAAGATCGGCCACTGCAGGTCGTGGATCATCTGGGCGTTCTCGCCGGCGGGCTGCCAGGTGTCCTGCGGGGCGTCGGTCGCGCACGAGCTCAGGCCGACGGATGCGGCCGCGGCCGCTCCGACGAGTCCGACCCGGCGAAGGCTGCGATGGCTCACCCGATCGAGTGTAGGCACGGGTCCGGCGGGGCTGGACATGGTGCGATCGTGAATGGGACGGTCGATCGTCACGGGACCACCACCTCGAGACGGGCGCCATCGACGCCGGGGACGGTGAAGGCGTAACCGCCGTTGTCGACGACCGCCGGGTCGAAGCTCGGCACGGCGAAGTTCACGGTCAGCAACGCGGCGCCCCCCTCCTTGACCAGTTGGGTGCACATCCGTGGCGGCGAACCCTCGAGGTCGGGGGCGAGCTCGATCAGGAGACGGCGGGGTTCGGCGGTCTCGTTGCGGAACACGACGTTGTTGGCGTTCGAGCGTGGCAGCTGCAGCGCGTCGGTGCGACCGACGAGGTCGCCGGGCTTGACGTAGGTGAGGCCGGCGTCGTCGAGGGTCACCTCGGCGGCCTGACTGGCCTTGCCGGCCACCGTCTGGCTGGCGTCCTCGTCGGCTGAGACCTCCTCGGCGCCGCACTCACCCTTGGCGGCGTAGTAGGCGGTGGTCTTGTGGATCTCGATCTCGCGCTCGCCGTTGAGGCCGGCGACGGCGCCTCCCGAGATCAGCACCACACCGGCGATCGCGAACAGGCCGGTGAGGGTCGGGGCCGAGACCTTGCGGTTCGTGCCGACGAGGGTGCCCATGGCGAGCACGAGTGACGCCGCCACCGCGAAGCCGACGATCGTCGAGGTCTTCGACGGGAGGCCGAGCATCACCCGGCTGAAGGCGTAGATGACGATGCCGAGCCCGATCGCCGCCGCGGCC
This sequence comes from Actinomycetota bacterium, assembly GCA_041164245.1. GTDB lineage: Bacteria > Actinomycetota > Acidimicrobiia > Acidimicrobiales > Ilumatobacteraceae > Casp-actino5. Next base: position 8,548 of record JBEAPU010000020.1, on the reverse strand, counting down.
GGCATCTCGGCGGTGTAGGCCAGACGGCCACGCACCTCGGCGTTGTGGCGGGCGTCGCTCGAGGCACGCTCGGCCCACGCCTGCAGCATCCACTCGGCCACGCCGGCGATCAGCAGGATCAGGCCGAGGATGAAGATCGCCGTGTAGGTGACGAGACCGACTGTCATCGTGACCGCCGCCAGACCGATGGCGAGCGGCCACATTCCACCGCCGGGGCGGTCGGTCGCCGCGGCGGCACCGGCGAAGGCGTCGATGTCGTCGGCGGCGACGTTGGCGTCACGGGTGAAGATGACGATGCCGGCGAGGGTGCCGAGCGCGGCGGTGGCCGACACGAGGCCGATGGTGCCCATCAGGCCGCCGGCGAGGATGCCGTACAGCAGGGTGGCGACCAGCGAGGCGACGGTTGCGCCGAGGAGGAGTTTGGAACCGGTGGTGAACATCAGGTGCCTGCTCTCACTTCGTGACGTAGACGACGAACCACACCGCCGCGTACGCCGCGGCGACGAAGTACCAGTACATGGCGTGGGCGGAGATGACCTCGACCTCGCGGTCGCGGCCACCGAGGGACCGGAAGGCGGCGACGACGGTGTAGACGAGGCCGGCGACGACGAGGGCCACCATCGTGCCGGTGATGGCGTAGAACATCGTGGCGTAGGAGGTCTCGGCCAGCGGCATGCCCATGTCGACGTAGACGAAGGCCTGCGAGTTCACGAAGGCGATGCCCATGATGAGCACGACGCCGAGGGCGAGGCCGGTGTGGGCCCGGTCCTGGCGGCGGGCCGAGTACACCGCCCACTGGGCGAACAGGCACAGGGTGCAGACCGTGATCAGCATCACGTTCGTGGCGACCTCTGGGATGATGTAGTCGACCGGGAAGCGCTCGCCCCGGGACACGACCCGTTCGCGCATCAGGGCCCAGATGGCGAGCATGCCGCCGATCAGGGTGGCGCCGGCCACGGAGGCGAGTGCGGTGCCGACGAACACCTGGCGGCGGGGCGCCGGTGCCGGTCCGGCGGGCAGGGCGAGCGTCACGACGGGCTCCCTTCGGTGCTCGGGGTCTGATCGAGTTCGGGTTCGGCGGAGCGCACGGTGGGCATTGCCGCGTAGTTGTGGGCCGGTGCCGGTGACGGCAGCGACCACTCGAGGGTGTGGGCGCACCACGGGTTGAGGCCCGGGTCGTCGCCACCGCGACTCGACGCGATGGCACCGACGACGGCGAGGACGGTGAGCGCCATCAGGCCGTGTCCGGCGAGGACGAGACCGTTGAGGATCGTGGACGAGCCGTCACCCTCGTAGGTGCCGGCAGCAGCCGCCTGACCGGTGAAGCCGGCGATGTAGTGGGGGAGGCTGGCGAGCACGGTGCCGAGGACGCCGAGCAGTGCGAGGGGCAGGACCTTCTTCTCGGGCACCTGCACGCCCCACAGCTTCGGTGACCAGAAGAGCAGGGCGCCGATCATGGCGAGAGCCGCCCCGTAGGCGACGTACACCGCAGCGCCCTCGTCGAACACGGTTCCGGCGAGGTCGAGGTCGACGATGGCGTTCAGGACCGTGCCGAGCATGCCGACGATGACCATCCCGACGCCGAGGAAGCCGAACAGCAGCGGGCTCGTGATGCGGGGACGGATCTTCTCCGGCCCCGGCTTGGCGACCATGGCACCGATGGCGAGCGTGATGAGTGCCCCGAGCAGCGGCAGGCCGAGGAAGAAGGCCATGACGACGAGGTCGGGCACGATGTCGGCGCTCTCGCCGCCGAAGTCGACCGGGAAGGTGACCTGCCGGGTCACGCCGGCGAGCGCGGCGACACCGACGAGGGCGATGCCGGCGAACACGACTTGACGGAGCGGGTGCCGCTTGCCGAAGGCGACCGGGAGCATCTCGGCGAGCAGACCGAACGCCGGCAGGGCGTACACGTAGGTCATCGGCTGGCTGAGGAACATGCCGACCCAGTCGCCGATGCCGAGCGCACCTCCGAAGGCCAGTTGGGCGTTGCGGTGGTCGATGAACAGGTAGACGATGGCGCCGAACATGACCGGCATGGCGACGATCAGGGCGAGGGCCTGTACGAGCGCCGACCAGGTGAGGAACGGCACCCGGCGGAGGGTGACGCCGGGGGCCCGGCTGGTGAGCACCGTGGTGGCGACGGCACCGGCCGAGGCGAGCACACCGAGGATCATCAAGCCGTGGGCGGCGAGGAACAGGTCGACCATCTGGGCGTTGCCACCGTCGATGCCACCGTTGCCGCCGAGCGACACGATCATCAGGACGGCTCCGCCGAGCCAGCCGTAGAAGCCGGTGAGGGCGAGGCGGGCGAAGGCGAGCGAGCGGGCACCGATCTGCATCGGGACGACGGCGATCGCCACGCCGAGGGTGAGCGGGATGGCGACCAGGAAGACGAGGCCGACCCGGTGCAGTTGGAACAGTTGCAGGAGGCTGCCGCCCGGCAGGATGTTGGCCGAGTCGTCGGTGCGCTCGAGGCCGAGCAGGACGCCGATCACGGCGATGCCGACGAGGCCGAGCAGGCCGAAGCCGGCGTAGAGCCGACCGATCTTCTTGTGGTCGGTGGAGGTGGCCCAGTCGGCCACGGCGGCGACAAACGATCCGACGGGACCGTCGCCGAGGACGGCCGGTCGTGCCGTCTGGTCGATGCCCGACTGTTCGATGGTGGTCATCTGCTGTTGGCTCACTTCCGCTGTGCTGTATCGCCGCGTCGGCGCATCCCCGATGGCACGACGCGGTGAGGGACACCGGACGCGCCACGGCATGTCGAAACTACTCGGGCGAGACTACCGGCCTCGGCTCCCCGGAGGGGAAATCCACAGGCTCGCCGGGTGGCCGTCCGGACCGGCTCAGACGAGCACGTCGAGGGTCATCGCCCCGAAGAGCAGGGTCACGTAGGTGATCGAGAACCCGAACACCCGCATCGACGCCGAGTCGGTCGGGTTGCGGGCCAGCCAGATCACGGCGGCGATGAAGGCGGCTCCGAGGACGACGGCGCTCACCGTGTAGATCGCCCCGAGGGTGCCCGCCACCGGGATCAGCATCAGGGTGCAGGTCACGAGGGCGAGGGTGTGGGCGATCATCTGCCGGACGGCGTGCTCGAAGGGCACGATGGCGGGCAGCATCGGCACGTTCGCCGCCCGGTAGTCGTCGGCGAAGCGCAGGGCGAGCGCCCAGAAGTGCGGCGGGGTCCAGAAGAAGATCGCCCCGAAGAGCACGAGCGGCGCCCAGTCGAGTCCGCCGGTGACGGCCGCCCAGCCGACGAGCACCGGCACGGCGCCGGCGGCACCGCCGATGACGATGTTCTGGCGACTCGTGCGCTTCAACCAGATCGTGTACACCCCGACGTAGAACGCCGTGGCCGACAGCGCGAGCACGGCGGCGAGCAGGTTGGCGCCCGCCCACAGCACGGCGAAGGCGAGCACCTCGAGCGTGCAGGCGAACACGAGGGCGTTGCGGGGGCTGATCACGCCGGTGACGAGCGGGCGGTTCCGGGTGCGCTCCATCAGGGCGTCGATGTCGCGGTCGATGTACATGTTGATGGCGTTCGCGCCGCCGGCGGCGAGGCTGCCGCCGATCAGGGTGATGACCACGAGCCACGTGGACGGCCAGGCGTCGGCGGCGAGCACCATGGTCGGCACCGTCGTGATCAGCAGCAGTTCGATGATCCGGGGCTTGGTGAGGGCCACGTAGGCGCCGATGGTGGAGCGGGGGGCACGACGGTTGCCGTGGGCGACTCCGCCGGGGGTCAGCCGGGATGGCACGAGGGGCCTGCTGCCGACGGACATGGGAACCGAGCGTACGGCAGGGGCGTCGGGGTGGCCAACGCCGGGGCAGACTGTCGGGGTGTCGGACACGATGGTCGCCCCCGAGGTGAACCTCGACGAGTCGGTCGAGGAGGACCGGCCGTGGGTCGTCGTCGTGTGGAACGACCCGGTGAACCTGATGAGCTACGTCACGTTCGTGTTGCGCAAGTTGTTCGGGTACTCGCTCGAGAAGGCGACGGAGTTGATGTTGGCCGTTCACCACGAGGGGCGGGCGAACGTGGCCGAGGGCACGCGGGAGCAGTGCGAGATGCACGTGTTCCGGCTGCACGAGCACGGGTTGTGGGCGACGATGGAGCACGACTCGTGACGGCTCGACTCGTGCCGGGACGTCGCTGATGTTGCGGCGCCGCAAGCCGCCGTGCGAACGGGTCGGGGACGACGCGTTCGTGGTGCGCCTCGGCGAGCCGGAACGGGAGGTGCTGGTGCGCCTCTTCGGTGAGCTCGACGCGATGATCGCGGCGGCCGGCGATGTCGAGTCGGCACCGCCGCCGAACGCCGGACGCCTGTTCCCGCCGGCGTTCACCGATCACGAGGGCTCCGACGCGGCGAACGACTCGGAGTACCAACGCCTGATGCGCTCGGAGTTGATCGAGTCGCGCCGGGCGGCGGTGGCCGGCGTGCTGGCGGTGCTCGACACCGAGCCGTCGGGCCGCAATGCCGACGAGTTCGCCTTCGACGAGGAACGACTGTCGGCGTTCATGCGCTCGTTGAACTCGTTGCGGCTCGTTCTCGGATCACTGCTCGGTGTCGACGACGACGAGGCAGCCGGCGAGGCTGACGAACGGGTGCGTGAGTCGCCGGAGTTCGGACTGTTCGCGTGGTCGGGGTGGATGCTCGAGTGGGTGGTGCAGGCGCTGTCCGAGCCGGGGTGACCGCGTTGGTGGAACCTCCGACGGGCCCTGCTAGCGTGCCATCGCTCTCAACGAGATGAGGCCCTGCCCCCATCGTCTAGCGGCCTAGGACATCACCCTTTCAAGGTGACGGCACGGGTTCGAATCCCGTTGGGGGTGCGAGTACATATCTGAACTCCTGGTCCCGTGGTGAAGTTGGAGTTCACGCCGGCCTGTCAAGCCGGAGGTCGCGGGTTCGAGTCCCGTCGGGACCGCTCGGGGCTGCCGCAAGGCAGCCCCTTGCACATGGGGGAGCACCAGTCCCCCGCACGGTCGAGTAGCTCAGTTGGCAGAGCGTCCGCCTGAAAAGCGGAAGGTCACCGGATCGACGCCGGTCTCGACCACCACGGGCGCCTCCGGGCGCCTGTTGCGCGTCCGGGCCTCGCCGGGGTCCGTCCGGCTCGGGATGGCATCGGGTGTCGTCCGTAGTGTTCGTCCATGAGCGCCACCGCAGCCGTCATCCCGCCCGAGCGACGCTTCCAGCCGGCCGCCCACCTCGCCACCCGCGGGTCCGACCCGGCCGTGGTGATGGCGACGGCTGGGACCGTCATCTCCTTCGACGAGGTGGAACGGGCCTCGCGCCGGCTCGGCCGGGCGTTGCTCGCCGCCGGTCTCGGGCCCGGCTCGGTGGTCGCGGTGCTGCTCGAGAACCATCCGGCGTACTTCGAGGTGATGCTGGCGTGCCAGCGACTCGGCGTCTACTCGGTGCCGGTGAACTGGCACCTGCAGGCCGACGAGGTGGAGTACATCGTCACCGATTGCGGCGCCGACATGCTGGTCACCTCGGCCCGTCTCGCCGGTCTGGTGTCGACGTTGACGATCCCGGATGGTGTGTGCCCGCTGCGGTTGATGATGGATGCCGCCGGGTCGGCGCCGGCCGGGTTCTCGTCGTACGAGGATTTCGTCGACGGCCACGACGACGGGCCGCTCGGCGACGGCGTGGAGCTCGAGGGCAGCTTCATGTTCTACTCGTCGGGCACGACGGGCCGACCCAAGGGCATCAAGCGGCCGATGTCGACGCTTCCGTTCGGGGCCGGACCGATGTCGACGGTGCCGATGCTCGAGGGCTACTACGGGGTGACACCCGAGTCGGTGTACCTCTGTCCGGCACCGCTCTACCACGCGGCGCCCCTGGTGTGGTCGACGGGAGTGCAGCGCCTCGGCGCGACGGTGATCGTGATGGAGCGTTTCGACCCGCTCGACGTGCTGCGGCTCATCGAGGAGCATGGGGTGACGCACGCCCAGTTCGTACCGACGCACTTCGTGCGCATGTTGAAACTGTCCGACGCGGAGCGGTCGCGCTTCGACCTGTCGTCGCTGCGGGTGGCCGTTCACGCTGCGGCGCCGTGCCCGGTGGACGTGAAGCAGCGGATGATGGACTGGTGGGGGCCGATCATCCACGAGTACTACGCCGGCAGCGAGGCGACGGGGGCGTGTCTGATCGGCCCGGAGGACTGGTTGGCGCACCCGGGGTCGGTGGGTCGGCCGTTGACCGGCGCTGTGCACATCACGGACGACGAGGGCATCGAGTTGCCGCCGGGTGAGGCGGGCCGGGTGTGGTTCGAGACCGACATGGTGTTCGAGTACCACAACGATCCGGTGAAGACGGCCGGCGCGTTCAACGACCGGGGGTGGAACACGCTCGGTGACATCGGCTACCTCGACGAGGACGGCTACCTGTTCCTCACCGACCGGGCGTCGCACATGATCATCTCGGGCGGTGTGAACATCTACCCGCAGGAGGTGGAGAGCGCCCTGACGCTGCACCCGTGGGTGTCGGACATCGCCGTGATCGGTGTGCCGAACGAGGACCTCGGCGAGGAGGTGAAGGCGGTGGTGGTGACCACCGCCGATGCGCCAGCCGATCCGGCCGAGGTCGAGCGGGGGCTCATCGCGTACGCCCGGGAGCGCATCGCCCACTACAAGTGCCCGGTGTCGGTCGACGTGGTGGACGACCTGCCGCGCCTGCCGACCGGCAAGTTGCTCAAGCGCCAGTTGCGCGACCGCTACTGGCCGGCCGACTGACCGGTCACGCCCGGGTGCCGGTCAGGTGCCGGGGGTGAAGCCGAGGTCGGTGGCGGTGAGCAGCGGGGTGTAGGGCACGCCGGAGGCCGCGCACAGCTCGGCGCAGGTGGTGCCGCGGTCGACGATGACACTGGCCAGCACCACCTCGGCACCGAAGGTGCGCACCACATCGACGGCTTCGAGCAGGCTCGTGCCCCGGGTGGTGGTGTCCTCGACGATCACGACCTTGTCGCCGGGCTGCAGGGCGCCGGCGAGTCGACCGGTGACCCCGTGGTCCTTGGCCTCCTTGCGCACGCTGAAGCTGCGCAGGTCACGACCGCGGGTGGCGAGAACGGCAGCGACGCCGAACGCGACCGGGTCGGCCCCCATCGTCAGTCCGCCGATCGCCGTCGCGTCGGCCGGGATGATGCCGGCCATGGCGTCGGCGACGGCGACGATGCCGTCGGCACGGCACGCCGTCTGCTTGGTGTCGAGGAACCAGGTGCTCTTGGCGCCGCTCTTCAGCGTGAAGTCACCGCGCCGCACCGAGTGCTCGAGCACGTGGGCGCGCAGACGGTCGAGGGCGGGGGTCAGTGCGGGCAGGTCGCTCGTGTCGTCGCTCACGGGCCCGAGGCTAGGTTGCCGTCGTGAGCGCACGTGACCTGTCCCCGTACCGCATCTTCACCGAACCCCAGCAGGGTGCGACCTACGACGACCTGTTGGCCGTCGCGCTGCGGGCCGAGGCGCTCGGGTTCGGGGCGTTCTTCCGCTCGGACCACTACCTGAAGATGGGATCGGTGTCGGGTGATCCCGGACCGAGCGACGCGTGGGTGACGCTCGGCGGTCTGGCCCGCGACACGTCGACGATCCGGCTCGGCACACTCGTCACCGCGGCGACGTTCCGGCATCCGGGTCCGCTCGCGATCTCGGTGGCGAACGTCGATCAGATGTCGGGTGGCCGCGTCGAGTTGGGCCTCGGGGCCGGCTGGTACGAGGCCGAGCACACGGCGTACGGCATCCCGTTCCCGGCGCTCGGTGAGCGGTTCGACCGCTTCGCCGAGCAGCTGGCGATCGTCGACGGCCTGTGGCGCACTCCGGTCGGGGAGACGTTCTCGCACGGGGGCCGTTTCTGGCCGGTGGCGGATTCGCCGGCATTGCCCAAGCCCGTGCAGGCCGGCGGGGTGCCGATCATCATCGGCGGTCGCGGCGCCAAGCGCACCCCGGCGTTGACGGCCCGCTACGCGGCCGAGTTCAACATGCCCTTCGTCGATGTCGATGCGTTCACGGCGCAGTGCGCGAACGTGCGTCGGGCCTGCGACGAGATCGGTCGCGACCCGGCATCGTTGGTGTGGTCGGTGGCGCTGGTGGCCTGCGTCGGGTCCGATGAGGCCGAGGTGGCGCGTCGGGCCGCGGCGATCGGCCGTGAGCCCGACGAGTTGCGTCGCAACGGTGTGGCGGGCACACCGGCCGAGGCGGCCGAGACGGTGGCGCGGTGGCGCGCGGCGGGGGCGGACCGGGTGTACCTGCAGGTGCTCGACCTGGCCGACCTCGATCATCTCGACCTGATCGCCGAGATGCTCCCCTCCTGACGGGTCGCGGCCCGACGCCTGCGATACTCGTCGAATGGGACGACTGATCACTGTTCGCCTCGATGACCGAGCCGAGGTGGCTCTCCGGCGCCTCCAGGGCGACGGGCTCTCCCAGTCGGAGACGATCCGTCGGGCAGTGATCTCAACTGCGCGACGGTCGGAGCGGCAACGATCGATGATCGAGGAGTTGCTGGCGCTGGATGATGATCCGGTCGATGTCGCAGAGCGACGGGAACTCGCG
>JBEAPU010000019.1:0-34852 GCA_041164245.1 Actinomycetota bacterium | reverse complement strand
AGCTGCTTCGACTCGCGCACGGATGCGGCCGGGTCGTGTCGCAGCAGGTCCGACCACAGCTGCGCCTTGGTCGTGGCGACCGCCTCGGGGCCGGTGGTGGCGGCCAGTCGCCGGGCGTAGTCGCGGGCGGCGGCCAGCGTCGCCTCGCCGTCGGGGAGCACCCCGTTCCACAGGCCCCAGTCGGCGGTCTCGGCCACGGTCACGACCCGGCCCGACATGAGCAGGTCGGCGGCCCGGGTGGCTCCGATGAGACGGGGCAGCATCCACGACAGTCCGTACTCCGCTGGCAGGCCGAGCTTGGGTGCCGCTGTCGTGAGCTTGGCCGGGGCCGACCCGAAGCGCAGGTCGCAGAACGCGACCAGGGCCAGACTGACCCCGGCGACGGCGCCGTTCACGGCGGCGATGATCGGGAGCGGGTAGCCGAGCATCCACACGAGGTCCTCGTCGAGTTCGTCCCGCCCGCCACCGGGTCGGACGGTGTCGGCGGCGAGTCCGGTGTCGTACGAACCGCGATCGGCGTGGTCGCTGAGCGCTTGGGAGTCGCCTCCGACGGAGAACGTCGGCGGTGTGCCGGTGAGCACGACGGCCCGCAGTCCGGGTCGGTGCTCGAGGTCGCTCATCACGCCCAGCAGCTCCGCGTGCATCGTGCCGTTCCAGGCGTTGGCCCGGTGGGGGCGGTTGAGGGTGACGGTGGCGACGGGGCCGTCGATGTCGACGAGGACGGAGGGCTGACGGGCGCTCATCCCCACAACGCTCGCAGAACCGGGTCGGCGAGTTCGGGTCGGCACACCAGCAGGTCGGGCAGCCAGGCGTCCGGGTCGTTGTAGACGAGTGGTGAGCCGTCGATGCGGCTCACGTGGAAGCCGGCAGCCTGGGCGACGGCGGCCGGCGCGGCCGAGTCCCACTGGTACATCCCGCCGTCGTGGAGGTAGATGTCGGCCTCACCGAGCACGACCGCCATCGTCTTCGCGCCGGCCGAGCCGAGGCGGAGGGCATCGCAGTCGAGGGCCCGGGCGACGATCACCGCAGCCCACGGGGCGTGGTTGCGCGAGGTGATGAGTCGCGGTCGGTCACGGGTCACGGCCGGCATCGGCGGCGCCGGGTCGGTGGTGAGCACCAGGTTCACGGCCGGCAGCGCGACGGCACCGGCGAGGAAGCGGTCCTGCTCCCAGAGGGCCACGTGCACCGCCCAGTCCTGACGGCCCGGTTCGGCGAACTCCTTCGTGCCGTCGAGCGGGTCGATGATCCAGACCCGGCCACCGGAGAAGCGTCGTGGATCCTCGATCCCCTCCTCGGAGAGCACGGCGTCGTCGGGGCGGGCAGTGCGCAGTTCGCCCATCAGGTACTGCTGGGCGATGGCGTCGCCGGCGTCCTTCACCGACCAGTGGTCGAGACCCGACGCGAAGAGGTCGCGTCGGGCGGCGACGAGGCGTTCACCGGCCCCGGCCGCGATCCGCGCCGCGAGGGCCTGGTCGGTCTCGACCATCACCCCAGTTTCTTGTACTTGATGCGGTGTGGCGTGTCGGCGGCCGATCCGAGCTCGCGGCGACGGAACTCCTCGTACTCGGAGAAGTTGCCCTCGAACCAGCGCACCTGCGAGTCGCCCTCGAAGGCGAGGACGTGGGTCGCGATGCGGTCGAGGAACCAGCGATCGTGGGAGATGACGACGGCGCAACCGGGGAACGACTCGAGTCCGGCCTCGAGGGCGCGCAGGGTGTCCACGTCGAGGTCGTTCGTCGGCTCGTCGAGCAGCAGCACGTTGCCGCCGGACTTCAGCAGCTTGGCGAGGTGAACCCGGTTGCGTTCACCGCCGGAGAGCTTGCCGACCGGCTTCTGCTGGTCGGTGCCCTTGAAGTTGAAGCTCGCCACGTAGGCGCGGCCATGGATCTCGCGGTTGCCGATCCTGAGGTGGTCGACACCGCCGGTGATCTCCTCGTAGACCGTCTTGTCCGGGTCGAGGTCGTCGCGGTTCTGGTCGACGTGGCTGAGTTGCACCGTGGATCCGATGGTGATCGTGCCGGCGTCTGGCTGCTCGAGGCCCGACAGCATCCGGAAGAGCGTCGTCTTGCCGGCGCCGTTCGGGCCGATGATGCCGACGATGCCGGCCGGGGGCAGCGAGAACGACAGGTCCTCGATCAGGAGACGATCGCCGAAGCCCTTGCGCAGACCGGTGACCTCGATGACGGAGTCGCCGAGCCGGGGCCCGGGCGGGATGGCGATCTCGAGACGGTTCGAGGTGTCGCGCTCGGCCTCGGCCTCGGCCTGCAGCTTCTCGTAGGCGGCGAGACGGGCCTTGCCCTTGGCCTGACGGGCCTTGGGTGCCATGCGCACCCACTCGAGCTCGCGCTCGAGCGTGCGTCGCCGGGCCTCGTTCGACTTCTCCTCGCGCGCCAGACGCTCCTGCTTCTGCTCGAGCCACGAGGAGTAGTTGCCCTCGAAGGGGATGCCTCGACCGCGGTCGAGTTCGAGGATCCATTGGGCGACGTTGTCGAGGAAGTAGCGGTCGTGGGTGATGGCGACCACCGTGCCGGTGTAGTCCTGCAGGAAGCGCTCGAGCCAGAAGACGCTCTCGGCGTCGAGGTGGTTCGTCGGCTCGTCGAGCAGCAGCAGGTCGGGACGGCTCAGGAGGAGCCGGCACAGGGCGACGCGGCGCCGCTCACCGCCCGACAGCGTGGTGACGTCGGCATCGTCGGGCGGACAGCGCAGGGCATCCATGGCGATGTCGACGTTGCGTTCGAGGCTCCATGCGTCGGCCGCGGCGATGGCGTCCTCGAGTTCGGCCTGCTCCTTGCCGATCTTGTCATAGTCGGCATCGGGGTCGGCCCATTTGGCCATGACGGCGTTGTACCGGTCGATGAGCGACTGGACCTCGGCGACGCCGTCCATGACATTGCCCTTGACGTCCTTGGTCGGGTCGAGTTCGGGCTCCTGGGCGAGGTGGCCGACCCGGAAGCCGGGGGTCAGGCGGGCCTCGCCGGAGTAGCCGTCGTCGAGGCCGGCCATGATCCGCAGCAGGCTCGACTTGCCCGAGCCGTTCGATCCGATGACGCCGATCTTGGCCCCCGGGTAGAACGAGAGCGAGATGTTCTCGAGCACCGTGCGGTCCGGCGGGTAGTGCCGGGCGAGCTTGTAACAGGTGTAGATGAACTCGTGAGCCATGCCCGCCCGAGGCTAACGCTGACGCCGCTCGTGTTCCCCGGTCGGATCACGGCGCCGGAGGTGCCCGCCACGTAGCGTGACCCGCCGATGACCGCCGGCGACGACGCACCCCTCAGGCCGATCGACTGGGTCTCGCTCGCTGCGCCGGGCCTCATCTGGGGGTCGAGCTTCTTCCTCATCGCAGAGGGTCTCGAGAGTTTCCATCCGGCGTTCATCGGATGGCTCCGGATCCTCTTCGGACTGACCGTGCTGAGCGCGTTCCCGGTGGCGCGCCGGCCGGTCGTCCGCGCCGCCCGGCCGCGACTCGTCGCGCTCGCCTTCGTGTGGATGGGGGCTCCCCTCACCCTGTTCGCCTTCGCCCAGGAGCGCATCGCCTCGAGCCTCGCCGGGATGCTGAACACCCTGAACCCGGTCCTGACGGTCGTCGTCGGCTTCGCCGTCTTCCGTCGACGGGCGAGCGTCGGTCGGGTGCTCGGAGTCGTCCTCGGCACCCTCGGCGGTGTGCTGATCGCCCTGCCGAGCCTGGGGGAGGGGTCGTCGAGCTCGATCGGGCTCCTCACCGCCTTCGCTGCCCTGTGCTGTTACGGCTTCGCGCTCAACATCGCCGGCCCGCTGCAGCAGGAGGTCGGGGCGATCCCGGTCGTCCACCGGGCACTGGCCGGCGCGGCGGTGATGGCCGCCCCGACGGGGCTGTGGGGCCTCTCGCAGTCGTCGTTCTCATGGTCCAGCCTCGCGGCGATCGCCGTCCTCGGCGCCGTCGGGACGGGGCTGGCGTACGTGTGGATGGCCTGGAACGCCGGTCGCCTCGGGGGGACCCGGGCGTCGACCACGAACTACGTGATCCCGGTCGTGTCGATCATCCTCGGGGTCGGGGTACGTGGCGAGACCGTGGCCGCGATGGCGCTCGCCGGCACGGTCGTGACGATCCTCGGTGCCTGGCAGGTGAATCGCTCCCCGTGACCTACGCTTCCACCATGACACCCGACGTGGTCGACTTCACGGCCCCCGATGCCCCGGCGCGCTTCACCGAGAGCCTGCGCACCACCGGATTCGCGGTGGTGACGAACCACCCGTTGCCGTGGGATCTGGTGCAGAGCATCTACGCCGAGTGGGAGGACTTCTTCTCGAGCGGCGCCGCCGAGCGCTACACGGTCGGGCCGGACAACCAGGAGGGGTACTTCCCACCGAAGATCTCCGAGACCGCCAAGGGTCGGCAGGTGCGTGACCTGAAGGAGTTCTTCCACGTGTACCCGTGGAGCGACAAGTACCCGACCGAGGTCTCGACGGACGCGCTGCGGTACCGCGACATCGCGACCCAAGTGGCGGCGACCCTCCTGAACTGGGTCGACACGCACATCCCGGCCGAGGTCGAGCAGCGTCTGTCGATGCCGGTGGCCGAGATGCTCGAGGGCAACACCCGGACCCTGCTGCGGATCCTGCGCTACCCGCCGCTCGAGGGTGATGTGCCCGAGGGTGCGGTGCGGGCCGCGGCGCACGAGGACATCAACCTGTTGACGGTGCTTCCGGCCAGCAACGAGTCGGGCCTCGAGCTGCTCGGTCGCGACGGGGAGTGGTACGCCGTGCCCTGCGATCCGGGGTCGCTCGCCGTGAACTGCGGGGAGATGCTCGATCGGGCGACGGCGGGCTACCTGCCGGCGACGACGCACCGGGTGGTCAACCCGGCGGGCGAGGCCGCGCATCGGTCGCGGATGTCGATGCCGTTGTTCCTCGCGGCCGCCGACGACGTGGTCATCGACGACGGCCGGACCGCGGCCGAGCTGCTGGCCGAGCGCATCGCCGAGCTGCGAAGCCAGGACCCTGCCAACTGATCCCTTGACCACTAACCTTCGGCGCGTGTCCGACGCCCCACCGACCTCCTTCGGCGCGAACTCCTGGCTCGTCGAGGAGATGTACGAGCGCTACTGCGCCGACCCGCACTCCGTGGCCGACAGTTGGAAGGAGTTCTTCGAGGACTACCGGAGCTCGGCCCCGAACCCGCCCACGGCACCGGCCCCGGCCGCCGAGACGAACGGCACCCATGCTGCGCCCACACCCGCCCCGGCACCGGCCCCGGCACCGGCCCCCGCCCCGGCTCGGGCTCCGGCCCAGGGTGATGGCGGGGAGCCCGGCTCACCGATCCGCGGTGTGGCGGCGCGCATCGTCGAGAACATGGAGAACAGCCTCACGGTGCCGACGGCGACGAGCTTCCGGAACGTCCCGGCCAAGCTCCTCGAGGTCAACCGCAAGGTCATCAACGGCTACCGCGAGCGCTCCGGGCAGGGCAAGGTCAGCTTCACGCATCTCATCGGCTACGCGATCGTGCGCGCCATCGCCGATGCCGTGCCGAACATGCGCAACGGCTTCGTCGCCGGTGCCGACGGCAAGCCCCGACTCGTCACCCACCCGCACGTCAACATGGGACTCGCCGTCGACGTCGACAAGGGAGACGGCACCCGGACCCTCCTCGTCCCGGTGCTGCGGGCCGCCGACGCCGTCGACTTCGCCGGCTTCCTCGCCGCCTACGAGGAGATCATCCGCAAGGTCCGCAACAACAAGCTGACCGTCGACGACTTCCAGGGCGCCAACATCACGCTCACCAACCCGGGCACGATCGGCACCGTGCAGTCGGTTCCCCGGCTGATGCCCGGTCAGGGCGTCATCGTCGGGGTCGGCAACATCGACTACCCGGCCGAGTTCGAGGGTGCCGACCGCTCGAACCTGTCGTCGCTCGGCATCTCCAAGGTCGTCACCGTCACCAGCACTTACGACCACCGGATCATCCAGGGCGCCGAGTCCGGACTGTTCCTCAAGCGGGTGCACGAACTGTTGCTCGGCGAGCACGGCTTCTACGAGGACGTCTTCCACTCCCTCGACGTGCCCTACGAGGCGGTCAAGTGGCGGCCCGACACCAACCCGATCGACCGCGAGGAGGCGATGCTGGCCAAGCAGATGGCCGTCGCCAAGCTCACCCGCGTCCACCGCGTCCGTGGGCACCTGATCGCCGATCTCGACCCACTGCACTGGAAGGAGCCCCTGACACCCAAGGAGCTCGACCCGGCCACCTACGGGCTGACCATCTGGGACCTCGACCGCGAGTTCCTCACCGACGGTGTCGCCGGTCAGCGCAAGATGCGTCTTGGTGACCTGCTCGGCGTCCTGCGCGATGCCTACTGCCGCACCATCGGCGTCGAGTACATGCACATCCAGAACACCGAGGAGCAGGCCTGGGTGCAGTCCAGGATCGAGGGCGTCCGCATCGATCACTCCCACGAGCGCAAGATGCGGATCCTCGAGCGCCTGAACGCGGCCGAGGCCTTCGAGAAGTTCCTCGCCACCAAGTACGTCGGCACCAAGCGCTTCGGTATCGAGGGGGCCGAGTCAGCCATCCCGATCCTCGACGAGATCCTCTCCGAGGCGGCCGATGCCGAGCTCGACGGCGCCGTGATCGGCATGGCCCACCGCGGACGCCTCAACGTGCTCTCCAACATCATGGGCAAGAGCCACGCGGCGATCTTCGCCGAGTTCGAGGGCCACGTGGACCCGAGCACCGTGCAGGGCTCCGGCGACGTCAAGTACCACCTCGGCTCGGTGGGTCGGTACCAGAGCCCGTCCGGCAGGGAGATCGCGGTCGAGCTCGCCGCCAACCCGAGCCACCTCGAGACGGTCGACCCGATCGTCATGGGCATCGCCCGAGCCCAGCAGGACCAGATCGACCCGCCGCTGTCGTACTCGGTGCTGCCGATCCTCGTGCACGGCGACGCCGCCTTCGCCGGTCAGGGCATCGTCGCCGAGTGCCTCGCGATGAGCGACATCAACGGCTATCGCGTCGGCGGGACGATCCACCTGATCATCAACAACCAGATCGGGTTCACGACCTCGCCGCAGTTCGCCCGCTCGTCGATGTACTGCTCCGACATCGCCAAGATGATCCAGGTCCCGGTGTTCCACGTGAACGGTGACGACCCGGAGGCCTGTGTGCGCGTCGCCCGTCTGGCGTGGGAGTACCGCCAGACGTTCCACAAGGACGTCGTCATCGACCTGGTCTGCTACCGCCGACACGGCCACAACGAGGGTGATGACCCGAGCTACACGCAGCCCCAGATGTACAAGGCGATCGCCGAGCACCGCAGCGTCCGCAAGCTCTACGTCGAGACCCTCGTGACGCGCGGCGACATCGGGGTCGACGAGGCCGAGCAGGCCCTCACCGACTTCCAGTCCAAACTCCAGGTCGCCCTCGACGAGACCCGCTCCAAGGCGACCGAGCCCTTCAAGGCCCCGAAGCCCCCCAAGCCCCTCGGCGTGCTCCCGCCGGTCCCGACCGGGGTGCCCCGACCGGCCCTCGACTCGATCTTCGCCTCGCTGTCGGCCTACCCCGACGGGTTCACCGTCCACCCGAAGCTCGGGAAGCAGTTCGAGTTGCGGTCCAAGCAGTACGCCGAGGACGGCGACGTCGACTGGGCGACCGCCGAGGCGCTCGCCGTCGGCTCACTGCTGGTCGAGGGTCACCCGGTCCGCCTCGCCGGCGAGGACTCCCGCCGGGGCACGTTCAGCCAACGTCACGCCGCGCTGATCGACTTCGAGACCGGTGAGTCGTGGGTGCCGCTCGCCGACATGCCCGAGGCGCGTGCCAAGTTCTGGGTCTACGACTCGTTGCTGAGCGAGTACGCGGCGCTCGGGTACGAGTACGGCTACGCACACGCCAACCCGGACGCCCTCGTGATGTGGGAGGCGCAGTTCGGCGACTTCATCAACGGTGCCCAGATCATCATCGACCAGTACCTCGTCGCCGCCGAGGACAAGTGGGGCCAACGCAACGGTCTCGTCCTCCTGCTCCCGCACGGCTTCGAGGGGCAGGGGCCGGAGCACTCCTCGGCCCGCATCGAGCGGTTCCTGGTGCTCGCCGCCGAGGACAACATCCAGCTGTGCAACGCGACCACTGCGGCGCAGTACTTCCATCTCCTGCGTCGGCAGGTGCACTCCGAGCGCCGCACACCGCTCGTCGTGTTCACACCGAAGCAGGGCCTCCGCATGCGCCAGACGCGCTCGCGGATCGAGGAACTCACGACCGGCTCGTTCCGCGAAGTGCTCGACGACCCGACCGTGACCGACCGCAACTCCGTCCGCCGGGTCGTGTTCTGCTCGGGCAAGGTGGCCTGGGACGCGATGGCCGAACGGGACTCACGCGAGGCGCCGGTCGCCGTCGTGCGCGTCGAGCAGCTCTACCCGCTGCCGACCGAGCAGATGTTCGGCATCCTCGAGCTGTACCCGAACGCCCGTGAGATCGTCTGGCTCCAGGAGGAGCCCGAGAACATGGGCGCCTGGAAGTTCATCGAGAACCGGATCTGGCGGGTGAAGGAGCGCGGGTACGACCTGCGTCACGTCGCCCGCGTCGAGTCGGGGAGCCCGGCGACCGGCTCCAAGACGGTGCACGACCAGGAGCTCGCCGATCTCATGGACGAGACCTTCGCCGAACTCTGACCGGCTCAGCCCAGGCTGAACCCGAGGAGTGCCGACAACTCGTCGAGAGCCTGCCCCGGTGACAGCACCTTGATCGTCGCCATCCCCATCGCCTTGGCCGGCTTGAGGTTGATGCCGAGGTCGTCGAGGAACACGACCGCGGTGGCCTCGACACCAGCCGTCGTGCAGGCGAGTTCGTAGAACGCCGGCTCGGGCTTGCGGACCCCGACCTTGGACGACTCGATGACGTGGTCGAAGATCGCCATCGCCGCCATCACATCGGGCCGTGCCACCGTCGAGTCGAGCACGTTGTTCGTCAGGCAGGCCTGGGTGAGCCCGGCATCCCGGATGTGTTCGAGCGCCCGCACCATCTCGGGTTGCACGTCCCCGTACAGGCAGCCGAGCACATCGGCACCCGGCACCCGATGACCGAGGGCGGCCGATTCCTCGGCGAAGAGCTCGTCGAACTCCGCAGCGGAGATCTCACGTCGTTCGATCCGGGCCCAGGCATTGTCGTCGGGGTTGTGCGTGTTCACCGAGCGGATGAAGTCCAATGGGATGCCCCGCGCCGACTCGTAGCTGTTGAAGGCGGCGAAGGGGCTGGTGGTGATGACACCACCGAAGTCCCAGAAGACGGCGGTCGGTCGGTCGGGCGGCGTGGGCGATGGCATGGCTGGCTCCGGTATCCGGTGGACGGGGTCGTCCCGGACTCTACGATGGCGGTCGGTCAGAGGGACATTCCGCCATCGCCGGCTTCGCCGGGTGGGGAGTGGCTCCCGGCCCATCACACGACCGCCCCACGTCGGGCAGGAAACAGGAACCCCCAACATGAGCAGACTCTCCGGGCCGAGCCACATCGTGGTCGACGGATCGAACATCGCGACCGAGGGCCGGTCGAAGCCGAGCCTCCAGCAACTCAGCGACGCGGTGACGGCCTTCATGGCCGATCACCCCGCGGCCGCCGTCACCGTCGTCGTCGATGCCACCTTCGGGCATCGCATCGACGCGTCGGAGCGGGCCGAGTTCGACGAGGCCGTCGCCAACAACGAACTGGTCGCGCCGCCGGCTGGGGCGATCGGTCGCGGCGACGCCTTCGTGCTCACCATCGCCGACAAGTCGGGCGCCACCGTCCTGTCGAACGACTCCTTCCAGGAGTTCCATGCCCAGTACGACTGGCTCTTCGACGAGGGACGTCTCGTCGGCGGCAAGCCGGTGCCCCATGTCGGCTGGGTGTTCGTCGCCCGCACTCCCGTGCGCGGCCCGGTGTCGCGCAAGGCGACGAAGGAGGCTGCCCGCTCGCGAGGCGGGGCCGCCAAGTCCGCCAAGTCGGACAAGGCCGCGTCGCGTCCCAGTCCGCTCGCCAGCCAACCGATGCCGGTCCCGACCGCTCCGCCGCCCGGTCGAGCAGCCGCCTCCGGGCGCGCCACGGCCTCACCGGCTGCGGCGTCGGAGACCGCAGCGGCCCCCGGGCGCGGCGGTTCGCCGGTGAACGAGGTGATGCCGTTCCTCGAGTTCGTCGAGCGACATCCGGTGGGGACGAGTTGCACCGGGGTGGTCGAGTCGTACGCATCGCACGGGGCCTACGTGCGCGTCGGTGATGTCGCCGTGTACCTCCCCCTGCGGCTGATGGGTGACCCGCCGCCGCGCAGTGCGCGCTCGGTGCTCTCGGTCGGTGAGGCGGTGACCGTCGTGATCGCCGGCTTCGTGCCGGCACGTCGCAGCATCGATGCCGGCCTGCCCGGTGTCCAGGTCGACGCGCCCGAGGCGGACGAGCCGACCTCACCGGCGGCGGGCAGGAAGGCGGCTGCGAAGAAGGCCCCGACGAAGAAGGCCTCGACGAAGAAGGCCCCGACGAAGAAGGCCGCGGCGAAGGAGGTCGCCACCGAGAAGGTGGCGGCGACGCAGGCTTCGGCAGAGAAGGTCGCTTCCGAGAAGGCTCCGGCGAAGAAGGCCTCGTCGAAGCAGACTCCGGTGAAGAAGGCTGCCGCCGAGAAGGTCACGGCGAAGAAGGCTCCGGCGAAGAAGTCTCCGGCGACGAAGGCGGCCACCGAGAAGGCCCCGGCGACGAAGGCCCCGGTGAAGAAGTCCCCGGCGAAGAAGACTGCCGCCAAGAAGGTCAGGGCGAGGAAGGCGTCCGCGTCGTGACCCGCATCGTCACCTGGAACGTCAACTCCCTCAAGGCCCGACGCGAACGCGTCCTGGCCTGGTTCGAGGACGTCCAGCCCGACATCGTCTGCCTGCAGGAGACCAAGCTCGCCGACGACGCGTTCCCGGCCCTCGACTTCGAGGCGCTCGGGTACGCCAGCGCGCACTACGGCCAGGGGCGCTGGAACGGGGTGGCGATCATCTCCCGGGTCGGCCTCGACGATGTCGTGACCAACTTCGCCGCCGGCGTCGAACCCGACCCCGATGCCCGGATCATCACGGCCACCTGCGGGGGCATCCGGGTCTCCAGCGTCTACGTGCCGAACGGCCGGGCTGTCGACGACCCGCACTACACCTACAAGCTGAGCTGGCTCGACCGGCTCATCGAGCACCTCGGACGCGACACGTCACCCGATCGCGAGGTGATCGTCACCGGCGACTTCAACATCGCCCCGACCGATGCCGATGTGTACGACATCGACACGCTCGCGATGTCGACCCACGTCACCACCGCCGAGCGGGATCGTCTCGCCGCCCTCGAGGCGTGGGGGATGACCGACCTGTTCCGCCTCCACCAGCCGGGCGAGAAGCTGTTCTCGTGGTGGGACTACCGCTCGGGCGACTTCCACATGGGGCGGGGCCTGCGCATCGACCTCGTCTACGGCACGTCGTCGGTGGCCGCACGCAGTCGCTGGGCCACCGTCGATCGCAACGCCCGCAAGGGCCCGTCGCCGAGCGATCACGCCCCGGTCGTCGTCGACCTGGCCGACTGACCAGCGCTCATCCGTCGAGGGCGGCGCGCAGTCCGGGGAGCAGGCGGGCGCTCGTCAACGGCCCCCAACGGGTCAGCCGGTCGAGGTCCTCGACGGTGGTCGGCGGTCGGTCGACGAGGCGGGACAGAGTCCGGTCGGAGCAGATGGACTCCGGCACGGCCCCCGTCGCCCGCGCCAGGTCGGCCCGCCAATGCTCGAGTGCGACACGCCGTTCGCGGTCCGGTCGATGCCGTCGTGCGGCGATCACGGCCACGACCTCCGGCGGCGGTCCGACGGCGACCCGCGGCGTCGTGTCGACGCCGGCGAGGAACGGACTCGGCTCGCGTCGGTACCCGCCGCGCCGCTCGGCGTGTGAGATCGCGCAGGCATCCGACGCACGGGTGACGGCCACGTAGAGCAGGCGGGCCTCTTCGGCGACCGCATCCCGTGTCGTCGCGCTGCGGTGCGGCACCGACCCGGTCTCGGCACCGACGATCCACACCCGGTGCCACTCCCGTCCCTTCGCGGCATGGAACGTGAGAACCTCGACACCGTCCCGGTCGCGTCGACCGAAGGGATCCTCGGTGACGAGCCACGAGGCGAACGTCGCGCCGTCGCCGTCGGGTTGCTGGCGCAGATGGTCGAGCGCGGCGGAGGCGACCATCGCCGGTGTGATGTCGCCGGAGGACTCCGCCGGGTCACGAACGGTCTCGCCGGCTGCCTCCTCGAGCACCCCGTGCGCCCAGTCGCGCAGCGCCCCGGATGATTGGCGCCGGCGGGCCGAGTCGAGGGCGCGCCGCGTCACCGGGTCCGCCTCGAGTCCGCGGGCCCTGACCTTGACGCCGGCCGTGTGCAGGGCGTCCTCGACGAGCCGGCACTGGGCGTGCGTCCGAGCGAGAACGGCGGCGTGACCGGGGCGCGTGCCCCCCGGATCGAGGCGGGCGACCGCCGCTGCGACCGCGTCGGCCTCGGCGCGCTCGTCCGGATGCCCGGTGATCGTCACCGCCGGCCCGTCCTCCCGACCCGAGCGGAGGTCGGCCGCCATCCCGGCATGGGTCAGCACCGCCACGCCGGCGTCCACGACCTGGGGGGTGCAGCGGTGGTTCACCGGCAGGCGGACGACCTCGATGCCCGGGAAGCGATCCTCGACGTCGACCAGGAGCCCCGGGTCACTGCCGGTGAAGCCGTAGACGGCCTGTGCCGGATCGCCGACGACGAAGAGGTCGTCGGACCCGACGCGCAGGGTGTCGACGAGCGCCTGCTGCAGCGGGTTGAGGTCCTGCGCCTCGTCCACGAGCAGGTGTCGGAACCGCCAGCGGGTCGCCTCGGCGAAGTTCGCGTCACGACGCAACTCCTCGACCGAGATGCGCAGGAGGTCGTCGAGGTCGACGATCCCGCGGCGCCGCTTCTCCCGCTGGTAGGAGTCGAGGAGGTCCGGGATGCGGTCGGCGACCCGGGATCGTCGGGCGCCCGAACGCGTCGCCCGTGCGTAGCCGTCCGGGTCGAGGCCGCGCGCCGAGGCCCAGTCGAGTTCGGTGACGAGGTCGGCGAGCTCGGGACCGGGCCGACCGGACCGGGCTGCGAGCATCTCACCGACGATCCGGGAGCGGTCGTCGACGACGGTCGGTGCCCGCCGGCCGGTGTCGGCCCATCGGCGGCGCAGCAGGCCGAGGGCGATCGAGTGGAAGGTCCCGGCCTCGACGCGTTCGGTGATCCCGAGGCCGCTGAGCCGTCGCCGCAGTTCCCCGGCCGCCTCCCGGGTGAAGGTGAGCGCCAGGGTGTGGCGGGCATCGGCCGATCCGGTCGCCACGCGGTGCGCGACCCGACGGGTCAGCACCCGGGTCTTCCCCGAGCCGGCTCCGGCGATGACGGCGACCAGCCGGCTCTCGGTGGTGACCGCACGGCGCTGATCGGGGTCCAGGTCGACCAGCAATGACTCGGCGTCCACGGCGCAACGGTACTGTTCCGTTCGTGCCGTACCCGCGCCGACTCCTGAATCCGGGCGAGGAGATCGCCATCGACCTGCACCCACACTGGTGGTTCTTCGTGCGGCAGGCGACGGCGCTCGTCGTGTCCGTCGTGATCGCCCTGCTGGTGGCCGTGAACACCGGCGGCGACGGCTTCGCAGCCGTGTTGCGGTGGGTGAGCGTTCTGGCGGTGGTCGTCAGCGCCATCTGGTTCGGCCTGCGCTGGGTCGCATGGGTGACGACGCACTTCGTCGTCACCTCCGACCGGGTCATCTTCCGGCAGGGCGTCCTGCGCCGCCGAGGGGTCGAGATCCCGCTCGGTCGGGTCAACAACGTCCTCTTCGACCAGAGCATCCTCGAGCGGGTGATCGGCGCCGGTGACCTCGTCATCGAGTCCGGTGGTGAGCGGGGTCAGCAGACCTTCTCCGACGTCCGCAACCCGGACCGCGTCCAGAACGTGATCCACGCCCGCATCGACGCCCGCCGGGGCGACTGAGCGCCCGCGGCGCCCCGACTCCCGCCACGGCCGACGCGGCGTGGCACACTCGGGCGATGTCACGTGCCACCCTGTCGAACGGGATCGAACTCGAGTACGACACGTTCGGCTCCCCGGACGATCCGGCACTGCTCCTCGTCATGGGCTTCACCGCCCAGATGATCGGATGGGATGAGGACTACTGCCGGATGCTCGCCGGGCGCGGTCATCACGTGATCCGCTTCGACAACCGCGACTGCGGCCTGTCGACGCACCTCGACGGGATCGAGGTCGACGTCTCCCAGGTGCTCGAGGTGGCCCTCGCCGGCGCCGGGGACATGCCACCGGTGCCGTACCTGCTGTCGGACATGGCTGCTGACGGCATCGGTCTGCTCGACCACCTCGACATCGACCGGGCCCACATCATGGGTGCCTCGATGGGCGGCATGATCGTGCAGACGATGGCCATCGAGCATCCCGAACGCATCGCCACCCTGACCTCGGTGATGTCGACCACCGGAGCACCCGACGTCGGCCGGCCGACCCCGGAGGCCATGGAAGCCCTGCTCGCCGAACCGCCGACCGATCGGGCCGCCTACATCGACAGCTCGAGTCGGTGGGCGGTGTGGGCCTCGAAGCGGCATCACGATCCCGAGCGGGCTCGCGAGTCGGCGGCTGCCGCCTACGACCGGGCCTTCTACCCCGAGGGGGGAAGCCGGCAGATGGCGGCGATCCTGGCCAGCGGTGACCGGACCGAGAGCCTCGGGGGTGTGAGCGTCCCGACGCTCGTCATCCACGGCACCGATGACACCCTGATCCACCCATCCGGCGGCGAGGCGACGGCCGCCGCGATCCCGGGTTCCCGGTTGATGATGGTCGACGACATGGGCCACGATCACCCGCCGGCGCTGTGGCCGCTGCTCGTCGACGCCGTCGCCATCCACACCGGCGCCGGCAGCTGAGCGCCCGCCCACGACCACCCGACCCACACCGAGAAGGAGCAACCATGCCAGGACCACTCAGCGGATACCGCATCATCGAGATCGCCGGGATCGGCCCCGGTCCGTTCGCGGCGATGATGCTCGCCGACATGGGTGCCGAGGTGATCCGGGTCGATCGGGCCCAGGCGGTCCGGGGGATCGGGTCCCACCCCGTGCGCGACGTGCTCCAGCGCGGGCGTCGCAACCTGGCGCTCGACTTGAAGGACCCCGACGGGGTGTCGGTGCTGCTCGACCTCGTCGAGTCCGCCGACGCGCTCATCGAGGGGTTCCGGCCCGGCGTGATGGAGCGCCTCGGCATCGGACCCGACATCTGCCTCGCCCGCAACCCCCGTCTCGTGTTCGGACGGATGACCGGATGGGGTCAGACGGGTCCGTACTCCCAGGCCGCCGGCCACGACATCAACTACATCGCCCTCGGAGGGGCATTGGCGCACATCGGCCGCGCCGAGTCGGGCCCGGTGCCGCCGTTGAACCTCGTCGGCGACTTCGGTGGTGGCGGGATGTTCCTCGCCTACGGGGTGGTGTGCGCACTCCTCGAGGCACAGCGCTCCGGTCGCGGTCAGGTCATCGACGCGGCGATGGTCGACGGAACCGCGACGCTGATGGCGATGTTCTTCGGCTTCACCGCCTCGGGTGGTCACGACGCCACCCGGCGCGGCCACAGTCTCCTCGACACCGGCGCGCACTTCTACGACGTGTACCAGTGCTCCGACGGGGAGTGGATCTCGCTCGGGTCGATCGAGCCGCAGTTCTACGCCGAGTTGCTGCGGCTCACCGGTTTGGCTGATGACCCGGACTTCTCGCAGCGTCAGATGGACCAGTCGGTGTGGCCCGACTTGAAGGAACGTCTGCGGGCCCTCTTCGCGACCCGCACCCGCGACGAGTGGTGCGCGCTGATGGAGCACACCGACGTGTGCTTCGCCCCCGTGCTCACGATGGCCGAGGCCGTCGCCCATCCGCACAACGTCGAGCGCGGCACGTTCATCGAGGTGGCGGGCCTGACCCAACCGGCTCCGGCACCGAGGTTCTCGCGCACGACGACCGACACACCGCTTCCGCCGGCGCACCCGGGTGAGCACACCGAGGCCGTGCTCACCGACTGGGGGATCGACGCGGCGCGTGTCGCCTCCCTGCTGGCGTCGGGCGCAGCGCGGCAAGCCTGACGTGACGATCATCCGACTCGTCCGCCACGGTCGGGCAGCCGCCGGCTGGGACGCCGATCCCGACCCGGACCTCGACGACGTCGGGCGGGCGCAGGCCGAACGCGTCGCCGTCGAACTTCTCGACGCCCAGGCCGGCTCACCCACCGACCGGGTGTGGTCGTCGCCGCTGCTGCGGTGCCGACGGACCGCCGAGCCGTATTCGGCGCTGGTGGCGGCCACCGTCGACATCGTCGACGCCGTCACCGAGATCCCGTCCCCGGAGGGCATCCCGATGGGGGAGCGGGTGCCGTGGCTGCGTGCCGCCATGGCCGGGACATGGGCCGACCTCGGACCCCGTTACACCGGTTTCCGGGATCGACTCGTCGAGCGGATCGCGGCGGCCGAGGGCGACACCGTCGTGTTCTCGCACTTCGTGGCGATCAACGCGGTCATCGGGGCCTGCCTCGGCGACGACCGACTCGTGATCCGCAGTCTCGACAACACGTCGGTCACCGTCGTCGAGTCCACCGGGTCGGGTCTCCGGCTCATCGAGGCCGGTCACGAGGCCGACACGCTGATCCGCTGACGCGCCACGGTTCGGCCCCGGGTCGGTGCCATGCTGGGGACATGGCCCGCCCGCGTCGACCCCGATTCGCCCGGTCGCTGTCGTCGGTGCTCGTCGTCGGTGTGCTCGGCGGCTGTGCCTACCTCGAGGGCGACGACTCGACGCTCGAGCCGGCGCCGACCGACTCGACGATTGCTGTCAGCGACGGGGTGACCACGACGACGATGACCGTGCCCACATCGGAGACGACCGTCCCGCCGACGACGACGTCGACCACGACGAGCACCTCGACGACGACCATCCCGCCGCCCCTCGGTGTCGACGAGTTGATCCTGAGCGATCGCGGTATCGGATCGGCGCTGCTCGGTGCGGCACCCGACGGCGTCATCTCGTACATCACCTCGGTGCTCGGCTCACCCACCGAGGACACCGGCTGGGTCGACCCGTCGTCCTTCTTCGCGTGCTCGGGGACCACGGTGCGGCGCATCGAGTGGGGGGTGTTCACACTCGTCTTCGGTGACGAGTCACCGCTGGCCTCGGGCCGGGCGCACTTCATGTCCTACACCTACGGGGCGGTCGATCGGCTCGGTGACGAGCCGCAGGGCCTGCGCACCTCGTCCGGCATCGAACTCGGCAGCACCGTCGCCGAGCTGCGGTCCGCCCACCCTGGGGTGGACATCGACGAGGGCGACCCGTCGGTCGACATCCCGCCGAGCTTCTTCGTCTCCGACGGGCTGCGGGGTCTCCTGACCGGTGTCGACGACGACGACCTCGTGCTCGTCGTCGTCGGTGGCACGGGCTGCCAGGCCTGACATGGGTGACCTCCACGAGGTCCACCGGCTCATCGGGTGGGTCATGATCGGCGGCAACGGCCTGGTCGGCGCGTGGCTGACCGGGGCCCAGTACCTGCCGGTCCTGCGTCGCCGCCCCATGTGGGTCGCGGTGGTGCTCGCCCAACTCGTCGTCGGAGCCCAGGCGATCGTCGGCGCCCTCCTCGCGACCCGTCCGGGGGTGCCGCTCGACGACATGCACGCGCTCTACGGGTTCTCCGCCGTGATCGCCGTCGGCATCCTGTACAGCTACCGCTCGAGTCCGTTCATCCGGGACAAGCAGTACCTGCTGTACGGGATCGGCAGCCTGTTCGTGATGGGCCTCGGACTCCGCAACCTCGTGCTCGGCGTCTGAGCGTCAGCCGGCCGGAACCAGCTCGCGCAGGAACCCGACGAGGTGCGCGGCCGGGTCGACCCCCTTGGGGAGCGGCACCACCAGTTGACGCTGCGTCTCCTTGTGGATCGCGTTGCGGGCGAGGCGCTTGAGGCGCATCGACTCGCTCACCTTGAGGTCGAGCGGTGAGATGCGGGCCTGGCGACCTGCGGTGGGTGAGCCGGCGACGGCGAGGTCGGTGACGCCGAGGCGCAGGCACTCGGCGCGCAGCATCGCCACTGTCAGCAGCGCCTCGGCCTGGGGCGGGACCGGACCGTAGCGGTCCTCCCATTCGGCGCGGATGTCGATCACCTCGGCCTCGTCGGTGACCGCAGCCAGCCGGCGGTACGCCTCGAGGCGCAGGTCCTCCCTGGTCACGTAGGTCGCCGGCAGGAAGGCATCGGTCGGCACGTCGAGGTTCAACTCGGGGGTGACCGGCGGACTCTCGCCCTTCATCTCGCCGACCGCCTCGGTGACCATCTGACAGTAGAGGTCGTAGCCGACGGCCGCGATGTGGCCGGACTGTGCCTGGCCGAGGAGGTTCCCGGCGCCGCGGATCTCGAGGTCGCGCATGGCGATGCGGAAGCCGGAGCCGAGCTCCGTCGACTCGCCGATCGTGCGCAGACGCTCGTAGGCCTCCTCGGAGAGCGTGCGGTCCGCAGGGTGGAACAGGTATGCGTAGGCACGTTGGCCGCTGCGGCCCACCCGGCCGCGCAACTGGTGCATCTGGCCGAGTCCGAGCAGGTCGGCGCGCTCGACGACGAGCGTGTTCACCGTGGGCATGTCGATGCCCGACTCGATGATCGTCGTGCACACCAGAACGTCGAAGCGACCCTCCCAGAAGTCGACGACGACCTGCTCGAGCGTCCCCTCGTCCATCTGGCCGTGGGCGACGGCGATGCGAGCCTCGGGCACCAGTTCGCGCAGGCGGGACGCGGCCTCCTCGATCGACTTGACCCGGTTGTGCACCCAGAACACCTGGCCCTCGCGCAACAGCTCGCGCCGGATCGCCTCGACGGCGACCCGCTCGTCGTACTCGCCGACGTGCGTCAGGATCGGCTGACGGTCGGCCGGCGGTGTCTGCAGCAGCGACATGTCGCGGATGCCGACCAACGACATCTCGAGGGTGCGCGGGATCGGGGTCGCGCTCATCGTCAGCACGTCGACATCGGTGGCGAACTGTTTGATGGCCTCCTTGTGCTGCACTCCGAAGCGCTGCTCCTCGTCGACGACGAGCAGTCCGAGGTCCTTGAACGCGATGTCCTTGGCCAGCAGACGATGGGTGCCGATGACACAGTCGACCTCGCCGCTGGCGAGACCGTCCATGACGCGCCGCGCCTG
This sequence comes from Actinomycetota bacterium, assembly GCA_041164245.1. Classification (GTDB taxonomy): domain Bacteria; phylum Actinomycetota; class Acidimicrobiia; order Acidimicrobiales; family Ilumatobacteraceae; genus Casp-actino5. The sequence continues at coordinate 15,645 of JBEAPU010000019.1, read as the reverse complement.
CCCGTCGGTGAGGAACCGCGAGAGCACCTCGACCCGGATCGGGTAGCCGGCGAAGCGCTCGGAGAACGTCGTGCCGTGCTGGGTGGCGAGCAGGGTGGTCGGTGCGAGGACGGCGACCTGCTTGCCTCCCTGGATCGCCTTGAACGCGGCCCGGATCGCCACCTCGGTCTTGCCGAAGCCGACGTCGCCGCAGATCAGGCGATCCATCGGGACGGGACGTTCCATGTCGGCCTTGACCTCGTCGATGGCCCGCCTCTGGTCCGGCGTCTCCACGTAGCCGAAGGAGTCCTCCATCTCGGCCTGCCACGGCGTGTCCGGGGCGAACTGGTGGCCCGCTGAGCTGATCCGCCGCTGGTAGAGGACGACGAGTTCCTGGGCGATCTCACGCACCGCGGAGCGGACCCGACTCTTGGCGGCCGCGAAGTCGCTGCCGCCGAGGCGGTGCAGCACCGGGGTCTCCCCACCGACGTAGGGTCGAAGGGCACCGATCTGCTCGGACGGGATGTACAGCTTGTCGCCACCCTTGTAGGCGAGGAGGAGGTAGTCGCGCTCGACTCCGCCGATCGCCCGGGTGACCATGCCCTCGTACTTGCCGACCCCGTGGTGTTCGTGAACCACGTAGTTGCCGGGCCGCAGATCCTCGAAGCCCGCCGTCCCCTGTCGGGGTCGGGGTCGACGGTGGGCACGGCGCCGACCGGTCAGGTCGGACTCGGCGAGCACGGCGAGACGGGCGCGTGGCAGGTGGAAGCCGCGGTGGAGCGGTGCGACGACGACGTGACCGCCGGGACGGGTCAGGTCGCGGCCGGGGTCGCCGATCGGCATGTCCAGACCGTGCTCACCGAGCATGCGATGGAGGCGCTCCGCCGACCCGGTCCCGTCGGCCGCGATCACGACCCGGCTGCCACCGGCGAGCAGCTCGCGGATCCGGTTGAGGTGACCGTCGGCATCGCCGACGACGGGTCCCCACCCGGAACTCGACACCATCGGGGTGTCCTCGGACTCGGGGGTCGAGTCCATGACCCACACCGCCCCGGCCCCGGCGAGCAGCGTGTCGGCGTCGGCGTGGAGGTGCGGGAACTCGCGGTCGGGATCGCGGGCCCACGTCGAGGCGAGGGCCCGTGCCAGGTCGGACTCCTCGGCGAGGAGGTCGGCGGCACGGTCGCGCATGCGCCGGGGTTCGACGAGGAGCACCTTGGCGCGATCACCGAGCAGATCGGTGATCAGCAGGTCGCGGTCGACCAGCCACGGCAGCCACGACTCCATGCCGTCGAAGTGGCTGCCCTCGGCCAGACGCTCCCACTGCTCGCGTCCCCACGGCTCGCCGGCCACGAGGGATCGGGCTCGGTCGCGCACGTCGTCGTCGGGTGTGAGTTCGCGCGCCGGCAGGATGCGAACCGATCCGAGGTCCCCGACGGAGCGCTGGTCGTGCACGGAGAACGTCGTCAGGCGCTCCACCTCGTCGCCCCACAGGTCGATGCGCACCGGCGCGTCGGCGGTCGACGGGAACACGTCCACGATCGCCCCGCGTCGGGCGAACTCGCCGCGATGCTCGACGACCTCCTCCCGGCGGTAGCCCATCGCCACGAGGTGCCGGGACAGGTCCTCGGGGTCGACGGTTGCACCCGGCCGGACCTCGATCGCCGGCGGGTCGTCGGCGCCGGGTCCGAGGCGCTGCAGCAGGGCCCTGACGCCGGCGACGATGACCCGTGGGCGGTGGTCGGCTCGGCGGAGACGCCACAGCACGTCGAGACGTCGGCCCATGGTCTCCACGGCGGGGGAGACTCGTTCGAAGGGCAGGGTCTCCCAGGCCGGGAAGAGCATCACCGACTCGGCCGGCATGAGCTGGCACAGGTCGTCGAAGAGTCGTCCGGCGTCGCTCCCGGTCGGACAGGCGACCAGCAGCGGCGACCGGTCACTCAGTCGGGCGAGGGCCGCGATGGCGATCGGCCGCGCCACCTCGGCCACGGCGAGCCGGGCGTCGGGTTCGCCGAGGGCGCGCAGCAGTGCCGGTTCATCGCGGAGCAGCGCCGGGAGGTCGACGAGGACGGGGTCGGCGGTGCTCGGATGCATCAGGGCCTCAGCGGGCGTTGACCGTGCGCATCGTGGCGTCGATGCCGTCGGCCATGATCGACTCGACGGCGTCGGCAGCCATTGCGATGGCGACGTCGAGCACCTCGCGTTCGCGCCGCGGCACCTTGGACAGGACGTGGTCGGCGCCGCGCTCGCGCGACGGCGGGCGCCCGACGCCGATCCGGATCCGCAGGTAGTCCTGGGTGGACAGGTGCTGGGTGATGCTGCGCAGACCGTTGTGGCCGGCCAGGCCGCCGCCGGCCTTGGCTCGGACGGCGCCCGGCTCGAGGTCGAGTTCGTCGTGGACCACGATGATCCGGGTCGGGTCGTCGATCCCGAAGCGGCGCACGAGGGACGAGGCGGCCCGTCCCGACTCGTTCATGTAGGTCAGTGGCACGGCGAGCACGCACCGGGCGTCGGCGATGCGGGTCTCTGCGATCAGTGAGTCGCAGCGGCCGGCCCGCAGCGCCGAGCCGGTGCGGTCGGCGAGCAGACGGACGGTGTCCTCGCCGACGTTGTGTCGCGTCCCGGCGAACTTCGGACCCGGGTTGCCGAGGCCGAGCACCAACCAGTCGAACGGTGTGTCGCCGTCACGCCGGCGAGCGAACAGGCCCATCCGACCGGGTCAGGTCACTCGGCCGAGTCGGCCGAGGACTCCTCACCGGAGGACTCCTCACCGGCCTCGGCCTCAGCCTCACCGGCCTCGTCCGCCACCTGCGCGGCGGCGGTGCGCAGGATCGTGACGGTCACGACCGGCTGGTCGGCATCCGACACGGCGGTCACGCCGGTCGGCATGGCGACGTCACCGACGGTGATGACGGTCTCGACGGTCATTGACGAGATGTCGATGACGAACTCGTCGGGGATGATGCGCGGGGTGGTGCGCACCTGGATCTCGGTCATCTGCTGGTCGACGAGGCCGTTGTGGAGGGCGACCTCCTTGGCCTCGCCCTCGAGGCGGACCGGGACGCCGACGGTGATCTCGACATCGAGGTTGACCTGCATGAAGTCGATGTGGCTGACGGTGCGCTTGACCGGGTGGCGCTGCATCTCCTTGACGATCGCCGGGTACGACGCGCCATCGACCTGCAGGTCGAGCACGGTGTTCATGCCGGCCGGGCCCGACAGGGCCAGACGGAGGTCACGTCGGTCGACGGACACGCTGATCGGCTCCATGCCGAGGCCGTAGACCACGGCCGGGATCACGTCGGTCCGGCGCAGACGACGGGACTCGGGGCTCCCGGTCTGGCGACCGGAACGGGCAACAAGGACGGTGTCGGACATGGTTCAGCCTCGGGAATCTCGACGGTGACCCGACCGGTCACCACAGCAGATCGGCAGGTTATCGGCCGGCCCGGCCGGCCACACCGGTGCTCAGGCCAGGTTCTCCCCGCCGAAGATCTCGCTCACGCTTGTGTCGTCGAAGACGGCTGAGAGTGCCTCGGCGATGAGTGGGGCGATCGAGAGCACCTCGACCTGCGGCAGGTGCTTCTCGGGCGGCAGCGGCAGGGTGTTGGTCAGCACGAGCCGCTCGAGCGGGGCGTTCTTCAACCGGTCGACCGCGGGTCCGGACAGGACGCCGTGGGTGGCCATCGCCCACACCTCGGTCGCACCGCGGTCGAGTAGGATCTCGGCGGCCGACACGATCGTGCCGCCGGTGTCGATCATGTCGTCGGTCAGGATGCACAGGCGACCCTTCACGTCGCCGATGACCTCCTTGGCCTCGACGACGTTCGCCTTGCCCTTCGGCCGGCGCTTGTAGATGAAGGCGATGTCGGCCTCGCAGTCGTGGAGGTGCTGGGCCATGCGCTCGGCGACCTTGATGCGGCCCGAGTCGGGGGAGACGATCACCGGGGCGTCCGGGGCTTGGCTGCGGACGTAGCTCTCGAGCACGGGGGCGGCCGTGAGGTGGTCGACCGGGCCGTCGAAAAAACCCTGGATCTGTCCTGAGTGCAGATCGATCGAGATCATGCGTTTGGCGCCGGCGACGCGGAACATGTCGGCGACCATGCGAGCCGTGATCGGCTCGCGACCCTCGGCCTTGCGGTCCTGGCGGGCGTAGCCGTAGAAGGGGCAGACGGCGGTGATGCGCTTGGCGGAGGCCCGTTCGGCGGCATCGATCATGGTGAGCTGCTCCATGATCGAGTCGTTGACCGACCGCCCGTCGACTCCGTAGTGACTCTGCATGATGAAGACGTCGGCACCCCGGACGCTCTCGCCGAAGCGGGGCCGCACCTCACCGTTCGAGAACTCGACGATTCCGGCGTCCCCGAGTTGCACCCCGAGATGGCTGGCGACCTCGGTCGCCAGGTCGGGGTGGGTCCGACCGGTGTAGATCGCCAGTTTCTTGGTCGTGACTTTCTCGAGCGGCTCCACGCCCTCTCCCCTCGGCATCGGCTCCCGATCAGCGGGCTCGTTCACGCAGTGTAGAACGCGCCGGTCCTCGCGGCCGCGGCGACGCTCGCGCCGGGGGCGAGATTGGCGTACGGCCCGACCGTGGCACCGTCGCCGACCGTCGCCGAGCGGGCGGTGGTCCGTTCGACGACGGCACCGTCGCCGACGGTGCAGTCCTCGAGCGTGGTGCCCGGTCCGACGACGCACCCACTGCCGATCGCGGTCGAGCCGAGGACCATCGTGTCCGGGTGGAGGACGGTGTCGCGTCCGAGGGTCGCGGTCACGTCGATGCACGTCCGCGCCGGGTCGGTCATCGACACCCCGGCGAGCATCCACCGGTGGTTGATGCGGGCCCGCATGGCAGCATCGGCCTCGGCGAGCTGGGAGCGGTCGTTCACCCCGAGCGTCTCGGCGGCGTCGACCCGGACCGCCCCGACCCGCCGGCCGTCGGCGGCGAGTCGCGCGATGACATCGGTGAGGTAGTACTCGCCCTGCGAGTTCCCGGTGTCGAGACCGGCCAGCGCCGGTCCGAGGAGGTCACCGCGGAAGGCGTAGATGCCGGTGTTCCACTCGCGGATGTCGAGTTCGTCGGGGCTGGCGTCGCGCTGTTCCACGATGCGCAGCACGCGACCGTCGGGCGCGCGCACGATGCGTCCGTAGCCGGTCGGGTCGTCGAGGACGCTGGTGAGGACGGTCGCGGCGTTCTCGTTGTCACGATGGGCGGTGACGAGTTCGGTGATCGTGGCGGCGGAGATCAGCGGCGTGTCGCCGGCGGTCACGACGATCGTCGACGTCTCGCCCAGCTCGGCCGGAGCGATGGCGGTCAGGCCGGCGGACGTCGCGTCGCCGGTTCCGTTCTGGTTCTCCTGGATGGCGAAGGTCACGTTCGCCCAGGTCGGGGCCTGCGCCAGGACGGTCGATCGCACGGTGTCGGCCCCGTGTCCGACGACGATCACCGTGCGGTCGGGGCGTACGCCGTCGAGGGCGTGGACGACGTGCAGCAGCATCGGTCGGCCACAGATCGGGTGGAGCGGCTTCGGCAGGTCCGAGCGCATGCGCGTGCCGGCGCCAGCGGCGAGGACGATGACGGAGAGGGACATGGTTCCGGGGAGAGGACTCGAACCCCTATAGGCGGCACCAAAAACCGCTGTCCTACCATTGAACGACCCCGGATGGTGCCCGTCACGGTACCGGCCGGCTCCGAACGGTGCACGTCGTTCGGCCGTCATTGGTGGGGAACGCCCCGGGGGCGGTAGCGTCAGGGACCCTATGGGTTCGCTCGTCAAGAAGCGCCGCAAGCGCATGCGCAAGAAGAAGCACAAGAAGATGCTGCGGCGGACGCGGCACCAGCGTCGCAAGTAGTCGTCCCGGCTCGACGGCCGGATCTCAGTACCCGGCGGTGCTCGCCGCCACGGTGACCAACGCGCCCTCGTCGACCAGGTCGGCGAGGGCGTCGTCGCGTCGTCCGACGACGAACCACGTGGCACCGCTGCCGGCGAGCGTCGGGGTGACGCCGCACCGGTCCCCGATGAGGTCGCGCCATCGCCGCAACGCCGGCTCGACGACGAGGGCGGCGGGTTCGAGGTCGTTCGGCCCGGCCGCGGTCGGCCCGCCGAGGTCGTCCCACGCCCGGTACACCGCCGGTGTGCTCACCGTCAGCGGGGGGACGACCAGGGTGACGGTGCGATCGATGTGGTCGAGGCACTCGATGACCTCGCCGATCCCGGTGACCCGAGCCCGCCCGCCGTGGAGGCAGAACGGGACGTCCGCACCGATGCGCGCCGCGTCCGCCGCGTCGTCCACACCGGCCCAGCGCAGCACGGCTGCGGCGTCGGTCGAGCCGCCGCCGAGTCCCCCGCCGTGCGGGATCGTCTTGTCGATGTGGACGTGGGCCGTCAGCCCGGCGAGGTCGAGGGCCCGGTGGCAGAGGTTGCGCCCATCGGTGGGCACGCCCTCGGCGAAGGGTCCGTCGACGCTGATCACGGTGGTGTCGGACGGCGTGATCGTGATCCGGTCGGCGAGGTCGAGGCTGATCATCTCGGCGTCGATCAGGTGGTACCCGTCGGGTCGCACGCCGGTGACGCGCAGCGTCCAGGTCAGCTTCGCCGGGGCGAGCAGACGGACCGATGCGCTCATCGCGCGACGGCCCGTGTGAGCCGATACCAGTCGGTCAGGCCGAGCCGCTCGGGTCGTTCCTCGGGGTCGATGCCCGCTGCGGCGAAGGTGGCGCCGTCGACGAGACCGTCGAGCGACCGGCGGAGCATCTTGCGGCGTTGGCCGAAGGCGGTGCGCACGAGCTGGAACATCAACTCCATGTCGACACCGGCGGCGTCCGGGTCACGGCGGCGCTCGATGGCGACGAGGGCCGACTCGACCTTGGGTCGCGGCATGAACACCGTGGCCGGTACCTGACCGACCTTGCGGGCGACGGCATGGTGGGCCACCTTGACGCTGACCGCCCCGTACTGCTTGGAGCCCGGTCCGGCGCAGAGACGGTCGGCGGCCTCGTCCTGGACGAGGACCAGCATCCGGGTGATGGCGGGGACGTCGTCGAGCAGATCGCAGACGAGCGGCGTTGCGACGTTGTAGGGCAGGTTGGCGACGAGCACCCATTCGTCGTGGCCGTCGAGCACCTCCGGCCAGTCGAGGCGCATGGCGTCGCCCTCGACGACCGTCACCTCCGGCATCCCGGCCGTGATCTCGCGCAGCGCGGCAGCCAGGCCCGGATCGACCTCGACCGCCGTGACGGTCGCTCCGTGCTCGACCAGGGCGAGGGTGAGCGAGCCGAGACCGGCACCGATCTCGAGCACCCTGGCACCCGGCGCGATGTCGGCGAGGGTGGCGATGCGTCTGACCGTGTTGGCGTCGACCATGAAGTTCTGGCCGAGGTCGCGGCGCGGGGCGAGGCCGTGGTCGTCGAGCAGGCCACGCAGGGCGGCGCGGTTGTGGGTCACCAGCGGTACTCCACGGCCACCGGCGCGTCGGTCGGGTCGCCGATCGCCGCGAAGCGATCCGGGTGCAGGACGACCTCGACGTACCCGGGAAGTGCCTCGAGGACGGCGATGCAGGTGGTCGAGCGGTTGTTCTCGAGGTTCACGACGGTGACGAACAGCCCGAGTGGCGCACCGCGGGCGTGGCACAGGTCGTTGGCCTCGATGTCGTAGTCGAACGCGGCCGAGCCGGCGAGCCCGTCGCTCGCCGCCGGGATGGCGATCGTGCCGCCGATCACCGGGGCGACGGTGACCCGTCGCTCGAGGTGCGCCGGGGACGGGATGCCGAGCGGGTCGTCGACGACACTGTCGTCGGTCCCGTCGCTCGGCGAGAGCGTCGGCTGGCCGTCGGCCGACAGCGCGACCTCGGCGCCGGCGACGACGGTCGAGATGTCGTCGGGCCGGTCGTCGCCGAGGAGCCACAGTGCCGGGATGGCGACGACCGTGACCGCCACGGCGAGGCCGAGCCGGCGTCGTTGGGCCTGTCGCGGGTCTGCGTTCATCCGCTTCCGTTCATCCGAGTCCGATGAGTCGTCGGGCGTTGGCGGTGGTGGCGGCGGCGACGTCGGCGACCGGGATCGATCGCAGGTCGGCGATGGCGGTGCCGACGGCTGCGACCCAGGCGGGCTGGTTCGGTCGGCCGCGGTGGGGGACCGGCGCGAGGTACGGGCTGTCGGTCTCGACGAGCATCGACTCGAGGGGGCAGCGCTCGGCGGCGGCCCGGAGTTCGGTGGCACCGGGGAAGCTCACGATGCCCGAGAAGCTGACCAGGGCGCCGCGCTCGAGGCACTGTTCGAGCTCGTCCGGCCCACCGGTGAAGCAGTGGAAGACGCACCGGCGGGGCATGCCCTCGGCATCGAGGATCGCGAAGGTCTCGGACCAGGCCTCACGGGTGTGGATCACCAGCGGCAGGTCGTGATCGTTGGCGAGGGTGATCTGCTCGGCGAAGGCACGGGACTGTTCGGCGCGCGGTGAGTGGTCGTAGTGGTGGTCGAGACCGGCTTCGCCGATGGCGACGACACCGGGTCGGTCGATGAGGTCGCGGATCGTGTCGACCCCGTGGCTCGCCTCGTGCGGGTGCAGACCGACCGTGGCCCACACGTCGTCGTGGCGCCCGGCGATGTCGATGGCGGCCAGGCTCGTCGCACGGTCACAACCGACGACGAGGAACCCGCCGATGCCGGCGGCCCGGGCGACGTCGAGCGACCCGTCCGGCCCGCCGGGAACCTTCTCGTCGTACACGTGGCAGTGCGAGTCGAACCAGGTCGTGCTGTCGGCGGCCATGTCAGCTCCGGATGCGCGGGAACAACGGGTCGCCCTTGGTGACGGCGGTGCCACCGGGATACCCGCCCCAGGTGGCTGCGTCCGGTAGGCGCTGGTCGGCGACCGATCCAGCGAGTCCGAGGCGCGACCAGATCGCCTCGGCGGTCGAGGGCACCGCCGGCCAGGCGAGCACGGTCACGATGCGCAGCGCCTCGAGCGCGTCACCCATCACGGCATCGACCGCGGCGCCGGGCTCGGCCTTCCACGGTTCGTTCTGCTCGAGGTACGCGTTCGTCGCCCGGATGAGCTGCCAGGTGGCGTCGAGGGCCTTCGACGGTGCGACGACATCCCATCCGGCGGATGCGCCGGCGAACGCTGCGGCTGCAGCATCGGCGAGGGGAGAGTCGGTCCTCGGCGCGGGACCGATGCCACCGCACTTCTTCTCGACGACGGTGGCGACGCGGGCGGCGAGGTTGCCGAGGTTGTTGGCGAGGTCTGCGTTGTAGCGGTTGACGAGGCCGTCGTAGGAGAAGTCGCCGTCGGACCCGTAGCTGGTCTCGGCGAGCACGTAGTACCGGAAGCCGTCCACGCCGACGGTGTCGATGAGGTCGAGCGGGTTGACGACGTTGCCGGTGCTCTTGGCCATCTTCTCGCCGTCGACGAGCAGCCAGCCACCGACCGCCCAGCCCTTGGGCAACTCGACGCCGGCGCTCATCAGCATCGCCGGCCAGTACACGCAGTGATGCCGGATGATGTCCTTGCCGATGAGGTGGTAGTCGACCGGCCAGCGTTCGGTGTAGTCGACCGTCGGGTCGCCGAAACCGGTGGCCGACAGGTAGTTCGTGAGGGCGTCGAACCACACGTAGGCGACGTGACGGTCGTCCCACGGCAGACGGATTCCCCAGTCGAGGCTCGTGCGGCTGACCGAGAAGTCGCGCAGGCCGCTGCGGATGAGGCCGAGCGCCTCGTTGCCGCGGAACTCGGGGAGGATCGCCCCGGGGTGGGCGGCGTACCAGTCGAGCAGGCGGTCCTGGAAGCGGCTGAGCCGGAAGAAGTAGTTCTCCTCCTCGAAGTGGTCGACCGGGCGCTTGTGGATCGGGCACCGGTCGCCGTCGAGCAGCTCCTCGTCGGTGAAGTACTCCTCACACGCCACGCAGTACTTGCCCGAGTAAGTGTCGAGCTCGATGTCGCCAGCGTCATAACAGCGTTGCAGAAGTTCTTGCACCGCCGCGTGGTGGCGGGGCTCGGTGGTTCGGATGAAGTCGTCGTTGGCGATGTCGAGCCGACGCCAGGCCTCGGCGAACTTCGGCGCGATCGCGTCGCAGAACTCCTGCGGCGACTGGCCGGCGGCGTCGGCTGCCTGACGGATCTTGAGGCCGTGCTCGTCGGTGCCGGTCAGGTAGAGCACGTCGTCGCCGAGCAGGCGGTGCCAGCGGGTGAGCGCGTCGCCGACGATCGTCGTGTAGGCGTGCCCGAGGTGGGGCTCGGCGTTCACGTAGTAGATCGGTGTCGTGACGTAGAAACGGCTCACCGGTGAGACGCTACCCGTGCCGTCGCTCGGCCCGGTGGCGGCCGGCCCGGGCCGATCCGCGGCACCCCGATAGCGTCGCCGGTCGATGTCAGGAGCATTCACCGCCGCCACCGCCGTCACCCGTCGGGCCCAGACCGTCGACGGTCCGGCCGTCTTCGACACCCGGGTGCTCGAGGGGTGGGACATCCTGGGCAACGCCAACGGCGGCTACCTGATGGCGATCGCGGCGCGGGCCATGGCCGAGGTCGCGGGTCGACCGCCGCTGAGCGTGACCGCGCACTACCTGTCACCCGGGGCCGTCGGGCCGCACACCGTCGAGGTCGGTGTCGTGCGGTCGGGTCGCCGACTGGCCACGATGACCGGGTCGCTCGTCAACGCCGAGACGGGTCGCGAGGTGATCCGACTGCTCGGCTCGTTCGGCACGGCCGATCCGGACGGCCCGTTCCTCGTCGACGCCATGCCCCCGTCGATCCCGCCGTACGCCGAGTGTCTCGTCGACGAGACCGGCACCGACCCGAAGGCGCAGCCCCTGCCCGAGTTGCAGCACCGGCTGGCGATGCGCCTCGCGCCGGACTCGGTCGGCTTCCGCTCCGGTGCCCCGGCCGGGTCGGCCCGGGTCGCCGGCTGGTTCGCCTTCGCCGACGGTGCCGAGATCGATGAGTTCGGTCTGATGCTGGCCGCGGACGCGTTCCCGCCCGCGGTGTTCAACAGCGGTCTGCCGCCGAGTTGGGTGCCGACCGTCGAGATGACGGTGCACCTGCGTGGCCGGCCGGTGCCAGGGCCGCTGGCATCGGTGTTCCGCACCCGGTTCGTGTCGGGCGGGATGCTCGAGGAGGACGGCGAGGTGTGGGATTCGGCCGGGAACCTCGTGGCCCTCTCCCGCCAGTTGGCTCTCGCGCCCCGGCAGATGTGACCGGGGTCGTGGTCAGCCGGCCCGGCGCGCCGCGACGCTCATCCCGGCGGTGAAACTGCCGGCGGCCACGGCTGCGGTGCCGACGCCGGCGAGCACCCGCCGGACCACGGTGCGGGTCCGTTGACGGAAGTGCACGATCGGCCAGCCGTGGAGCCGGGCGTGCCGTTCGAGGTTGCCGTCGGGGTTGACGACGACGGGGTGACCGACGGCGGACAGCATCGGCAGGTCACTCGAGGAGTCGCTGTAGGCGTAGCACTGGGCGAGGTCGAGGTTGTCCCATCGGGCGAGTGCCTCGATCGCCTCGACCTTGCCGACGCCGTAGCAGAACGGGCCGTCGAGTTCGCCCGTGTACGCGCCGTCCACGACCTTGCCCCGGGTGCCGATCCCGCCGGTCATGCCGAGGGACAGGGCGAGCGGCTCGACGATCTCGGTCGGCGCCGCCGACACGATGTACGTGGCCCGTCCGGCGTGACGGTGCAGGTCGAGCAGACGACGGGCCTCGGGGCGGATCCGGCCGAGCAGCGTCGGGATGACCCGTTCGTTCAACGACTGCAGGTCGTCCTGGCGCTGGCCGCCGATGAACCCCAGGATGCGGTCGCGGGCCCCGGCGGCCACATCGGTCCCGGTGTCGCCGCGGAGTTTGAACAGGGCCGCGTCGAGGGAGTCGCGCACGAGTTCCGAGGTCGGCATCAGTCGTGCCGAGCGGGCGGCGAGGGCCAGGGTGAACGCGGACGAGCCGCTGATGAGCGTGCGGTCGAGGTCGAAGAACGCGGCGCTCGGACCGCCCGTGGCCACCTGCAGGTACTCGCTCATCGTTCCCGTGTCCGCTCCGAGGGCTCGTCGGCACCGATGGCGAGATCGTAGGCGACGCGACGGCTCACTCCGAGGCGTCGGGCGACCGTCGCGGCAGCGTCGCGGCGGGTGGCACCGGCGGTGAGCTCGGCCATGACCGCCGTGCGGACGTCGTCGACATCCGGGGTGGGTGCGGCGACTCGACCGGCGAGGACGATCACGTACTCGCCGCGGGGTTCTCCGGCGTCGATCGTCCCGAGGGTGGCGCGGGCGACCTCCTCGTGGAGCTTGGTGAGTTCGCGGCACAGCACGACGGCGCGGTCGTCCCCGCAGACCTGCCGCAGGTCGGCGAGTGTGCGTTCGATCCGGTGCGGCGCCTCGTAGATCACGATCGTGCGGTGCTCGGCCGCGATGTCGGCGAGTCGGTCGCGGCGCTCGGCCCCGGAGCGCGGGAGGAACCCCTCCATTGTGAAACGCCCGGCGGGGAGTCCGCTGACGGTGAGGGCGTGCAGGACGGCGCTGGCACCGGGAACGGCGCTCACGGTCGCGCCGACGCCGATGGCGGCCGCGACGAGGCGCTCGCCCGGGTCGCTGATGCCCGGCGTCCCGGCATCGGAGACGACGGCGACGTCGGAGCCGGCGACGAGGAGCGCGGTGACCTGGTCGATCAGGGCGTGCTCGGTGTGCTCGTTGCACACGGCGAGGCGGCGGGCCGTGATGCCGGCGTGCTGGAGGAGGCGCCCGGTGCGACGCGTGTCCTCACAGCACACGAGCTCCACGGCGGCGAGCGTGGTCACGGCCCGCGGGCTCAGGTCGGCGAGGTTGCCGATCGGCGTCGCCACGAGCCACAGGGTGCCGGTCACTCGGGTGCGGTCCTGCGGATCTCGATCAGGTCGCCGGTGTGCAGGCCCCATCGCTCGAATGCGCCGGCTGACGCCTCGATGACGGTGCGGGCCCCCGGCACCGGGCGGCCGACTCGGTTGCGGGCCATGCGGGTGGTGCGCAGCACCGTGCCGTCGGCATCGACGTGGGCCACGTCGAGGTCGAAGCGCATTCCGATGGTGTGCACCCAACTGCACGGGCTGAGGACGAGTGCGCCGTCGAGGGAGTCGCGCCCCAGCAGGCCGCGTCGGCGGGCCCGTCGATCGTCAGCCACCTCGGCCGAGGCCAGCACCCGTGCCTCGCTCACCAGCCACGCCACGCGGCCAGTGTGCCACCCGGGCCCCTCGGCCCGACGGGTCACATCGGTCTCACCCATCGTTCAGACGTTGAACCGGAACTCCATGACGTCGCCGTCGCGGGCGATGTAGTCCTTGCCCTCCATGCGGACCTTGCCGGCCTCCTTGGCGGCCGTCCACGATCCGAGCCCGAGCAGCTCCTCCCACCCGATCACCTCGGCCTTGATGAAGCCCCGTTGGAAGTCGCTGTGGATGCGGCCGGCGCACACCGGTGCGGTCGAGCCCTCGTGGAAGGTCCAGGCCCGCGACTCCTTCTCGCCGGTCGTGAAGTAGGTGCGCAGGCCGAGCAGGTGGTACGCCGAGCGGACCATCCGGAACAACGCACCTTCGCCGAGCCCGAGCCCGTCGAGCATCTCGGCGCGTTCGGCCGGGTCGACGATCGACGCGGCCTCGGCCTCGAGTTGCACGCACATGCCGATCACCTCGACGTTGTCGCCGGCGTCGTTGAACTCGGCTGCGACGCGGGCCTCGACGGTCGGGATTCTGTCGAGTTCGTCCTCGCCGACGTTGACGACGACGAGCACCCGCCGGTTGGTGAGCAGGAAGTAGGGGGCGAGGATCTCCCGGTCGGCGGCCGTCAGTCCGGCCCGGTACAGCGGTCGGCCCTCCGAGAGTGCGGCCTCGGCGGCGCGGAGCGCATCGAGTTCGTCGCCGAGCCCCCGGTCGAGCTTGGATCGGCGTTCGACGTCGGCGCGTCGCTTCTCGACCGTCTCGAGGTCGGCGAGGGCGAGTTCGATCTCGACGACCCGGAGGTGCTCGAGCGGGTCGGAGGGTCCGGGGACGTCGTCATCGACGAAGGCGCGCAGCACGAACACGATCGCGTCCACCTCGCGGATGTTGGCGAGGAAGCGGTTGCCGAGGCCCTCGCCCTTGCTGGCACCCTCGACGAGTCCGCCGATGTCGACGACCTCGATCGAGGCGTGGATGACGTTCTTGGAGCGCGACATCGCGCCGAGCCGGTCGAGTCGCTCGTCGGGCACCTTGGCGACACCGATGTTGGGGTCCTTGGTGGCGAACGCGTACGGGGCGGCCAGTGCGCCGCCACCGGTGAGGGCGTTGTAGAGCGAACTCTTCCCGGCGTTGGGCAGTCCGACGAGTCCGAAGCGTTCCATCGTGGGCACGCTACCGGGGGAGTCGCCCTGGCCCGGGACGAGCGGGGGGTGCTCGTCCCGGGCTGGGCTGCGATGTCGAGGGGGGTGTCGACACCGCCGGACCGGGGATGGGGGGTCCCCGGTCCGCCGAGGGCTCAGCTGTCGCTAGCCTCGTCGGCGAGTTGGGCCTTGATCTCGTCCATGTCGAGTTCCCGGACCTGACGGAGCAGGTCGTCGAGGGCGGCCTTGGGCAGGGCTCCGGGTTGGGAGAACAACTGGATGCCGTCCCGGAAGATCATCAGCGTGGGGATCGACATGATCCCGAGACCGCCGGCGAGCTGCTGTTCGGCCTCGGTGTCGACCTTGGCGAACGTGACGTCGGGGTTCTCGGCAGCCGTCTGTTCGAAGATCGGGCCGAACATCTTGCAGGGTCCGCACCACTCGGCCCAGAAGTCGACGAGGGTGATGCCGTCGGCCATGACCGTCGGTTCGAACGTGTCCTTCGTCAAGTCGGTGGTGCTCATCTCGTACTCCCGCGTTCTCGTGGTTCGCCCAGTCGATGGGTGTTCCGACCGGGGACAACCGCCGGTTACCGCTCGGTATTCCCGTCGCCACCCCGCATGTGCCCGGTTGCGGGTCGCGTGGCCGCCCGTAGACTCACGTCTCTATGTCGAAGAAGACCAAGAAGCGCAAGGCCCGCCTGCGGCGCAGCAAGGCGAACCACGGCAAGCGCCCGAACATGGGGCGCGGCTGACCCCATGACCGACGGTGTCGCTCCCGACACCGTGATCTCCGTCCACCTGCAGATCGCCGGTGAGACCTCCCCGTGGGTGAGGCTCGGGCTCCCGTTCCGGGAGCGCCCCGGTGATGGGGGGCGGGTCGATGTCGACAACTGCTCGTTGATCGTGCGGCCTGATGTGGCGCGCCCGTCGCTCGGCCTCGGGCTTGTGATCGGCGGCCATGTCGTCGCCGACGCGATCGACGGGATCGACCTCGTCGAGCCCGATCCCGACGACCCGATGCCGGCACCCGGCGATATCGGGGCGCTGTCGGTCGATCATCTGGTGGTGATGACCGACTCCCTCGAGCGCACCTCGGCGGAAGTGGGGCGGGTCACGGGTCAGCCCCTCAAGCGGATCCGGGAGGCTCCCGGTGGGGTCCGTCAGGGCTTCCACCGACTCGGTCCCGGTGGGGTGATCATCGAGATCGTCGAGCGCGCCGATGTGACGACGCCCGCCCTGTGGGGGTTCGTGCTCACCGTCGCCGACCTCGATGCGGCGATCGACCGAGCGGACGGATTGATCGGCGCGGCGCGTGACGCCGTCCAGCCGGGGCGCCGGATCGCCACCGTGCGGTCGTCGGC
>JBEAPU010000018.1:0-4526 GCA_041164245.1 Actinomycetota bacterium | reverse complement strand
CGGTTCCGAGTGGGAACTGGGTCAGGCGGGACCCGAGAACACCCCGGCGTGATCCGCCTCGCTCCGGGCGTAGAACGCCTCCTTCGGGTTGTACCCGCGGGCGGCCTCCTCCATCGCGCCGATCTCGGCGCGGCCGACGACCGCCCAGTGCACCTCGTCCGGTCCGTCGGCCAGACGCAGGGTGCGCTGCGAGGCGTACATCCGGGCCAGCGGCGTCCACTGCGACACGCCGATCGCGCCGTGCATCTGCATCGCCTCGTCGACGATCTGGCAGGTGCGGATCGGTACCATCGCCTTGATCGCCGACACCCACACCCGGGCCTCGGCGTTGCCGAGCACGTCCATGGCGCGGGCCGCGGTCAGCACCATGCGGCGCATGGCCTCGATCTCGATGCGGGCCTTGGCGATCACCTCGGGGTTCTTGCCGAGGTTGGCGAGCCGCTTGCCGAACGCCTCACGGGTGATGCCCCGCTTGACCATCAACTCGAGCGCCCGCTCGGCGGCCCCGACGGAGCGCATCGCGTGGTGGATGCGGCCCGGTCCGAGGCGCAGCTGGGAGATCTCGAAGCCACGGCCCTCGCCGAGCAGCAGGTTGCTCGCCGGGACGCGCACGTTGTTGAAGCGCAGGTGCATGTGGCCGTGCGGGGCGTCGTCCTCGCCGAACACGTGCATCGCACCTCGCACCTCGACACCGGGGGCGTCACGCGGAACGAGGATCTGCGACTGGCGGCGGTGCGGCGGTCCCTCCGGGTCGGTCTGCACCATGACGATCATGATCTTGCAGCGGGGGTCGCCGGCTCCCGACGACCAGTACTTCTCGCCGTTGATCACGTACTCGTCGCCGTCGCGCACGGCGCTGCAGGCCAGCTGCTTGGCGTCGGACGAGGCCACGTCGGGCTCGGTCATGATGTAGGCGGAGCGGATCTCGCCGTTGAGGAGCGGCGTGAGCCACCGCTCCTTCTGCTCGGGGGTGCCGACGCGCTCGAGCACCTCCATGTTGCCGGTGTCGGGCGCCGAGCAGTTGAGGCACTCCGAGGCGATCGGGTTCTTGCCGAGTTCGATGGCGATGTAGGTGTAGTCGAGGTTCGACAGGCCCTCTCCGGTCTCGGCGTCGGGGAGGAAGAAGTTCCACAGGCCGGCCGCCTTGGCCTTGGCCTTGATCCCGTCGAGCAGTTCGAGTTGACCCTCGCCGTAGCCCCAGTGCTCGGCTCGGCCCTCGCCGAGACGGAAGAACTCCTCGGTCTTGGGCTCGATCTCGTCGGCGATGAACTTCTTCACGGCGTCGTAGAGCGGGCGCACCTTCTCCGACATGCGGAGGTCGTACATCTCTGGTGTTGATGGCAGCGCGGTCATGCTCCGACAGTAGCGATGGGGATCGGATCACTCCCCATCGGACGCGCCCTCACCGCGCGGCGCGACACGGCGGTCGGAGAGCCGTTCGCGGCGCCGTTGCTCGTCCTCGAGGGCGGCCTCCTCGGCGACGAGACGCTCGAGGCTGGCGAGACGACGCGGGTCGAGGCGGCCATCGTCGATGGCGGCCAGCACGGCGCAGCCGGGCTCACGGTCGTGTTTGCAGTCCCGGAAGCGACAGTGGTCCATCAGGTCGAAGACGTCGGCGAAGGCCCGCTCGATGCCGTCACCCGACAACCACAGGCTGACGGCGCGCACCCCGGGGGTGTCGATCATCCACCCGCCGCCGGGCAGCCGCAGGAGTTGGGCGGCCACCGTCGTGTGCCGACCCCGTTGGTCCCCGGCGCGCACCGCAGACGTCGCCATCGTGTCGGCACCGAGCAGTGCGTTGACGAGGGTCGACTTGCCGACCCCGGACGCCCCGAGGAAGGCCAGGGTCCGGTTCCCCTCGGCATGGGCGGCTATCGCCCCGACACCGACCCCGCTGATGCCGCTCGCCACGAGCACCGGCACGCCGAGGGCGACCGACTCGAGTTCGGCCCGGGCCGGCTCCGGGTCGTCGACGGCGTCGACCTTGGTGAGAACGACGACGGGTCGGGCACCCGAGTCGAAGGCGAGCACGAGTTCGCGCTCGAGGCGGCGCTGGTTCGGCGGTGCCGTGAGCGAGTGGACGAGGAACACCACATCGATGTTCGCGGCCAGCACGTCCGCCTCTGCCCGGTCACCCTCGTGCGAGGCCCGGCGCACGAACGCCGAGGTGCGGTCGAGGACGTGCTCGATCCGTTCGCCCTCCGGGTCGACCACGACCCAGTCGCCGACGGACACCGGCGCACCTATGTTGCGCACCCGCAACGGTTCGGCGTCGTCGGCGGAGCGCATGACGCTGCTCCAGCCCCGGTCGAGACGCGACACGCGCCCCGGCGTGCCGTGGGAGACGGGTCGGCCGAGGCGATCCCAGTCGGCCTCGGCCGCGTCGTTCCACCCGAGCCGCCGGTCGGGCACCGACGCAGCGTTCACAGCGTCCCCGTCGACAGCGCTGACCGCACCTCGACGGCTCGGGCGCGCACCTCATCGACATCGGCGAGACGCCGCAGGTTCGCGTACGGCTGGGCGAGTCGGTTGTTGCGACCGAGGACGTCCCGGTGCCGGTCGAGGAAGTCCCAGTAGAGGGTGGTGAAGGGGCACGCCCGTTCACCTGTACGAGCGGAGCGGTCGAAGGAGCAGCCGCGACAGAAGTCGGTCATCTTCGACATGTAGTTGCCCCCGGCGACGTAGGGCTTCGTGCTCATCGACCCGCCGTCGGCGTACATGCCCATCCCGATGACGTTGGGGACCATGACCCACTCGGCGCCGTCGACGAACGACGACCACATCCAGCGCACCACGGCTGACGGCTCCACCCCGGCGAGGGTCGCCAGGTTGGCGAGCACCATCAACCGCGGGATGTGGTGCGTCCAGCCGTGGTCGTGAACCCATCGGGCGGTGTGCGCGACGCAGTTCATCTGCGTCGGCGCGCCGGCGAACGCCGGTGGAAGGACGCCCGAGTCACCGAAGTGGTTGGCGGTCGCGTACTCGGCGCCGCGCCACCAGTAGACCCCGTGGACGTACTCGCGCCAGCCGATCACCTGGCGCACGAAACCCTCGATGGAGTTGAGCGGGAGGTCGCGCTCCGTGCCCGCGGCGACGACGGCGTCGACCACCTCGCGCGGGTGCAGCAGACCGAGGTTGAGGTACGGGCTGAGCATCGAGTGGTTCAGGTGCCAGTGATGGCCGACGATCGCGTCCTCGTACGGACCGAAGCCCTCGAGGGCGTGCGCGACGAAGTGGTCGAGGCGGGCGAGCGCACCGGTCCGACTCGTCGCCCAGGTGCCGTCGGGTGGTGCGCCGACGACGGCGGGCGCGAGGTCGTCGATGAGGGCGGTGATCGCGGCGTCGACATCGTCCGGTGGGTCGACCGGGGCGGTCGGCCAGGTGCCACCGTCGGCCGGCGGAGGCAGGCGGTTGTCGTGGTCGAGGTTCCAGCGGCCGCCGAGCGGTTCACCGTCGGGCTCCATCAGGATGTCGAGTCGACGGCGTTGCCAGCGGTAGAAGTCCTCGAGCAGCACCGACCCGTCGCGTCGTCGGTGGGCCTCGGCCCAGGCGACGAAGTCGTCCCGGTGGCACAGGAACTGATCGGAGCGCACGATCTCGAGCGGGAAGCGGGTGGCGAGGCGCTCCATCAGGCGCTGACCCGACCGGTTCATCGGTTCCATCACGGTCACACCGGCCGGGGCGAACTCGGCGATGTGTCCCTCGACACCGGTCGTCATGTCGTCGGCGACCCGCCAGTCGACGGTGAAGCCGCGGCCCTCGAGATCGATGGCGAATCGCCGCATGGCCGTCAGGATCAGGTGGAGCCGCTGGCGATGCCACGGGGCGGAGCGGACCTTGGCGCGCGACACCACCATCAGCACCGTGGTCGTCGCCGGATCGGCGTCGGCCAGGTGCGCGAGACGACCGTCGAGTTGGTCGGCGAGGACCCAGACGGTTCGCGTGGCGGTGGCCGGCATGGCCACACACTAGGTACCGTCCCGGTTGCCGGCACCCCCGCCGCACGGCACACTCCCCAGACCCATGGCCACCACGAAGAGCTCCTCCGGACGCCCACTGGTGATCGTCGAGTCGCCCGCCAAGGCCAAGACGATCGCCAAGTTCCTCGGCGACGAGTTCGACGTGCGCGCCTCGGTCGGCCACGTGGCCGACCTGCCCTCCAAGGGACTCGCGGTCGATGTCGACAACGGCTTCAAACCCACCTATGAGCTCACCGAGCGCGGGAAGCAGGTGGTGCGCGACCTGAAGGCGCTCATGAAGGGTGCGTCCGAGCTTTACCTCGCAACGGACGAGGACCGCGAGGGCGAGGCCATCTCGTGGCATCTCCTCGAGTACCTGAAGCCGACCGTGCCGGTGAAGCGGATGGTGTTCCACGAGATCACCCGGGCCGCGATCGACCATGCCGTCGCCAACCCGCGCGGCATCGACTACGGGCTCGTCGACGCGGCCGAGACGCGCCGCATCCTCGACCGCCTCTACGGCTACGAGGTGTCGCCGATCCTGTGGCGCAAGGTGAACCGGGGCCT
>JBEAPU010000017.1:0-13019 GCA_041164245.1 Actinomycetota bacterium | reverse complement strand
TGACGTCGACCGGGCGGGGCTCTCGGTCGCCGGGATGGGGTTCGCCGGACCGGATGGACCGGTCCGGGCCCGGGAGTCGGATGCTGCCGAGGCCGGCGAACGCAACACCGGGGCGTCGGACCGGAACATGGGCGACCCGGACGATGTCGCGACCGGCGCAGGAGTCGATGTCACCGCCGCCCGGCGGCCGGCGGACGGCGCGACCGGAACCGACTCGGCGGATCGCAGTACCGCCGGACGGTCGTTTCCTGCGGTCGCCACTCGGATCGGTGCCGGACGTTCGACGCGCCCCGACCCGAGCAGGCGCGAGACCGCGTTCGACGACGCGCGCGAAACGACCGGGCCCGATGCGGGTTGCCGACCCGGGGACGACGATTCCGGGCTGGACTCGAGCAGCCGACCGACGGCCGCGCTCGACGCCGACCGGTACACCGTCGCTCGCGATGCAGAGGAGACGACCGGAGACATCGACGGCGACATGGACGGCGACGCGGCGCTGGCCGCCGAGGGGGCCGGCGTGCCCGCCAGAGCCGCGACCCGTTCGGCGAGCGGCCGACTGCGATCGGCGACGATGTCGGCTCCCGATGGTGCCGACGTGACCGGGGACCGTCCCGACGTCGGCGACGCGACGCCACCGGCGACCGATCGGGCGACGGCGAAACCGAGTGCCCGGCGCGCCACGCCAGCCGGCGAGGTCTCGTGTGGCCGCACCCCCAAGGTGGGAACCGCCGTGCTCGGTGACGCCGCGCCCGGTACCGAGACCTGACGGCTCGTGGACCGCCGGAGCGCAGGCGTGCCGGGGGCGCTCGCTGCCGACACCGTCGCTGCCACCGGTCCGACCCGGGACGGCGGCGTCGACGGTGATGTCACCGGACGCCGACGACTCGCCGTCGGTACCGGGCGCGCCGCCCGACGGCGAAGAGCCCGCGAACGGTCGACGGCTCCCGCCGGCGACGACCATGCGGCACGACGGGCCGGAGCCGGGTCATGGGTGGCGGGACCGTCGGGGCCTCGGGCACTCGAGCCGGTGTCGCTGTCATCGGCCGAGCGCGGGGGCCGCGGACCACTGCGACCACGGGGTGCCGGTCGTTGCTGGGCCGGGGCCGGAACAGCCGAGCGCCGCACACCCGGAGATGAGGGAGCCGGACGCGCCGGCGGGCGGCCCGGAGCAGGGGCGGGAGCCGGCGGGGGTGCCGTGCCGTCGCGACGGGCCTGCATGCCTCGGCGCAGCAGCTCCATCGGATCCTCGGGTGCGACACGCCCCGACGCCGCCCGGTCGGCACCGTGGCTCTCGTTCCTCGGGATCGTCGACTCGTTCGCCTTCATGCGACGGGTGAGACCCGATGGCCCGACGGCCTCACCCTTCATCGTGCGGCCCATGCGCCGCGCCACGATCGGCACTCCACGACTGGCGGGCGCCGACTGCTTCGACACCTTGTTGCGGTTCATCGCGGCTCGGAGCGCCATCATCTGCGTGTCGACCGGACCGCTCTGGACCTCCTCGGCCTGGGGGAGGTGCCAAGCTCCGTCGGGCACCCGGACCGAATCCATCGAGACGGGGAAACGCGTCGCCTCTCGGTTCCCGAGACCGACGCCGAGACGACGGCCGAACGCCAACGTCGAGCGGAGGACGACCCCGACCCGGGGGATCGGGGACACCACACTGCGACGGAGTGTGGTGAGGGCTCGTTGGACCCCCGAATCCTCGGCCTCAGGGTCAGAAGCTCTCGGATGTGAATCCATGGTGGGCCACCTCCAACTCCTCCGTCGGCACGTCGTCGCTGCTGGCATCGAACTCCGGGCCCTTCCAGCGCACCGGGAAGGCCCCCTCGATCTTCCACGTACGCAGGCGCTTCCCGCTGGCCGAGATCATCGTCACTCCCGCAGTGGTCCGAGCGAACTTCCCACTGCCGGTGTACCCGGCCCCGACTGTCTTGTCGAACCACTTGAAGAGGTTGTCGTCGTTCGTGATCCCACGCGTGAAGACGAGGTTGTCCCAACTCACGCGACCGGGGAACTTGTGCTCGAAGTCGTTCTCGCCACCCTCTTCGTAGGTCTCGACACTCACCGACATCGACAGGCCGCTCACCGAGAGGAAGCGACCGATCTTGTGGCCGTCCACCTCGAGCAGGAACGTCGTCGTCAGCGAGACGGCGTTCTGGAAAAGGTGATCCTTGCCACCGGAGGATTTCTGGTTCTTGCCACCAGACGAGGATTTCTTTGCCATGTCAGGGATTGCGCAGACTGTCGATCGACCGCCGGTTCAACTCGGCGACGATGTTGATCAACCGGACCCGATCACGGTGGGCGAGATCGAGCAGATCGTGCAGCGGCCAGTGCAGGTGGTATGCGAGGTAGGCCACCTCATCCCAGAGCGCGGTCTCCGGGTAGCGCTTCATGCATCAGGGTCAGCGACCGGGCCGCCCGATCGCTTCACCTCTTCGATGCGAGCCCGTCGCGGGGCCGTGACGACGGGTGCGTCGTCATCGTCATCGTCGTCATCATCATCGTCGGTGTCTCCACCGTCGAACGATGACACCGCACCACGGGGGGCCTCATCGACGGGATCGGGGATCACCGATCCGCCGCCACGACGTGGCCGGGCGGCGGATCGGGTCTCCTCGACGGATGAGACGAGTGCCTCGATCTCATCCTCCGTACCGAAGTTGACAACGCTGTAGAAATCCTGGAGATAGGCGAGATCGGCGGCGAACAGACCCTCGATGTCCCGAGGGGTGACCCGGGACTTCGTCCCGAGGTTCACCACGACCCTCGACAGCACCACGATCGTGAGATACGGGTCGTCGGCGTCGCGCACCTTCGGATCGCGCAATGGCTCGAGTTCGTCCCGAGCCGTGGCGAGCCGCATCGTCCCCTCCCGGTGCAGGGTGCCGTCGTCGTCGACGAGGCCCTTGGGGAGGATGAAGTCGAATTCGGTGCGCAAGCCTGACACGTTATCCCACCTCCGTGGTACTGAAGTCCCGCCCGATCAGTTCAGGATCAGGCGCGCTCCATGTACTCGTGCGCGATGGTGATCTCCTCGATCATGATGTCGTCGGTTCCGGCATCGAGGTCGGAGGCGCTCCACTTGGAGATCCACGCGTTCTCGAAGTTCCAACGACCGATCTCGCTCGACGTCTGGTCGTAGATCACGATCGAGCCGCTCTTGCGCTCGACGGCACCGTCGACGACGGTCTGGTACCAGTCGACGAGGGCGTTGTCAGCGGAGAGCCCACGCTTGAGGACGATGTCCGGGAAGCTGATGCGCCCGGGCCGCTTGCGGGTGACGATCTTGCCGTCGGCGAGCGTGTCCTGGAAGGTCACGACCTCGCTCTCGTAGCCCAGTCCGGAGATCCCGGTGAATCGAGCAAGCTCGACACCGTCGATCTCCAGACCGAACTGGGAACCCAAATATTCTGCATCATGATCGCTCACGGCGTGTCACTCCTTCGGTGTTGTTGTGTGTTGGGTACTCGGGGAAGGTCCCCTCGTCCGATCAGGACGAGGAGTCCTTCAGCTGGCTGATACGGAAGATGACGAACTCGGCCGGCTTCACCGGTGCGATACCCACCTCGACGATCAACTTGCCCTCGTCGATCGAGTCGGGCGGGTTGTTCTCGGCGTCGCACTTCACGAAGAAGGCCTGGTCCGGAGTGGCGCCGAAGAGGGCGCCGTCACGCCAGAGGCCACGGAGGAACGCACCGACGGTGCGCTTCACGCCCTCCCAGAGCTTCTGGTCATTCGGCTCGAACACGGCGAACTGGGTGCCCTCCATGATCGCGGTCTCGATCATGTTGAAGAGGCGACGCACGTTGATGTAGCGCCAGTCGCTGTCCGAGGAGAGTGTGCGGGCACCCCACACGCGGATGCCGCGGGTGCCGAAGGGACGGATGCAGTTGATGCCGATCGGGTTGAGCAGACCCTGCTCCGCCTTGGTGATCGGGATCTCGACATCGAGCGCACCGCGCACGATCTCGTTGGCCGGGGCCTTCCACACGCCACGGGTGTCGTCGACTCGGGCCCACAGGCCGGCCATGTGGCCCGACGGCGGGACGAGGATCTCGTCGTCACCGTTGGTCGGGACCGGGTTCGACACCTTGATCCACGGGTAGTAGAAGGCGGCGAAGGCCGAGTCGTACATGGCGACGTCGGTGCGCCACTCCTTGATCTGCTGCACCGACATCCCCGGGGGCGCGTCGAGCACGGCCATGCGGTTGGCCTGGCCCTCGCAGTGGTTCATGACCGCGGTCTGCACCGCCTTCCACATGCCGAGGTCGATCGAGCCGTCCTCCTTGGTGGCGGCGGTGACCAGGTCCGGCACCAGCACCATCGTGACGTCGTCGGCGATCACGAGACCGTTGATGCCGTTGCGGGCGGTCTCGGAACCGGCGAAGGTCGCGGCCTTGACGGTGAGCGGTTCGCGCGGGGCCGGCACGATCGGGTAGATGCCCGGCTTGGGCTGGGCGAGGTTCAGGTCGAGGTCGGGAGTGACGTCGACCTTGGTGGCGACCTTCACGTACTGCGACTCGGCGGTGGCGGTGACCACGTTGTTGTCGGAGGACAGGGTGACACCCTCGTAGGTCTCGACGACCTTGCCGTCCTTGACGACCTCGACGTCGAAGGTCGGGATGGGATCGCCGTCCTCGACCTCGATCGGGTGGCCGTTGCTGACCGCGACGGAGATGCCGTCGGCCGGGCCGATCGACTCGAACTCGAGGACCTGGCCGATGGCCCGGTCGGCTGCCGGGAGCGCCATCTGACCGGGCTCCTCCGACGGCTTGTTGTGCGGGATGCGAACGATGTAGCAGACCGAGCCGCCGTTGAGGAACCAGCCGTAGACCGAGTGCGGAAGCATGGCACCGGGGACGAAGCCGCCGTACAGCGACTCGAACTGGGCCCAGTTCGTCACGAGGCGGGGCTTGAGACCCTCGGGATCGGTGGGATCGTCCTTGGGGGCCTTCTCGGTGAATCCGACGAAGGCAGCGATGGCGGTCGCGCCCGCGGACAGGCTGGCGGAGCCTGAGGGCACTTCCTCGATGTAGACGCCAGGGGTCAAATAACTGGGCATGGTTACCTCCAACTCGTGTGGGAGTAAAAACCATACATCAGGACGAATGTGCCGGATAGGGGCTCCGGACAACGGGTGGACAACACTTCACCATGGTGGCGACTGTTGGATACCGGGTGGGTGGCGAGCCGGTTCATGGGACCATCACCGTGAACTGACCGGGGACGGTGATCGAGATCGAGCCGCCGAAGGCGCAGATGCACTTCGAGGAATTGTTGAGCGCCGGGTTCCCGCCGATCATCACGGTCGGCGCGCCGGGCACCCACGGTGCCGGGATGTTGGGAATGCACGGCATCGGGGTCAGGACACCCATCGCCGCCGCCGTGGCCGCGGCCACCTGCGGGTTCGCCATCGACATGCACATCCCGAAGGGGGCGATGTTGACCATCGGCTTGTTGTCCATGATGGTGGCAGCCGGCGGCCCGCCGGCGTTCACCATTCCCACCGGAAGAACATTGAGCGTGCTCGGAGCGGCGCCGAAGGTGCACATCATCATGGCGCCGGAGGAGACGAGGATGCCCATTCAGGCACCCGCCTCGGACGTCGTGGTGACGGCGACCTCGACGGCGTCCCCGGCCACGTAGGAACCCGTCACCGAGCCCTTCGTCGGGAAGACGAGCACGCAGACGACGGATCGATCCTCGTTCTTGTTCCACCCGTCGAAGCTCGGCAGCAGGTAGGACACGAAGAGACCGTCGGCGAGCGTCAGGCCCAATTCGGACCGCAACTCGGCGAGGCATGCGGCATCGGCCCACACCGCCAACTCGGACGCCCCCGGGTACACCGAGTCGGGGTTCTCGACCGTGGCGAACACCTCCTGGGTGTGCGGGTCGGCGCACGGCACCAGCGTCACGTCGGAGATGTCGCCCTCGGCGTCGGCCGCATCGAGGCAGTCGCCCGGACGCAGGTCGAACACCGACCAACTCCCCGGGGCGACGACCTCACCGGACTCGGCCCGGATCTCACCGCCGCCACCGCAGGATGCGAGCAGTCCGGCCCCCAGGACGAGCACGGCGGACGTTCCCACACGAGCCGACCGTCGGGTCGTACGACCCCGGACTCGGACCCCGGGAAGCCAGGACTGACTACGCACGAGGATGAAGGTTCACCAACCGGCACCATCGGTTGCGCATTCGAATCACACCGTTCGGACAACTGGCCACGGTCCGATCGGCCGTCGCCGATGGAATACTTCCGGCATGGATCCGGCCGACGGACCAGACGTGCGACGGATCGTCCACGACCTGCGATCACCGCTGCACGCCGTGCTCGGCTTCGTCGATCTCGCCCGACTCGACAACACCGACCCCGCTGTGGCGGCGCACCTCGACCGGGCCGCCGGGTCGGCCCAGCACCTCGCCGCCCTCCTCGGCGAACTCGACCACCTCGATCCCGATCGACACTCTCCCGCGGTCGACGACGTGGCGCTCGCCGACCTGATCGAGGGCGTGTGCGCCGAACTGCTGGTCGTGCACGGTGACACGCTCCCGATCGCCGTCGAGCGGCCCGACGACGATGCTCTCGTCACCGCCGATGCGCACCTGGTCCGCCGGGTCCTCACCAACCTGATCGGCAACGCCCTGCGACACACCCCGGCCGGAACGCCGGTCAGGGTCATCGTCGGCGAGGCGACCGCAACCGCCGACCGCTGCCGACGCGACATCGTCGTCGAGGACTCGGGCCCGGGCTTCGACCCGAACGCCCCGACCGGGCGGCTCGGGCTGCTGCTCGTCGGGGAACTCCTCCAGCGGATGGGAGGCACCCTCGACATCGGGCACCCACCCGGCGGGGGGACGCGGGCCGTGTTCTCGCTTCCGGCGCCCTGTCCGCCGATGTAGGAAATGTGCGACAATGCCCGTCGTGGCGATCAACGTCGGGAACCTCATCAGGCGCGAACTGCGTCGACGGGTCGGCGTCGTCGCCAAGGCCGAGAGCAATGTCCGCCGCTACACCGGCAAGGGACTCAACAACATCAAGCTCCCGAGGAACGCCAAGCTCCCGAGCGGCTTCAAGGTCCCCAAGGGCATGAAGGTCATCGTGCCCGAGGGCTCCACCGTCACCGACACCGAGGACACGACACCGATCGAGGATGCCGACGCCAGGGGGTCGAAGAAGACGCTGATCGTCGTCGGTGCCATCGTCCTGCTCGTGCCGCTGCTCGTCGTCGCCGGCTTCGTCGCCATCCCCCGAGCGCTCGACTGGTGGGACGGGCGCAACACGACCGAGACGACGGTCGCGACGACGACCGTCCCGACCACGACCGTGCCGGTGACGACCACCATCGCCCCCGTCGTCGTCCTCGAGTGGGCCGTCGGCAGCTGTGTGACCACCGGTGACGAGGGGCTCGTCCGCCCCTCGACCTGCGACGATGCCGACCTCACCGTGACCGATGCCCTCGCCCACGGAGACGACCCGCTGACCGACGCCGAGGTCGAGGAGATCCAGTCGATCCTCGTCGGGCTCGGGGTCGACCTGACCATCGACGGCACCATCGGACGTCAGACCCGGACGGCGATCGACTCGGTCACCGTCGGCGTCGGCATCCCGACCGACGTCCCCGAGCGGGCCAAACTCGCACTCGTCCGTTCGCTCGCCGTCCCCGGCGGACTCGACGACGACGGCCCCCGACAGGTCCGGACCGAGCCCGCACTGTGCGGGGACGGCATCGGATGGGTCGAGACGCCGAGCGAGGTCCTGTGCCTCGCGGCACGCTGACGTTCAGGGGACGAGCACCTCACCGACGTCCGTCGTGGTCGCGACCGCCGGCCGGGTCGAGACCGTGACCGACGCCGACGTCGCGGTCGCCGACGCGTACACCGCCACGACCAGGTCCGCCGGTGCCTCGAAACCCGACAGCGTGAAACGTCCGTCGGCATCGGCCACCGCCGTCGCCACGGCTGCCGACGCCGCACCCGGGTAGTCGGCGAGTCGGAAGAGCCGCACGATCACGCCGGGTGCCGGCACCGACCCGGCGATCACCGCCCGACCGGTGACCGCGGCCGCCGGCCCCACCGACACCGGCACCTCGACATCGAGCCCCGCGCCCTCGGCCACGCCGTCGGGGACGCTGACCAACACCACGACCGGTTCGGCCCCCGGCCGCCGCGCGGTCAACGTGTACGACCCGGGGGCGACGGCGGAGAACTCGAAGCGGCCGAGCGGCTCGTCGGCCGACGTCGACGACCGGACCCGCACACCGTCGGACAGCACCATGTTCACCCGGCCGAGCCCGGCACCGTCCGGACCGGTGACCGTCCCGGCCACCATGACCGCCTCCTGGATCATGGTCACGGTCACCGGAGCCGGACGGGAATCAGCCGTCAGCCGGACCTCGCGCGTCACCGGTCGCCGTCCGTCGACGCCGAAGGTCAAGGTGTACGTCCCCGGGATCGGCAGGCCGACCAGCGTGAACGTCCCGGCCAGATCGGTGTCACCATCGATGCTCGCCGACACGACGTCGACACCATCACTCGTCGCCCGCACCTCGACCCCGCCGATGCCGACCGAGTCCGGCCCGACGACCCGACCGGTCACCGTCCCGGCCGCGGTGACGAGCGGCACCTCGAGGTCGACGGCGGGATCGACCGCCGTCAGGTCGACGGCGAGGGACTCCGCCGCGAAGCCGGGTCGAGCGACGGTGACCGTGTAGCGACCCGGCACCGACAACCCGTCGACGGCGAACGAGCCGACCGCTCCCTGAGTCAGGGCGATCGTGCGGATCGTCGACCGCCCGTCCGCCACCTCGACCGTCGCCCCGCCGAGCGGCCCGGCCCCGGTGACCACCGTCCCGGTGATCCGACCCGGCCCCTGCGGCACGACGAGGGCCAGCGACGTGTCGTCGCGACCCGCGGCCAGGGCGAGCGTGTGCTCCGTCAACGTCTCACCCGAACCGCCGGCGACACGGATCACGAACCGCCCCGGCGTCGGGAGCGGGGCGAGGCTGAACACCCCGCCCGACCCGGCGTCGACGACCGCCGATGCGATCGGCGCTTCCCCGCCGGTCGGCGTCGCCGTGACGACCAGCCCACCGAGGTCTGCGCCGATCAGGCGACCGCTGACCGAACCCGCCTCACCGTCGAGCACGATCGGCTCGACATCGACGGGACGGGACGCGTCACCGGTCACCGTCACCGATGCCGCCTCGGTGAACCGCTCCACCCCACCGAGCCACACCGCGGCGAAACCCGATGCCGAGACGCGCACCGTGAACTCCCCCGGCGCGACACCGCCGAGCCGCCAGCGACCGTCCGCGTCGGTGGCCGCCGTGGTCAACGTGTCGACGGGGTCGTCGACGGCGAACAACTCGACGAGGGCCCCGGCGACCGGATCGCCGACCGACGCATCGATCACCGAACCGGTGATCGCACCGCCCGGGAGGTCGAGTTCGGCGACGCCGCCGCCCGACCCGTCGGCCGGCGCGAGCACGACCGGGCCGTCGCCCGCGTTGGGGTCGCGGTCGAACACGGACGAGTCGCCGAGGACCAACGCCGACACGAGCCCGATGACGAGCGCGACGAGCACGAGCGACCACGTCGGCAGCACCGGGCGTCGCACGACCGGGAGGTCGACGAGCACCCGCTCGCCGACGTCGACCCCGACCCGGACCGTGCGCCGGACCGACGCGCCGACGATCGGGCGGGAACCGGTGATCCGGACGCCGACACTGCGATGGGAGGACCCCGGGACCTCGATCCGCTCGCGTTCGAACCGGAACCCCACCACCCCCTCGTCGTCCTCGCCGACGGGGGTCACGACCAGTTCACGATCGGAGTCGTTGGCGATCACGAGACGCGCCTCGACACGGGACCCACCGGTGGCGATCGACGGGTCCGTCGACACCCGGACCGGGACCCGGTCGACGACGCGGAGCGGCAGTCGTTCGAAGGCCGCTCCCCGACGGTCGCCCTCGGGACGGACACCGACGGCGAGGAGCCGCTCGGTCGCCGGATGATCACCCGGGACCGCCACCGAGAGACGGGCCACGAGACGGCCGTCGACGGCCCGCAGCGACATGTCGTCCGGCGACCCGTCGACCCGGGTCACCCACTCCGGCTCGACCCCGGCGAGCAGAACCTCGAGACGGCCGGGGACACCGGCGGGCGGGTCGATGACCGTGACCTCGACCTCGGCCGAGGCGCCGGCCGCGATCTCGAGCGTCGCGGGTCGCACCTGGATGAACATCAGCGTGCACTCCCGAGGTCGGTCGTCACGCTCGACACGCTGCCGGCCCCGACCCGCACCAGATGCACCCGATCGTCGTAGCCGGCGAGCGAGACCCGGACCGTGTACGAGCCGGGCTCGAGCGACGTGAACCCGAACGCGCCCGGCGGGTTGCTGGCCGAGGTGACAGTACGCGCCGAGCGTCCATCGTCGATCCGAACCGTCGCCCCGCCGACCGGTGTCCCGCCGGCCACGACCGTCCCCGACACCGACCCCGTCGAACGGGTCAGGGCGAGATCCAGCTCGGAGTCGGCCGAGGCGACGACGAAGGTGACCGACCGGGTCTGACCGAGGAACCCGGGAGCGGTCACGGTCACCGTGTACGTGCCCGGAACGGCGAGTCCCGACACCCGATACGAGCCGGGGCCCCCCGACGCAGCCGCCCCGGTCAATGTCGCGGTCGTGGTGACCGAACCCTCCCCGCGGACCACGACGCGAGCCGAGCCGATCGGTTCGCCATCGGCGTCGCGCACCACGCCGGTGAGCGACCCGGTCGCACCGAGCAGCGACCCGTTCACCGCGAGGCGCTCCTCCCCCGCCGCCACGTCGACGGCGACGGTCTGCACGGCGTAGCCATCCGCGACGAACTCGACCACGTAGGTCGCCGGGGTCGGCAGATCGGTCAGGCGGTACTCGCCGGTCACGGCGTCGGTGGTCGTGTCGACCGTCACCGCCCCGGCCGTCGCCCGCACCGTCACACCGCCGAGGGGCACTGCGGCGGTGTCGATCACCCGACCGGCGATCGACGCCGGTTCGGCGGTCAGCGCCACCGTCGGCAGGTCGAGCTCGCCGGCGGCGGTGACCGCGACGTCGAGGGTGCGCTCACGATGACCGGGGGCGCTGATCGTGACCCGGTGGACGGCTGGTGCGAGGAGGTCGGACAACACCACGTCGACCCGGTCACCGCCGATGGGCAGGGCGACCCCGACGACGCTCGAGGTGTCCCGGTCGTGGACCGCGACCACCGTCACCGAGACCTCACCGGACCCGACCGCCGCCGGATCGGCGACCTCGACCGGCAGCGACACCCGGGCGGCGCGACCGGAGAGGCCGATCGCCTCGATGTCGAGGTCGGTGTCGGGGATGACGGTGCCCGCCGGGTCGATGACCCGCTCGTCGAAACCGGGAGCCCCGACGACGAGCCGGTACGAACCGGCCGGGAGGGCGGTGAAGGAGAACGAGCCGTCGGCATCGGTGGCCACCGAGGCGATCTCGACCACGGTCGCCGTGCCGCTGAGCCGTTGCGCGGCGACCCGGGCCCCGACCACCGCCGAGCCGTCACCCTCGGCGACGACCCGACCGGCGAGACCGCCGACCGCGACACCGTCGACCGAGGCGGAGAAACCCGGGGCGACGAGCTTGCCGACCTCGGTGCCGCCGCCCGGACGGACGAGCACGAGGAGCAGCAGGACGATCAGGACCGCGAGAGCGGGGACGGCCCGGGCGACCACGGCCCGACGGACCGTCGGCCGATGGTGGAAGGTGAGGAACTGCTCGACGACGACCGGCCCGGTCGGCGACTCACCACTCGCCGTGACCCCGACGAGTCGCCGGATCGGGATCCCGACCCGCCGCGCCGGTGCACGCACCACCAACCGGGCCTCGGCCGAACCACCGACCGGGAGGTCGACCACCGAGGGCGTCACGACCCCCGTCGCCTCGCCGGCCGGGTCGGTGGTGCCGAGCGTCATCCGCAACGGCGTGTTGCCGGCGTTGGCCACCGTGACCGACGACTCGGCCCCGGTGCGCCCGCCGACGACGGACGGGGCGATCACGAGCCGGGCGTCCGGCACCGGTGCGACGGTCACCCGGATCCGCTGCGCCACGGCGACGGCCGGATCGAGGTGCGACCGCACCCACAGCAGCAGGTCGTGCTGTCCGGCGACCACGTCGAGCCCGACGTGGATGTCGACCGAGACGAACACCGTCTCGGCCCGCGAGACCCGCACCACCGGCTGGCCGGTGGTCACCCACGCCGTGCCGGGCAGATCGACCGAGAAACCGACCATCTCGGCGGCGTCGCCGGTGTTGTGGACCTCGGCGGTCAGTCGCGCCGGCGATCCGGGACGCAACTCGAGTTCGGTGCGGTCGACCGACAGGCGCATGATCAGCAGTCGGCGAAGAGGCTGACGCGCAGGTCACCCGCCGAGAGACCGACGATGGTGACCTCGCCCGGATCGGGGGTGGCGGTGACGAAACCCCCGCTGCCGTCGGGGGCGGAGAACATCGTCCCCGACGACTGCAGGTCGAGTGCGATGCGTCCGATCGACCCGGTGCCGAAGGCGAAGCACCCGCCCTCGTCGACATCGATCAGGGCTGTGTGCTCCGACCAGCGGTCACCGACCCCGACACCGTCGCCGGTGGCGAGCGTGTCGGCGGCGGCCTCGTACTGCGACCAGCCGACGAAGACGAGGTCGGCCGGACTCGGCCCGCCAGCCTCGATGCACAGCTCGTTGCCGAAGCACGTCTGTCGACCGAACGGCTGGACGAACCCGAAGTCGCCGAACTGGTCGGTGAAGCCCGGTCCACCACTGACCGGGTAGGAGAACGCCTGGTCGGAGAGCGGCTCGCCGAGGATCACCGCGAGGGTGTCGATGACCGGGACGATGTTCGTGCCGAAGCGCAGGGACCCGACACCGTCAGCCCGCAGCACCAGCGAGTCGATGCCGGCCGGGTCGTCGACGGTGCTGGTGGAGGTGGTGTCGGAGATCGTCGTGGTGACCTCGGTGGC
>JBEAPU010000016.1:0-4435 GCA_041164245.1 Actinomycetota bacterium | reverse complement strand
GTTCCGCCCGACGCGGTCGAGATCGGCGGGACGTGGTTGACGCCGAGCGCGCAACGGACCGGCGCCAACACCGATG
Organism: Actinomycetota bacterium; assembly: GCA_041164245.1. Taxonomy (GTDB): domain Bacteria; phylum Actinomycetota; class Acidimicrobiia; order Acidimicrobiales; family Ilumatobacteraceae; genus Casp-actino5. The sequence goes on along the minus strand of JBEAPU010000016.1, from coordinate 4,359 downwards.
CGAAGCTCCTGATGCTCGCCCATGCCTTCGACGTCCTCGCTGTGCACCGGGTGACGATCAAGACGGACGCCCGGAACGCACGCTCACGCGCCAACATCGAGCGGGTCGGTGGCGTGTTCGAGGGTGTGCTGCGCAGCCACATGCGAGCCAGTGATGGCGCGGTGCGGGACACGGCGATGTACTCGATCCTGGCCGCGGAGTGGCCGGTGGTCAGAGAGCGTCTCCGGTCACGCCTGCGACCCTGATGGAGCCGCTGTCCCCTCGGCGCAACTACGGTGTCGCACATGGACATAGCCGAGGTGATGCGGACGACCTTCTCCTGCCGGGAGTGGACGGATGAACCAGTCGACGACGAGACGCTGCATGCAATCCTCGACATGGCGCGGTTCGCACCCAACGGTGGCAACCGTCAGGGCTGGCACGTCACGGTCGTGCGTGACCGCGCCACCAGGGAGGCTTTCATCCCTCTGATCAAGCCGGCGACGAACCTCTACCTCGCTCAGGTCGCAGCCGGGGAGGCGCCGTGGAACACGATCGTTCCGTCGGCGGTCGACATCGAGGCTGAGATGGCGAATGACAAGCCGTTCCCGGGTCTCAGCGAGATGGTGGAGGCACCGGTCGTCCTCGTGATCACGGTCGATCTCAGCGTCGTCGCGAGCTTCGACTCGGGGCTCGATCGCGTCGGGGTGATCAGCGGGGCGTCGATCTACCCGTTCGTCTGGAACATCCTGCTCGCCGCCCGCTCGTTCGGCCTCGGAGGGGTCCTCACGACCTATCTGGCGACGAGCGAGGCCGCCTGCCAGAAGCTCCTCGGGGTGCCGGAGCACCACGCGATCGCCGCACTCGTCCCGCTCGGACATCCTGTCAGGCAACTCACGAAGCTGCGTCGCAAGGCGGTCGAGGAGTTCACCACGATCGACCGGTTCGACGGCCGGGCCTTCACCGTCTGACGGAGGATCGGCCCGTCACCAGTCGGTGGCGATGTACTGGGTCTCGCAGAACTCGTAGATGCCCTCGGTGGAGCCCTCGCGACCGAGACCGGACTGCTTCATCCCACCGAAGGGTGCGGCCGGGTCGCTCACCGCGCCGCGGTTGACACCGACCATCCCGGCCTGCAGGCGCTCAGCGGTCCGGAGGCCCTTGGCCAGATCCCGGGTGTAGACGTACCCGGTCAGACCCATCTCCGTGTCGTTGGCCATGGTGATCATGCGCTCGTGGTCGTCGAAGGTGATGACGGGCGCGATCGGGCCGAATATCTCCGACGTCGTGATCGACGATCCGTGGTGGACATCGCTCAGCACCGTCGGTGGGTAGAAGAAGCCCGGACCGGGCGACGGCTCGCCACCGATGCGAACTCGGGCACCGTCCATCACCGCCGACCGCACGAGGGCGCCCATCGACCCGACCGCGCTCCGGTTGATCATCGGGCCACAGCTGACTCCCTCGTCGAACCCGTTGCCGACCCGCACTGCGGCCATCGCCTCGGTCAACCGTTCGGTGAACTCCTCGGCGACGCCGGCCTCGACGTAGAAGCGGTTCGCCGCCGTGCACGTCTCGGCCGAGTGGCGCATCTTGGCGACCATCGCACCCTCCACCGCCCGTTCGAGGTCTGCGTCGTCGAAGACCACGAAGGGTGCATTCCCGCCGAGTTCCATCACGGTCTTGAGCACGCGGTCAGCGCTGCGACGCAGCAGTGTCCGGCCGACCGCGGTCGATCCGGTGAATGACAGCATCCGCACGGCCCGGTGATCGACGACGGTCTCGAACCACTCGGCGGCCCGGGTGGTCGGGACCACGTTCACGACACCGGGCGGGACTCCCGCCTCGCCGAGGAGTTCCGCGATCCGCAGCGCAGTGAGCGGTGTGTCAGGGGCTGGCTTGATGACCACGGCGTTCCCGGCACCGAGGGCCGGGGCGAGCTTGCGCGTGATCATGGCGGCCGGGAAGTTCCAGGGGGTGATCATCGCGACCACCCCGACCGGGGGGTGGTGGACGATCATCCGGTTGGCCCCCGACGGCGCGGTCGCGATCTCCCCACGGATGCGCACGGTCTCCTCGGCGTTCCAGCGGAAGAACTCGGCGCCATAGGCGACCTCACCACGGGCGTCGGCGAACGGCTTCCCGTGCTCGCGCACGATCAGCGAGGCGAGTTCGTCCGTGTGGTCGACGAGGGTCTGCCAGCACGACCGGAGGATCTCGGCACGCTGGCGCGGTGGCGTCGCGGCCCAGCCCGGCTGCGCGCCGGCAGCGGCCTCACAGGCCGCCAGCGCGTCGTCGGGCGACCCGTCGGCGACGCTCGCGATGGTCGTCTCCGTCGCCGGGTCGATGACGTCGAAGCGGTCTCCGGCCGCACCGGGCCGAGCCCCACCGTCGATCCACAGATCCTCGATCATGCCCGGATGGTACCGACGGCGGATGAGCAGGTCGGCGTACGCACCGGAACCGGCCCTCTCCTGCCCTCAGGTGAGTCCGAGCCTGGCGAGGTCGCGCACCATGTACCTCAGGTGCTCGAACTCCTCTTCGAGGACGGCGTGCACACACATCATCGTCGGCGCCTCCCCGTTCTCCGGGACCTCCACGGTCTCCGGGAGCGCTGCCACGTCGAGGTCGGAGATGAAGCCACGGAATCGTTCGTGCTGTCGGCGACGGATCTCGAGGACGGTCGCGAGGTCCGTCGACGCACGCGGGTCGAGACCCGGCCAGTCGAGGCCCTGCGAGCCGGTGTTCGGGAGGCCGATCGGGGTGAAGGAGCGGTCACCGAGCAGCGGCCACATGATCCACTTGTCCATCGCGAACACCAGATGTCGCAGGGTCTCCACCAGGGTCCACTCTCCGTCGACCGGCGTCGTGGCGATCGACGGGTCAGCCGTCGACACGCGTCCGAGCAATGTCGTCCACTCGCTCTCGAGGTCGACCCACGCCGACCTGATCCCGTCGGCATCCGTCGGTGTGAGGCGGTACCGCAACGGGTACCAGCGATCGTTGCGGTGGACGTAGTCGGTGACGTCGACCCCGTTGACGACGAGCCGCTCGATCTCGCCGTCGATCGTCACGTCCCGCCACCCGGTGTGGAAGAACGTCGATCCGTCGAGGACGGCGTCGCGGAACAGGGAGCCGTCGAGACGAACCCCCCAGAACGTCGAGCCGGACAGGTCACGATCCTCGAAGGTCTCCGCCACGGGCACAGTCAACCATCTCGACCCACGGCACGCAGCCGCCCCCACGGTCGTGTGTCTCACCGGGCCCCGAGAGTGGCCTCATCGATCGCCGGGATCGAGCTCGGACGACCACTGCTACGGTCCCGGAGTGGCTGCGACCGGTGTGACGACCTATCTCTGGTTCGATGATGACGCTCTCGAGGCGGCGAGTTTCTACACCGAACTCTTCCCGGAGTCGCATCTCGGTGAGGTCAGCTACTACCAAGAGGATGCTCAGCGCCCCGCTGGTTCGGTTCTCACAGTGGGGTTCGAGATCCTCGGTCAGCCCTTCGTGGCCCTCAATGGTGGACCGCAGTTTCGACACAGTGAGGCGATCAGCTTCCAGGTGTCCTGCGAGTCGCAGGACGACGTCGACCGGCTGTGGGACGCACTGACCGACAACGGTGGCAGCCCGAGCCAGTGCGGCTGGTGCAAGGACCGCTGGGGCATCAGTTGGCAGATCATCCCCACGGACCTCGAACGTGCGCTGAAGGGTCTCGACGGCTACGACAGCGGGTACGCCTTCCAGGCGATGATGCAGATGACGAAGATCATCGTCGCTGATCTGCGGCCACCGTCCTAGCGGGGTGTCAGCTCCGCTTCACCTCGGTGACCACTCCCCCGCTCGCTTCGACCGACGTGTTGTGCTCGATGCCGAACACGTCATGCCATGTGCCGGCCGCGGCCCACACCTCGTCGTACTGGAGCAGGTCCGGATCGATGAAGATTCGTAGCTGCGTGGCATGTCCGAACAGCGGCACGCCAGTGGTTGGACACGGGGGTATGCGCGACGTCGCGCTGGGCTCGTGAACAGCGATCCCCAACTTTCAGGACGAACGGACCTCCGAGACGCATCTCAGAGATCGGGGTTCTCTGGAATCGATGAGGTGCCTGCACGTCGTGGACGAAAGATCGGTGCTGTCATGGAAACAACCGCCACGTACGTCGCGATGAACATGAGCAGGCCCAGTACACGCCAGAGACTGACATCAGCCAACAGCACCTCACCGACGAGGCCAACAGGCAGAACCAGTGCCAGGAGCCCGCACAACACCCGAATCCACGGATTCCAGGTCTTCCTGTGAACCGACAGCGAGCCAATGATGACCGTCGGCAGCATCTGAGCACCCGCAGCCCCGAACAACGGCAACAGCAGAACCAG
>JBEAPU010000015.1:0-3663 GCA_041164245.1 Actinomycetota bacterium | reverse complement strand
CGCTCCGGCATCGTCCCGGGCGGTGTGATCCTCGTCGGGTCACTCGTCGGCCTCGTGTTCGCCCTGGCGGTGCGGTACCTCGCGGTCGGCTTCCACGGTGTGGAGGCCGGGCTCGACCGGGTGCCGGCAGCCACGGTGGCGAGCGCCAGGACGCTCGGCGCCGGACCGGCCCGGGTGGCGTGGAGGGTCGAGATCCCGGCCGCCCGGGTGGCGATCCTCGCGGCTGGGGCGCTGCTCGCGATCGACCTCATGAAGGAGTTGCCGATCACGCTGCTGTTGCGCCCGTTCGGCTTCGACACCTTGTCGGTGTGGGTGTGGCAGGCGACCTCGGAGAGTCTGTGGGAGCAGGCCGCCGTACCCTCTCTGGCCATGGTCGTCGTCGGGATGATCTCCGTCGGTGTGCTCCTCGCCGCTCTCGAGCGGGGCGCCGAGGTCGTGTCGTGACCGGTGGCGCGCCCGAGGCGCTGCGCGTCGAGGGCTTGAGCCGCTCGATCGCCGGTCGCCCCATCGTCGACGAGGTCGATCTGGCACTGGAGCGTGGCGAACTGCTCACGCTCGTCGGTCCGAGCGGGTGCGGCAAGTCGACGCTGTTGCGTCTCATCGCCGGACTCGAACCCGCCGGATCCGGCCGGGTGTGGCTCGACGGGGTCGAGGTGACGGATCGGGTCCCCGAGGAGCGTCGCATCGGGTTCGTGTTCCAGGAGAGCGCCCTGTTCGGTCACCTGCGTGTCGAGCAGAACATCGCGTTCGGTCTGCGACACCTCGACCGTGCGACCCGGCGCGCCCGGGTGGCCGAGATGCTCGACCTGGTGCATCTTCCCGATGTCGCCCGGCGCTACCCGCATCAGTTGTCGGGCGGCGAGCAGCATCGCATCGCGCTCGCCCGGGCGCTGGCACCGGGGCCGGCCGTGGTGCTCCTCGACGAGCCGTTCGCCAGTCTCGACGAGGTGCTGCGCGAGGAGCTCGGCCACCAGGTGGCCGACATCCTGCGTTCGACCGACACCGCCGCGATCCTCGTCACCCACGACCGCCACGAGGCACTCACCCTCGGCGACCGGGTCGCGGTCATGCGCGCCGGTCGGATCCTGCAGTGCGACACACCCGAGGGTGTCTACCGTCGCCCGGTCGATCGCTTCGTCGCCGGCTTCGTCGAGGTGGCGTCGTTCATCGGCGGTGACACCGACACCGTCGATGTGGTGCGTCCGCATCAGATCGAGGTCTCCCCCGGTGGGCCCGACACGGTGACGCGAGTCGAGTTCCTCGGGGCGTCGATGCGCTACACGGTGCGGCGTTCCGACGGCAGCGAGGTGGTCGCCGATCGGGGTCCGAACGACGGCCTCGCCGTGGGTGACGGGTGCACGATCCACGTGCTGTCGAGCGAGTTCCACCGCCTCGGCTGAGCCGCCGTCCGTCAGAGAGAGTGGCGCTCGCCCTCGGCGGCGACCGCCATCCCGGCCGCGATGACCGCTTCGTGGGCGGCCGTCCCGGGTTCGAGCGCCGGATTGGTGTGGTTCAGATGGATGAACCGCACCCGCTCCGCGAGTTCGGGGGCGCGGGCGCCCACCCGGGCGACGGTGTCGACGACGCGTGGATGGGGGATCAGGGACATGTCGCGCTCGAGTTCCCCGTCGTCGAAGAAGGTCCCGTCGAGGTAGGCGATGTCGACCGATGCGATCACCTCGATCAGGTCCCGGTCCCAGCCGTCCCAGCTGTCGATGTCGGGGAGCCACAGCACCCGGGCGCTCGGCCCCTCCACGATGTAGCCGACGGTGTCGGAGAGTTCGTCACGGTGGGGAACCGGAACGGCGGTGATCGTGACCGACGGCGACAACTCGGCCCGCTCGACGATCTCGACCGGGTCGATGTGGCCGTGGTCGATGAGGTCGCGCCACGGTGAGTTGGTGGCGAGGAACCCGAGCATCGACGCGCGGGCGTACACCGGCAGCCGGGGTGCGGCCAGCGCCTCCCGACCGAGGTGGACGAGACCGGTGTAGTGACCCATGTGCGCGTGGGTCAGCACGACCCCGTCGAGCACGGCCGACGCGGTTCCCGCCACCTCGTCGAGCAGCGCGAGCTGCCCGGTGATGTCCGGGGTGGCGTCGATGATCCACCGTCGGTCGTGCACCGGGTCGACGATGCCGAGGCATGCCGGCGACCGTCGGCTCCGATCGACACAGCACGCCTTGCGGCAGCCGGTCTGGGGGCGGCCGCCGTCCTGCGCGATGCCGAGGACGACCACGTACGGGTCGGTCGGCGGGGCGGCTGCCCCCGGTGATCGGTCGGTGCCCATCACCGTGATGGTACCGAGGGCCAGCGGGCACCCCCGTCGCACTCGTGGAGGCCGGCGACGGCCTGCTACAACGAGCCGATGCCCGTCGTCTCGTACCCGCAACGACTCGCCGACCTCGCCACTGCGGCTCCGGACCGGCCGGCGGTGGTGTGCGCCGGGCGGTCGATCAGCCGGGGTGAACTGGAACGGGCCGGGAACCGTCTGGCCCGTGATCTCTCTGACCGCGGTGTCGGCCACGGCGACTTCGTGACGGTGGCACTGCCGAACTCGATCGACTGGTACGTGGCGTACGTCGCGATCTGGAAGCTCGGTGCGATCCCCCAACCGGTGTCGGCGAAGCTGCCGGCGCGCGAACTCGCGGCGATCGTCGACCTGGCCTCGCCCAAGGTGGTGTTCGGCGTCGAGGCCGGCAGCGAGATGGCGTCGCTGCTGCCGCCGGCGGTGCAGTGCCTGCCCAAGGGCTACGTCGCCCCGGACACGTACTCGGACGACCCGGTGCCCGACGCCGTGTCGCCGGCGTGGAAGGCGCCGACGTCGGGCGGGTCGACCGGGCGTCCGAAGCTGATCGTGTCGGGTGACCCGGCCGAGATCGACACCGATGCCGACCCGATGGTGATGCTGAGCCGTGACGGCTGCCTCGTGATGCCCGGGCCGCTCTACCACAACGGTCCGGCGGTGTGGTCGTGCCAGGCGTTGCTGTGCGGGTCGACGGTGGTACTGCTCGAGCGTTTCGACGCCGAGGCGACACTGGCGGCGATCGCCGAGCATCGGGCCGATGTCGTGTACCTGGTGCCGACGATGATGAAGCGGATCCTGCGCCTCGACGACGACGTGCGCCTCGCGTACGACCTGTCGAGCCTGCGCGTCGTATGGCACCTGGCCGAGCCGTGTCCGCAGTGGTTGAAGCAGGCCTGGATCGATTGGCTCGGCCCGGAGCGGATCGTCGAGTTGTACGCCGGCACCGAGGGCCAGGCGATCACGACGATCACGGGCACCGAGTGGCTGGAGCATCGGGGATCCGTCGGTCGGGTGACGACCGGGGAGATGAAGGTGTGCGATGCGAACGGCCACGAGTTGCCACCCGGTGAGCAGGGTGAGGTGTGGATGCGGGCCAGCCACCGCGACACCCCGACGTACTCGTATCTCGGTGCCGAGGCCAAGCACCTCGACGGCGGGTGGGAGTCGCTCGGCGACATGGGCTGGTTCGATGCCGACGGCTACCTCTACCTCGGCGACCGTCTGGCCGACATGATCCTCACCGGCGGGTCGAACGTGTACCCGGCCGAGGTCGAGTCCGCGATCCAGGAGCATCCGCAGGTGCGCTCGGTCGTGGTGATCGGACTGCCCGACGACGATCGGGGCAACAGTGTGCA
>JBEAPU010000014.1:0-2613 GCA_041164245.1 Actinomycetota bacterium | reverse complement strand
CCTTGGCCAGGTGCAGCCCGAACAGGATGAGGTTCGGTGTGACCTCGTACCCCTCGTACTGGAAGTGGTGTTCGGTGAGCCACATCGTGTCGTAGCCGATGCGGTCCATCGTCTTGGCCCAGTGGGTCAGGTTGTCGTAGCAGGCGAGGAAGTCAGGGTTGTCGTAGCGCCGGTCGACCGGGTCGGGCCCGCCGTATCCGGCGTCGGGCATCGGGACTCCACCGTAGAAGTTCGCATCCACTCGCATGGCCCGAGTCTGACACGCGACGGGTGGGTGACGGGAGCCGATGGACCCGATCAGTCGACGAAGCCGCGCACGAGAGTGGCGACATCGGTGGGCGCCCCGACACGGTGCGCCGAATGCCCCATCGTGAAGAACCCGTCACCCTCGCCGGTCCCGTTGGACCGCAGGCCGTTCGGCATGAGCCGCAGTTCGACGTCGTCGATCCCGGCGGCGACGACGGCCGCCTGATACTCGGCGCTGGCGAGGCTCTCCGTGGTCGCGATCAGCGGGGTGCCGAGGTACGCGGCGTCGCAGCCGAGGGCGAGCGCCGCGTCGAGTGCGATCCGGTCGGTGATGCCCCCGGCGAGGACGAGTGGCAGGTCAGCCTCGGCGCGCACCGCCCGCACGAAGGCGAAGGGGTTCATCCAACCGGTGAACCCGCCGGCACCGGCCGAGAGCAGCACGAGTCCGTCGCACCCTGCTCCGATGGCCCGTCTGGCGTGGTGCAAGGTGGCCACAACGGCGATCACAGCCTTTCCGGCATCGTGTGCCGGGCCGACGATCGGGGCCGGCCCACCGACGCTGACGATGATCGCCGCTGCGTCGCTGGCACACACGGCGTCGAGGTCGTGTGCGAGACGGTCACCGGCGAGGCGCAGCGGCAGGTTCACTGCGTACGCCGCGTCGACCCCCGTGAGGGCACCGTCGATCGCGCGCAGCCACCCGGTGAGTTCGTCGGCTGGGGCGTTCGTGGCGGGGAACGTGCCCATGATCCCGGCACGGCAACAGGCCGTGACGAGGTCGGGCCCCGACACGCCGGTCATCGGCGCCGCTATCAGTGGCGCCGGTTGACGCCCGATGAGGGCCCGCAGCGTGTCGCTCAGCGTCCCGTCCACTCGGGAGGACGCTTCTCGGCGAAGGCCCGGGGGCCTTCCTTGGCGTCCTCGGATGAGAACACCTCAGCCATGACCGGTCGCTGCAGTGCCCAGAACTCGGCCTCGGTGCGGCCCTGCACCTCCCGGATCATCTGCTTCGACGCCGCGACCGACAGCGGGGCGTTTCTCGCGATCCGCTCTGCGAGCTGCATGGCGACATCGACAGCACCGCCCTTCGGGGCGATGCGGGAGACGAGCCCGTAGGCATGTGCCTGCTCGGCGGTGATCGGGTCGGCGGTGAGTGCCATCTCCATCGCCACGGCGTAGGGCACCCGGCTGGGCAGACGCAGGAGGGCCCCGCCGGCGGCGAACAGTCCGACACCGACCTCCGGGATGCCGAGCTTGACCCCCTCGGCGGCCACGATCAGGTCGCAGGTGAGCGCCACCTCGAGACCGCCGGCGAGGGCGAACCCCTCGACGGCGGCGATGAGCGGCTTGCGCGACCCGTTCTCGAGGAAGTCGTTGAACCCGACCGGCGGACCGCCGGCGGCGAAGGCCTTCAGGTCCATGCCGGCGCAGAAGCCGCGGCCGGCACCGGTGAGCACTCCCGCGGTCAACTCGGGCGTGTCGTCGAGTTGACGCACGGCGGCGACGAGTCCCTGGGCGAGATCGGTGTTGACCGCGTTCATCTGGTCGGGTCGGTTGAGGGTGATGAGGAGCACACGCCCCCGAACCTCGGTCAGTACTGCCTGGTCGTCGCTCATGGGGTCATCGTGGCACAGCGCCCTCAGGCGACGTCGATCGGCCGAGCGAGCCCCTCGATCACCTCGACCGTGTCGAGCGCGGTCAACGTCGCCGGCGGGTGCAGCAGTTTCATGGCCCGGCTTCCCCCGCCGGTGACGATGCGCTCGCGCTCGACGACCGCTGCATCCACCCACACCGGGAACCCGTTCGGCAACCCGAACGGGGTGACACCGCCCATCACCATCCCGGTGACATCGGCCGTGAGGTCGGCCGGGGCGAAGGAGACCTTGCGTGCCCCGAGCCGCTTGCGCACGACACCGTTGACGTCGAGACGGTGCGTGGCGAGAACGACGCACGCCACGTAGCGCGGCGGGTCCTCCTTGGTGGCGACGACGATGGTGTTCGCCGAGTCCTCGACCGCGATGCCGTAGGCGGCACAGAACGCCGCCGTGTCGGCGAGGTCCGGATCGCAGGCCATCGTGTCGAACGGCTCGCCGGTGGTCGTCGCTGCGGCGATCACTCGTTCCTCGATCGGGGTCGGTTCACGCTCCATCGCCACAGTCTGTCGCCCATCGGCACACGCCATTCAGGGAAGCGTGACCCGGCCTCCCGGACCCTCGACCTCGACGATCAGTCTGGCGACCCGTCCCTGGTGGACCTCGAGACCCTCACCGAGCGCGGTCAGGAGCGCTGAGATGCGCTCGGGCTGGGGGTGTTGTCCGTGGATGCCGGTGACGCGCAGACCGGGGGCTGCGCTCGCCGCCGGGTGGG
>JBEAPU010000013.1:0-12999 GCA_041164245.1 Actinomycetota bacterium | reverse complement strand
ACCCCGAAGGCGTCGACGACGTCGGCCGCCACATGGGCGCTCGGGGTCGCGACGACGGTCGCCGCCCGGGCGCTGCGCGGCATCATCGCCCGCAGGTACGCCAGTCGCGAGGCCGAGAAGTACTGCGGGAAGCGGAGGTACTGCAGGTCGTGGACCGTGAGCACCGTCGGCACCGCCGGTCGGACGAGCGGGATCGTCCCCCCACCGTGGTGGACGACGTCGGCGTCCCGAGTGCGCCACGCGAGCATCGTGTGCTCGGCCGGGATCCGCACCGTCCGTCGGTCGACGCCGAGACGGGTCGTGCGCAGCTCGGCCCCGCCGTCGGCGAGTTCGGGTCGGGCGGCCGCGAGCGGGGCCCCGAGGTGGACGGTCAGTTCGATGGCGTTGTCGATGGCGATGGCGGCGTCGCGGACCTCGGCATGGCGCAGCGAGGAGAGTTGGCGAACGAGGTACTCCTCCGATCCACCGACCCGGCCGGGGGCGCACCACAGCAGGTTCACGTGGACGTCGAGCCGTGTCACCGGGACAACTCCCGGTACATGGCGATCGTCGCGTCGGCGGTGGCCGACCAGGTGAAGCTCGCGGCCCGGGCGCGCCCCGCGGCGGCGAGCCGGTCCGGGTCGTCGAGGGCCAGCGCGACTCCGGCGGCGATCGCGTCGACGTCGAACGGGTCGACGAGCACGGCGGCGTCGCCGGCCACCTCCTCGGTGGCCGTGCCCCGACTGGTCACGACCGGTGTGCCCGCCGCCATGGCCTCGAGCACCGGCAGGCCGAAGCCCTCGGCCTCGCTCGGGTAGGCGAGCACCGATGCCAGATCGATGAGCACGGCGAGGTCGGGCGCCGGCACGTGACCGAGGAACCGGGCGTCGCCCGTCCCGGCCGCACCCAGCTCCTCCGTCACACCGCCCCACCCGCTCGCGCCGGCGACGACGAGGGGCGTCGGGGAATCGAGACGGGCCACGGCATCGACCAGACGACGCAGGTTCTTGCGCGGCTCGAGGGTCGCCACGGCGAGCACGAACCGTTCGGGCAGCCGATGCCGGGCGGCGACCTCACGCCGACGGTCATCGGTGACCTCGACGGGGTCGACACCCCACGGCACGACCCTGATGCGCTCCGCGTCGAAACCGTGGTCGAGCAACTCGTCGCGCACGGTGCGACTCGGACAGGCGACGAGGTCGGCCCGTCGGGCGCGCTCGACGGCCCGGGTCAGCACGGCGGCACCGTGGCGGGTCAGCCGGTCCGGTCGGGACAGGAAGGCGACATCGTGGAGGGTGACGACCTGGGGGACCCGGGTGGCAGCGGGGATCTGCGCCGTGGCGTGGCACACGTCGATGTCACCGGTGACCGACTCGACCCGGGGCCAGCCGAACCGGGTCCACGTCTCGTAGAGCCACGGTCGCGCCACGGGCAGCATGCGCACCGGGATCGGCGGGACCCACTGTCCACCGGGTGGCTGCCGGTGGCGGCCGGCGACCCCGACGATCTCGACATCGGCCACGGCTGGATCCCCGACGTCCCGCCGGCGCAGGATCTCGGTCAGCACCCGCAACGTCGAGACGGCGGTGCCACCGGGCACCTCGTGCCAGCACTGCTCGAGTGTGTACGCCACACGCACCCCGTCATCCTCCCACGGTGCCCTGCCGGACCACGGGACACGAGGGCGGTCGTGCGCTCAGGACCGGGTGAGCGTCGCGACGAGTTCGGCCAGGGGCTCACGGTGGTCGCGCAGCGGTGGCAGTCCGGCGAGACGCCACACGGCGTTGTCGAGCACGCTGTTCGCCGGGCGCGGCGCCGGCCGAGGGGGGTCGAGGTCCGCGGTCCGGATCGGCCGCACCATGTCGGGGTCGCGACCGGCGAGCGCCACGATCTCGCGGACGAACTCGAACCAGCTGACCGAGCCGGCGTTCGTGAGGTGATGGATCCCGGAACGGCGCTCGACGGCGAGGCGGCGCAGCGCCGGAGCGAGATCGGCCGTGAACGTCGGGTGGCCGCGCTGGTCGTCCACGAAGGCGAGCTCGTCCCGGTCCGGCAGGAGCCGCAGCACGGTGGCGACCATGTTCGAGCCGTGCTCCCCGCACACCCACGAGGTCCGCACGACCGCTGCGTCGGGTCCGGCCTCGCGTTCGCCGGCGAGTTTGGACCGGCCGTAGACCGAGGTCGGGTTCGGGTCGTCCCATTCGACGTAGGGGGTGTCCTTGGCGCCGTCGAACACGTAGTCGGTGCTCACGGTCACGAGGTGGCTGCCGGTCGACGCGCAGGCCTCCCGGAGCCACCTCACCGAGAGGGCGTTGGCGAGCATCGCCTGCGCCGGGTCCGACTCGCAGGCGTCGACGGCCGTCCAGGCGGCGCAGTTGACGACGGCATCGGGTCGGGTCGTGGCGATCGCCGCGTGGACCATCGCCCGGTCGGTCACGTCGAGCCGGTCCCGTCCGGCCGAGACGACCTCGTCGCCGGCCGCGGTGCACACGGCCACCACGTCGTGGCCGAGTTGTCCGTTGGCTCCGGTGACGAGGATGCGCATGGCTGAGGTGGTGATCGGGTCAGCGGGAGGTGCGGGCCTTGAGGGGTTCCCACCAGGCGCGTCGTGAGCGGTACCAGTCGACGGTCTCGGCGAGGCCGGTCTCGAAGTCGCGGGTCAGGCTCCAGCCGAGCGCCGACACCTTGGCGATGTCGACGGAGTAGCGACGGTCGTGGCCGAGGCGGTCGGCGACCGGCTCGATGAACGACTCGTCGCGCCCGCACAACTCGAGCAGGCGGTACGTGATCTCGCGGTTCGTGATCTCGTTGTGGGCGCCGATGTTATAGATCTCGCCGATCGCGCCCTTCTCGAGCACCACCTGGACGGCCCGGTTGTGGTCCTCGACGTGAATCCAGTCGCGCACGTTGCCCCCGTCGCCGTAGAGCGGCACCTTGAGGCCGTCGAGCAGGTTCGTGGTGAACAGCGGGATGAGCTTCTCGGGGAACTGGTACGGGCCGTAGTTGTTCGAGCAACGGGTGACGACGACGGGCAGACCGTAGGTCGTGACGTAGCTGAGGGCGATGAGGTCGCTGCCGGCCTTGGCCGCCGAGTACGGGCTGCGCGGGCCGAGCCGGTCGGTCTCGACGAACGATCCCTCGTCGATCGAGCCGTACGTCTCATCCGTCGAGATGTGCACGAAGCGCTCGACGCCGGCGCGCCGGGCGACGTCGCACAGCACGTTCGTGCCGAACACGTTGGTGTGCACGAACGCGTACGGGTCCTCGATCGAACGGTCGACGTGGCTCTCGGCCGCGAAGTGCACGACGATGTCGTGGCCGGGCAGAGCAGCCTCGACGGCGTCACGGTCGCAGATGTCGCCGTGCACGAAACGGCAGCGTCCGGCCGGGTCGTCGAGCAGGTCGCCGATGTTCTCGAGGTTCCCGGCGTAGGTGAGCTTGTCGAACACGGTCACCGTGTGATCGGAGTTGGCGAGCAGCCAACGCACGTAGTTCGAACCGATGAAACCGGCGGCACCGGTCACGAGGTACTTCACGGGGACTCCTTGTCCTGCTCTCGGGTGTGCTCTCGGGCGCTGCTGCTCAGGTGCGCATCGGCCAGTAGGGGCGGCGACCGGCCGGTATGTCGACCCGGGTCGGGTTGGTCTGGTCGCGCCGGGACACGATCGGGTCGGTGACGACCCAGTCGGCCCCGATCGCCGGGTCGTCCCATGCGACTCCCAGCTCGTCGGCCGGGTTGTAGTAGCCGTCGACGAGGTAGGTCATGACGACGTCGGTCACGGCGGAGAAGCCGTGGGCCACACCGGGCGGGATGTACACACCGTGGTGGTTCTGGCCCGAGATGTCGAAGCACGCCGTCGCACCGTCGGTCGGGCCGCCCTCGCGCAGGTCGTGCAGCACGACCCGGGCGGTGCCGACCGGCACGTACCAGTAGTCGGCCTGGTGGAGGTGGTAGTGCAGGCCGACGAGCGCGCCCGCCTGCTTGTTCGACCGGTTCGACTGGATCATCTCACGCGCCCCCGGGATCCACTCCCGACGGTACGTCTCGATGAACAGGCCACGCTCGTCGCCGTGCAACGTCGGTTGCACCACGAACACGCCGGCGATGTCGACACCGACCGCGTCGACCAGCTTCAGCACATCAGGCATCACGCACTCCCCTCCCGGACCGGTGGCCCGGACTCACTCGACATCGATCTGACAGTGGTCGCCGACCATGAGCCGCAATGACCGGGGCTTGCGACGCGACCGCGTCACCTCGGCCTGGCTCCCGATCAGCGAATCCTCGAGCCGCGGGATGTCGATCACCGACGAGTCGTCCATGATCACCGAGTGCTCCACCTCGGAGTGCACCACCCGGCACCGGGCACCGACCGCGGAGAACGGACCGATGAACGACTCCTCGATCACGGCGTCCGGACCGATCGACACCGGACCGCGGATCGTCGAGTTCACGACCTTGGCTCCCGCCGCGACGTGCACCCGGCCGTCGATCACCGACCCCGCGTCGACACTGCCCTCGATGCGGGTCTCGATCCGCTCGAGCAGCAGACGGTTCGCCTCCAGCAGCGGCGTCAGCTTCCCGGTGTCGATCCACCATCCCGTCAACAGCTCGCACCGCACCCGGCGACCCTGATCGACCAGCCATTGGATGGCATCGGTGATCTCCAACTCGCCGCGCGGCGACGGCGCGATCGACGCGACGGCCTCGTGGATCGACGGGTCGAACAGGTACACCCCGACCAGAGCCAGGTCCGACGGCGGGTCGGCCGGCTTCTCGACCAGCCGCACCACGTTCCCGTCGGCATCGAGCGTCGCGATGCCGAAACGATGCGGGTCCGGAACCTGCTTGAGCAGGATCTGCGCATCCGGCGGGTTCGACCCGGCTCGCTCCCGCTCGAACGCGGCGGTGAACGCGGCGAGGTCCTGCTCGAGCAGGTTGTCGCCCAGGTACATCACGAAGTCGTCCTCGGCGAGGAACTCCCGGGCGATCAGCACACAGTGCGCGAGGCCCAACGGCTCGTCCTGCGGGATGTACGTGATGCTCGCCCCGAACGCCGAACCGTCACCCAACGCACCCATCACCTCGGCGCGCGTGTCACCGACGATCACTCCGATCTCGGTGATCCCGGCCGACACCATCGCCTCGATCCCGTAGAACAGGATCGGCTTGTTCGCCACCGGCACCAACTGCTTGGCCCGCGTGTGCGTGATCGGCCGGAGCCGCGTACCGGCACCGCCGGCCAGGATGAGCGCCTTCACGAGGGACGAGCCTACTCGTGCGGGCTCAGCCGACCGCCGGAGCCGGGGCGAGGCCGCGGAAGTAGTCGAGGATCGCCCCCGAGCCCTCACCGAGTCGCAGCACACTGGCGCCGCCGACGTTGTCGCCGTACACCGGCAGCGAGTAGGTGGTGAGTCCGGCCGAGTACGCCTCGCGCAGCGCCGATGCGGTGGCGAACGGGTCGAGCACGGCGTCGACCGACACCGAGGCGGCGACGGCGGCGACGAGGTCCCCCGACGCGAACGGCTGGTCGGTCAGACGGGTCAGCGCGGCGTCGGCGGCCGCCCGCATGAACAGCTGTTGGCGCTGGGTCCGGCCGATGTCGGCGGTCGGGTCGGTGCGCCAGTCACCCTCCCGGAACTCCTGGTAGCTGCGGCTTCGGGCGTAGGCGAGGGCCTGCAGGCCGTCGAGCACGTTGCACCCGGCCGGCTGGTCGAGGCCGGTCTTCGGGTCGCGCGTCGGGTGGGCGAAGCACATCGTCACGCCACCGAGGGTGTTCACGACATCGCGGAAGCCGACGAAGTTCACCTCGACGTAGTGGTGGATCGGGATGCCGAGCGTCTGGGTGACCGTGGCGATCAACTGTTCGGGGCCGTTGTTGTAGGCGGCGTTGATGCGGTTCGACCCGCGCCCCGGGATCTCGACCCACAGGTCCCGGGGCAGGCTGACGAGCGCCGCCCCGCCGTCGGCCTCGCGTCGCAGGACCATGATCGTGTCGGCCCGCCGGCCGCCGACGATGCTCGTGTCGCCGATCACCCCGAAGTCGGGATCGTCGGCCGCGATCCCCTCCCGGGTGTCGGACCCGACGAGCAGGTAGTTCTGGGTCGGCAGGTCGACACCCTCGGGCAGCGGGTTCCCGTCGGCATCGGTACCGCCGAGCAGGAGGCCCTCGAGCCCGTCGATCCGGTCGACATCGGCCACGACCGAGTCGGTGGCCGACGTGATCCCGATGGCACCCGCGGCCGCCACCACGGCCATCACGATCAGCATCGTCGGCAGCGGTGAACGTCGGAACCAACGGGGCACGGAGTCACGCTAGCCACGCACCGGTGGCACCGAGCGGTCACCGTCCGACGCTGACGGCGTCAGCGCAGGTGGACGATGTCGCCGACCGCGACCCGATGGGAGACGGCGCAGCGGTCGAGGACGACGAGTCGGCCGTCGACCTCGACATCGAGGGCCGTGCCCTCGAGACTCGTCCCATCCGGGAGGTCGACGCGCACCGTCCGGCCGAGGGTGTCGAGGGCGGCTCGGTACCGGGAGTGGATCGCGTCGACTCCGGCGGCGAGCAGCCCGTCGAGATGGCCGAGCATCACATCCAGGAACGCCCGCGGCGTCGGCGATCGACCGTCGGCACCGACGACCCGGGCACCGGAATCGGGTGCCCAACCGAGGTTCACGCCGATCCCGACGATCACCCGGGGTCGGGCGCCGGGCGATGCGGCCTCCTCGGCGACGGCGACGGACAGCATCCCGGCGACCTTGCGCCACGAGCCGTCGGGGGCGACCAGCACCACGTCGTTCGGCCACTTCAACGCCAGTCGCACCCCGGCCACCTCCTCGGCCGTCCCGACGGCGGCGACGGCGACGGCATGCTGCACGGACTGGAGCGCCGGCACCGTCTCGCCCGGTGGGACCCGGATCAGGAACGAGACCAGCAGGTTCGTCCCCGGCGGGGCGTCCCACCGGCGGTCGAGCCGGCCGCGTCCGGCGCTCTGGTGGTCGGCGACGAGCACGACCCGGTCGAGATCGCGGTCGTCGGCGGCGACGGCGGCGAGGTCGTCGTTGGTGCTCCCCGTCTCGGCCACGTGGGACACGCTCCAGCCGATGGGTGGCGTGGGCGTCACCCGATCCGGAGAATGTCCGTCACCCGTCACCTCGCCTACATTGTCATCCGTGCTCTCCAAGATCCTGATCGCCAACCGCGGCGAGATCGCCGTCCGCGTCATCCGAGCCGCCCGCGAGATGGGCATCGCCACGGTCGCCGTGTACTCAGAACTCGACCGGAACGCCCTCCACGTCCGTCTCGCCGACGAGGCCTACGCGCTCGGCGGCCAGACCGCGGCCGAGAGCTACCTCAACACCGAGGCGATCCTCGACGCCATCAGGACGTCGGGTGCCGACGCCGTGCACCCCGGATACGGGTTCTTCTCCGAGAACGCCGACTTCGCGCGGGCCATCACCGGCATGGGTGTCACCTGGATCGGTCCCCCGCCCGAGGCGATCGACGAGATGGGCGACAAGGTGTCGTCACGCATCGCCGCCCAGCGGGGCGGCGCGCCGATCGTGCCCGGCACCACGGAGTTCGCGAAGGGCCCGGACGAGATCCGCGCCTTCGGCGACGCCCACGGCTGGCCGGTGTGCATCAAGGCGGCGTTCGGCGGTGGCGGACGAGGCATGAAGGTCGTCAACACCGCCGATGAGGTCGACGAGGCGATGGCCAGCGCCCAGCGCGAGGCCAAGGCCTTCTTCGGGCGCGACGAGGTGTACGTCGAGCGCTACCTGACCTGGCCCCGCCACGTCGAGGTGCAGCTCGTCGGTGACACGCACGGCAACGTCGTGTGGGTGTCGACCCGGGACTGCTCGGCGCAGCGTCGCCACCAGAAGCTCATCGAGGAGGCCCCGGCCCCGGGCCTGCCGGACGGTGTCGAGGAGGCGATGGGCGAGGCCGCCGTCAAGGCCGCCAAGGCGGTCGGTTACCACAACGCCGGCACTGTCGAGTTCATCTACCAGGAGGGTGAGTTCTTCTTCCTCGAGATGAACACCCGTCTCCAGGTCGAGCACCCGGTCACCGAGGTGATCACGGGTATCGACCTCGTCGAGTGGCAGATCCGCGTCGCCGCCGGCGAGGCCCTGCCGATGACCCAGGACGAGATCGCGGCGCGACGTCTCGGCGCCGGCATCGAGGTGCGCATCAACGCCGAGGACCCGGCCGGCGGCAAGTTCCTGCCCTCGCCCGGGCCGATCACGACGCTGCGCACCCCGAGCGGCTTCGGTGTCCGCTTCGACACCGGCTACGAGGCCGGCGACGAGATCAGCCAGTACTACGACAACCTCGTCGGCAAGCTGATCGTGTGGGGCAAGGACCGTCCGACGGCGATCGCCCGCACCATCGCGGCCCTCGAGGAGATGGAGGTGTCGGGGATCGCGACGACGATCCCGGCCGACATCGCCATCCTGCGTCACCCCGACTTCGCCGCCGTCGAGCACTCGACGAAGTGGGTGGAGCAGACCCTCGACCTGTCCGGTGTCGGCGCCACCCCAGCCGCGACGCCCGATGATGCGGCCGAGCCGATGGTGGAGCGCCGCACGACCGTCGAGGTCAACGGCAAGCGCTTCGACGTGAAGATGTGGGTCCCCGAGTCGGCCGGTGCACCGGTGGCCGCAGCCGCCGGTGGTGCCAAGAAGGCGCGTCGGTCCGGCAGCGGCGGTGGCGCCGCCGGCGGTGGCAACGGCCAGATCACCGTCCCGATGCAGGGCACGATCGTCAAGGTGCTGGTCGAGGTCGGCCAGACCGTCGAGGCCGGTCAGGGGGTCGTCGTGCTCGAGGCGATGAAGATGGAGAACCAGATCAACGCCGACGTGTCCGGCACCGTGGCCGAGGTGAAGGTCGCGGCCGGTCAGACGGTCGGCGGCGGTGACACCGTCGTCGTGATCACACCCGCCTGATCACGACCTGACCGCTTCGCGGTCGGATCGGATCACGGTCGCATCTGGTCGTCACTCGGCGGCCTGGGCGAGCGCCTCGGCGAGCGCCGGGTGCACGAGCAGGCTCTCGACGATGTCGGTGACCGTCAGGTTCGCGGTCACGGCGAGCGCGATCACCGAGATCAACTCCGCAGCGTGCTGACCCACGATCGAGCCGCCGAGGATCACCCCGGTGGCCGGGTCGGAGACGATCTTCACGAAGCCGCGCGGGTCGTTGTTGATCAGTGCCTTCGGTGTGGTGGCGAAGGGCACCTTGGTGACCCGGATCTTGCGGCCGAGGGCGAAGGCCTCGGCTTCGGCGAGCCCGACGTCGGCGATCTCGGGTTCCGTGAAGATGGCCGAGGCCGCCTTGTCGTAGTCGAGGTGCCGGTGCTCGACGGTGTGCCGACCCATCACGTGCTCGGCCACCTTGCGCCCCTGCACCGACGCCACCGACGACAGCGGGAGCTTGCCACTCACGTCACCCGCCGCGTAGATGTGTGGCTGGTTCGTCACACAGTGGTGGTTGATCGTGACGTACCCTCCCGCATCGGCCTCGATGCCGGCTGCGGCGAGGTTCAGACCGTCGGTGTTGGGCACCGAACCGATGGCGAGCACCGCGTGCGAACTCTCGACCACCCGGCCGTCGTCGCACCGCACGACGACCCGGTCGCCTGCCTCGTCGACGACCCGCTCGATCGAGGTGGCCCGGGCACCCTTGAGGAGGCGCACGCCCCGCTCGAGGAAGTCCTGCTCGAGGATGGCGGCGGCCTCCGGGTCCTTGCCCGGCAGCACCTGCTGGCGGCTGACCACGAGCGTCACGTGAGCGCCGAACGAGGCGAACATGTGGACGAACTCGACACCGGTCACACCGGACCCGATCACGGTCACGCTCTCGGGGAACACCCGGGGTGGATAACAGTCGCGGGTCGTGAGGATGCGCTCGTGATCGGGCTCACACCACTCCGGGATCCGGGGCCGGGTGCCGGTCGCGATGAGGGCGGCGTCGAAGCCGATCGAGCGGACACCGTCGGCGGTCGCGACCTCGATCGAGTGGGTGCCTGTGAAGCGCGCCTCGCCGAGCACGATCTCCACCCCCTGGCTGCGCAGCAACTGGGTCGTGTCGTCGCGCATGTGATCCTTGATGCCGTCGATGCGACGGACCAGTGCCGCCGAGTCGACCTGGGGCGGGGATTCGACGAGTCCCATCCCGCCGATGCGGTGCGAGAACGAGATCGCGCCTCCGGTGGCGATCATCGTCTTGGAGGGGATGCAGTCCCAGAGGTGGGCGGCGCCGCCGACGACGTCGCGTTCGATCATCGTCACCCGGGCGCCGAGCCGGGCGGCGTAGGTGGCGGCCTGATTGCCGGCGGGCCCACCGCCGATGATCACGAAGTGGAGACTCACGGCGTCGAGGCTACCGGCGCGCCCGACGGCGCTCCCGGATACGTGCCGACCGTCACGGCTCGGCCGCTACGGTGGTCGCACCGTGGACGACGCCGCCTCCCCCCTCCCGAACCAGCCGCCCGAGGACTCCGCCACCGACGCCGGTGGGAGCGCCGGCAGCGGCCTCGCCGCCGAACGGGCCCGCCGCATCGAGCGGGTCGAGGCGATCCGCTCCGGGGGTGACGAGCCCTACCCGTACCGCTTCGATCGGACCCACACGCTCGCCGAGGTACGGGACGCGTGGGGGCACCTCGAGGCCGGGGTCGAGACCGACGACCGGGTCACGATCGCCGGACGCGTCATCTTGATGCGCGACTCGGGCAAGTTGATCTTCGCGACCGTGCAGGACCGCTCGGGCGAGATCCAATTGTTCGTCTCACGGGCCGTCATCGGCGACGCGGGGTTCGACGCCGTCAAGGGTCTCGACCTCGGCGACTGGGTCGGGGTGTCGGGCACCGTGATGACCACCCGCAAGGGCGAACTGTCGATCAAGGTCGACGCCAGCACCCTGCTCGCTGCAGCGATCCGCCCGCTCCCGGACAAGTGGCACGGGCTGACCGACCCGGACACCCGGTTCCGGCAGCGCTACGCCGACCTGATCGTCAACGCCGAGGCACGTCGGCACTTCGAGGTCCGCCACGCCGTCATCTCGAGCTTCCGGCGCACCCTCGCCGACGCCGGCTTCATCGAGGTCGAGACACCCGTGCTCCACGTGGAGGCCGGCGGGGCCCATGCCAAGCCGTTCATCACGCATCACAACGCGCTCGACATGCAGCTCTACCTGCGGATCGCCCTCGAGTTGCACCTCAAGCGGCTCATCGTCGGCGGCATGGAGCGCGTGTTCGAGATCGGCCGGATCTTCCGCAACGAGGGCATCTCGACTCGTCACAATCCCGAGTTCACGATGATGGAGCTCTACCAGGCATTCGCCGACTGGAACGACGTGATGGACATCACCGAGCTGCTCATCACGAACGCGGCGCGCGACGCCCTCGGCACGACGGTGCTCACGATCCGCGACACCGAGGTCGACCTCGCCGACCCGTGGCCGCGGGTGCGGATGGTCGACGCCGCGAGCGAGGCGATCGGCGTCGAGGTCCACCCGTCGATGCCACTCGCCGAGCTGACTCGCATCGCCGGTGACCACGGCGTGTCGGTCGCCCCCAACTGGGCCGCCGGCAAGGTGATCGAGGAGATCTTCGAGGCGCACTGCGAACGGGGGCTGGTCCGGCCGACCTTCGTCACCGGCCATCCGGTCGACATCTCGCCGCTCGCCCGTGTGCACCGCGACGACCCGCACCTCACGGAGCGGTTCGAGCTGTTCGTCGACGGTCGCGAACTGGCCAACGGCTACTCGGAGTTGAACGACCCCGTCGAGCAACGGGCCCGTTTCGAGGCCGAACAGGCCGCCAAGGAGGCCGGCGACGCCGAGCGCGGCACGGTCGACGAGGACTACCTGCGGGCGCTCGAGTACGGCATGCCGCCGACGGGTGGCCTCGGGATCGGAATGGACCGCGTCGCGATGCTCCTCGCCGGGGTCGACTCGATCCGGGAGGTCATCCTGTTCCCGACACTGCGCCACGAGGTCACCTGACCCGTCCCCGCCCGTCACGATCATCGAGAGGTTCCCCCAATGACATCGAGCGACCTGCCCGCCGCCCCCGACATGACCCTCACCACCCGGATGGCGTGGGGCGCCGGATGGAGCACGGTCGGTGCCGACGGCACCGTGCTCGACGCGTGGTTCCCGTGGCTCGGCTGGGGTGAGGGCGGCGACGACGGACTCGCCGGCGAGCGGGATCGCCACGACGCGGTGCGTGGTGTGACCGTGAGCCCGGTGCGGATCACCGTCGACGTCGACGAGCCGCCGGCATCGGTGGCCGACGCCTACCTGCGCCTGCACCTGCTGTCGAGCCGGCTCGCCGCGCCGCGCACCCTGAACCTCGACGGGTTGTTCGCCACGTTGACGAACGTGGCCTGGACGAGTCTCGGCCCGGTCGCTCTCGCCGACCTCGACACCGTGCGCGTCCGGGCCCGGGCCGCCGGCCAGCACGTCACCGTGAACGGGGTCGACAAGTTCCCGCGGATGACCGACTACGTGGTCCCATCCGGCGTCCGCATCGCCGACGCGTCCCGGGTCCGTCTCGGCGCCCACCTGGCCGAGGGCACCACGGTGATGCACGAGGGGTTCTGCAACTTCAACGCCGGCACCCTGGGTGCGTCGATGGTCGAGGGTCGCATCTCGGCCGGGGTCGTCGTCGGCGACGGCAGCGACATCGGCGGCGGCGCGTCGATCATGGGCACCCTGTCGGGCGGCGGCACCGAGCAGATCACGGTCGGGGAACGCTGCCTGCTCGGCGCGAACTCGGGGATCGGCATCAGCCTCGGCGACGACTGTGTCGTCGAGGCGGGCCTGTACGTGACGGCGAGCACGCCGGTGCTCACCCCCGACGGCGCTGTCGTCAAGGCCGCTGCGCTCTCGGGGCGCTCGGGCATGATGTTCCTCCGGGACGGCCGCACCGGCCAGGTCGTCGTCCGGCAGCGGACCGGAACCTGGGGCACGTTGAACGCCGACCTCCACGCCAACGACTGACGGACCGGCAGGA
>JBEAPU010000012.1:0-41186 GCA_041164245.1 Actinomycetota bacterium | reverse complement strand
TCGGAGGTGACGAGCGCGACCGCTCCCCCGGTCGCCGCGATGGCGACGACACTCGACACGTACGCCGTGATCCTCTCCAGACCGGTGAGTTCTCGGTCGCGCCGGACACCGGAGGTGGTGGCCCCCTCGCTGCGCAGCATCCGGTCGATCCACCGCACCGGCGACGAGGTGGCGAACAGCACGGCCGGCGCCCACACGGCGAGCGCACCGACCATCCAGCGCTCCGTCCCGGTGTCGATCACCGACGACGTCGACACGGCACCGGCGAGCACGAACACGAGCAGGACCGTGAGCAGCACGACGAGCAGCGCCTTGATGTAGCGCAACACGATGACCTGCACCCGCAAGGCGTGGCGGGCCATCCCGAACTCGACCTTGGCGACCTCGGCGAGGAGGTCTCGGTCGCGCGCGCCGACGAGACCGAGCAGCGCATCGGCCCGGTCGACGTCGGAGGTGTGATCGCCGAGCAGGTCATGGGCCGCCATGCGGCGGTCGATCTCGGTGCGCGATCGCTCGTTCGCCGGCACCAGCAACTCGGTCTGGGCCGGGTGGCGGCGTGCCGCGGCAAGGCCCTCCGTCGCCGTCTCGCCGAGTTCGCCGGCGGGGAGACGCAGACCGGTGAGGGTGAACCGCGGCGCGAACGCCGTCCCGTGCCGGCCGTCGAGGTGGTTGGCGTGGAAGTAGAAGCGGGTGATCTCGACGAGGAGCATCCACACGACGATCAGCACGAGCGCCAGGGTGGCCGCCACGATCCCGGCGATGAGCCGGTGCATGGCCGTGCCGTCGGCGACGAGCAGTGCCCGCATGACACCGACGATCGCGTCGCGCCCGAGGGCCGGCAGGAGGACGAGCACCCCGGCGCCCGACAACAGGGCGGTGACGATGCGATGAAGGGTCGACAGGCGCACCTCGCTGCGTTGCAGGAACGCCCGCGCGGCGGCGCGCTCGTCGGGTGTCAACGCCGGTTCCCCTGTACTCACGGGGCGAAGGTATCGGCCGGGACGATCGCCGCATCGTCATACCGATGCCCGGACGTAACCTCCGACGGCATGACGAGCAGCCACCACTGGGAGTCGATCTACGGGTCCAAGGCAACCGACGAGATGAGTTGGGCTCAGGAACATCCCGAGACGTCGCTCCGTCTCATCGGGTCGCGCGGCGACCGTACTGCGATCGTCGACGTCGGCGCCGGGGTCGCCACGCTCGCCGACCACCTCCTCGAGGCAGAATGGAGCCGGATCATCCTTCTCGACCTGTCGGAAGCCGCACTGCAAGTCGTGTGCTGCCGACTCGCCGACCGGTGCGGTGAGGTCGAACTCGTCACCGGTGACGTGCTCATGTTCACGACGGACGAACCGGTCGACGTATGGCACGATCGGGCCGTCTTCCACTTCCTCCACGGCGACGATCGGCTGGCGTACGTGGCCACTGCAGCGCACGCCGTCAAGACGGGGGGCCACCTCGTGATCGCGACGTTCGCCGACGACGGTCCCGAGCAGTGCTCAGGGCTCCCGACCTCGCGGTACTCCCCCGACGACCTCGCCGCTGTCTTCGCACCGGAGTTCGAGCTCGTGACCTCCGAACGCGAGGTGCACGTCACCCCATGGGGTACCGAGCAGCCCTTCACCTGGGCCGTCCTCCGCCGGACCTGACCGCCCGGAGCGGAGCGCTCCGCTCGATGCCAGGTGTCAGGACGGACCATCGCCACCTGACGAACCTCCGGTGAGGCGGAGGACGTCGGCGACATCGTGGGGCCGACCGGTGGCTCGCTTGTTGGCGATCAGATCGTCTCGGCCGATGAACGGGACGACGACCCCGCCCAGATCGACGTCGACACGTCGTTCCCATGCGGTGTCGAAATCCACTCCCGAGATGCGCGTCAGGAGATCGATCCGGTACGGGGGTATCCCATCTGCACCACGCAGTCCGGCGAGGTGAGGTCATCGAGTTCGATGCCGAAGCCGCCGAAGCCGAACTCGTCCAACGCCGTCAGGAGTCGACGGGCGTTGGCGCCATCGGTCCAGATCCATGCATCGAGATCGCCGGTCGCCCTCGGGAGGCCGTGCGCAGCCAGCGCATAGCCCCCCACGATCATGTATCGAACGTCATGCCGAGCGGGTAACTCGACAAACTCGCTGAAGTCCCGGTCGAGCTCCATCGTCACCCCCGTACATCCGACGCCGCAGCACCTCGACCGCGGCGATCCGCTCCTCTGCTGCGACCCCGGACCAGTACGAGATCTCGTCGATCTCGTCGCCGAGGGCGGATTTCCGCACGACCCTGACCATCGAGCCCGAGGCCCGACCGGACGATTCCACCCCACATCCAACCGACGGCTGACCCACCGGCCGGGCCAGCACCCGTGCTCAGGACTCAGAGCTGGTAGCGGTAGAGGTTCGTCTCGTAGGGCTCGAAACCGAGGCGCCGGTAGAGCCGGTTGGCGGCCTCACGGGACGGCCGACTGGTGAGGCTCACGTTCTTGGCGCCCCGGGCCCGTGCCTCGTCGATGGCGGCCAGGTTCAACGCCTCGCCGACCCCGTGGCCGCGTGCCGACTCGTCGACGACGACATCCTCGATCCACGCCTTGAGCCCGGTCGGGATCCGGTAGAACGCCAGCGTCAGGCTCCCGACGACGACACCGTCGAGATCGGCGAGGAACAGCACCGAATGGGGGTTGTCGACGATCGAGAGCAGCTCGGCCGCCGTCGGCGCCGGCGATGATGACGACAATTGCGGGATCAGCCGGACGAAGTCGGCGACGAGACGGTCGTCGACCTCGGAGGCGGCACGGATCGTGAGTCCCATGGGGCTGGACGGTACCCGACCGGTAGCCTGAGCCGGGCATGGATGACCGAACGCGGCACGTGCGCTGGCACGACGACCCGACGCTCACGAACCCCCTGATGGTCGTGGCCTTCACCGGGTGGAACGACGCCGGCGACGCCGCATCCACGGCCCTCAAGACCCTCATCGAGACCTCCGGCGCGAAGCCGCTGGCCGAGATCGACCCCGAGCCCTTCACCGACTTCGCGACGGTCCGGCCCCACATCCGCCTCATCGAGGAGAACCGGACGATCGTCTGGCCGACCGTCGGCGTGTGGTCGGCCTCCCTGCCCGGCACCGACGCGATCCTCGTCCTCGGTCCCGAACCGGCCCTGCGCTGGCGCACCTTCACCGACCAGATCGTCGGTGTGGCCGAGCGCTTCGGCTGCCCGATGGCGATCAGCCTCGGCGCCCTCCTCGCCGACGTCCCCCACACCAGAGCCGTGCAGGTGATCGGCACCGCGAGCGACGAGGACCTGATCGACCGCTTCGACCTCGAACGCTCCCGCTACGAGGGTCCGACCGGGATCGTCGGTGTGCTCCAGGACGCCTTCACCAGCGCCGGTCTCCCGAGTGCCTCGCTGTGGGCGGCCGTCCCCGGGTATGCGGCGCAGATCGCATCGCCACGCGCTGCGGTGGCGTTGATCGAACGGGCATCCCAGATGATGGGCACCCCGGCGCCGGTCGCCGAGCTGCTCGCCGAGAGCGACGACTACGACGCCCGCGTCGAGGCCCTCGTCGCCGATGACGACGAGCTCGTCGTGCACATCGAGCAGCTCGAGTCGATCGTCGACGACATGGACGACGAGCGGGACTCGTCGGGTCCGATCGACCTCTCGGAGAGCGACGACCTGCTCGACGAGGTCGAGCAGTTCCTGCGCGAGCACGACGGCGACGCCTGAGCGTCGATCACTCGCCGCTGCGCCACACCGGGTCGCGGGGCGCGTCGAACGTCGTCGCCGACGCCTCGCCCCGGATCGCCGCGAAGGCCCGCTCCGACCACCATGCGGCCCCGGCGGTGCGCTCGGGCAACGCCCCCTCGGCGAACCAGCCGACGTCGCTCGTCTCGAGCGGATGGCCGCGCAGCTCGCCGCCGTTCGCCCGGCAGTGGAAGAGCAGCATGTACATCCCGAAGCGCGAGAAGCCCATCCGCTGACCGTCGATCACCGACAGCAGACTCACCGGTTCGCAGTCGATGCCGGTCTCCTCGGCAACCTCCTTGACCGCCACCTCGGCGGGTGAGTACCCGATGTCGGCCCAGCCCGTCGGGTACAGCCACACACCGGAGTCGCGACGCTGGACGAGCAACATCTCACCGTCGTCGTTGCCCACCACCGCCCCGACGGCCACCTTCGGGGTCACGTACCCGGGCACGCCCTCACCGATGTTCGCCATCCACTCCTGGATGAAGTGATCGGTCTCGCGACGCGTCTCGATGCCGTCGGCGAGCTCCTGCGCCGCGGCGCGGATGTCGGCCGCCACGTGCAGGACCTCCTCGTAGCGTTCGCGCTCGTACAGGTTCTCGGTGAAACCCATCCCGGTCCGGGCGATCCCGGCCAACGCGTCGCTCCAGCGCACGAGGTCGCGCGGGTCCGGAACCCCTGAACCACCCCGCGTCGTCACGTCGGCCAACCTACTCCCCGCTCACCCGACGGCGTGCAGGACCGCCCGCTCGACCTCGGCGCGGTGGAACGGGTCGACGAGCAGACCGTCGGAGCGGGTCCGGACGTAGAAGGTGTCGATGACCTGCATGCCGACCGTCTGGACGGTGGCGTGGCGGATGTCGAGGTCGAGTTCGGCCAACGCCTTCGTGATGCGGTGCAACACCCCCATCTTCGATGTGCAGTGCACCTCGATCACTGTCGCGTTCGACGAGGCACCGTCGTGGAACACGACCATCGGCGGGCCGGGCGGGTGGGCCTGTGTCACCCGCCGCTTCCGGTACGTCCGGGCCCGTTCGGCCAGACGCGCCTCGATGGCCAGGCCACCCGACAGTGCGCGGACCAGGTCGGCCTCGACCGGCTCCCAGTCGATGCCGTCCCTCGGGACGAGGACGTGGAACTGCGATGCCGCCATGGCGGCCCGACCCGGCTGCGGCTCATCGGAGTGCGCCTGGGCGCCGAGCACATCGAGACCGTTCAGCGCGAGCACCCCGGCCACCCGGCTGAACACGCCGGGCACGTCGGGGGTGACGACGATCAGACGGTCCCCGTCCACGGTCACCGAGGTCGACCCGGTCGCCATCCGCTCCAGCGTCTCGGCATCGGGGAAGAGTCGCCAGGTGACCTCGGCGGGTGCGCCTCCGCCGAGCACGTGACCCACCTTGGCCACGAGATCCCGGACGAGGCCCTCCTTCCACGAACCCCATGCCGACGGACCGGTGGCGATCGAGTCGGCCTCGGTGAGGGCGTCGAGCAGTTCGAGCCGCAGCGGGTCACCGACCGCCGCTGCGACCTGCTCGATCGTGGACGGGTCGCTGAGGTCGCGGCGCATCGCCACATCGGGCAGCAGCAGGTGATGCTCGACCATGGCGACGAGCACCGCCGTGTCGGCCTCGCCGATCCCCATCCGCGGTGCAAGTCGCTCGGCGACGAGACGCATCCCGACCTCGGTGTGGTCGCCCGGGTACCCCTTGCCGATGTCGTGGAACAGGGCGCCGAGCACGAGCAGGTCCGGGCGCGACACGCGGACGGCGAGGTCGGCGGCGTTGGCCGCCGCCTCCCACAGGTGCCGGTCGACGGTGAACCGGTGATAGGCGTTGCGTTGCGGGCGGGCCCTCACCGGCGCCCACTCGGGGAGGATCCGTTCGATCAGGGAGCGTTGGTCGAGACTCTCGAGCACCGGGATCGCGGCGTGTCCCTCGAGGAGCAGGGCGACCAGGTCGTCGACCGCTCCGGCCGGCCACCGATCGGGCCACTGCGGGACCTCGGCCGTGAGCCGGTCGAGGCTTCGCCGACCGATGCGCGCCCGACGCCGGGCCGCGACCTGCGCGACGCGCAGCACCAGGGTCGGGTCGACCGTCGGGTCGGCGTCCTCGGCGAGTTCGACTTCGCCCTCGACGAGGTCGACACCGGGGGCGAGGCGCGTCGGACGGCCGTCGCCGACCCGGCCGAGCCGTCCCCAGGTCTCGTCGGCGATCCACGCGATGGTGCGGGCGGCTGCGGAGATCTCCGCCATCAACGCGTCGGCATCGCGGTGACCGCCGCGGGCCGCGGCGGCGTCCTGGTCCTCGAGTCGCAACACCTCGCCGCGCCGGCCCGTGGAGCGGTGCAGGGCGACCCGTGCGCCGAGCAGCGTCTCGTAGCACTCCTCGAGCGCAACCCGGTCGTCGGGACGGATCGTCAGCCCGGCCCGTTCGGCCCACCACAGGGACTGCACGTCGCGCAGACCACCGTGGCCGTCCTTGAGGTCGGGCTCGAGCATGTAGGCGACCTCGCCGGCCTCACGCTGGCGGGTCCGCACCCGACCGCGCAGTTCGTCGAGGTGGCGACGGCGCCGGCGGTGCCAGATGTCGGCACCGGCTGCCACGACCTCGGCGGCGAGGCGGGCATCGCCGGCGACGTGGCGGGCGGTGAGCAGGGCCGTGGCCGTGTCGAGGTCGCTCCGTGCGAGGGCGATCTGCTCGTCGACAGATCGCACCGAGTGCCCGAGGATGCACCCGGCATCCCAGATCGGGTACCAGATCGCCGACGCGAGCGCCTCGACCCGCTCCGGCCGGGAGGCGTGCACGAGCAGGATGTCGAGGTCGCTGAACGGTGCGAGTTCACCGCGGCCGTAGCCGCCGATGGCGAGCACGGCGACGCGCGGCACCCGCGGGTGGGCGGCCCGGGCCGCGTCGTGGAGGTCGCGCACCCAGTCGTCGGTGATGGCGGCGAGTCGGCGGCAGAACTCCGCCCCGAGCTCGGGGCCCTCATCGATC
This sequence comes from Actinomycetota bacterium, assembly GCA_041164245.1. Classification (GTDB taxonomy): domain Bacteria; phylum Actinomycetota; class Acidimicrobiia; order Acidimicrobiales; family Ilumatobacteraceae; genus Casp-actino5. The sequence continues at coordinate 34,444 of JBEAPU010000012.1, read as the reverse complement.
AGGCGGCGGCGCAGGGCGGCCCCGTCGAGCGCCGCAGAGGATCGGGAGGCCACGCCGACAATCTAGGGCTCGGCACCGGGCCGGCCCGCTCAGCGGAGGCCGTCGGAACGGCGACGCGCCAGCACCGTCGCCGCCTTCCACGCCCCCCACACGAGGCCGGGCTCGCGCAGGCTCTCGTCGACGTCGGTCCAGGTGGCCGGCGCGATCGCGTAGTGATCGTCCGGGTGGATCGATCGCTGCATCTCGTCACGGGGCACGGCCCGGGCGCCGAGCGCGTCGAGCACGGCCGTCGGGCCGTCGAGGTGACGCCGCAGCAGGGCCAGCGGGTTCTCCCGCTGCTCGTCGACATCGGCGAGGAGCAACGCGTCGACCTCGGCGAGGACCCGTGGCGCGGCATCGTCGGCCATCGTCGTGGCCGCGGCCAGGGCGGCGTCGCGGTCCAGTCCCTGTGCTGCGACGACCGTCGTCACCGAGCGCACGAGCCAGCCGTGCACCGTCGCACGCAGGGCGGCCCGGAGCGAGTCGACGGGGTCGGCGGGGTCCACGGCATCGGTCTAGCGCGCCGGCCTCCTATCGTGACGTCATGGGTCGCGGAGCCAGCACGAGGCTGATCGTGGGTCTCGCCGCGTCGGTGGCCCTCGTCGCATGTGGGGGATCTCCGGCACCGTCGGTCCAGGACGAGGTGGTCGTGCCGAGCACGACCCTGCCCGATTCGCGCGTCGACGACGGTGTGCTCCACATCGGTGTGTTCCTGCCGGGGACCGGTCCCGGGGCGAGCCTCGGCCAACCGATGATCGCTGCGGTCGATGCGGCGGTCGCGTCGATCGACGCCGCCGGTGGTGTGCTCGGCCAGCGGGTGATGACGACGTTCGTCGACGAGGCGACGGCCGTGGGGTTCGGGCAGGTCCTGCAGGCCGGTGTCGACGCGATCGTGGGGCCGGCCTCGTCGCGGGTGGCGCTGAGTTCGCTGTCCGAGGCGGTGCAGGCCGGCGTCCTCGTGTGCACGCCGTCGGCGACCGCCGCGGCCCTCGACGAGTTCCCCGATCAGGGACTGCTCTTCCGCACCGTCGGGAGCGACACGCTCCAGATGTCGGCGATCGCGCGTGCCGCTGCCCGTACCGGCAGTCGGTCCGTGGCCGTCGTCCACCTCGACGACCCGTACGGGCGCGGGCTGCTCGACGCCCTCCGGGGCGCCGTCGATGCTCGAGGCACGCTCGACATCGTCGTCGAGGTGCCCTTCGCCGGCGACGACCCCGATCTGCTCGACGAGGCCTCGGCGGCCGTGTCCGCTCAGGCCGGGGTGATCGTGGTGCTCGGCGATGCCGATGACGGGGGGCGCATGTTGGCCGCCCTCGATGTGGCGCTGCGCGACGCCACGGACGAGGTCGATCCGCCGTTCGTGGTGGTGAACGACAGTCTCCGCGGAGCGGGCGACGTCATCGCCGATCTCGGCGACGGGACCCGCGCCTCGTTGGTCGGGATCGCCCCCCGGGCGATCGTGCCCGCAGTCGATCAGCCGGCCGGGTTCTTCGCCACGAACGCCCACGACTGCACCGTCCTGATCGCCCTCGCCGCCACCCAGGCCGGCTCCGACCGACCGGCGGCGATCGCCGCCCAGATGGCATCGGTGTCGAGCGGGGGCCGGGTGTGCAGCAGTTTCGCCGAGTGTCTCCCGCTCATGGACGACGGTCTGCAGATCGACTACAACGGTCTGTCGGGCGGGGTCGACCTGACCTCGACCGGCGACCTGGCCCGAGCCTGGTTCCGCGAGTTCCGTTTCGATGCCGAGGGCCGAGAGTTCGTGCCGAACCCCATCGGCATCGAGACGCCGTGAGCTCGTCGCACCCCCGGCTCACACGAGGTCGTGCAAGTGAGCGAGGTAGCCGACGTAGAACTCGCCGAACTCGCCGTAGAGCGCCGACCCGCGATCGAACCGCATCGTGTAGACGACGTCCTTGATCACCTCGATGCTCTCGCCGAAGAGCGTCACACCCCACTCGTGCGTGTCGAGACCGGTCGAGGCCGTGACCAGCTGCACGATGCGTCCGGCGAAGGTGCGGCCCGACTTGCCGTGCTCCATCATCATCGCCGTGCGCTCCTCGAAGGGCGTGGCGTACCAGTTGGCGTGTGCCTCGCGCCGCTTGCTCATCGGGTAGAAGCAGAACGCGGGCTTCCCCGCAGGCGGCAGTTGCGGGTACAGCCGCTCGCGCAGGGCCTCCTCGGGGAGACCGCGGGCGTACTCGCTGACCTCGGTGATGCTGAGGTAGCTGTCGCGGATCGTGAGACCGGCCCTGCTGAGACCGACCTGCAGGCCGCGCACCGCCGCCACGTCGGCACCGATGATCATCACGCCGATCTCGCCGCGGTGGCCGAGCATCGCGGCGGTGACCACCTGGCAGCCGGCGGCCTCGGCCGTGGCGATCGCCGCCGATGCGGCCTCGCGGTCGACGTGGCCCTCGGCGGAGCAGAAGAGGTGCAGCACGCAGACGCCGGTGTCCATTCGCATGGGTCGAGGCTACCCAGACACCAGTCGAGCGAGGGCGGCCGCCGCGGTGGCCGGCGCACCCTCGGCGACGTGCAGGAACAGTGACGGCTCCACCAGTTCGACCTCCGACACGAGCGGACCGTCGTCGCCGGGCAGCAGGTCGATCCGCGCGTACGCCGTGTCCGGCAGGACCGCCAGCACCGCCTCGGCGAGGTCGAGCTCGGCGACGGTCGGAGTCCGCGGGCCGATCCGCTCGGTGACGTACAACCCCTCGGCCCACTCCGGGTCGGCCGACAGGATCGCTCCCTTGGCGAAGGCATGGCTGACCCGCCCGCCGAGGGTCACGATCCCGGTCTCCTCCCACTCGTCGACACCGCCGACGTAGGGCTGGACCATGGGGCAGCCCGGGCCGGCGAGCAACACCGTCGCGTGAGCCGACGCCTCGAGCGGCCGACGTACGAATCGTCGTGCCCCGTTGGCACCGGCTCCGACCGACGGCTTCACGACGACGTCACCGTCGAACGCCCCCTCCCGAACGGCGCGACCGATGTCGTCGGCGGTGACCAAGAACCGAGACGTCACGATCGGGATGCCGTCCGCAGCCAGGTCGGCGAGGTAGCGCTTGTCGAGGTTGCCGATCATCACCTCGGCCGGGTTCCAGAGCCGCGTCGCCGTGTCGGTCGTCCGGATCCAGGCGATGAAGTCGTCGAGTCGTCGGTGGTAGTCCCAGGTGGAGCGCACGACGGCGGCATCGAACCTCGACCAGTCGACGGTCGCGTCGTCCCAGGCCGCCAGCTCGACATCGAGCGGGTGGGCGGCGAGCGCCGAGGTCAGCAGGGGAAGGTCGGTGTCGAGGTGGCGAGCGGCGACGGCGGTGACGAGGGCGAGTCGGGGCACGGGTCGAGGCTAGGCAGCCGGGACGCGGAACGACCCCGGGCGGGGGGCTGCCCGGGGCCGTTCCGAGGGCGTCACCGTGGCGACACCACGGGACGCGCGGATCAGAAGTCCATGTCGCCGCCGGGCATGGCGGGGGCACCCTTCTCCGGCTTGTCGGCGACGATCGCCTCGGTGGTGAGGAACAGGGCCGCGATCGAGGCGGCGTTCTGCAGCGCCGAGCGGGTGACCTTGGCGGCATCGATGACCCCGAGCTTGACGAGGTCCTCGTACTCGCCGGTGGCGGCATTGAGGCCCTCGGCGCCCGACATGGCCCGCACCTTCTGGATCACCACGCCACCCTCGAGGCCAGCGTTCTCGGCGATCTGCCGGAGCGGGGCGGCGAGGGCGTGGGCGACGATGCGGGCACCGGTCGCCTCGTCACCGCTGAGGCTGGCGATGCGGGCCTCGACGGCGTCGATGCTGCGGAGCAGGGCGACGCCACCGCCGGGGACGACGCCCTCCTCGATGGCGGCCTTGGTGGTGGAGACGGCGTCCTCGATGCGGTGCTTCTTCTCCTTCAGCTCCACCTCGGTGGCGGCGCCGACCTTGAGCACGGCGACTCCGCCGGTGAGCTTGGCGAGACGCTCCTGGAGCTTCTCACGGTCGTAGTCGGAATCGGTGTTGTCGATCTCGGCCTTGATCTGGTTGATCCGACCGGCGATGTCACCGGCATCGCCGGCGCCCTCGACGATGGTCGTCTCGTCCTTGGTGATGATGACGCGCTTGGCCGAGCCGAGCAGGTCGAGGGTGGCGGTGTCGAGCTTGAGACCGACCTCCTCGCTGATGACCTGGCCACCGGTGAGGATCGCCATGTCCTGCAGCATCGCCTTGCGGCGCTCACCGAAGCCGGGAGCCTTGACGGCGGCCGAGCGGAAGGTGCCGCGGATCTTGTTGACGACGAGGGTCGCGAGCGCCTCGCCCTCGATGTCCTCGGCGATGATGACGAGCGGACGGCTGGTCTGCATCACCTTCTCGAGCACGGGCACGAGGTCGCGCACGTTCGAGATCTTCGAGGAGACGAGGAGGATGTACGGGTCGTCGAGCGACGCCTCCATCCGGTCGGTGTCGGTCACGAAGTACGGCGAGATGTAACCCTTGTCGAAGCGCATGCCCTCGACGAGGTCCATGTCCATGCCGAACGTCTGGCTCTCCTCGACGGTGATGACGCCGTCCTTGCCGACCTTGTCGATCGCGTCGGAGATCATCTGACCGATCTCGGTGTCGGCCGCCGAGATGGAGGCCACCTGGGCGATCTGCTCCTTGGAGTCGACGTCCTTGGCGAGCGAACGGACGGACACCACGGCGGCCTCGACGGCGGCCTCGATGCCGCGCTTCAGGCTCATCGGGTTGGCGCCGGCGGTGACGTTGCGGATGCCCTCGCGCACCATCGACCAGGCCAGCACGGTGGCGGTGGTGGTGCCGTCACCGGCGACGTCGTCGGTCTTCTTGGCGACCTCCTTGACCAGTTCGGCGCCGATGCGCTCGTACGGGTCCTCGAGTTCGATCTCCTTGGCGATCGACACGCCGTCGTTGGTGATGGTGGGGGCACCCCACTTCTTCTCGAGCACGACGTTGCGGCCCTTGGGGCCGAGGGTGACGCGCACGGCGTCGGCGAGCTTGTTCATGCCCGCTTCGAGACCGCGACGGGCCTCGGCATCGAATGCGATCATCTTCGCCATCTGTGTCCTCCGTTGGACTCGGTGCGTGTGGGTGTGTCGTCACGGGTCGTGCCGGATGGACCCGCCACGACCGTCGTCTGGCACTCAGACCTGACGAGTGCTAGCACTCTACAAGGAGGACTGCCAACCGGCAATCCGTGCCGGTCGGCTCGGCGGCGACGCCGGTCAGCCGCCGGCGACGGCCGGGATGATGCTGACGGTGATGCCGTCGGCCACGGGGGTGTCGAGGCCCTGCAGGTAGCGCACGTCCTCGTCGTCGACGAACAGGTTCACGAACTTGCGCAGACCGCCCTCCTCATCGAGCAGACGGTCGGCGAAGCCGGCGTGCACACCCTCGAGCCCGGCGATCACCTCGCGCAGCGAGCCGGCCGCCACCTCGACCTGCTTGGCGCCCCCGGAGAGCGGACGAAGGGTGGTCGGGATGCGCACGATGACGGCCATGGCGAAAGACTACCCAGCAGGTCGGAATTCACCACGGCCGGAGACGACTAGGTTGCCCCCGTGCGCATCATCGCCGCCGTCGACAAGTTCCGCGGCACCGCCACCGCCGCGGAGGTCGCAGCAGCGATCGGGTCGGCGGGATGGGAACTCGGCCACGACGTCGTGGAGATCCCGGTGGCCGACGGTGGGGAGGGTCTCCTCGACGTCCTCGGCGGACCGAACCGCACGAACACGGTCACCGGGCCGCTCGGTGCACCCGTCACCGCCGGCTGGCGTCACACCGGCCGCACCGCCGTCATCGAGATGGCCCGCGCCGCCGGACTGCAACTCGCCGGAGGACCCGACCACAACGACCCGATGCTGGCGACCACGACCGGGGTCGGGGAACTGATCACCCACGCCGTGGCGGCCGGCGCCCGGCGCATCATCGTCGGCCTCGGCGGCTCAGCCACGACCGACGGCGGCCTCGGGGCGGTGCGCGCCATCGGGACACCCGCCCGACTCGCCGGGGTGGAACTGCTCGTCGCCTGCGACGTCGCCACCCGCTTCGTCGACGCCGCTCCGGTCTTCGCCCCGCAGAAGGGTGCCAGCCCAGCCCAGGTCGACCTGCTCCGCAACCGCCTCGAACGACTCGTCCAGGACTACCGCGACGAGTTCGGCGTCGACGTCGCCGACCTGCCCGGCGCCGGTGCGGCCGGAGGGCTTGCCGGCGGACTCGCCGCTCTCGGTGGTCGCATCGTCGGCGGTTTCGACCTCGTCGCCGACGAACTCGACCTCCACGACACGATCGCCTCGGCCGACCTCGTGATCACCGGCGAGGGCCACCTCGACGCCCAGAGTTTCGACGGCAAGGTCGTCGGCGGGGTGGCCGCCATCGCCGCCGAACACGGCGTGCCGGTCGTCGTCATCTGCGGCGTCGCCGACGACGAGGTGGTCGACCGCCTGCCGACCCGTCAACTGGTCGAGATCTGCGGTCGCGAGGACGCCCTGACCCGACCGATCGCCTCGATCACCAGGGTCGCGACCGACGCGATCAGGTCCCTCGCCGGCGGGTGAGCACCGCCCGCTCAGCCAGCGGGCTGGGTGGCGACCGTGGTCGGTGCCAGTTCGGCCAGCGTGCGACCGGCCTTGTCCATCCCGAGCATGACCAGCACACCGGCACCATCGAGCGAGCCGGACTGGGTGGGGGCCGGCACCTGCACCGGCGCGATCGACGACACGCCGCCGAGCAGTTCGGCGACCGACTCGGCGACCGCCTGCGCCGCCGGGATGCCGGCGTCGAAGTACACGACGGTCTGCTGCAACTGCCCGCCGATCGACGACGAGGCGTTGGTGGGCGACCCCATGGAGAAACCGGCCGCAGCCAACTGGTCCGACAGCACGCCCGCCGAGCCGCTGATGCCGTTGGCGTTCGCGACGATCACCGATGCCCCCTCGGTCACCGGACCGGCCGGAGCCGTGGTCGTCGTCTCGGCCACCGTCGTCGCCACGAGCGCCGGGTCGACGGTGGTCGTCGTCTCGACGGCGTTCGTCGCCGTCGGCGCTCCGAGTGACGCCTCACCACTCGACGAGATCGAACGCAGGACGAGGAACCCGACGACGACGGCGACGACGGCGAGGACGATCGCCAACCCACCGGCGACCTGGGCCGACTCGTTGCGCGGCGTCCGGCGAGGGATCCGGCCGCTCGGGTCTCGGGTGTCGCTCATCGCTGGCTTCCTCCTGGCGCATCGGTGCCGGTCTCGAGACGTTCACGGCGACGCCGCGAACGCTGACGCTGCAACCGCCTGACCAGCAGAGCGTCATGGTCTGCGGCCGACGGGTCCTCGATCAGTTCGTTCAATTCGGCATGGTACTCATCGACCGAGCACTGGAACCGTTCACGGATCGCCCGGTCCCGGGGCTCGTCCAGCGTCCACCAGGTGCGTTCGAAGTCGAGGATGGCTCGCTGACGATCGGAGATCACCCCGACAGGCTTGCCGGTCGGGGGGTCGCGACACAAGCACCCGAGCCGGACCCCCCGTGGCCGTAGAGTTCGCTCATGGCCCCGCGACCCTTCATCATCGGTGTCGCCGGGGGAACGTCATCGGGAAAGTCGACGATCGCCGAGCGCCTCACCGAGATGGTGGGCCCCGAGCACCTCGGACTGATCCGGCTCGACGCCTACTACATCCGGCGCACCCACCAGTCGATGGAGGAACGGGCTGCCGCCAACTACGACCACCCGACGGCCTTCGACTGGGACCTCCTCGGGGCTCACCTCGGCGACCTGCTCGAGGGCCGTCCGGCACCGGTGCCGGTGTACGACTATGCGATCCACGACCGTGTCGATGCGGTGCAGTGGGTGCGACCGTGCCGGGTCCTCGTCGTCGAGGGGATCCTCGTCCTGTGGGAGCAGCGTCTGCGCGACCTCTTCGACCTGAAGGTGTTCGTCGACACCCCGGCCGACCTGCGCTTCATCCGCCGGCTGCGCCGCGATGTCGTCGAGCGGGGACGCACCACCGAGAGCATCGTCGAGCAGTACCTCACCACGGTGCGGCCGAGCCACGAGGACTTCGTGGAGCCGAGTCGCGTCCATGCCGACGTGATCGTTCCCGAGGGCGGGCTCAACCGGCCCGCCGTCGAGATGCTCCTGGCCCGGGTCCGCGAGCTCGCCGCGGACTGATCAGCCGCCGGTCGTGGTGGCGACCGTGGTGGTCGGGAGACCCGCCGGGATCCGGTCGGCGAAGTCGTCGCCCAGGGCGACGAGCACGCTGGCCCCGGCCATGTCGGACGACTGGATCGGCGCCACGGTCGGCAGCTCGAGCAGCTGGATCGCCCCACCGAACACCCGCACCAGCGACTCCGCCACCGCCAGCGCGGCGTCGTCGCCGCCGACGTAGTACACCTTCGAGGCGCCGAGCGGTCCCTCGGTGGAGTTCGTCGGGGTGACGAGCGAGAAACCCTGCCCCTGGAGGATCTCGGTCATCCGACCGGCGGATCCGTTCACGCTGTTGGCGTTGGCGACGACCACGACGGCACCCTCGGTGACGATCAACGGCACCGTCGTCGTCGGCGCGACGGTGGTCGTGGCGATCGTCGTCGTGGCCGCCGGTTCCTCCGCGGCGGTCGTCGTCGACGTCTCCTCGGCGACGATGTCGTCACCCCCGCCGCATGCAGCGAGAGCCAACGACGCAGCGAGGGCCATCGCGCCCCACCGGCGCCGGGGACAGAACACGTTTCGCACCACCATGGTGGAAGGGTACCCGCTCCCCGAACGACGGGGAGGCCGCGGCACGACACGGGTACGGATGCACTTCGCTAACGTCGCCGCGTGAGCCACAGCGACATCCCGGTGATCGACCTGAGCGAGTCCGACGCCCGGATCGGGGCCGCCATCGTGGACGCCTACGAACGGATCGGCTTCGCGCAGGTCGTCGGTCACGATGTGCCGGCTGAGGTGATGACCGCGGCCTTCGACGCATCACGCCGATTCCACGCCGAGCCGCTCGGCGTGAAGCAGTCGATCGCCCTCGACCGCAACCACCGGGGCTACATCGCGGATGGCACCGCCGTCGATCGCTCATCCGAGGTCGTGGCGGCGACGCGCCCGAACCGCAGCGAGTCGTTCATGATGATGCGGGAGGACGCGGTCGACTCCGACGAGGTCCGCCGAGGCACGCCGATGGCCGGACCGAACCAGTGGCCCCCGACACCGGGGTTCCGCGAGGCCGCGACCGCCGCCCACGACTCGCTGCGGGACATGGCCGTGCGCGTGATCGGGGTGATCGACTCGGCGCTCGGAGCCGGCGGGGCGATGCGCGCCGCGTTCGAGGTGCCGACCACCTGGTTCCGGATGCTGCACTACCCGCCCGTCCCGGGTGACGCCCCGGTCGACCAGTTCGGCTCGGCGCCGCACACCGACTTCGGGGCGATCACGTTCGTCGCCCAGGACGGGGTCGGCGGGCTGCAGGTGGCTCGCCCCGACGGGTCATGGATCGATGTCGAACCGATCGACGGGGCGTTCGTGATGAACGCCGGGTCGATGCTGCACCGGTGGAGCGACGGCCGCCTCCGGGCGACCCCGCACCGCGTCGACAACCGGTCCGGCCGTGAGCGCTGGTCGTGCGTGCTTTTCTGCGATCCGCACATGGACACCGTCGTCGCCCCACTCCCCTCCTGCATCCCGGCCGGGGCCGAGCCCGCGTTCGAGCCGGTGAGGTTCTCCGACGTGGTCGCCCACCACCTCGGTGCCATCTACTCCCAGCACCGCGGCTGACCGAGCAGGGTCGCTCCCACCGCTCGGGCTACCGTCCGGACGTGACCGGACACATCGACCCCATCCTCGACCTGTCGTTCGAACGCGTCGTGCCCGTCGCCCCGGCGGACCTGTGGCGCGGATGGACCGAGCCCGACCTGTTGACGAGATGGTTCACGCCGGCGCCGTGGGTCACCCTCGAGGCCGTGGTCGATGCGCGACCCGGTGGGATCTTCCGCACGGTGATGGCCGGCCCCGACGGCGAGCGATCCGAGGGGGCGGGGTGCGTGCTCGTCGCCGAGTCCGGTCGCCGGCTCGTGTGGACGAGCGCCCTCGGCCCGGGCTTCCGACCGGCCCCGCCGGCCGATGACGGTTTCGCCTTCACGGCGGAGGTCAGCTTCACGGCGTCAGGAAGTGGGGCGCTGTACACCGCGATCGTCAGGCACTCGACGGCCGAGGACGCCCGCACGCACGCCGACATGGGCTTCGAGGCGGGGTGGGGAGCCGCACTGGACCAGTTGGTGGCATTGCTGTCCACGTGACCGGAACCGGACGAGCCGGGCGTGGACCCTCGAGAGCCGGGTGTGGGAATCGAACCCACGACCTCATGATTACAAGTCAAGTGCTCTGCCAACTGAGCTAACCCGGCGACCGGCCCGAGGTTACCGACCTTCGTCGGACGCGGGTCAGAACTCGAAGGAGTTCACCAACCTGGCGTTGACGATGATGCGCCAATCGAGGCTGGTCGGCTCGAAGTTGCGCTTCGTGCAGGCGATCAACGCCACGGTGGGCCCGGAGTGGCGACGAGCGCCGGCGAGGATGTCGTCGCGGTCGGCGGAGGTGAGCACCCGGTCGATGACCGAGTACTCGAACTTGCGCCCGTCGTCGGTCGCGACCGTGACCAGATCACCGGCGACCAGTCGGTGGATGTTCCTGAACGGTCCGCCGGCATCGGTGCGATGGGCGAACAGGGCCACGTTCGCCGTCTGCCCCATGTCACCGGTGCCGGTCCAGTGCCACGTGTGACCGGCGTCGGTGACCGCCACCGAGTCGCCGTCGAACACCATCGAGCGGATCCCGAGGCTCGGCACCTCGAGCAACCACGGCGGGCCCGACGTCTGGGGAGCCGGGTTCGACGGCGCCGCCGACACCGGAGCCCGCGGTGTGCCGGTGAAGTGGCCCGAGTAGTCGACGAGCACATGCGCGCCTTCGGACGCGTAGACGGAGAGACCGTGCCGTTCGGTGATGCGGGTGATCACCTGGTTCGCCACGGTCTGCCCCCGGGTCGTGTGGTTGACGCTCGATGAGCCCGGCTGCACCGACGGCGACCACCGATAGGTCCGAGCCGGGGTGACCGTGAGGAATCCCCAGCCGAGCGCGTCGACGGCGGTCACGTTCAGCACCACCGCCGAGGCCGCAGTGGCTGCCGGTGCCGGCACGGGCGACTCCAGCATCCAGTTGCGCCACATCCGAGCCGGTCGCGGCTTGCGGGTGTCGACGATGCGAACCGGGTCAGCCGGGACGAACAGACCGTCGGTCGAGACCGCGGCGCCGGTACCGGTGTAGTAGCCGAGCAGATCGACGATGACGTGCCCGCCCGACGAGGACCACACCTGGAAGCCGCGGGCCGACCCGGATGCCGCGACCTTGACGACCGCCGCTGCAGCCCGGGTCTGATCGGGTCCGTCGACGTTGAGGTTCGACGAGTCCGGCACGGCCGCACGGTCCAACGGGAAGCAGGTGAAGTACCCGCGGGCCTGCGTGCCGGTGGTCGTGACGTTCACGACCACCGACGTCGCGTCGGCAGGGACCCGCGACCCGATGTCGACGATGACGCGGTCGTCGGCGCGCAGCGCCCCTCGGCCGTGGCGGGTGTCGAGCACCCGGACCGGGTCGTCGAGGCTCACGAAGCGGCCGTCGGCGACGGCGGCACTCACCGGCACGTAGTAGCCGGCGATGTCGACGATCAGCTCGGCGGCCGCGTGGGTCTCGACGTCGATGGCACCACCGTCGCCGAGGCGCACAGTGGCGAGGTTCGCCGCCTCCTCGTACGGGCCGGCGAGGTTCGCATTCGACACATCGGGCGTCGCGATCCCCGTCGGGTAGGCCGTCACGAAGTTCTGCCCGGTCCGGTTGACCGCGGTCAGCGTGAACACGGCCGCCGTGGCCTCGGCCGGGATCCCCTCACGGCCGGTGACCTGCACCCGGATGTGCTGGCGGGCCGCCTGCGAACCGACCTCCGTGTACGGGTACCGGCCGGTCGGCCCCTTGCGGTTGTCGGCGAGACGCACCTGAGTCCCGAGCGGCACGAACCGCGTCGCCCCCGCCGCCACGGCGCTGGCCGCGTCGACCGGCCCGGTCCAGCCGGCGACACCGCCGAGGAGGAACCCACCGGCGACGGCACCCGCCCCGACGAGGAATCCCCGGCGGCCGAACCCGGACGCGCCCGACGAGTCGTCGACATCGCTCGGGGGGCTCACGGAGCCTGACACTAGTCGTCGTATGGCTGACGCCGCGAGGGCGATCAGGGCCGATCGCGGCGGTAGCGACGCACCTCGTACGCGGCGAGGGCGGCCGCTGCGGAGACGTTCAACGACTCCACCCGCCCGTGCATCGGGATCGCACAGATCAGGTCGCAGCGCTCGCGCACGAGCCTCGACAGCCCCTCGCCCTCGGCGCCGAGGACGACGCACACCGCCTCGGCGGCGAGATCACCCAGATCGAACAGGCTCCGGTCGGCGGCGTCGTCGAGACCGACGATCCACACCCCGGCGTCCTTCATCCGGGCCAGCGCCGCCGGCAACCCCGACACGACGGCGATCGGCACGTGCTCGACCGCTCCGGCAGCGGCCTTGGCCACCGTCGGCGTCACGTGCACCGCCCGGTGGCGCGGCAGGATCACCCCGTCCACCCCGGCCCCCTCGCAACTGCGCAGGATCGCACCGAGGTTGCCCGGATCGGTGACACCGTCGACCGCCACCAGGAACGGCGGGTGGCCCGGACGCCGCCGCAGCAGTTCGGCGAGGTCGACCTCGGGGAGCTCGGCCGCCATGGCGAGGATCCCCTGCGGTGCCTCCGAACGCGCCTGCGCCTCGAGCCGCTTGCGGGCCACGTAGGCGACCGGCACCTTGTTGGCCCGGGCGAGGGCGATGATCCCCTCGAGTGCCTCGGAGCCCTCGAGCTCACCCGAGATCCAGATCTCGTGCACCTTGCGACGCTGGGCGAGCAGCAGTTCGCGGACCGCCTGGCGCCCCTCGACCTGACCGCCGCCGAGGGTCTTGGGCCGGGTGGCCTTCACCTCACCGTCACGACGCACCGCTCCGGTGCGGGCTGCGCCGCGGCTGCGCGGCGCGCCGCCGGACCGCCCACCGGTCGGACGACCTCCGCTCGCTCGACGCGGACCCTTCTGGCCGGGTCGGCCGCCGCCACCCCGTCTGGCGTTCATCGGGTGATCACCGCCGACGCCCAGCAGGCGATGCCCTCCATGCGGCCGATGGCACCGAGGCCCTCGGCACGGCGACCGGTCACGGTGACCGGGGCGCCGGCGGCTGCGCTCAGTCGCTCCTGCATCTCGAGACGGTGCGGCGCCAGCCGCGGCCGCTCGCAGACGACGGCCGCCGAGGCGTTGCCGATCGTCCAGCCGAGTGCCCGGATCTCGTCCGCGACCATGGCGAGCAGCACCAGCGAATCCGCCCCGGCCCAGCGGTCGTCGGTGTCGGGGAACCGGGTGCCGAGGTCACCGAGTCCCGCCGCCGCCAGCAGGGCATCGGTGATCGCGTGCGCCGGCACGTCGGCGTCGGAGTGCCCGACGAGGGGACGCTCACCGGGGAACACGACACCGCCCAGGACGAGCGGTCGATCGGGGTCGTCCCCGAACCGGTGGACGTCGAAACCCTGACCGACGCGCACCTCGGTGACCGCGCTCACCGGGCCACCACGGCGCGAGCCCACGCCAGGTCGTCGGGAGTGGTGATCTTGCGGTTGTCGACCTCGCCGGGAACGACGACGATCTCGGCGCCGGCGGCCTCGAGCATCATCGCGTCGTCGGTCGCCGATGCGCCGTCCGCCGGCACTTCGTGGACGTGCCGCAGAGCGCTCGCCGCGAAGGCCTGTGGGGTCTGCACGGCCACCAGTGTGGAGCGGTCCGGGGTGGATGCCACCCGGACCGTCCCATCGGAGGAGGTCGTCGTCACCTTCACGGTGTCCACCACGGCGACGCCCGGAACCGCCCCCGCCGCACCGGCACGCACGGCAGCGATCACCGCCCGGTAGAGGTCCGCCGAGGCGAAGGGACGTGCCGCGTCGTGGACGCAGATCACCGCCGCATCGCCGGGGACCGCGTCGAGGCCGGCCCGGACGCTGGCGCGGCGCGTCGCACCCCCGGCGACCCCACCCTCCCGCTCGGCATCGGCCGCCGGGACGACGACCACCACACCGTCGGACACCGACCGGGCGACGGCCACCGAGTGATCGATCACCCGAGCGTCGCCGATCACCTCGTACTGCTTCGGGCCGCCGAAACGGGCTCCCGAGCCGGCCCCGACGACGATGGTCCAGACCGGACCGTCCACGTCGTGAGCCACGGCCGAAACGGTAGTACGGTCATCGTCGAATGACCGAGACCCCCATCCCCCACGTCGATCTCCTCCGCAGCATCGACTTCTTCGCCGACGCCCCCGACGACGACCTGCAGCACGTGGCCGACGCCGCGACCGTCCGGGACCTCGTCCGCAACGACGTCCTCTTCGCCGAGGGCGACCAGCCCGGCTCGCTCTACGTGGTGTTGCGCGGCCGCATCGCCATCGTCATGCGCTCCGAGGCCGACCATCGCGAGAGCGTCGTCGCGCTGATGGACTCCGGCGACCTGTTCGGCGAACTCGGCATGATCGACGAGGGTCCGCGTTCGGCGAGCGCCCGCGCCCTCGAGCCGAGCGCCGTCCTCGAGATCCCCTACGCCCCGGTCCGCGCCATGTTCGACGCCAACCCGTCGCTCCTGTGGAACGCGGCGAGGATCCTCGCCCTTCGGCTGCGCGGGTTGAACGAGGTGCTGTCCGACTCGGTGTTCCTCGACGTCACCGGACGCACGGCGAAGCGACTGATCGAACTCTCGAACGGCGCCGACGAGTTCACCCTCCCGGTCACGCAGGAGGAGTTGGCCGGCATGGTCGGTGCCTCGCGCGAGCGGGTCAACAAGGCCATCGCCAGTTTCGTGCGCCTCGGCTGGATCGATCAGCACGAGCGCAACTACCGGTTCCGCCAGCGCGACCGTCTCGAGCAGCGAGCCCGCTGACCGGTCAGGTGCCGGCGCTCACCCGCCGAGCAACCAGTCGCGCGACCGGGTGAACGCGTCAGCCGCGTCGGCGGCGCGGTGCGCCGGACGGCTGGCGTCGTGGGCGAACCCGTGCTCGGCATCGGCGTACCGCACCACCTGCGCGCCGGCGGCCGCCAGTTCGGCCACGGCGTCGGGTGGTGTGTACGGGTCGAGGTCACCGATGACGGCCAGCACCGGCGCCGGGTTGGCGACGACGTGCGGCAGGGGCTCGCTCTGCCCCGGCCCGTTCCACGCCTCGGGAAGGCGGATCATCCCGTAGAAGCTGGCGATCCGGTCGAAACGGCCGGCATCGGCCGCCTTGAAGCAGTGCATCCCGCCGAGGCAGAAGCCGATGAGGCCGACATCGGCGCACCCGGTCAGGTCGGCGGCCGCCGCGAGGTCGCCGAGCACCCGGGCGTCGTCGAGTCGGGCGACCGCCGCGAACCGCGGATCGATGTCGGGTCCGAGTTCCTCGGTCGGGAACGGCTCCACGGCGACCGTCGTCATTCCCCACTCGGTCGCGAAGCGGGCGACCAGGTCGTCGAAGAGCGGTCGCAGACCGAAGATGTCGGGGGCCACGACGAGGCCGCGGGTCGCGCCGTCGACGCGGTGGATCTCGATCGGGGTGCCGTTGTAGAGCGTGTCGCGCATGGGCCGACCCTACGTGGCGCGGGCCGACGCGATCCGGCTCAGGCGTCGCGGCGCCGGTCGAGGACCGTGCCGACGACGACGAGACCGAGCGCGACCGCCCCGAAGTAGAGGTGGGCAGCGGGACGTCCGAGGACGTCACCGCCATCGGGGACGTCGCTCACGGCGGCGATCGCCTGTTGGTAGGGCATCCACTTCCCGACCGAGTCGACTCCGGCGAGGCTGAGGGCGAGGGTGACGAGGTTCTCGAGCAGCAGCGGCCACAGCAGGACGACGACGACGGTCGCCGGCGAGTTGCGGATGATCGCGCCGAGTCCGAGGGAGAACCACGACACGATCACGGCGAGCCCGACGAGGGCGAGGTAGACGCCGATGAGGTCGTGGTCGTCGGGCAGGGACATGTCCGCACCCCGGGCCGACAGGATCTGCGTGCCGGACGCGAACGCCACCCAGAACGCCACGGACATGACGATCGCCGTCGCGACCGTGCCGACGACCGCCTTGGCGAACAGCACCTTCCAGCGTGACGGGATCGCGGCGTAGGTGACGCGGATCGTGTTGTGGGAGTACTCACTGGTGAGGTTGATCGCCCACAGGCTCGCGAGCAGCAGCACCGAGAACACGGCCACCCCGGAGATCAGGCTGATGATGTCGTTCGCCGAGCCGGTCTCGGGCTCGGGGATGAACACGCCGACGAGGCTCGCGACGACCGTGGGGAAGATCACGGCGATGATGACGAGCACCCAATGGGTGCGCACCGTGCGGACCTTGATCCACTCGGAGCGGATCACGTCGATCACGATGCACCTCCCGAGCGGTACTCCTGGTCGGCGGCGGTGACCGACAGGAAGGCGTCCTCGAGACTCTCGACGAGTTCGGCGAGTTCGTGCAGCACCGCACCGGCCTCGGCGGCGAGTTCACCGATCTCGACGATCGCCATGCCCGACACGATCACGGTGTCACTGACCGCCGAGTCGCCGACGTACTCGACGGACGCGCCAGCGGCGCGGACCTGTCGGGCGATCTCACCGACCTGGGGGCTGCGCACCCGCACCCGGGTCGTGGTGTTCCGACGGACGAACTCGTCGACCGTGCACTGGTCGATCAGGTGCCCGCGACCGATCACGACGAGGTCCTGTGCCATCAACGACATCTCGGACAACTGGTGGCTGCTGACGAGCACCGCCCGTCCCTCCGAGGCGAGGAACCGCAGCATGTCACGGATCCACCGGATGCCCTCCGGGTCGAGGCCGTTGGCCGGTTCGTCGAGGATGACCGTCGCCGGGTCGCCGAGCAGCGCTGCGGCCAGACCGAGGCGTTGCTTCATGCCGAGCGAGTAGTTCTTGACCCGACGGCCACCGACATCGGACAGGCCGACGAGACCGAGCACCTCCTCGACCCGAGCACGGGGGATCCCGTTCGACGCAGCGAGCCAGCGCAGGTGGTTGCGGCCCGACCGGGCCGGGTGCACGAACCCGGCGTCGAGCAGGAGACCGACCTCGTGGATCGGTCGACGCAGCGCCCGGTACGGCCTGCCGCTGAAGAGCACGCTCCCGTTGTCGGCGTGGTCGAGCCCGACCATGCACCGCATCGTCGTCGACTTGCCAGACCCGTTCGGGCCGAGGAACCCCGTGACCCGACCGGGTGTCACGGTGAAGCTGAGATCGTCGACGGCGGTGTGCTTCCCGAAGCGCTTGGTGAGCGCCGTCACCTCGATCATGACGCGGACCCTAGTTGTCAGGCATCGGTCAGCGCAGCGAGCGCTGCTCGATATGACCGATCGGGTAACCGGTCGAGGACGGTGTCGTCATGACCGAGGCCGACGAACAACGCCTCGTACGCACCGGGGGCCATCGCGACCCCCTCGGCGAGCATCCCGTGGAAGAACCGTGCGTACGCCGCCTCGTCGGTGCGCCGTGCCCCGTCGAAGTCGACCGGGGCTTCCCCGTCGCCGACGAACATCCCGACGAGCGTGCCGACCCGAGGGAAGCGGGCCGCGAACCCGGCCGCCGCGCACGCCTCGGTCAGGACCGCGGCGAGTCGTTCGGCACGGCGTTCGAGTTCGTCGTACACGCCGTCGGTCAGCAGTCCGAGGGCGGCGAGGCCGGCGGCGGTCGCGATCGGGTTCCCGGCGAGCGTGCCGGCATGGAACACCGGTCCGAGCGGTGAGAGGTGCTCCATCACCTCGGCCCGGCCGCCGACCGCACCGATCGGGAGGCCCCCACCGATCACCTTGCCGAACGTGGTGAGATCCGGACGCACGCCGAGACGGCCCTGGGCACCACCGGCGCCGAGACGGAACCCGGTGATCACCTCGTCGAAGATCAACAGCGCACCGACCCGGTCGCACTCCGCCCGCAGGCCCTCGAGGAAGCCGGGCTGCGGGGCGACGACGCCCATGTTGGCGGCGACCGGTTCGACGATGACGGCCGCGACGGTGTCGTCGAGGGTCGGCACCCGGTTGTAGGGGACGACGAGGGTCTCGGCGACGGCACCCGCCGGCACACCGGCGGTGCCGGGCAGACCGAGCGTCGCGACGCCGCTGCCGCCGGCGGCGAGCAGGGCGTCGGTGGCGCCATGGAAGTTGCCGTGGAAGGTCACGACCCGGTCGCGTCCGGTCGCCCCACGGGCGAGCCGCACGGCCGTCGACGTGGCCTCGGTGCCCGAGTTCATGAACCGCACCTGTTCGCACGACGGCACCCGCTCGCGCACCGCCTCGGCGAGTTTCATCTCGCGCGGTGTCGGGGCCCCGTAGGAGGTGCCACCGGTGGCGGCTTCGGCGACCGCCGCCGTGATCGCCGGGTGGGCGTGGCCGAGGATCACGGCTCCATAGCTCTGCACGAGGTCGATGTACTCACGGCCCTCGACATCCCAGACGTGGGCGCCCTCGGCCCGGGCCACCAGGTACGGCCGGCCCCCGACCGAGCGGAAAGCCCGGATGGAGGAGTTGACACCCCCGGGGATCGCTCGACGCGACCGCTCGAACAACTCGTCGTTCGACGCGATGCCGGCACCGACGCAGGTCGCCGCCGTGCACCCGGCCGCCTCGCAGCGCACCGGGTCGCACAACGGGATCACGCGAGACCCCCGGCCCCCTCGGCGAACCAGCGGGTCAGGTAGGTCAAGATGATGCCGGCCCCCGCCCGTTTGATCGCCGTGAGCTGCTCGAGGGCGACGACGTCGCCGTCGATCCAGCCGTTGGCCGCGGCGGCCCGGATCATCGCGTACTCGCCGCTCACGTGGTACGCCGCCACCGGGACGTCGACCCGTTCCCTGACCGCACTGATCACGTCGAGGTAGGTGATGGCCGGCTTGACCATGACGATGTCGGCACCCTGCGCGAGGTCGGCCGTGACCTCGACGAGGGCCTCCCTGGCGTTGCGCCAGTCCTGTTGGTAGCCCTTGCGATCGCCTCCGCCGGCGATCGTGACGTCGACGGCGTCGCGGAACGGGCCGTAGAGGCCGCTCGCGTACTTCGCCGAGTAGGCCATGATCGGGATGTCGGCGAAGCCGGCGTCGTCGAGGGCCGATCGGATCGCGCCGACCTGACCGTCCATCATCCCGCTCGGCGCGACCATGTGCGCTCCGGCGGAGGCCTGGGCGACGGCGGCCGCGGCGTAGAGCTCGAGCGTCGCGTCGTTGTCGACCCGACCGTGCTCGTCGACGATGCCGCAGTGTCCGTGATCGGTGTACTCGTCGACGCACAGATCGCTGATGATCACCATGTCGTCACCCATGTCGGCTCGCAGGGCCCGGAGGGCCTCCTGGGCGATGCCGTCGGCCGCGCACGATGCCGATCCGGTGGGGTCCTTGGACGCCGGGACGCCGAACACCATCACCGACCGGACCCCGAGGCCGGCGAGGTCGGCGACCTCGCGTCGCAGCGACTCGACGGTGTGCTGACGGACCCCGGGCAGGGAGGTGATCTCGACCGGGTCGGTGATGCCCTCGCGCACGAACAGCGGGGCGACGAGATCGGTCACCCGGACCGTCGTCTCGGCCACCAGGTCGCGCATGGCCGGGGTCGACCGCAACCGGCGGGGGCGGTGAGCGGGAAACGGAGCCGGATCGATGGCCATGGGGGCATGGTACGAGCGGTTCACCGCAGCACCCCACCCGCCGGTGACGGACGTCGGTTCAACGGGCCCCGAACGCGTCGACGACGGCGGTCACGAGACCGGGCACGGAGTGGACGGAGGCGATGGCGACGACGTCGAACCCGACCTCCCGGGCGGCCGTGGCCGACGGCGGGCCGATGACCACGGCCCGACGCCCGACGACCCCGCTCACCCCCGACCACGCCCGGGCCGCCGAGCCGCTCGCGAACAGGACGGCGTCGGCGCCGGCGGCCGCAGCGATCCCGTCGGCGTCGGGGCGTCGGAGTCGCGTCCCGTAGACGGTGACCTCCTCGGTGTCCCAGCCGAGTCGGCGTGCCGCGGCGCTCACCGTCGGGCCGGCGAGGTCACCGCGCAGCACGACGAGGCGCCGGCCACCGTCACGCGGTGCCGACGGGAGGACGGCGGCCAGTCCGGCGGCTGTCTGGTCATCGGGAACGACCGCCATCGGCCGACCGGCGAGGCCCGACAACAGTCGTGCCGTCGCCTCGCCCACGGCGGCGAGGCGGGTCGCCGGACCGATCCACGGTGCGGCGCGACGGGCGCCGTTGGGCGAGGTCACGACGAGCATGTCTGGTGGTCCGGGAGGGTCGTCGACGTCGATGTCGACCGTCTCGATCGCCGGGACGTGCACGACGTCGGCTCCGAGGGCGACGAGCCGGGACTCGAGGTCGCCGGCATGTTCGCGCGTGGTGACGAACCGGCGTCCGGAGAGCGGACCGGGTCGGGGGTCGTCACCCATGGCCGGCATCACCCGTGGGACATCACACCCCGACGTCGACCCGGGCGGCCCCGGCGACCTCGGTGGCGAGGCGGACGTCGTGGTCGAGATCGCCGGTCAGTTCGATCTGCCGGCGGTGCACCCGGTCGGTTCCGGCGAGGAAGACGCTCAGCACCCCGCCGGCGACGTGGGCCCCGAGCGGGGCCGAGCAACCGGAGCCGAGGGTGCCGAGCCAGGCGCGTTCGACGGTCACGGCGTGACGGGTGACTGGATCGTCGATCGTCGCCAGCGCGGCGAGCACCTCGGGGTCGTCACTGCGGCATTCGACGGCCACCGCGCCCTGTCCGACGGCCGGCACGAACTCGTCCGGGTCCAGGATCTGCGCGATCCGGTCAGCCAGGCCGAGGACGTCGAGGGCGGCGACGGCCATCACGATCGACCCACCGTCGGGGATGCGGCCGAGGCGGGTGTGGATGTTGCCGCGCAACTCGACGAAACGCAGGTCGGGTCGCCGGTCGGCGAGTTGCGCCCGGCGGCGCACCGACCCGCTGGCGACGGTGGCCCCGAGGGCGAGATCGTCGAGCGCGAGCCCGATCAGGGCGTCCCGCGGGTCGCGCCGGGGCGGCAGGGCGCCGATGCGGAGCCCGGGGACGAGCTCGGTCGGCAGATCCTTCGCCGAGTGGACCGCGACATCGGCCCGGCCGTCGAGGACGGCGAGTTGGATCTCCTTGGTGAACACCCCCTGGCCCCCGATCGTGTGCAACGGGACCTGGGCGGCCTGGGTGCGATCACCGTGGGTGTCGACCGGGACGAGCTCGGTCCTGAAGCCCGCCGCTCCGAGGGCGTCGGCGACGACGGTCGCCTGCGCGGTCGCCTGCGGACTCGACCGGGTGGCGACCCGGATCGTCCGCGGCGCGGCGTGGCGGCCGGGGATCGCCCCGGGGACCGATGTCATGGGGGTGCAGTCAACCTGATGTCTCGGCCGAGTGGGCAGTGTCGCCGTCGACATCGGTCTCGCCGACGTCGCCGAGGTCGAACAGGTCGACGAGCACCGAGGCACTCCGCTGGCCTCGCGGGCTGCCGACCTCGGCCCGCAGGCGGACGGACGGCTCGTGCAGCAGCTTGCCGATGATCCGATGGGTGATCTCCTCGACGACCCGACGAGCCTCGTCGTCGAGTCGACCGGCGACCCGATCGATCTCGGCGGACCGGATCTCGTCGGCGCGTCGATGGAGCGCAGCCAGCACCGGGGCGGCTTGGAGCGCGGTCGCAGCGGCGGTGAAGCGGTCGAGTTCGGCGCGGACGAGCCGACGGACGTCGTCGATCTCGGACGCGCGACGGCTCACGCCGGCCTCGGCGAAACGCTGCAGGCCCTCGAGGTCGAGCACCGTCACCCCGGGGAGGTCGGCCACGTCGACGGCGACGTCGCGGGGAACGGCCACGTCGACGAACAGCAGGTCGCGACCCGGTGTGCTCACCGCGCGGACCATGTCGGCGGTGATCACCGGCCGCTCGGCACCGGTGCAGGTCAGGATCAGGTCGCTGGTCGCGAGGGCGCCGGCGAGCCCCTCGAGGCCGACGGCGTCCCCGCCGACCCGGTCGGCCACCAGACGTCCCCGGTCGGCCGAGCGGTTGACCACCGTGATCGAACCGACGCCGGTGGCGCGCAGAGCGACGGCGATGCCCTCGCCCATCGAGCCGGCACCGACCACGGCCACCGTACGACCGGTGAGGTCGCCGAGGTGCTCGGTGGCGAGTTCCACCGCCGCATGGCTGACCGATGCGGTACCGCGACCGATCGCCGTCTCGGTGCGGGCACGCTTGCCGACCTCGAGGGCGTGGCGGAGGAGCAGGTTCAAGGTGGTGCGACTGGCCCCCTCGGCGCGGGCGGTCTCCCATGCGTCGCGGACCTGGCCGAGGATCTCGCTCTCGCCGAGCACCATCGAGTCGATACCGGTCGCCACTGCGAAGAGGTGCTCGACCGCGGCGTCGTCGTGCTCGCTGTAGAGGTGCGGGGCGAGGTCGGCGGGGTCGACGCCGGACAGGTCGCCGAGGAGGTCACGGATGTCGTCGTAGGCCCCATGGAAGCGGTCGACGACGGCGTAGACCTCCGTCCGGTTGCAGGTGCTGAGCACGACGGCCTCGCGGACGGTGTCGCGGGCGGCGATCCCGGTCACGGCCTTGGCGACACCGGCACCGTCGAGGGCGACCCGCTCGAGGAGCGCGAGCGGCGCGGTGCGGTGGTTCAGTCCGATGACGACGATGGACATGCGGGTCGACCCTACGCGCTGACGTTGCGGCCCGACTCGCCCTGGACCGAGCGCAGGGCTGTGGCAGCCGCCACACGCCGCTGTTCGTGGTACGAGAGGATCTGGAGCTCGACGGCGAGGTCGACCTTGCGGACGGTGACGCCGTGGGGCACCACGAGCATGACCGGGGCGAAGTTCAGGATGCTCGTGACGCCGGAGCGCACGAGGCGTTCGGCGGCGTCCTGGGCGGCCGCCGGCGGGGTGGCGATCACACCGATCGACACCGACCGGGCGGCGACGACCTGGGCGAGGTCGTCGAGGTGCCTGACCCGGACCCCGCCGACGAGGGAGTCGACCTTGGACTCGTCGATGTCGAACACCCCGGCGATGTGGTACCCGTTCTCGCTGAACCCGCCGTACCCGCCGAGGGCCTGGCCGAGGTTGCCGGCTCCGATGATGACGACGTTCCAGTCGTGGTCGAGGCCGAGTTCGCGCCGGATCTGGTACACGAGGTACTCGACCTCGTAGCCGACGCCGCGGGTGCCGTAGCTGCCGAGGTACGACAGGTCCTTGCGCACCTTGGCCGCATTGACACCGCCGAGGTTGGCGAGGTCCTCCGACGACATGTTCTCCACTCCCGCCTCGAGTTGTTCGGCGAGGATCTGGAGGTAGACGGGAAGACGGGCGATGGTCGCATCGGGGATGCGTCGACGTGATCGATGGGGGGACATCGAGCGACAGGCTAGATCGCTCGTGCACGCGTTCACAAAGTCGTGCTCCACATCCGTCGACGTGTCATCCGACACCCGGGACGGGTCGAGGGGCGCTCAGAGGCTGAGCAGCGAGATCGTGCCGGCGACGAGGATGGCCGCCAGCAGCAGTCCGAGGGCGAGGGTGGTGGCTGGTCGCACACGGCGACCCTACCGGGCGATCAACGTCGGCTGAGGCTCACCGGTGTCGTCGGTGGTGCGTCACCGTCGGGGTCGTCCGAGATCACGACCTGGTCGCCCACCCCGATGCCGAGTTCGGCCGATGCCGACCGGCGATCGAGGCACACCGCGTACATCCCGTAGGAGTCGAGGACGAGTCCGACACCGCCGCCGATGCCGGCGAAGTGCGGACTTCGTCGTGCCGAGCGGATGACGGTGGCTCCGGGCGTGTCGGGGTCGGGGAGGCGGACCCGCACCTGCTCACCCCATCGGGTGGGCAGGTCCTCGGGGCCGCAGTTGAGTTGGCAGTTGCCGAAGCGGTCGACCCACGTGACCTCGGCCACCAGGCTGTCGCCCTCCTCCCGGGGCAGCGGCACGGTGCCCGGCATCAGCAGGTGCGGGTCGATCTCGGGTCCGAGGTCGTCGAGGGGTACGCCGTTGCAGATGTGGGCCGCGGCCGGGGCGAACACGTCCCGTCCAGCGAACGTCGCCCCGGGGGCGACGAGCTGGTACTCGGGGTTGGCGAGCTCGACGGCCCGTTCGGCGCCGCCGGCCATGGCGACGGCCGGGGCGAGCAGGCCGTTGTCGGGGCCGATGAGCACTCCCGCTCCCCCGGCGACCTCGACGGCGATCGCCCGACGGTCCGTCCCGACGCCGGGGTCGACCACGGCGAGCACCACGCCGGACGGCACGTACGAGATGGCCCGGACGAGGGCCAGCGAGCCGGCCCGCACGTCGAACGCCGGCACCTCGTGGGTGAGGTCGATCACCGTGACCTGCGGGGCGAGGTCGCGGATCACCGACTTCACGACGCCGACGAACTCGTCGCTCGTGCCGTAGTCGGTGAGGAACGACACCGTCGTGAAACGGTGCCCGTCGGCATGGTGGGCGGAGGCCGGCACGGGGGTCACGCTAGGTGCTCACCGGGTCCGGACGCGACAGGAGCCGGTGCCAACCCCCCGATGGCACCGGCTCCTGTCGGGCGCTTCCGGTCTCCCGGAGCGGCTCAACACGGACAACTCTAGACACGTTCGCGGCGGTGTGAAAAGTGCCACACTCGGGATTCTTTTCACAAGCGCGACCGGCACCGGATCAGGTTCGGCCCAGCTCGCGGCCGCGTGCGGTCGCCGCGGCCACCGCGGCCGCGATCACACCGTCGAGATCCCGTTCTGCGAACTGCGCCAGACCTGCCGCGGTCGTGCCACCGGGAGAGGTCACCGCCCGGCGCAACGCCGCCGGATCCCCGCGCTCGGCGAGCAGTCGCGCCGACCCGAGCAGGAGGCGGGTCACCATCGGTTCGAGCAGTTCCTCGGGAAGTCCGACCCCGCGTCCTGCGGCGATCAATGCCTCGGCGACGGCGAACACGTAGGCCGGGCCGGATCCGGTCAGACCGGTGACGGCGTCGAAGTGCTCCTCGTCGACCCGCACCACCATCCCGACGGAGGCGAGGATCCCCTCGGCCCAGTCCAGCGCCGACGGATCGGACTCGGCATCGGCACAGATCGCGGACACCCCGTCACCGACGAGGGCCGGGGTGTTCGGCATGGCCCGCACGACGTCGATGCCCGCCCCGACGGCGGTCCGGATCGTGGCCGTGGTGATCCCGGCCGCGATCGACAGCACGCGCCGGGCCCCGGCGGCGACAGCATCGGCGGCCGATGCGGCGATGTCGGGGGGCTTCACGGCCAGCACGGCCGCGTGACACGACGGGATCACGTCCGTCACGAGCACACCCGGGAACATCGCGGCCAGGTCGACCCGGCGTTCGGCGAGACGTTCGACGACGGCGACCCGTGCCGGCGCCAGCGCGCCGTCGGCGAGCAGACCGCCGAGCAGGGCCGCTCCCATGTTCCCACCGCCGACGACGGCCAACTCGACCGCATCATCGGTCGCACCGTCGGGGGCATCCACCGCCGCTTCGTCCATCGGCCGCAGGGTACCCGTGCGGCGGGACGGCCCGGGGCGCCATCCGCCCGGGCCGACGATGGACCCGACTTCCCCCTCGGAGTTCCCGGGCGGATGGTCGGGCCAGGGTGCGAGGCCGGACCGGTCAGCGGGAAGGGCCGCGACCGGTCAGTCGGCGAAGCGGCTGGCGAACCCGATGCGCAGCAGCGACTGGAACACCTGCTCGACCGTGGCGTAGAGCGTCCCGACGACCCGGTCGAGTTCGTCCTCGACGACGGCGTGGTCGGGCAGTTCGCCACGCAGGTACACCGCGTCCTCGGCACCGATCGAGAAGTGCGCGCCGACCATGCGGTCGTTGCGCCGGAGGAGGTTCTCGAGGAGTTCGGGGGCGTTCTCCTCGGGGGCCGGCATCACGTACGTCTCGTAGCGCAGCGTGCGCTGGCCGAGGGTCAGCCAGACGGTGATGACGTCCTTGGCCTCGCCCCGCATGCGCACGTACCACCGTGGCTCACCGAAACGGGTGTCGTCGCTGGTCCCCCGGTCGATGGCGGTCACGAGCCCGGACTCCGAGGCGAAGCGCTCCAACCAGCCGTCGATCAGGTCGACCAGGTCGGCGACCTGACCGGGCGAGTGCAACTCGCTCATCGGCACGCCACCAACGACCGCCGCCCGAGGTCGTCGTAGAGCGCGCCGAGTCGTCGGGCGGCCTCCGACCAGCGGTACGCCCGAGCCCCGATCGCGGCCTCCATCGCCATCGACGTGGCCATCGCCGGGTCACCGAGCACGAGGTCGAGGGCCGCCGCGAACGCCGCCGGGGACCGTTCGCCGACGAGCAGACCGGTCTCGCCGTGACGGACGAGCGACAGCAACCCGCCGACGGCGCTCGCCACGACCGGGGTTCCGCACGCCGCCGCCTCGAGGGCGACGAGGCCGAAGCTCTCACTGCGGCTCGGCACGACGACGGCGTCGACGGCCCGGTAGTACGTGGACAGGATGTGGTGGGGCTGCGGCGGCACGAAGCGCACCCGGTCGGCGAGACCGAGGTCGGCGACGAGGCCGCGCATGCGCTCGCACTCGGCACGCCCGTCCGGGCCGCTGGCACCCCCGACCACGAGCAGTCGGGTCGACGGGTCACGCATGGCGGCCAGCGCTCGGATGGCGACGTCCGGCCCCTTCAGGGGTTGGATCCGACCGGCGAAGAGCACGATCGGGACGTCGTCGGGTTCGCCGATGGCCCGCCGGGCCCCGCTGCGATCGCCCGGGCCGAAGAACGCCGGCTCGACACCCGGCGACACGATCTCGAGACGGCCCCGCGGCCGGCCGTAGTGCCGGAGGACGTCGTCGGCCTCCGAGGAGCACGACACGCAGACGGCGTCGGCGCAGCCGAACTGGGCGGCCTCGGCTCGTTCCCGGTGGTCGGACTCGCGGTCCCCGCCGGCTCCCTTCACCCTGGCCAGGGTGTGGAAGGTGACCACGAACGGGATGTCGAGTTCGTGCTTGAGACGGTGGGCGACCTCACCGCTCAACCAGTAGTGGGCGTGGACGGCGTCGACACCACCTCGGCGCTCGATGTCGGCCCGGACGGCGGCCGTGAACTCGTCGATCACATCGTCGAGGGCCTCCTTCGGAAGGTGGTGCGGTCCGGCCTCGACGTACACGACCCGGTGCCCGGGTTCGACGAGGAACTCCGCCGGCAGTCCCGGTCGGTCGGCCCGGGTGTAGACGATGCACTCGGTCCCCTGCTGGGCCAGCGCGGAGGCCATCTCCCGGACGTACACGTTCATCCCGCCGGAGTCGCCGGTTCCGGGCTGGGCCAGCGGCGAGGTGTGCAGCGAGATGACTGCCACCCGGCGCACCGGACGGCGCTCGGGCAGGGGGCTCGACACCTCGGTCATCAGGCGGTCGAACCTACCGACCGGCGGATCGATTCCCGGCACCGGGACGGCCGGGGCGGTTCAGTCGGCGAGGAGGCTGTCGACGTCGGCCTCGCCGGAGCGATACCGCCGGACGAGTTCGGCGCCCAGCGCGTCGATGCGCTCGAAGCGGGCGCGACGGTCGTCGGAGATGCGCCGCTCGAAACCGGCCAGTGCCGCCTCGAGCGCGTCGAGTTCGGCGTCGTCGAGCGGGGCCGTCGGAGACGACAATCGGGAGAAGCCGCCCTCGGCGCACAGCCGGTCGAGTTCGTCGACGAGGGGCCCGTCGGCGATGTCGTCACGTCCGGTGCGCGGCGGGCGGGTCGACGGTCCGCCGGTCAGCTGCTGGGCGAGCACCTGGCGGAGTTCGCCGGACATGTCGACGCTGGCCGGGTCGACGGCCGTGCCGTCCCGGCGGCGCTCACGGGCGGCGCGGACCAGGTCGAGGCGGGACTGGGCGGCCCGCCGCACGTAGGACACGCGATCGTCCTCGTCCTGGAGGCGGCCGCGTTCGGCCCGCAACTCCCCGAGCGGGAGGTCGCCCGGGTCGCGGGGCGCGGCATCCGCCATCACGATCCTCCGGACACGGGTGGGAGCACGGCCAATTCGTCGCCGTCGACGACCGGGTGATCGCGTTCGGCCGGTTCGCCGTTGAGCCAGATGCGGCAGGTGGGCAGCACCGCCGCGAAGCCGGCGCCGTATCGCTCGACGGCGGTGTCGAGCACCTCGCCGACGGTGCCCCCGGGGAGGACGTCGCGACCGTGGCCAGAGGCCTCCCGGGCGGCGGCGAACATCCTCACGGTCGGCATGGCGGCGATGGTACCCCCGGGCCCGATGCCGCTCGGGGGACACCTCTCCCACCCGGGTGCAACCGCTCCCACCGGTACCCTCACCCCATGTCCACCCCGTCCCCGACCGCGTCGTTGCTGGTGGTGCGTCACGGGCAGAGCCTGTGGAACGCGATGGCGCGCTGGCAGGGCAGTGCCGACATCGAGTTGAGTGACCTCGGCCGGTCACAGGCCACGACAGCGGCCCGGCTGCTCGGCGATGCCGGCCACCGCTTCACGGCCGTGGGCTCATCGGCGTTGCTGCGGGCCAGCGAGACCGCCGAGATCATCGCCGCCCACCTCGGGCTCGAAGGACCGGTCGTCGACGACCGGTGGCGGGAGGCGCACGCCGGCGAATGGCAGGGGCTGACGCCGGCCGAGATCCGGGACGAGTGGCCCGGGTACCTCGAACGCAACCTGCGGCCGCCCGGCTTCGAACCGGTCGAGTCGGTCGTGGAGCGCACGATGGCGGCCGCGCTCGACGCGTTGCGCGCCGCCGTCGGTGGCAGCCCCGGGCTCGTCGTGTCGCACTCCGGTGTGATCCGCACGCTCCGGCGGCATCTCGGTGCCGCCAGTGACCGGGTGCCGAACCTCGGCGGCACGTGGCTGCACCTCGTCGACGACACGGTGTGGGTCGGCGACGTGTTCGACCCGCAGGCCGCGCCTCCGACGAGCGGCTTCAGCGAGGACCCGGGCGATGAGGCACCGGGCTCGACGGTCGGGCACCGCAGCTTCGGCGGCGCGGCCGGGCAGTAGCCTGCCGAGCCGTGGGTACCGCCAAGCGTGAACGCAAGAAGGCCAATCGGGCCGCCAAGATCGAACGCGAGATCCGGCAGGAGCGCGTCGCGACGGTGAAGCGGCGCTCGCTCCGCTGGGGCGGTGTCGTGGCCGGTGGCATCGCCGTGGTGGTGGTCATCGCCTGGATCGGCGGCGCCTTCTCCGGTGACGGGACGGCATCGACGACGACGGTCGCGTCCGCCCCGGCCGACACCGGTGAGTCGACCGATGCCGCCGACGGCGGCGCGAGCGATGCCGACTGGCCGGGCGACCCGGCGGACTGTCCGCCGGTGGACGGCTCGGGCACGGCGCAGCGCAGCTTCGACGCCTACCCGCCGAAGTGCATCACCGACGGTGTGACCTACACCGCCGAGATCGTCACCAACAAGGGTCCGCTCACCGTGCGGCTCGACGCCGAGCGGGCACCGAGGGCGGTCAACAGCTTCGTGACGTTGGCTCGCCACAAGTACTTCGACGCCACCGAGTGTCATCGGATCATCCCCGGTTTCGTCGTGCAGTGCGGCGACCCGACGGCGACCGGAACCGGTGGCCCCGGCTACTCATTCGAGGACGAGCTGCCCGAGGCCGGCGAGTACCGGATCGGGTCGTTGGCGATGGCGAACAGCGGTCCCGACACGAACGGCAGCCAGTTCTTCATCATCTCGGGCGATCGGGGGGCGGCTCTCCCGCCGAACTACACCCTGTTCGGTGAGGTGGTCACCGGCGCGGACGACACGCTGGTGGCGCTCGATGCCGCCGGCAACCCGGAGTCGAACGGCGTGCCGCCGCTCGAGCAGGTGATCATCGAGTCGGTGACGATCAGCGAGTCCTGACCCCGTCGGGGCAGGCCCTCAGCGGCCGGAGTGGCCGAAGCCACCGCCACGGTCGTCACTGGCATCGAGGTCTGCGACCTCGACCCACCTGACCTCGCCGACACGCTGCAGCACCAGTTGGGCGATGCGGTCGCCGCGGTGCACCGTGTACGGCTCGACCGGGTCGGTGTTGACGAGGACCACCTTCAGTTCGCCGCGGTAGGCGGAGTCGATCAGCCCGGGGGCGTTGACGATCGAGATGCCGTGACGCAGGGCGAGCCCCGAGCGGGGCAGCACGAACCCGGCCCAGCCGTGCGGGATGGCGATGGCGATGCCGGTCGGGACGAGGGCCCGTCCACCACCGGGCGCCAACTCGGCGTCCTCCCGGGCGTGCAGGTCGACACCGGCATCTCCGGGGTGGGCGTAGGCCGGGAGCGGCAGCGTGGGGTCGAGGCGCTGGACCTCGACCCGGATCGGGTCAGCGCCGGTAGTCACGCGCCGCACCCTCGAGCGGTTCGACCTCGAGCGTGATCCCGTCGATGGCGACGACGCGGATCGTCTCACCGGCCTCGACCGGGGTGGCCCGGTTCGTGCGGGCCCTCCAGTCGGCGTCGCCGACACGGACGACTCCGTCCGGGGCGACGCTCTCGACGACGACCCCCTCGGAGCCGACCATCCAGTCGCGCCCGATCGTCGGGGTCGCGAACCGTGTGCGGGTCATCGACGGCATGCCGACGATGAAGGTGAGCATGATGCCGCCGATGCCGGCGATGAGCGTGATCCACGGGAGTCGCATCGACGCACCGGGCATCGGTTCGAAGAGCGACAGGCTGCCGACGATCGTCAGCACGATGCCGACGCCGGTCCACGTGCGCGGCAGGCCGACCTGCACGTCGATGGCGAAGGCGACGATGGCGGCGACGAGCACGCCGACGGCCCAGCCCCGAGCGGGCAGCTCGTCGAGGCCGTACCCGGCGAGGAGGGTGCTGATCGCGCCGACGACACCGGCGACACCGACGCCGGCGGTGAAGAACTCGAAGACGAGCAGGGCGAGACCGGTGAGGAGCAGGAGGTACGCGACCGGCGGGCTGGCGACGGTGTGCAGGAGTTGGTCGACGAGTCCGAGCTTCGTGAAGCGCGGCACGGCGGTGGTGTTGCGCTGGATGGTGCCGTCCTCGGTGACGACTTCGGTGGTGGTCTCGAGGACGATCTCGCCGTCGGTGTAGCCGTCGAGGGCGTCGAGCATGTTGGCGATCGTGGCGATGCCCTCGTCGGTGACGCGCTGGTCGAACACGCCGAGTTCACGGGCCTCGCTGAGGCCGACATCGCGTCCGATGAGGGTCGCGATGCGGGCGACGCCGTCGGGGTTCGGGGCGGTCACCCGGTTGTCGGTGTACCCGACGGTGGCACCGGGCGCCATGCCGCTGACGTCGGCGACGGCGAGCAGCTGCATGGCGGCACCGCGCAGGCGCGCCCCGCTCGGGCCGACCCACACGGCGAGTGGCCGGGGTGCCTCGTCGAGGGTCGTGAGCAGGGCGGCCAGGTCGTCGTCGGGGATCGTGGCGCCCTGGGAGTCGACCTGGAGCACGAGCGCCTGGCTGCCGTTGGTGGCGAGGCGGTCGACCGCGGCGGTGATCTCGGCGGCGACGACGTGGTCGATGAAGCCGTCGACCTGGAGGACGTCGACGGGTGCGACGACGTCAGACGGGTCGGTGTCGTCCTGCGCGCTCGCGTCGCCGGCGGTGAGTCCGAGCACCGCGATGCCGGTCATCAGGGCGATGGCTAGTGTCCGCACGAGTGCCTCCGGAGCTCGAATCGTTCGATGTCGCCGTGAGCGACGGCAGGTGGGACGACGCCCCGTGGGTCCTGCCCGATGGCACCCTACCGAGTGCCGCTGCCGGAGGCAGGGTGCTCCTCGTGCTCGGCAAGGGTGGCGTCGGTCGCACCGTGGCGGCGGCGGTGATCGCCCGTGCCGCGGCCGTCGACGGCTTGCGGGTGCTGGTGATCGGCCTCGACGGACGTCGGACACTCACCGAGTTGTGTCGGGGTTCGGACGTGACGGTGCGCATGGTGTCCGCCGGTTCGGCGCTCGAGGACTACCTGCTCGACCAGGGCTTCGGCGGGTTCGCCCGGCGGCTCGCCGAGTCCGGGATCATCGAGGTGGTGGGCGCTGCGGCGCCGGGTATCCACGACCTCGTGGTCCTCGGCAAGGTGAAGCAGTTCGCCAACGAGGGTCGCTGGGACCTGATCGTGGTCGATGCACCGGCTGCCGGTCACGCCACATCGATGCTGACGTCGGTGGACGGACTGCTCGGGATCGTCGACGGCGGTCCGATCCGGGAGCAGGCGGTCGCCGTGCGAGCGATGTTGCGCGATCCGGTCCGATCCGCAGCCGTACTGGT
Source organism: Actinomycetota bacterium (assembly GCA_041164245.1). Classification (GTDB taxonomy): domain Bacteria; phylum Actinomycetota; class Acidimicrobiia; order Acidimicrobiales; family Ilumatobacteraceae; genus Casp-actino5. Next base: position 2,057 of record JBEAPU010000012.1, on the reverse strand, counting down.
GACGCTGCCCGAGACGACGCCGGTGTCGGAGTCACTCGAGTTGGCGGCGATCACCCGGGACCCGGTCGGAGTGGCGGTCGCCGCGGGGATCGTGTCGGCGGTCGAACCGGTGCTCGACCTGCCGCCGATGACGGCACTCGGGTCGGGTCGGGCTGCCAAGGGTGTCGCGCCGGCGCGAGCCGCACTGGAGCGGGGGCTCTCAACGGCTGAGGTGACTCGTGAGTCGATCTCACGTTTCGTCGATGGTCTCGGGGCGCCGGTGGCGCGGCTGCCGCGGCTCCCGGTGGCCGGTGTGGACGCCGAGGATGCGGCGCTGCTCGCCGGGATCCTGCGTGCGGGGGGCCTGGCATGAGCGCAGTCGGTGACCTGATCGGCTCGGCGCGTGTGGTGGTGTGCTGCGGGCCGGGAGGCGTCGGCAAGACGACGACCGCGGCGGCGCTCGGACTGGCTGCTGCACGCTCTGGCCGACGGGTGGTGGTGATCACGGTCGACCCGGCACGGCGCCTCGGTGAGGCGCTCGGCCTCGTCGACGGGCTCGGCCCGGACCCGACCCGGGTCGACATCGACGCCGGCGACGCCGGCGGGTCGGCCGGCGGTGAGCTGTGGGCGATGATGCTCGACCCGGAGGTCGAGTTGGAGCGGGTGGTGCGGTCGCATGCCGTGCGTCCGGGGCAGGCCGACGAGGCGTTGTCGAACCCGTTCACCAGGTCGATCGGCACGTCGCTCGGCGGCACGCAGGAGTACATGGCGACAGAGGCCGTGTACCGCTTGAGCACCGACGAGCGGTTCGACCTGGTGGTGGTGGACACACCGCCGAGCGACCGGGCGCTCGAGGTGATCGAGGCCCCGGACGTGCTGGTGCGCTTCCTCGACCATCAGGTGTTCAAGTTGTTGATGGGCACCGGCGGACGGGTGACGCGCCTGTTGTCGGCTGCGACGCAACCGTTGTTGAAGGCGGTGGGCCGCGTGATCGGCACCGGGGTGCTCGACGACGTGGTGCGGTTCCTGCGGTCGTTCACCGGGATGGAGCATTCGTTCCGTGAGCGCGCCGTCGCCGTGCGGCGCCTATGGCGTGACGGGTCGACGGCGTTCGTGCTCGTCACCGCTCCCCGGCCCGACACGGTGGCCGAGTCGCGCCGGTTCGCCGAGCAGCTCTGGTCGGCCGGGATCGGTGTCGACCTCGTGATCGCCAACCGCTGCTCCCCCGCCGTCGACGGGGTCGATGTCGCCTCGGCACGCGCTCGGGCTGCTGATGCCGAGGGCGACGCCCGGCGGGCGTGGGAGTACGTGGCGTGGTGCGCCGAGGTGCACGCGGCCGAGTCCGTGGTGTTGGAGGGTGACGGCCCGACGGTCGAGGGTGCGCCGCTGGTGCGGGTCGACCGGCTGGCGACCGACGTGCACGACCTGTCGACGCTGGCCTCCGTCGCGGCGGCGTTGACGAGCTGAGTCCGACGGCTCGGCGGTGAGCCGGTAGCCTGCGGCCCGTGCACGTCCTGCTCGCCACCGATGCCGACTGGGTGATCGACGATGTCACGGCTGCCCTCGGCGGCCCGGACACATCCTTCACGGTGTGCCGTGAGGGACGTCTCGTGTCGCAGCTGGTGGCGGCCGGCAAGGTCGACGTGGTGATCGCCGACCTGCAGATCGGCACCATGGGTGGCATGGCCGTGGCCATGGGCCTGCGTCTCGACGAGTCGGGTGGTGCGGTGCCGCACGTGCCGATCGTGATGCTGCTCGATCGGACGGCTGACGTGTACCTGGCGCAGCGTTCCAGCGCCGATGCCTGGCTGATCAAGCCATTGGACGCCCTGCGTCTGCGTCGGGCCGTGAACGCAGCCGTCGCCGGCGGCTTCTACACCGAAGGAGTGCCGGTGCCGGCTCCCGAGGTCGTCGACGAGCCCGCTGTCGAGCCGACCGATGAGGCGGTCGAGTCGGCCGAGCCGGAAACGGTCGACGCCGGGTAGCATCGTCGATCGCTACGGGGTGTAGCGCAGCTTGGTTAGCGCGCCACGTTCGGGACGTGGAGGCCGGAGGTTCAAATCCTCTCACCCCGACCA
>JBEAPU010000011.1:0-30707 GCA_041164245.1 Actinomycetota bacterium | reverse complement strand
CGCCGCAACAGCGGCGACGGCCACACCGCACCGACGGGACCAGACCGGACGCCGCACCGTTCAGGCCTCGAGCACCCGCACCAGGAACCGGCCGCTCGAGTGCACCGAGCACTCACCCTCGAGCTCGCCCGGAGCCGTGAACGTCTGGGTCAGGGTCTCGCCCGCACCGACGTAGAACACGCCGATCACATGGCCACGGTCGTCGTCGTTGACGATCCGGATCGTCTCACCCACCCGCACCTCCATCTCGCCGGGCAGGATGTCGATCCGTTCCCCGTCGTCGATGCGCTCACCGGTCCCGGCCGGGATCAGGTACTCGTAGTCGGCGGGTGCATCGTCGTCGGCACCCTCCACCCCGGGTCGACCCGGCTCCTCCTCGAAGACCCCGCCGGCCCACAGTCCGCCGACGGCGACGACCGGCAGGACGACTGCGAGGACGATCACCCCGACACGGCGGCTCATGCGGCGATGCCGTCCAACAGGTCGTCGATGTCCCGGGCCAACTCGTCACGGTCGAGGCCGAACGGCCAGGTGATGATCAGGTCACCGCTCGGATCGACGGCGAACAACTGGGTGGAATGGGCCACCTCGACATCGCCGTCGGCCGCCGTCGTCACCGCGTAGCTCACCCCGAACGGCTCCGCCGCCCGGGCCAGGCGTCCGGCATCGGTCGTCCCGAGCGCGATGCCGTCGGGGAAGAAGCTGCGCACATAGTCACCGAGGATCGAGTTGTCGCGCTCCGGGTCGACCGTCACCATCGCGACGTCGACCCGGTCGGCCTCGGCGACCGAGCGCAGTGCGATGCGCAGGTCCTGCATCGTCGTCGGGCAGTAGTCCGGGCAGTTCGTGTACCCGAAGTAGATGACGAGGAGCCGCCCCGGTGCGGCACGGAGCTCGAAGTCGGCGCCGTCCGCCGTCAGCTCCGGCAGGGTGACACCGACCAACGACGGAGCCGGCGTCCGGACGTAGCCGGCGAGCTCACGGTCGCCGCCGCAGGCGACCAGGACGAGCAGCAGTGCCGCCGTCAGCACCGCACCGACCCGGGCGGACCGCGACCCGACCGAGGCGCTCATGGTGCGGTCAACTCCTCGATGTAGGTGATGATCGACGCCACCTCGGCGTCGTCGAGCTCGTTCGACGGCATGAGCACCTTGTACCCGGCCACCAGCCTGGCTCCCGGCTGCGTGATCGACTCGTACAGGTAGTCGCGGTCGGCGACGACGATCGAGCCGTCGACGAGTTCGCGATCCGACCCGGACAGGCCCTGGAAGGCCGGCCCGACCCCACCGCGACCGTCCGAACCGTGACAGGCCGCGCAGCCGTTCGAATTGGCGATGCGGCGCCCCTCGGCGGCCGCCGCCGACAGCTCCGGGGCCGACGACGACGAGTCACCCCCGCACGCCGATGACGACCACAGTGTCGCCGAGACGAGGGCGACGACCACGTACGGCCTCATGCCCACATCCTGTCAGCACCCGGCTCGACCCCGCGGTCGGGGGCTTCGAGCATCGCCATGATGTCCACCCGCGCCCGGGCCACCCGCGATCGGATCGTGCCGATCGGGCAGTCGAGGACCACGGCCGCCTCGGCGTAGCTCAACCCGAGCACCTGGGTCACGAGGAACGCGTCGCGCCGGTCCCGGTCGAGACGGGCGAGCAGGTCGTCGACCTCGGTCGTCGCCCCGTCGAGCACCGGCTCCTCGACCCGGTCGTCGAACCGGAGCAGGTCGCGCCGTCGTTGACGGCTCCGACGACGGGTGGCGTCGGCACAGGTCCGACGCACGATCTGACGGACCCAGTGGACGGCCGGTCCATCCGCCCGATACGACGGCAGGGACCGGACGATGCGCTCGAAGGACTCCTGCACGAGATCGTCGACCGTGTCGGGGTCACCGAGATACCGGCACAGCCGCCGGACGTCGTCGGTGACGGCGGCGACGAAGCGATCGCGTGACCCGGGGTCGCCGCCGGCGGCGGCGAGCAGCACCCGACTCAGCTCGTCGTCGGCGCGGGGGGCGTCGTCCACCAGGACAGTCAACCAGCAGCCCAGGGGAACCCCCCAGGGGCCCCGGTCACACCCGTCGGCCGGCCGTCGGCAGGAGAGCCGACCACCAGTCGAGGAGCTCCTCGGCGACCGCACCGCCCACACCGAAGGCGTCGAGCGCCGCCCGGCCGCAGCCGATGACATCGCCGGCACCGAGGGCCTCCTCGGCGGCCGTCAGGTCCCCGGCCGGCCACGGCAGCGACAGGACCGAGGACGGCGACAGACGCAGGGCCCCTGCCGACAGCCCGGTCCCGGCTCGTTCCCACCAGGCGACCGCCGACGTCAGCGGGCAGGTGAGCGCGGACGCCACCGCAGCCGGTGACACGCCGGGGTCGGGGACGACCGAGATCACCGGCACCCCCGGGATCCAGTCACCCCGGGGATCGGCGACCGCCTCGATCACCCGGGTCTGGGCGGCGACGAGCACCTTCGGGACGAGCAGTCGGTCGGCCCACGCCGCGAAACGACCCTCGAGGCGCCCGAGGGCGACCGTCGGACGGGAGATGCGCCGCCCGGCGAAGCGGACCGGCACCGTCCCCCACCGGCAGGCACCCGGGTCGATCAGCCCCGACGTCACCAGGGGCGGTCCCGTGCCGCCGTCGTCCACCGCCGGCACCAACGCGTAGTACTCGTCGCGGAAGTTCGCCCCGGCGCGCGCCCGATCACCGACCGTCCCTGCTGCGAGGAACGGTGGGAGCTCGGGCACCCCGAGGCGTTCGGAGATGACCCGGTTCCACAACGGACCATCCGGGCCGGCCGGGGAGCACCCGGCCCGCCCCACCTCGAACCCGGCGAGGCACACGTGCACCTGCGCGTCGAAGTGACGGCCCGGCTCCCACCACCACCAGACCGGGCGCGCCCGGCGCTCCACCGCGGCGCGCAACGGCCCGGCATCGCGAGCCGCCAGCACCGATTGCGGCAGCACGAGCGCCACCCGCCCACCGTCCCGGCACAGCTCGACGGCCAGACAGCAGAACTCCATGGCGGTGTCGGCGTACGGGCCACCACCGCGCCGACTCGCCGCCCCCCGTGTCGTCGCCGAGGCCATCTGCGACAGGAACGGCGGGTTCCCGATGACCAGATCGGCATCGCCGAGTCCGAGCGCGCCCCAGTCGAGCGTCAGGGCATCACCGGTCACGCATCGGATCCGCGGGTCGCGCACCGCGGCGAGAGCCGCCGGGTCGATGTCGCACCCGATCGCCTCCACCGTCACACCGGCCGTGCCGAGACGGTCGGCGACCGCGCTCAGGAGCCGGCCGTCACCACACGCCGGGTCGACGACCCGCACCGGTCGGCCGTCGGCCCGGACGCCGACACCGTCGGTGAGCCAGTCGGCGAGTCGGGCCACGAGCGGTTCCGGCGTGTACCACGCACCGAGGGCCCGGCGGCGGGCCGGTTGCCGTTCCGACACCCCCGCAGCGTAGGGTTCGCGTCCGTGCCCGACCGGTACATCGACTTCGGCCGTTCGGAGTGGGCCGCCCTCAGGGCCGCGACACCGCTGACCCTCGACGAGGCCGACCTCGAACGCCTCCGTGGCATCAACGAACTCATCGACCTCGACGAGGTCGCGGCGGTCTACCTGCCGCTCAGTCGTCTGCTGAACCTGTACGTGAGCGCGGTGCAGGACCTGCACCGGGTCTCGGCGACGTTCCTCGGTGCCATCGCACCGAAGGTCCCGTACGTGATCGGTGTCGCCGGGTCGGTCGCCGTCGGCAAGAGCACCTTCAGCCGCATCCTGCAGGCGCTGCTGTCGCGCTGGCCCGACCACCCCGAGGTCGACCTCGTCACCACCGACGGCTTCCTGCACCCCAACCAGGTGCTGCTCGACCGGGGCCTGATGGACCGCAAGGGGTTCCCCGAGAGCTACGACACCCGAGCCCTCCTCAGCTTCCTGCGCGACGTCAAGAGCGGACTCCCCGAAGCCGTCGCGCCGGTCTACGACCACATCACCTACGACATCGTCCCCGACGCCCGGGTGGTGGTGCGCAACCCCGACATCGTCATCGTCGAGGGGATCAACGTGCTCCAGGTGGGACGCGAGGCCGACGAGTTCGTGAGCGACTACTTCGACTTCTCGATCTACGTCGACGCCGATGAGGACGACATCGCCGAGTGGTACGTCGAACGCTTCTTCGCGTTCCGGGAATCGGTCTTCCGCAACCCGGACAGCTACTTCAACAACTACGCCGAACTCACCGACGGCGAGGCCCGCCTGCTCGCCGAGTCGATCTGGCAGCGGATAAACGGCGTCAACCTGAGCGAGAACATCCAGCCGACCCGGGAGCGGGCCTCGCTGATCGTGCACAAGGGCCGCGACCACCGCGTCACGAACGTGCGGCTACGCAAGCTCTGACGGGGCCGGCGCCGCCAGCCAGGCAGCCACGTCGCCGATGGCGGACAGTTCGTCGAAGTGGTGCTCGGGGTCGTGCACCATCTCGTGCTCCCACGTGAGGTGGTACGGGACGTGCACCGCCCACGCCCCGATCTCGAGCAACGGCAGGACGTCGGAGCGCACCGAGTTGCCGACCATCAGGAACCGGCCCGGATCGACCCGCCAGTCGGCGAGCAGACGCCCGTAGGTCGTCGGGTCCTTCTCGAGCACGACACCGACGTGCTCGAAGAGGTGCTCGAGACCCGAGGTGCGCACCTTGCGGGTCTGATGGACGAGATCGCCCTTGGTGATCAACACGATCCGATGGGTCGCCGCGACGGCGGCGAGGGCCTCGGGCACACCGGGGAGCAGTTCGACCGGATGGCGCAGCAGGTCGTGGACGTGATCGACGATGCGGCCCAGCACCGATGACGGCACCGCCCCACCGGTGGCGGCCACCGCCGCCTCGACCATCGACAGGCCGAAGGCCTTCACGCCGTAGCCCGACAGCGAGATGTTGCCGAGTTCGGTCGAGCGCAGCGCCGCCGCCAGGTCGACCCCGTCGGGCGTGTACGGACCGACCCACTCGAGGAACAACTCCTCGGCGGTTCGGAAGTGCTCCTCGGACCGCCACAGGGTGTCGTCGGCATCGAAGCCGACGACATCGATCAGCTCCCCGTGCGTGGTCGTCATCGCCGGCCCGTCACCCGATCAGCGATGGATCGCGTTGAGGTAGTTGTAGACGGTGATGCGGCTGACACCCATGGCGTCGGCGAGGTCCTCGACGGCCCGCCGCAGGATGAACGCGCCGCGCTCGTCGAGCATCCGCACGGCCCGCTGCTTGTCCTCGCGCGACAGCGTCGGAAGGGGGCCACCGAGCTCGGCCTCCACCCCCTCGATGAGGCGCTCGAGGGCACCGTGCAACGGTGGCAGCCGCACCGCCGCCACCGTGTCGCCGTCCCAGACGAGGGGGACATCGGCCGCCTCGGCGTCCTCGACCGGGACCACCGTCGCCCCGAGCGCGTCGAGCACGGGGCGGACCGCGGCGACCAGCGGGTGCGTCACGAGCTGATCGGCCGGGCTCACCATCGACTCCCGTCGATCGGTCCGGCATCGATGTTCACCCGCGTCGCCCCGTTGGCGAACGCGACCCGCATCAGGGTGGCCACCACCTCGGGCATGCGATCGGCCCCGACGACGCACGACGAGGAGAGCGCCCCGAAGTCGACCTCGACGCCCATCGCGGAGAGGGCCGCCACCGCCTCGGTCACATGGGCGCCGGGCCGGCCCTCGACGAACGGCTCGACGATGAACTCGAGTCGATGCACGAGCGGATTCTAGGCGCCCATGATCCGCTGCAGTTCCTGCGACCGGGCGATGCAGTCGCGCCCGGCGGCGCCGAAGGCCTCCTCGAGCCGGGCCAGGGCCTGACGGAACGACCCGTTCCAGTCCTGCTCGAATCGCTGGCGCGCCGGACCCTGCCAGGTCGTCGACCCGATCGTCGAGTCGACGGTCGCCACGAGACGGCCGATCGTCTCGATCTGGTCGGTGAGCGTGCGACCCAACTGGGCGAGCTGCTCCGGGTTGGCTCCGTACATGGTCATCGATGTCCTCCGATCGTCGTCGCCCGCGGGCGCGGGCCGGACAGGTGGCACCGGGTGCGGGTGCACGGGGAAACCGGGGCTCAGACGTCGGCGCGCGTCGCCGTCGGCCACGACCGGGCAGCCGCCGCCAGACCCTCGATCAGGGCCTCGGTGTGCGGGGTCAGACCCCGTTCCCAGTCCCACCACAGCGGGGACGAGCCGCGCACCCGCGGCGGCAACTCGATCTGGACACCCGACGAGCGGGGCAGGTTGACCGGGTTGCGGGGGTGCAGACCGCGGAGATCGCTCGGGATCTCGTCGATGTCGCACACCAGGCGGTATGCCGGGAGACGCGGCCGGAGGTGGTCGGCGACATGGCCGGCGAGGGCCCGGTTGCGGCCCCCGAGCAGCAGCGAGGAGAACAGACCGCGACGGCCGAACCCGTGGATCGTCACCACCACGTCGACGTGCTCGAGGAAGGAGGCCATCGTCGGCGACTGGGCCGGGTCGAAGCGGGTCGACGGCAGGTGCGGCGGGTCCTCGGGGTGGATGACGGCGTAGTACGAGGCGCCCGCCGCCGTCGCGGCCAGCCTGGCCACCACGTCGGTCGCCGCCTCGAGACCGCCGCCGTGGAACGCCATGAAACCGAAGGTCGATCCGAGCTCGCACTCCTCCCGCACCCCATCGAGGCGCAACAGCGACGTGAGATCGGCCACGGACACATCGCCATGGTGGCACCGTCGGGGCAGCGGTGCGGGACCCGGCCCCTATCATCAGGGCGATGCTGGTGTGGATGGACCTCGAGATGACCGGACTCGACCACACCCGCGACGTCATCGTCGAGATCGCGACCCTCATCACCGACGACCAGCTCGAGATCGTCGCCGAGGGACCCGACATCGTCGTGCACCAGAGCGACGAGGTGCTGGCCACCATGAACGACGTCGTCACGAAGATGCACACCGAGTCCGGACTGCTCGAGGCGATCCGTGCCTCGACCATCGACCTCGCCGAGGCCGGGCGTCTGACGCTCGAGTTCATCCGAGAGCACTGCCCCCAGCCGGGCAGCGTCCCGCTGTGCGGCAACTCCATCGGCACCGACCGGCGCTTCCTCGCCGCGTACCTCCCCGAGATCGAGAACCATCTGCACTACCGCTCCGTCGACGTGTCGAGCGTGAAGGAACTCGCCCGCCGTTGGTACCCCGAGGTACTCGCCGCACGCACGTGGAAGGCCAACAGCCACCGTGCGCTCGACGACATCCGGGAGAGCGTCGAGGAGTTGCGTCACTACCGGGCGACGATCTTCCGCGAGACTTGATCATGCGCGCCGCCGTCGTCACCACCTACGGGGGACCCGAGGCCATCGAGGTCATCGAGGTCCCCGACCCGGTCCCGGGTCCCGATGAGATCCGCGTCGCGGTCACCCACTCGGCGGTGAACCGGGCCGACACCCTGCAGCGCCGTGGTGCCTATCCCGACCCGATCCGGCGCACGCACGAGATCCTCGGCCTCGAGTACGCCGGGTACGTCGAGTCGGTCGGCGAACGGGTCACCCGCTGGTCGGTCGGCGACCGGGTGATGGGCATCGAGGCCGGAGCCTGCAACGCCACGATGGTCGTCACCCACGAGCGCATGGCGTTGCCCGTCCCCGCCTCCGTCGCCGACGACGAGATGGCGGCCCTGCCCGAGGTGTTCATCACGGCGTGGGACGCCCTGTGCGCCCAGGGTGGGCTGACCGCCGGCCGATGGGCGCTCGTACACGCCGGCGGCTCCGGTGTCGGTACGGCCGCCATCCAGATCGCGTCGGCGATCGGGGCCCGCATCGCCGTCACCTGCTCGACCCGCAAGGCCGCGGCCTGCTCCGCCCTCGGCGCCGACCTGGTCCTCGAACGCTCGCCCGCCGACTGGCTCGCCGCCCTCCAGGCCGAACTCCCCGGAGGGGTCGACGTCGTGCTCGACGTCCTCGGCGGCGAGGAGTCCGACCGCAACCTGCGGGCCGTCCGGCCCCAGGGCACGATCATGCAGGTCGGCCTGATGAGCGGGGCGACGGCCACCGTCAGCCCCGGGCTCATCCTCGCCAAGCGCATCACCTGGATCGGCACGACCCTGCGCAACCGTCCGATCGAGCAGAAGATCGCCGCCGTGCAGGGTTTCGCCGCCGAGATGCTGCCGCTGATCGCGAGCGGCGCCCTGCGCCCGGTGGTCGACACGACGTTCGCGCTCGAGGACATCGCGGACGCGCACCGGCACATGGAGGCCGATGCCAACATCGGCAAGATCCTCCTGCGCATGTGACCCACCCGGTCACAAACCGCGAGATGCGGCCGTCCGGATGCTCCGGACGGCATGCACGACACCACCGACACCGACGAGATCATCCGCCAGGTCCAGCTCCCGGTCATCGCGCCGGTCGACCTGCTCCCGACCCGCAAGGCCCGTTGCGCCGACGGCGACGGCGGTCTCACCCACCTGTTCTTCTCCGACGACGCCGTCGAGCTTGCCCGGGCCAAGGCCATCTGCTCCCGGTGCACGCTCGCCGACGCGTGTCTGGCCGGCGCCCTCGACCGCGCCGAGCACTACGGGGTGTGGGGCGGCCAGCTGCTCATGGACGGGGTCATCGTCGAGGACCGGCCTCGACGCGGACGCCCGCCGCGCGTGCCGCGGCCCGTCCTCGTGATGGACGAGGTACCCGTACCGCCTCACCTCATCGCGTCGTAGCCTGACCGCATGGCAGTGCCCGTGCGGACCCGCGTCCTGGCCGGCGTCGCCGGCATCGCCGTGGTCGGGCTCGTCGCCGTCGGCGCACCGGAGGTGCGCGACGCAGTCAGCGACGCCGGGGTCGACGTCGTCCTCGACGAACCCGGCGAGTACCAGCAGCCGGTCGACGCCACGACGCCGGCGGCCGACCGGGCCGACGCCTTCCCCGCCGTCGACGTGCTGACCGCGGATGGCCGGGTGGTGTCGACGGCCGCCCTCATCGGCACCCCGCTCGTCGTCAACCTGTGGTTCGCCGCCTGCCCGCCCTGCCAGCGGGAGATGCCCGACTTCGCGTCGGTCGATGCCGCGACCGGCGACTCGGTGCGCTTCATCGGCGTCAACCCGATCGACGATCCCGAGCGGATGCTCGCCTTCGCAGCGTCCACCGGGGTCACCTACGACCTGTTCCGCGACCCGGACGCGGCGTTGACCGACGCCCTGTCCACCGTCGCCTTCCCGCTCACCGTCTTCGTCGCCGCCGACGGGACGATCGTCGGCCGTGACGGAGTCCTCGACGCCACCCGACTCGCCGAGCGGATCGAGCGGCACTTCGGGATCGAGGTGCCGGCGGCATGAGCCTGTCGTTCCTGCGCGGTCTCGTCGCGGCGGTCAACCCGTGCGGGTTCGTGCTCCTGCCGACCTACCTGATGTTCTTCCTCGGGGCCGACACCGGTGCGATCTCGGCCGGCATCGGGGTGCGGCGAGCGAGCCTGCGGCGGGCACTCGTCGTCAGCGCGGCGCTGACCGCCGGCTTCATGGCGGTGTTCGTCGTCGTCGGGCTCGTCACCTACAACTTCAACACCTGGATCCAGCGCAACGCCAAGTACGCGACGATCGTCATCGCCGTCGCCCTCGTGGCGCTCGGCGTCGCGATGCTGGCCGGCCACAAACTGCCGATCACCACACCACGGCTCGACGCCGGCGGACGCGACCGCAGCCTGTGGTCGATGTTCGTCTACGGCGTCGCCTACGCCGTGGCGTCGCTCGGCTGCACGATCGGGCTGTTCCTGCCGTCGATCTTCACGGTGCGCGACGAGGGATTCGTCGCCGCGATCGGGAACGTCGCCGCCTACGCGCTCGGGATGGGGCTGCTCGTGACGGCCCTGACCGTGTCACTGGCCGTCGCTCAGGTCGGCCTGCTCGGTGCGCTGAGACGTTCGATGCGCCACGTCGAACGGGTCGCCGCGGTGTTCGTCCTGGCGTCGGGTGTGTACCTGGCCTACTACTTCTGGGTGGTCGACATCGGCGGCCGCAGCGATCCGATCACCGGGGCGGTCGAGTCGGTGCAACGCTGGGCGCTCGGCGTGCTGAACGACAACTGGCAGGTGGCCGCCGTCGTCCTCGCCGCCGTGGTGCTGGCCGCCGGCGGCTACGTCCGCTTCGGGCGCGAGGCCGTCGCGCCGACGACACCGGGCGATCGGACATCCAGCGATCAGCAGTAGCCGAGGTCCCGGGCCTGCCGCGACAGCTCGTCGCGGTGGTCGGGATGGGCCACGGCGATCAGCGCCCGGGTGCGCTCGGCCACGGTCCGACCGCGCAACTCGGCCACCCCCCATTCGGTCACGACCTTGTCGACGGTGTTCTTCGGGGTCGTCACCACCTCGCCCGGCGCCAGTCGGGGGACGATCCGGGTCCGGCCGTCGCTCGTCGTCGAGTGCAGCACGATGAAGCCCTGGCCACCCTCGGAGTACATGGCCCCCCGAGCGAAGTCGTTCTGGCCGCCCGACGACGAGTAGTAGGTGCCGTCGATCGTCTCCGACGCGCACTGGCCGAGGAAGTCGACCGACAGCGAGGCGTTGATCGACACGAAACCGCGCTCGCAGGCGATGATCCGCGGGTCGTTCACGTAGCGCACCGGCCACAACTCGACCGCCGTGTTCTCGTGCAGGAACCGGTGGAGACGATCCGTGCCGAGGGCGAACGTGCCGACAGTCTTGGTGCGGTTCAGGTCCTTGCGAACCCCGGTCACCACCCCGGACTCGATCAGGTCGACCACCCCGTCGGACAGCAGCTCGGTGTGGATGCCGAGGTCGCGGTGCCCGGCGAGCGCGGCCATGATCGCGTTCGGGGTGGCACCGATGCCCGTCTGCAACGTCGCCCCGTCTGGGATGCGCTCCGCGACGAACCCGGCGATGTGATGGTCGAGTTCGTCGGGCTCGCGCGGCGGGACCTCGACGAGTGGCCGGTCGCTGCGACACCAGCCCACCACCTGTGACACGTGCAACTGGTTGCGACCGAAGGTGCGCGGCATGTGGTCGGTCACCTCGAGGAAGACGCGGGCCCGGCCGATGAAGCTCGACACGTAGTCCGCCGACACGCCGAGCGAGAAGTACCCGTGACGGTCCGGTGGTGACGCGGCCGCGATCACCAACGGGTCGCGGGTCCGCCACCGCAGGATGTCGTACACCTCGGAGAAGTGCACCGGGACGAGGTCGACGGTGCCCGCCGCGTAGTGCTCTCGGGTGATGTGCGACAGGAAGTAGGCGACGTGGCGCATCCGGTCCCCGAAGGCGCCGGCGAGGTACCGCCGGTCGTGCAGGGCGTGCATCTGGTGCACCCGCACACCGGTGGGACCGGACCCGCCGGCCATGGCCGACTCGATCGTGTCGAGCAGGAGGGTCGGCTCACCGTTGGCGAGCGGCACGATCACGTCGGCCCCGTCGGCGAGGTGGGCGAGCACCGAGTCCGGCGCACTCGGGCCGACCGGCGAACGTGTCGTCGGCGGCTCGTCCACATCGGTCAACCTAGGGCCTCCGCGGTACCGTCGCCCCATGACGTCCGCCACCGCCGATCACCCCGCCGACCGCCAGCGCGCCGCCGATGTGCCGGTACGGCCGGCTGCCACGGTGATGCTGGTGCGCGACGGTGACCGCGGTCCCGAGGTGTTCATGCTGCGACGCACCCTTTCGGCCGCGTTCGCCAGCGGCCAGTACGTGTTCCCCGGTGGCAAGGTCGACGGCGCCGACCACGCCGAGGACCTCGAGCCGATCTGCGACGGGGTCGACGACGACGTCGCCTCGGCCCGTCTCGGCCTCGAAGGCGGCGGTCTGGCCTGGCTCGTCGCGGCGATCCGTGAGAGCTTCGAGGAGGCCGGTGTGCTCCTCGCTCGTCGGGCGTCCGAGACCGACTTCCTCCGTTTCGACGGCGAACTCGCCGGACCGATGGCGGCGGCACGGCACGCGATCCACTCCGGGGAGCGCACCCTCGTCGACCTGTGCCGCGAGCACGACCTGCGACTCGTCACCGACACCATCGGGTTCGTCAGCCACTGGATCACCCCGATGGGGGAGGGACGCCGCTTCGACACCCGCTTCCTGCTCGCCCGGGCCCCCGAGGCCCAGGAACCGCTGCACGACGGCGGTGAGACGATCGACAGCCTGTGGGTGCGTCCCGCCGACGCCCTCGACCGCTGGCGGGCGGGCGACCTGCAGATGTTCCCGCCGACCGTCGTCAACCTCGAGTGGCTCGGTTCGCACGACGATGCCGACGCCGCCCTCGCCGGAGCCGAGGCGCTCGGCATCCCCTCGCCGATCCTGCCTCGCATGCGAACCGATGCCGACGGGAACGTCGTCGGGATCGCCCTACCCGGCGACGCCGACTACGACGACGTGCCGCTGCCCGAGTTCGTCTTCGGCAAGTTCCGCTGACGCTCAGTCGGCGGCGTCGAGGGCGGCGGCCACGGCGGCGAGCATCCGTGCCGAGCACCCGGCCATGTCGACTTGATCGCCCGACGGGGTCGGCGGGGCGATGTCGTCGATGATGCGGCGAACCACCGAACGCAACGCCGCTGCAGCCGGGCCCTCGCCCTCGAGGACGACCGGACGCCCGGCATCACCGCCGGCCGACAGCGACGGCTCCAGCGGTATCCGACCGAGCAACGGTGCATCGATGGCGGCGGCCAACGCCTCGCCGCCGCCGGAGCCGAACAGCGCGTGCTCGGTGCCGTGCTCGCAGACGAAGGCGCTCATGTTCTCGATGACGCCGAGCACCGGCAGGAACGAGCGCCGCGCCATGTCGGCCGCCCGTTGGGCGACCTTCTGAGCGGCGAGCGCCGGGGTCGTGACGACGAGCAGCGACGTGCGGGGGAGCATGCGGGCCAGGCCCATCTGCACGTCACCGGTTCCCGGAGGCATGTCGATCAACAGGTAGTCGAGGTCGCCCCAGGCGACATCGCGCAGGAACTGCTCGACGGCCTTGGTGAGCATCAGCCCGCGCCACATGAGCGCGGTCTCCTCCTCGACGAGGAAGCCGGTCGACACGACCTCGAGGAGCCCGTCGCCGACCGGGAGACGGTTCGGGATGATGCGCGGTCGACCGTCGACCTCGGTCGCCTCCAGACGGTCGGAGAGGCCGAGCAGGCGCGGCACCGAGAAGCCCCAGATGTCGGCATCGAGCACGCCGACCCGGTGACCGGCCTCGGCGAGTCCGGCTGCGAGGTTGACCGTGACCGAGCTCTTGCCGACGCCGCCCTTGCCGCTGGCGATCGCCAGGATGCGCGTGCGCTGGTCGATGGCCGTCTCGGGGGCGCGCTCACGGGCGTTCCAGCGGGCGGTCTCCATCACCTTCGACCGTTCCTCGGACGTCATCTCGCCCCAGTCGATCCGCACCTTCGTGACCCCGGGGTGGACGCCGACCCGCTGCTCGATCTCACGCTTGATCTCGGCCCGCAACGGACAGCCGCCGATCGTCAGCTTGACGGCGACGGTCACCGTCCCGTCGGGGGCGACGGCGACCGACGGGATCATGCCGAGCGACACCACGTCGGAGCCGAGTTCGGGGTCGATGACCGACCGGAGGGCCTCCATCACGGTCGCCTCGTCGGGCGGAGCGACGGACGTCGACTCGGTCCCGGTCCCGGATTCACGTTGTCCGGTCATGTGTGGAAGGGTAGCGGTGGCCTTGTCAGGAGGTCGCCCGGAGTGGGTAGAATTTCCAACACCGTCATAGGAGGAATTCAGACGTGATCACTCTCACCGACACCGCCGCATCCAAGGTCCGCGAGCTGCTCGACGCCGAAGGCGCCTCCGACCTCGCCCTGCGGGTCGCCGTCCGCCCCGGTGGCTGCAGCGGGTTCTCCTACGAGATGTTCTTCGACGGCGACATCGCCGTCGACGACGAGCAGGCCGACTTCGGTGACGACGCCAAGCTCGTGAAGGTCGTCGTCGACCCGGCCTCGGCGCAGCTGCTGCAGGGTGCCACCCTCGACTACAAGGACGGCCTCGACCAGTCAGGGTTCGCCATCACGAACCCGAACGCCAGCCGGACCTGCGGCTGCGGTCAGAGCTTCTCCTGAGAGCCCGCCCCTGAGATCATCCCGAACCGGCCGACCGGCCGTCATCGCCCTCGGGGTCGCAGCCGCGATCGTCGCCGTGGTCGGGGCGCCCGTGGTGCTGTCGTCGATCGAGTCCGACCTCGACGACCGGGTCATGGCCGAGGCGGCCGACACCCCGGAGGTCATCGACGTCTCATTCGCCGGACAGACCGGGACCATCATCTGCTCGAGCCCGCTCGACGACCCGGCGGCGGTCACCACACGGCTGGCGGCGGTGCGTGGTGTCCGCGACATCGTCGCCGACCGGACATGCCGGGTGACCCGGGCCCCAACCGTCGACCCGGACTCGACGCCCTCCACGACGACCGTCCCGCCGGGACCCACCCCGTCGAGTGTCGTCCCGACACCGACCACGACCGATCCGGCGCCCGTCGACCCGGCCGAGGTCCTCGGGGCCGACCCGTCGCTGACCGTGCTCCACGGCCTCCTCGACCAGGCCGGTCTGCTCGACGAACTCAGCGGCGACCTGGTGCTCCTCGCCCCGGACGACCCGGCGTTCGACGCCCTCGGCGCCGATGTGCTGGCCGCAGCGACGGCCGACCCTGAACTGCTGCAGATCGTCCTGCGCCACCACATGATCGGACCCGATGACCGCGACCGCCTCGCCGTCGATGCCGACGACCTCCTCGTCGACGGGCGGGCCCGGGTCATCGAACGGGTCGAGGTCGGCGCCACCGCGATCTGGACCATCGACCGGGTGCTGATCCCGTCGACCGTCTCGTTCACCCCGATCCTGCAACTGGTCATGTCACCCACCGGCACGGCGGTGAGCGGCACCCTCGCCGACACCGCCCAGCTCCAGGCCGTCCTGGACGCCCTCGCCGGGACCGATGCGACCACCGGTGATGTGGTGCTCGCCGTCGGGGACGAACCGCGACTCGACCCGGCACTCACCGGTGCCGTCACGCGACTCATCACGGCGGTCGTCTCGTCGCTGCGCAGCGCGACGCTGACCATCGACGACGACGGTGTGACGCTCGTCGGCACATTCGACGACGAGCTCGACGCCGAGGCCGTCACCGCCCTCGCCAATGTCATCGACGCCGAGGTGCGGCTCGATCCGCGCCCCCCGATCGACGACGACGAGGCCGTCCGGATCACCGAGCAGCTGCGCGAGCTCGTCACCGGCGAGCCGATCGCGTTCAACCCCGGTGGGACGCGGCTCGTCGAGACCAGCCGCAACGTCCTCGACCGGGTCGCCGTCGTGTTGTCCAAGGTTCCCGAGGCCACGGTCCTCGTACGCGGCCACACCGACAGCGACGGGGTTCCGGAGTCGAACGTGACGCTCAGCGCAGCGCGGGCCGACGCGGTCATCGCCGCCCTGGCCGAACGTGGCATCGCCGTCGAGCGCTTGAGCGCCGAGGGTGTCGGCGCCGCCGAGCCGGTGCTCGTCGACGGCATCGAGGACAAGTTGGCGAGCCGGCGGGTCGAGTTCGTGGTCAGCGCACCGTGACCGGGGCCTGTGCGAGGATGCAGGACTGATGCCGTACACGCTCACCGTCGTCCTGTGGTGGTATCTGCTCGCCCTGGCACTCGGTCTCGGGCTGGGCTGGGTGCTGCGCAGCGCCTCGGCGAAACGCCAGGTCGAACGGGCCAGACGCCGTCAGCACGCCGCCGACGCCACCGAGATCGAGGAACTGCGCGAACGCACCAGCCGCCTCGAGCGGGTCGCCGAGGAACGCGACCGACTCAAGAACGAACTCGAGCAGCTCCGAGCCGCGACCGAGCGCGGTGCCGACCCGGCAGCGGAACCGGGCACGGTCCCGGATCTCGAGGCCGGGGCCGCCGTCCTCGGCCGGCCGGTCCGGCTCGACGACCTGCGGGCCGTCAGTGGGATCGGCCCAGCCATCGAGGGCCTGTGCCACGGGATCGGGATCCGTACCTGGTGGGACCTCGCCACGACCGAGGTGCCGACACTGCGGGCGATGCTGAGCGATGCCGGCCCGCGGTTCGGGATGCACGACCCGACCACCTGGCCCCAGCAGGCCCGGCTCCTCGCTGAGGGTCGCTGGGAGGAGTTCCGGGCGCTCGAGGCCCGGATCGCCGCCCGGGGCATCGCCTGAGCACCGCCCGCCGTGGCTCGTAGAGTGAGACTATGAGCGCACCCGTCGGTCCCTACACACCCGCCGTCCGAGCCGGAGACTTCGTCATCGTGTCGGGGCAGCTCGGCATCGTCGACGGCAAGTTGGTCGACGGTGTCGCCGCCCAGACCACCCAGGCCGTCGCCAACCTGGCGGCCCGCCTCGCCGAGCACGGCGCGACCCTCGCCGACGTCGCCAAGACGTTGTGCTTCCTCACCGACATGTCGACGTTCGGGGAGTTCAACGAGGCGTACGTCGCCGCCTTCGGCGATGCCCGGCCGGCCCGCTCGACGATCGGCGTCGCCGCCCTGCCCTTCGAGGGGCGCGTCGAGATCGAGGCGTGGGCCCACCTGCCCCAGGGCTAGGATCGTCCCATGGCCGGAGCCATCGCGATCGTCGTCGTCCTCGCCCTGTTCCCCGTGGTGATCGGGATCAGCGGCGGGGTGGCCAGTGCCATCCTCGGGTTCTTCCTGCAGCGCGACGGCGAGGCCCGTCACGAGGGCAGTGAGATGGCCGCCCTCGACGACTGACGCGACGGCCGACGTGTCCCAGATGCACGATCTCGTCGTCCACTCGGCGCGCTGCGTCGCCACCCTCGACGACGGGCGCCGCGAGCTCGACGGCGGCTGGGTCGCCGTCGACGGCGGGCTGGTCACGGCAACCGGGGTCGGACCCCACCCGGCGGGCCGGACGACGATCTCAGCCGACGGCTGCCTCGTCACACCCGGACTCGTCAACACCCACCATCACCTGTACCAGAACCTGACCCGAGCGTGGCCGCCGATGACATCGGCCCCGCTCTTCGGCTGGCTGCAGTCGCTGTACCCGCTGTGGGCGGCGATCGACACCGAATCGGTGCACCTGTCGACATGGGTCGGACTGGCCGAACTGGCCTTGTCGGGCTGCACCACATCGACCGACCACCTCTACGTGCACCCGGCCGGAGCCGGCGATCTGCTCACCGCGCAGATCGAGGCCGCCCGTGACATCGGCGTGCGCTTCCACCCGACGCGCGGCTCGATGTCGCTGTCGGTGAAGGACGGCGGTCTCCCGCCCGACTCGGTCGTCGCCGACGACGACGACATCCTCGTGGCGAGCGCCGAGGCGGTGCACCGGCACCACGATCGATCGCACGGTGCGATGACCCGGGTTGCACTCGCCCCGTGCTCACCGTTCAGCGTGACCGAACGGCTGATGGTGCGCACTGCGGAACTCGCGGAGACGCTCGACGTGCGCCTCCACACCCACTTCGCCGAGAACGCCGAGGATGACGCATTCAGCCTCGCCACCTTCGGGTGCCGGCCCACCGAGTACCTCGAGCGCACCGGTTGGTGCACCGACCGGACGTGGGTCGCGCACTGTGTGATGCCCGATCCCGACGAGGTCCTCCGACTCGGCGCCGCCGGGGTCGGCGTCGCGCACTGCCCGTCGTCGAACCTGATCCTCGCCTCGGGTGTGGCCCCCGTGGTCGCCCTGCGCGCGGCCGGATGCGCCGTCGGCATCGGGGTCGACGGTTCCTCCTCGGCCGACTCGGCGTCGATGTGGCTCGAGACCCGTCAGGCGATGCTGCTCGCCAAACTGCGCGACGGTGCCGCGTCGATGACGGCCCGCGCCGCACTCGAGATGGCGACCCTCGGCGGTGCCGCCTGCCTCGGGCGGGGCGGCGAACTCGGGACGCTCGCACCGGGGGCGGTGGCCGACCTCGCCATCTGGGACCTCGAGGGCGTCGCCCACGCCGGCGCCATCGCCGATCCGATCGAAGCGTGGTTGCGCTGTGGCCCGACCGGTGCCCGCGACACCATCGTCAACGGCCGGATCGTGGTCCGCGACGGGCGCCTCGTGTCGGACAGGGTCGGCGAGATGCTGGTGGCGCATCGAGCAGAGGCGACGCGGATCCAGCGCCTCGGCGCCTGATCAGTTCGCCCAGCGCGACTGGCCGAAGCGGTAGCCGACCGAGCGCACGGTCTGGATCAGGTCGGCGTGTTCCTCGCCGAGTTTGGCCCGCAGCCGCCGGACGTGGACGTCGACCGTGCGCGCCCCGCCGTAGTACTCGTATCCCCAGACCCGGCTGAGCAGCATCTCGCGGGTGAACACCCGCCCCGGGTTCTGGGCGAGGAACTTCAACAGCTCGTACTCCATGTAGGTGAGGTCGAGCGGCCGGCCGGCCACCGACGCCTGGTACGTCTCGAGGTTCAGAGCCAGGGCGTCGTAGCTCACCAGCTCGGGCCGTGGGGCGACGACGGCGGTGGCGACCAGGAGGTGGCGCAGGCGGGCCTCGAGTTCGCTCGGGTGGAACGGGGCGAGGCAGAAGTCGTCGAAGAGCTCGTCGCGCAGCGCCAACTCCCCGAGCTGCGCCCCCGACACCAGCAGGAGGGTGCGCACGGGATCGGTGTCGTTGCGGCGCATGCCGCGGGCGAAGGCCCATGCCGCCTCGAGGTCGGCCGAGCCGTCGACCACGGCACCGGCCCAGCCGTTCGAGGGCTCGGAGCCCGAGGCGGCCTCGGTGGACGCGACCCCGAGCCAGGAGTATCCGGCCAGGTCGAGGGTGCGCGCCAGTTCCGTCGACACCGGATCGCCGAACACGACGATCGTCCCGATGTCGGCACCGCTCACAGCGTCCCCAGGTACCGGTCGATCTCGAACTGGGACACGTGGGTCTTGTAGTCACGCCACTCGCGGCGCTTGTTGCGCAGGAACCACTCGAAGATGTGCTCACCGAGCGCCCCGCGCACCAACTCGGACTCCTCCATGACCCGGAGCGAGTCGGCGAGCGACTGCGGCAACTGGCTGACACCGAGTCGGCCGAGCGCGGCGTCGTCGAGTTCGAACAGGTTGGCGTCGGCCTCGCCAGGCAACTCGTACCCCTCGTCGATGCCGCGCAGGCCGGCAGCCAACATCAGGCTGAACGCGAGGTACGGGTTGCAACTCGGATCCGGCGAGCGGTACTCGATGCGGGTCGCGAGCGGGTTCCCCTTCTTCGGGATCGGCACCCGGATCAGACCTGAGCGGTTGTTGCGGGCCCAGCTGACGTGCACCGGCGCCTCGAAACCGGGGACGAGACGCTTGTAGCTGTTCACCGTCGGGTTGGTGATCGCCGTGATCTCGGCGGCGTGGCGGAGCAGGCCCGCCATGAACGACTTGGCGAGCGGCGACAGGTTGTACGGGTCCTCGGGGTCGTGGAAGGCGTTCTCATCGCCCCGGAACAGCGACAGGTGGGTGTGCATCCCCGAACCCTGCAACCCCTCGAGGGGTTTGGGCATGAAGGACGCGAACACACCCTGGCTGGCCGCGACCTCGCGGACCACCATCCGGAACGTCATGACACTGTCGGCCATCGTCAGCGCATCGGTGTGGCGCAGGTCGATCTCCTGCTGGCTCGGCGAGTCCTCGTGGAAGGAGTACTCGACTGGGATGCCGAGTTGCTCGAGCCGGCGGATGGTGCGCTTGCGCAGGTCGCCCGTCGCGTCACGGGTCGTGAGGTCGAAGTACCCGGCACGGTCGAGGGGCTCGGGCGGTGCGCCGGGTGTGGGCGGGGCGAAGTAGAAGAACTCGATGTCGGGCGCGATGTAGAAGGTGAGCCCACGCGAGTGCAGGTCACGCACGTGACGTCGCAGGACCTGGCGCGGGTCGCCGTCGAACGGAGTGCCGTCGAGGGCATGGATGTCGCAGAACACCCGGGCCTCGGTCGCCCCGGTCTCGCCCCACGGCAGGATCTCGAAGGTGCCCGGGTCCGGAACGGCGAGCACGTCGGCCTCCTGGACGCGGGAGAAGCCGTCGATCGACGACCCGTCGAAGGTCATGCCGTCGCTGAGCGCGTTCTCGAGCTCGTTGTAGCTGATGGCGAAGCTCTTGAGGTTGCCGAGGACGTCGGTGAACCACAGGCGGACGAGGCGGACCCCGCGTTCGGTGGCGGTCTTCATCACGAAGTCGCGCTGTTGGTCGAGCATGGGGTTGTCCTCCACGGGCACAGTGTGGCAGCGGATCACGCGAACACGGGTCCCGCAGGAGCGGGACCCGTGTTCACATGGGGGGTTCTCATGTCCCGCCGGGGAGGGCGGGTGATGATCTGGTGCGGGTCAGCGCTTCTTGGCGCCCTTGGCCGCGGTAGCCGAGCAGACGACGTCGGTCAGCATCCGGGCCACGGTGTACGGGTCGACGTTGGCGTTGGGGCGACGGTCCTCGGCGTAGCCCTTGCCGTCCTTCTCGACCTGCCACGGGATGCGCACCGAGGCTCCACGGTCGGAGACGCCGTAGCTGAACTTGTTCCACGGAGCCGTCTCGTGCTTGCCGGTGAGGCGGTCCTCGATGCCGTGGCCGTAGTTCTTGACGAGATCCATGTAGTTCTTGCCGATGGCCTCGCAGGCGTCGATGATGGCGCCGTAGCCCTCGCGCATGGCGATCGTCGAGAAGTTCGTGTGGCAGCCGGCGCCGTTCCAGTCACCCTTCTTCGGCTTGGCGTCGAAGCTGATCACGACGTCGTAGTCCTCGGCGATGCGATGCAGCAGCCATCGGGCGATGTACATCTGGTCACCGACGGCGGTCGGGCCGAGCGGTCCGATCTGGTACTCCCACTGACCGGGCATGACCTCGGCGTTGGTGCCCGAGATCGACAGTCCGGCGTCGATGCACGCCTGGGTGTGCTCCTCGACGATCTCGCGGCCGACGACGCGACCGGCGCCGACGCCGCAGTAGTACGGGCCCTGCGGGCCGGGCTGGCCGCCACCGGCCGGGAAGCCGAGCGGCGACCCGTCGAGGCGCATCATCGTGTACTCCTGCTCGAGGCCGAAGATCATCTGGTCCTCGGCGTACTTCTTCTCGACCCGGGCGCAGGCAGACCGCGTGTTGGTCGGGTGCGGCTTCATGTTCGAGGCCAGCAGCACCTCGCACATCACCAGGATGTTGCGGCCGCCGCGGATCGGGTCCGGGCAGGAGAACACCGGCTTGAGCACGCAGTCCGACTTGTCGCCGGTGGCCTGCTCGGTCGACGAGCCGTCGAAGCCCCAGATCGGGGGATCGGTGACGTCGTCGGCGAGGATCTTGGTCTTGGAACGCAGCATCGGGGTCGGCTCGTGACCGTCGATCCAGATGTATTCAGCTTGGTATGCCACGGATGGTCCTTTTCAGATCGATGGCGTGTAGGGGCACGGAGACGATGTCAGCGCGCCGTTTCCCATCCGTGTCCCGAATGTGAACGCCGTGTGAACCGGTCGGCGGGTCAGCCCCGGCGCATCGGCAGCGCCGTATGTGCCGTGCCGTCGAGGTCGAAGAGGGCGGCGGCGACCGCCGGGGCGGTCGGCACGAGACCGATCTCGCCGACTCCCTTGATCCCGAAGGGCGACCGCGGCTGGGGGACCTCGACGAGGCGGACCCTGACCGGTGGCATGTCGCCGGCGCGCAGGATCCCCAACTGGCGCAATGTGCCTGCCGTCGGCATCGCGGTGTCCGGGTCGGCGGGGAAGTCCTCACTCAGGGCGTAGCCCAGTCCCATGTGCACCGAGCCCTCCACCTGACCCTCGACGAGCAGCGGGTTCACCGCCCTCCCGACGTCGTGGACGGCGACCACCTCGTCGACCGCGCCGCTGGCACGGTCGAGCACCACCATCTGCGCGGCGTAGGAGAAGCACGAGTGGATCGTCGGGTTGGCGACCGACGGGTCGCCGAGCTTGTCGGTCCAGTCGACGACGTACTCGCCGCGATGGTCGACCCCGGGCCGGCAGCCGTCCGCGAGGGCCGCCGCGCAGGCGGCGCGCACCGAGCCGGCGGTCATCAGGGTGCCCCGACTTCCGGTCGTCTGGCCGAAACCGAGTTCGCGGGTGGTGTCGACGACGACGTCGATCGACGCCGGGTCGATGCCGAGTTCGCCGGCGGCCACCTGCAGGGCGACGGTGTGCACCCCCTGACCCATCTCGGTCCAGCCGTGGCGCACCTCGACCCGACCGTCGTCACCGAAGCGGACCACCGCCCCGCACACCTCCCGGAACCCGTTGCCGAGGCCCGAGTTCTTCATGCCGATCGCCAGACCCACGGCACGGCCCGAGGCGCGGGCCGTCTCGTAGTCGTCGCGGATCGCCTCGAGACAGGCCAGCGCCCCGGCGGCACCGTCATCCATGATCTGGCCCGGACCCCACACGTCGCCGGGCCCGACGACGTTGCGGCGACGGAACTCCCACGGGTCGATCCCGGCCGCCCGGGCGAGACGGTCGATCACACCCTCGGTGGCGAACTGGGCCTGGTTGGCGCCGAAACCGCGGAAGGCCCCGCACACCGGGTTGTTGGTGCGCACCGCCACCGCCTCGACGTCGACACCGCGCCACCGGTACGGGCCGGCAGCGTGGCCGGCCGCACGTTCGAGGACCTTCATGCCGACGCTGGCGTAGGCCCCCGAGTCACCGATGGCTCGCACGCGCAGGGCGGTGAGGCGACCGTCGGCATCGCAGCCGGCCGTCACCGCGAGGCGGATCGGGTGCCGCTTGGCGTGCATCAGGAAGCTCTCGGGTCGGCTCAGCGTGCACTTCACCGGCCGGTCGAGCACCCACGCGGCGAGCGCCGCGTGAGCCTGGTTCGAGAGGTCCTCCTTGCCCCCGAAGGCACCCCCGTTCGACACGAGTTCGACCGTCACCCGGTCGCGTGCGAGTCCGAGCACGGCGGCGATGTCGTTGCGGTCGTCCCACACCCCCTGACCACCGGAGTAGACGTGCAGACGACGGTCATCGCCCCGCCCCGACGGCACGGCGAGCGTCGACTCCGGTTCGAGGAAGGCATGCTCGATGCGCTGGGTCGTGAACGTCTCGGTCACCGTGTGGGCGCTCGTCGCCAACAGCTGGTCGATGTCGCGGGC
The DNA here is from genome assembly GCA_041164245.1 of Actinomycetota bacterium. GTDB lineage: Bacteria > Actinomycetota > Acidimicrobiia > Acidimicrobiales > Ilumatobacteraceae > Casp-actino5. The sequence goes on along the minus strand of JBEAPU010000011.1, from coordinate 7,702 downwards.
CGTCCCGTCGTCGGTGGGCTCGACCCGGGTGAAGGCGCTGGTCGACAGCCGGTTCGACTCGGTGCCCCACACGGCGATCGGGGCGGACGGGTCGAGGGCGGTGAGGGGGTCGGTGACCGGCGGGTGCACGGTGTAGGTCACGTCGACGAGGGCCGCCGCTCGGCGGGCCTGCTCCCGGGTGCCGGCGACGACGATCGCGAGCACGTCGCCGCCGTAGGAGGTGCGACCGCCGAGCGGGATCATGACCGGCCAGTCCTTGTGGATCAGGCCGGTTCGCAACTCGCCGGGGATGTCGGCGGCGGTGAGCACGGCGAGCACCCCGGGCGATGCCGCGGCGGCCGACACGTCGATCGCGTCGACATCGGCGCGGGCGTGATCGGTGAGGCGCAGGGCGGCATGCACCAGGCCCGGCACGCGCAGGTCGTCGATGTAGGCCCGGTCACCGAGGGTCAGCGCCGCCGCCTCGTACTTCGTGCCGCGGGCCCCGACCCCGGCGGCCGGCCCGGGAACGACCGGTGTCGTCCCGGTCATCTCGGCGTCGACGACGGCCTCGATCGCGTCGAGGATCTTCACGTATCCGGTGCACCGGCACAGGTGGGCACCGAGGTGCGGCACCATCGCATCCCGGGTCAGCACCTGACCCTTGGCGGCCTTCTTGGTCATCTGGTAGTGCGTCCGCATCACGATGCCCGGGATGCAGAAACCGCACTGCAGGCCACCGCACGCAGCGAAGGCGGCGGCGAACCGCTCGCGGGTCGAGTCCGGCAGTCCCTCGAGGGTCACGACCTCCGTGCCGGCGACCTTGTCGAGGGGCTGTTGGCACGCGACGATGGCCCGACCGTCGACCATCACGGTGCAGCACCCGCACTGTCCCGTCGGCGAGCACCCGTCCTTGGGTGAGGTGATGTCGAGCTCCTCACGCAGGGCGCTCAACAGGTGCGGGTGACCGCGGCGCACGCTCACCGGCGTGCCGTTCACGACGAAGGCCACACGGTCGTCGGCTCCGGCGGGGCCGGCCAGCTCCCGTTCGTCGACGTCGGTCATGTTTGACATTCTGTCAAAGCCCGTCGTGCACGCCGGAGTCGCGGTGGCCCGCCGGAGCGAGCCGTGCCACGATGACCGGATGTCCGTCGTCAAGATCAACGCCATCGAGGTTCCGGCGGGCGCCGGGCCCGAACTCGAGGCCCGCTTCGCCGCCCGCGCCGGATCGGTCGACTCCCAGCCCGGGTTCGAGGAGTTCATGCTGCTGCGCCCAGTCGCCGGCGACGACCGGTACTTCGTCGTCACCCGCTGGGAGAGTGAGCAGGCCTACCAGGACTGGCGCAACGGTCAGGCCTTCGCCCACCAGCACCGGGAGACCCACACCGACGGTGGTCACGGGGAGGCGAAGCCGCAGCATCCGGTGGCGAGCGGGGCGTCCCTGCTCGAGTTCGAGGTGGTGTCGATGACTGTGGCGGCGCACGACGAGCCGTAGGCTCGCCGCCCGTGGCACTCATCGTCCAGAAGTACGGCGGGACATCGGTCGCCGATCCCGACCGCATGCGCGCCGTCGCCGATCACATCGCGTTCACCCGCCGCCACGGTGACGATGTGATCGCCGTCGTGTCGGCGATGGGCAAGGCCACCGACAACCTGATCAAGCTCGCCAACGACGTGTCGTCGGTGCAGCCCGGCCGCGAGATGGACATGCTGCTCACCACCGGGGAGCGCGTGTCGATGGCCCTGCTGTGCATGGCCCTGGCCGAACGCGGTGTCGACGCCATGAGCTTCACCGGCAGCCAGGTCGGCATCATCACCGACACCGCCCACGGCAAGGCCAAGATCCTCGAGGTCCGCGGCGACCGCCTCCGTGAGGCCCTCGCGGCCGGCCGGGTGTGCGTCGTCGCCGGCTTCCAGGGCGTGTCGACCGAACGCGAGATCACCACGCTCGGCCGTGGCGGGTCCGACACGACGGCGGTGGCCGTCGCCGCCGCCCTCGGGGCCGACGCCTGCGAGATCTACACCGACGTCACCGGTGTGTTCTCCGCCGACCCGCGCATCGTCCCCCAGGCCCACAAGCTCGCCCACGTCAACTTCGACGAGATGCTCGAGATGGCCGGCGCCGGATCCAAGGTGCTGGCCCTGCGATCCGTCGAGTTCGCCCGCAACCACCACGTCCCGCTCCACGTGCGTTCCAGTTTCACCTGGGAACCCGGCACGTGGGTCACCTCCGAGGAGCGCGCAATGGAAGACCCCATCATCTCCGGTGTCGTCACCGACTCGAGCGAGGCCAAGGTGACGGTGCTCGCCGTGCCGGACCGGCCGGGCATCTCCGCCGCCCTCTTCGAGCCGCTGGCGGCGGCGAACGTCAACGTCGACATGATCGTGCAGAACACCTCCAAGGAGGGCACGACCGACATCTCGTTCACCGTGCCACTCGCCGACATGAAGGTCGCCGAGGGCATCGTGGCCGATGTCGCCAGTGCGATCTCGGCCGCCGGTGTGAGTCACGACAACGACATCGCCAAGGTGTCACTCGTCGGGGCGGGCATGAAGACCTCCCCGGGTGTGGCCGCCAAGATGTTCCGGGTTCTCGCCGACAACGGCATCAACATCCAGATGATCTCGACCTCGACCATCCGGATCTCCGTCGTCGTGGCCGCCGGTGACCTCGAGGCGGCGGCCCGCTGCCTGCACACCGCCTTCGACCTCGACTCGGGGCAGGCGTACTCGGCGCCGCTGCCCGATCGCCGCTGATCCGCCGACACGGTCTGCCAGAATCGGCGTCCATGCCGCGCCGCCGCTCGCAACTCATCCCCTGGAAGGTGGCTGGTCGGATCACCGAGGGCTTCTCGAGCGGCGACGACGTGGTGCGCGAGACCGGCTGGGTGTTCAACAACGCGACCGGCGACTCCCTCACCCTCGCCGAGTTCGTCGCGACGGGCGATGACGAGGTGCCGGCCTATCTCGAGGCATTCGGTCTGCGGACCCCGGAGAACCAGGATCGCACCATGGTCGAGATCGGCTCGGGCATCGGCCGCATGACGGCGGCGTTCAGCCGCGAGTTCGGACACGTGATCGCGGCGGACCTCGACATCGGGTTCCTCGAACGCTGCCGTGAGACCGTCGCCCGCTTCGGCCGGGTCGAGCGACTGCGCACCCTCGAGGTGGCGGACGGCCGGAGTCTCGACCTGGCCGACGGCTCCGTCGACCTCGCATTCAGTTACATCACCCTCCAGCACTGCGTGCGCGACGACGCCCTCGCCCTCGCCGTCGAGGCGACGCGGGTGACCCGACACGGCGGTCGCATCGCGTTGAACTTCCGTGGACCGTCCCGGCTCGACCCGCTGCTGTTGCCCGTCGGCGCCATCGTGCGGGCCATGTTCGGGCTGCCCCGGGTCGGCGAGTGGCTCTCGCAGCGCCGGGCCGTCACCCGGCTCGCCTGGCAGGTCAGCCGACTCGACGCGGCGACGGTGCTCGACGCCCTCGAGGGTCGGATCGTCGATGTCACCATCTGGTCGAGCGACGGCCGGGCCGAGCGGGTCCCCGAGCGTGTCCCGGTGGCCGCCTTCGGGGGGATCAACGCCAACCACTGGTGGCTCATCGCCACCGTCAGGTGATCGACGCCCGCCGTTAGCCTGCCGGTCATGCGCATCGGAGTTGTGGGAGCGACCGGCCAGGTGGGTGGCGTCATGCGTCACCTGTTGGTCGAGCGTGGGTTCCCCGTGGACGAGATCAGGTTCTTCGCGTCGGCTCGGTCGGCGGGCAGTACGCTCGAGTTTGCCGGGCGGTCGATCGCGGTCGAGGATGCGGCGATCGCCGATCCGAGCGGTCTCGACATCGCCCTGTTCTCCGCCGGTGCGACCAGTTCTCGGGCGCTCGCGCCGCGTTTCGCCGAGGCCGGTGTGACCGTGATCGACAACTCCTCCGCATTCCGCATGGATCCCGAGGTGCCCCTCGTGGTCAGCGAGGTCAACCCGGAGGCGGCCCGTCAGGCGCCCAGGGGCATCATCGCCAACCCGAACTGCACGACGATGGCGGCGATGCCGGTGCTCAAGCCGCTGCACGACGATGCCGGGCTCGTCCGGATGATCGCCAGTTCGTACCAGGCGGTGTCGGGCGGGGGGCTCGCCGGTGTCGAGGAACTCGACACCCAGGCGCGTGCCGTCGCCGAGGAGGCGGCGGCACTCACCCACGACGGTCGAGCCGTCGACTTCCCGGTGGCCAAGAAGTTCGCCCGGACGATCGCCTTCAACGTGCTGCCGCTCGCCGGCTCGCTCGTGGCCGACGGCACCGGGGAGACCGACGAGGAGCAGAAGCTGCGCAACGAGAGCCGCAAGATCCTCGGGATCCCGGAGCTCGCCGTGTCCGGCACGTGCGTGCGCGTCCCGGTGTTCACCGGCCACTCGCTGTCACTGAACGTCGAGTTCGCGCAGCCGCTCAGTGTGGAGCGGGCGATCGAGCTGCTGTCGACGGCACCGGGGGTCGAGTTGAGTGATGTGCCGACCCCCCTCGATGCGGCCGGACGCGACCCGAGCTACGTCGGGCGCATCCGCCAGGACCCGGGCGTGGCCGACGGGCGTGGCCTGGCGTTGTTCGTGTCGAACGACAACCTGCGCAAGGGCGCCGCGCTCAACGCGATCCAGATCGCCGAACTGTTCGTCTGAGCCGACGGCACCGGCGGGTCAGCACCTGCACGGGATGTCGCCGCACTTCGGGCAGCCGTCGCGGTAGCGGTCGACGACGCTGGTCAGGTCGACGCCGACCTGGTTGGCGAGCGTCGCCACCCAGGCGAGCACATCGCTGAACTCGTGCTCGATCTCGGCCCGGGTTCCCTTGCGCACCGCCTGGGCGAGTTCGCCCAACTCCTCGCACAGCCAGGCGACTGTCGGGGCGACCCCACGGTCGCGGTCGCGATCGCCGTAGGTGCGGTCGATGACGTCCTGGAGTTCGTTCAGATCCACGGTCCGACCGTATCGGCGACGGACGGTTCGAATTCGCCGTCATCGGCACGAGCCCGTTCCGTATGGTGCGCCGCCCATGATCACCACGACCGGCACGACGCACCCCGCGTCCCTGCGGGCCCGGCTCGCACCGCTCGCACTGACCGCCGGTGCCGTCGCCCTCGTCACCGTCGGTCTCATCGAGCCGGCCGACCACCGCTCGGTCGACACGGCCCCGGCCGAGGTGCGCGTCGTGCTCGTCGACCGCCCGGTCGGCATCGAGTCGACCACGGGTGATCGCGACGCTCCCGAGCCTGTCCCGCCGCCCACGCCGTCGACCAGTCCGGCCAGTCCAGCCGTCCCGGCCCCCGATGTGGTGGTGGTCACTGTGCCGAAGGCGTCGGTGGCATCGACGACGGTGGCGACCCCGGCTGCCGTGCCTCCGAGCATCGAAGCGACACTGCCGGCGGTCAGCGCCATCACCCTCGCCCCGCTCACCCTCGTCCGCTGGGTCGCCGGTGCCGTGGCGTCCGGCGATCCGGTGGGGCCGGCCGACGATGCCGCCATCCGCACCACGACCCGTCAGGCGTGGACGAGCGGGCTCGCCGCCCGGCGCGCGCCGGGGGACACCGCCGTCGTGGCCAGCGCCCGATCGACCCGGTCGGGGCCGGCGACGGTGGCGTTCGAGTCCGATCTCTCCGCTCTCGTCGTGAACGGTCATCGTGCCGTCGCCGATCCGGCTCGTCCCTCGTCACAGACGATCGTCGACATCGCCCTGATCGAGGGCGACCGGGCGCTGGTCACGGCCTGCACCCTCGACACCGACCGCGTGGTCGACACCGACGGCACCGCCGTGACGGGCGGGACGGGCGTGATCCGGGAGATCGTCCGGCTCGGACTCGTGCGCGCCGATGGCGGCTGGCTCCTCGACGACCTCCATGTCGTGCACCGCACCGTGACCGATCCGACAGTTGGCCCACCCGCCACGGAGGTGCCCCCCGCATGTTGACCGACCGGAGGTTCGCCCGGCTCCCCGCCCGCCGGCTCGTCACCGTGCTCGTGCTCACGCTCCTCGGCGCCGTGACCGTCGGTCGTCCGACGACGTTCGCCGACGATGATGTCGACGCCACCGGCGACGAGTCCGTCGGGTACGACACCGTGGCCGACGGTGACACGATCACGGCGACCGTCGACCTGCCCGACGCGGTCGTCCCCGGCACACCCGGGTCATCGACCGGGGACTGTCATTGGCGGTACTACTCCTTCTCGGTCACCCCCGGTGACGACCCGTTCGCCCAGCGGGCCATGTTCCGAGAGCACCCGGTGACCGGGCAGTTGCAGATGGCCGTCGACCGGGTGTGCGCGGGCGACGTGGTCGGGGTCGGCTGGGTCGATGCCACCCCGGCGGCACCCGAGGTCATGCTCGCCGGCCCGCGCGCCGAGGTCACCCGTCGTCTGCCGGCACCGGTCCCCGACCTCGACCCGGTGGACGACGCGACGGTGCATCTCGGGATGTGGCTCGCCGTCCGACCCATGTCACCGGTCACGGCCGTCGCGACGGTCGGCGGGTATCGGGCATCGGTCACGGCGACGCACACCGCGACGGTGTTCGCGATGGGTGATGGGCGTGTCGTCCGCTGCGCCGGCCACGGCACACCGCTCCGGATCGACGACCCCCGTCGGAACGATCCGGCACCCGGTCCCTGCGGGTACGTGTACGACACCCCCACGCCGGTCGGTCGGCCGCACACGGTGACGGTGACCGCGGAGTGGACGGTGGTGGGCGTCACCCCACAGGGTCGACGCGACCTCGGCACCCTCACGACCTCGACGCCCGTGACGATGACGGTGCGCGAGGTGCAGACGATCGGTCGCGGCTAGCCCAGGCTCGGCCGTGGGCCGATCCCGGCGGCGGTGTAGACCGCGTCGATGACGTCCATCGTGTCGATGGAGTCGTCGCCCGACGTGATCGGGTCGACACCGGTGCGCACCGCCTCGACGAAGGCCCGCATCTGATGCAGGTAGGTGGCCGACGGGTCGACCTCGAGGCGACGGGTCGCACCGTCGACCGTGAGGTCGATGTGGGCGCCGAACTGGGGGGCCAGCGGATTGCGGGCGTACATCTGGCCGCGATCGCCGATCACCGTCAACGACGAGGTCATCAGACCGTCGGGTTCGATCATCGACGACGCCAAGCGGGCGGTCGACCCGTCGGGCCAGGCGAGCTCGGCCTCGATGCGGCCGTCGATGCCGGGCACCGGACACTCGGCGGACGCCGAGACGACGATCGGTGACGGGCCGAACAGCCACCGCAACCACTGCACCGGGTAGCAGCCGAGGTCCATGAGCGACCCGCCGCCGATCGACAGGTCCCAGCGGATGTCGCTGCGCGGGATGTGCCCGTCGGGCAGGAGGAACACCGCCTCGGCGCGCGTCACGACACCGAGGTCTCCCGAGTCGATGATCGACGCCATCTGGGCGACCATCGGGTGATACCGCCAATGGAAGGCCTCCATCAGCACACGGCCGGCCGAGCGGCCGGCGGCCACCATGCGACGGGCCTCGGCGCCGTTGGCGGCGAGCGGCTTCTCGCACAGGACGTGCTTCCCGGCGGCCAGTGCACCGAGGGTGCACTCGAGATGATGTCCGGCCGGGGTCGCGATGTACACGGCGTCGACATCGGGGTGCTCCCACACCTCGGCCCACGATCCGACCGCCGTCGGGATCGCCCAACGTTCGGCGGCCTCGAGGGCTCGTCCGTGGTCACGGGCCCCGATCAC
>JBEAPU010000010.1:0-4170 GCA_041164245.1 Actinomycetota bacterium | reverse complement strand
GCTCGCTGGGATCACCGTCAACCTCGTCTGAGGGTCCCGGCGGTCGGGCCGTGATCGACCCGCTGCGCCACCTGGACGGCGAGTCGCCGCCACACCCCGAAAGCGACGAAAACCCCCTGTTAAGGGAACTTTCGCGTGGAGCGGACGACGGGATTCGAACCCGCGACCCTCACCTTGGCAAGGTGATGCTCTACCAGCTGAGCCACGTCCGCGATTGCGTCAGCAAGATTACCAGCGGTCCCGACGGACCGGACAGTCAACCTCGCTGATCGGGGGGCCGCAGATCGACCGTGAAGGTCAGGATCCCGTCCTCGAGCCTCCATACGGCGTCGCCGATCAACGCGAAGTCCATGTAGTCCCGCTGGGCCTGCTCGATGAAGGCCTTGCGCTCGTCTCCGGCCACCGGCGGCAGCGGCCGCTGCTTGACCGCCTTGGCCCGATCGCGGAAGCGAGCGAGGATCGCGTCGACGTCGAGTCCGGGGGTTCCCTCAGCCATCCTCCGAGGGTACCGCTCCCGCCTCCGGGCCCGCTCGTTCGGCGGCCACCGCGCCACGGCTCTCCTCGATGAGTCGCAGGCGCTCCGCCTCGTCAGCGGTCCGGAACCGACGCTCCCCCATCGTCTCGAGCACCGCCAGCGCGACCGGCTCGGGGGCAGTCATCCGCCACAACCAGGCTGCGAGCACCACGAGGGCGACACCGATGAGCACCAGCACCACGACGATGCCGAGCACCAGGCGCGACGCCCCCGGATCACCGACCGCTGCGATCACCCCCGATCCCACGGTCCGAGTGTGCCAGATCACGCCGGCCGAGCCGAGGGCTGATGCACCGGGCAGACGAATGTCGTCCGTCCCCCCACCGTCATCCGCTCGAGCAACTCTCCGTCGATCGGGCAGCAGCCACCGGGATGGCGCACCGGCGGTCCGAGCACACCGGTGTGGCTGCCACCAGCGGCGAGCATCTCAGCCGGTCGCCGAGCGAGTGCTGCGATGAGCCGCCCACGCACCCCATCGTCGAGATCGGCGAACGGTGTCCGAGGGTCGATGCCAGCTGCGAACAGCACCTCGTCGGCGATCAGGTTCCCGATCCCGGCGATCACCGACTGATCGAGGAGCACCGCCTTCACCGGCGCCCGACGACGCCGCACCCCCTCGAGTTCGGCCGTCAACGCAGCCTCCGGGGCCAGCAGGTCGACACCGAGCGCGCTCACATCGGGGTCGAGCACGTACCGCGACCAACGGCGGGGGTCATTGACCCGCATCGTGACCCGACCAGCCGTCAGCGTGAAGCGGTCCCAGGCCGGGTCGTCACGGTTCGAGCCGTACTCGAGACCGCCCATCGCGGGAACACCGTCGACGATCAGCCTCCCCGTGATCCCGAAGTGCATCCCGAGATCGCCGGCCGTCGTGCGCATGATCACATGCTTGCCGGCACGGCCGACACCGAGCACCCGCGCACCGACCAGCGTTCCGAGCGATCGCGGATCCCCACAGGCCGGGTCGACGTCGACGACGGTGATCCTGCGCCGCACCAGCACCTCGGCGGCCCGGCGGTGGATCTCGGCTTCGAGACCCTCGGGCATCAGGGTGACCCGGCGGTGTCCGGCGCGACCTCGTCGAGCCGGTCGAGCAGATCACGAATGGGTGCCGCAGTCTGCTCGACCTCCATCAGGAACGCGTCGTGACCGTGGGGCGAGTCGATCTCGACGTAGTCGCTCCACGCCCCGGCAGCGGCGAAGGCGTCCGCGATCTGACGCTGCTGGTAGGCGGGGTACAACATGTCGCTCGACACGCCGATCGAGCGGCACGGCACCCGTATCCCGGCGAGCGCCTGCTCGACCGACTGGCGACCGCGACCGAGGTCGTGCAGGTCCATCGCCTTGGAGATGACGAGATAACTGTTCGCGTCGAAGCGTCGAGCGAGCTTCTCGCCGTGGTACTGGAGGTAGCTCTCCACCTGGAACTCCTGCCACAGTCCGAACCCGTCCGCCCCGGCGTGCCGGTCGGTGAGGGCCCGTCCGAACCGCTCGGTGAACACGTTGTCGCTACGGAACGTCACCTGCGCCACCTGGCGGGCCACCGCGAGGCCGTCGACCGGTCCCTCACCCTCGGGCGCGTCGTAGTAGTCACCGCCGTTCCAACGCGGGTCGAGGGCGATGGCGCGCCGACCGATCATGCCCCAGGCGATCTGCTGGGCGGTCGAGTGCAGGCACGTCGCGATCGGGATGATCGACCGCACCCGCTTCCGGTACGTCGCGGCCCACTCCAACACCTGCATGCCACCCATCGACCCGCCGATCACGCTCGCCCATCGACCGATGCCGAGGTGGGCGGCGAGACGGGCCTGGGCCCGAACCATGTCGCGGATCGTCACGACCGGGAACCGGGGGCCGTGGCGTCGGCCGTCCGGATCGTTCGGATCGGTCGACGCCGGCCCGGTCGAGCCCTGACACCCGCCGAGCACGTTCGAGCACACGACGAACCACCGGTCGGTGTCGATCGCCTTGCCCGGGCCGATGAGCGCGTCCCACCATCCCGGTGTCGGATGCCCCCGTCCGGCCCGTCCGGCGGCGTGCGAGTCACCGGTCCAGGCGTGGCAGACGAGGATCGCGTTCGACGCGTCGGGGGCGAGTTCGCCCCACGTCTCGTAGGCGAGTGTCACCGAGGACAGCACGGAACCCGAGTCGAGCGCGAAGGGACGGTCCTCGGCGAAGGTGAAGAACCGACGGCGACCGACCGGGTCGCCGGGCATCCAGGCGCCGCTCACCGGCGGTGTCTCGCTCATCCGTCCTCCCCTCGCTCGTACGTGTCGACTGACGCACCGTGAGCGGTTCGGACGCCGGTTTGCCGGAACTCCGACCACATCGCACAGCGTGCTGGCACCTTGGGGGCGAACCCAGGTTGCCGGGCCGCACGACTGACGCCGCCGACCGCTCTTGATGCGTCGCTCACGCTAGCAGTGCCCGATCGTCGCCGCACCGCACCGGACCGGGCCCGCCGGTCGGCCGGGTACCGTGGGGGCATGCGAGTCCTCGTCGTGGGAGCCGGCGGCGTCGGCTCCGCATTCATCTCGATCGCGTCGCGCCGTGAGGCGTACACCCACATCACGATCGCCGACATCGATCCCGAGCGCGCCGAGCAGGCCGTCGCCGAGGCGATCGACACCGGAGCACTCCCCGATCCCGACGGTGGCCGTCTCGCCTCCGCCGCCGTCGACGCGTCCGACGAGGCCGCGGTCGCCGCCCTCGCCCGCTCCTGCGGAGCCCAGGTCGTGCTGAACGCCTGCGACCCGCGCCTCAACCCGTCGATCTTCCAGGGCGCGTTCCTCGCCGGCTGCCACTACGTCGACATGGCGATGCACCTGTCCGAGCCGCACCCGACCCAGCCCTACTCGCGCACCGGGCGACGCCTCGGCGACGACCAGTTCGCCCAGTCGCCCGTGTGGCGCAACCGGAACCTGATGGCCCTCGTCGGCATGGGGGTCGAACCCGGATTCTCCGACGTCGCGGCGCGCTACGCCGCAGATCACCTGTTCTCGCGCATCGAGGAGATCGGTGTGCGCGACGGTGCCGACCTCGTCGTCGACGGCTACGACTTCGCCCCGACGTTCTCGATCTGGACGACCATCGAGGAGTGCCTGAACCCGCCGGTGATCTATGAACGCGGGCGCGGCTGGTTCACGACCCGACCCTTCTCCGAACCCGAGCTGTTCACCTTCCCCGAGGGCATCGGCGCCATCGAGTGCGTCAACGTCGAACACGAGGAGGTCATCTTGATCCCCCGCTGGATCGACGTCGACCGGGTGACGTTCAAGTACGGCCTCGGCCGCGAGTTCATCGGGGTGCTCAAGACGCTCGACAAGCTCGATCTCGTCTCGACCGAACCGGTCGAGGTCCGCGGCGTCAAGGTGTCGCCCCGCGACGTCGTGGCCGCCGCCCTGCCCGACCCGGCCGAACTCGGCGACCGGATGCGGGGCCGCACCTGCGCCGGCACCTGGGTGAAGGGTCTCGGACCCGACGGCGAGCCCCGTGAGGTGTACGTGTACCACGTGGTCGACAACGACTGGTCGATGAGCGAGTACCGCCACCAGGCCGTCGTGTGGCAGACCGCCGTGATGCCCGCCGTCGCCATCGAGTTGATGTCGACCGGAGCCTGGTTCCGGGCCGGAGTC
>JBEAPU010000009.1:0-53658 GCA_041164245.1 Actinomycetota bacterium | reverse complement strand
CGCGCCGAGGGCGCAGTTCAACCCGACGGCGACCGGGTCGGCATGGCGGACCGAGGTCCAGAACGCGCCGGTCGTCTGGCCGGACAGTGTCCGGCCGGAGCGGTCGGTGATCGTGCCGGACAGGATGATCGGGGTGGTGACACCCCGCCGCCGTGCGATGCGTCGGGCGGCGACGATGGCGGCCTTCGCGTTGAGCGTGTCGAAGACGGTCTCGATCAGGAGCAGGTCGACGCCACCGTCGACCAAGGCGTCGATCTGCTCGGAGTACGCCGCGGTGAGCGTGTCGAAGTCGATGGCTCGGTAGGAGGGATCCTCGACGCGGGGCGACATGGAGAGGGTGACGTTCGTCGGTCCGATCGATCCGGCCACGAACCGCTGTCGGCCGTCGTCGGTGACGGCCTCGTCGACCGCCGTTCGGGCGAGGTGGGCCGCCGAGAGGTTGAGTTCGCTGACGGCGCTCCGCAGGTCGTACTCGGCCTGGGCAATCGTCGTCCCGCTGAAGGTGTTGGTGCAGACGATGTCGGCACCGGCGGCGATGTAGGCGCGGTGGATGTCGAGGATGACGTCGGGCCGGGTGATCGACAGGAGGTCGTTGTTCCCGGCGAGGGGAATGTGGTGACCGTCGAAGCGGCCGGCTCTGAAATCGTCTTCGGTCAGGCTGCGTCCCTGGATCTCGGTTCCCATCGCGCCGTCGATGACCAGGATCCGCTCGGCGGCCGCGGCCATGAAGCGGCGTCTGGTGGTCGCGCCCGGGTCAGCGTTCATGTCCGCTCCAGTTCGTCGACGATCTCGAGGACGAGATCGGATTGATTCAAGGTGTAGAGGTGGAACTCGTCGAAACCCTCGCGATGGAGGGCCCTGATCTGGGTGACCGTCCACGCCACGGCGAGCCTGCGATGCTCGGCGTGGTCGGAGTCCACCCCCACGAAGTGGTCGAGGAGGGCCTGGGGCACCGAGGCGCCGCAGCGTCGAGCGAAGTCGATGACCCGGTCGATCGCGTGGATCGGCATGATCCCCGGGATGATCGGGACGTCGATCCCCCGGGAGCGCACCGCCTCCCGGTAGCGGTGGATCGCCGTGTCGTCGAAGAACATCTGTGTCATCGCCCGGTCGGCCCCCGCATCGACCTTGGCGGCCAGCACGTCCAGATCGTGCGCGAGGTCACGTGACTGGGGGTGGACCTCGGGGTACGCCGAGACCGAGACGGTCAGGTCGACGCCAGCGGAGGAGCCCTGCTCGCGGATGGCGGACACGAGTTCCGCGGTCGACTCGAAGCCATCGGGATGGGGGGCGTACGGCGCATCGATCCCCTCGGGCGGGTCGCCCCGGAGGGCGACGATGTGACGGACCCCGAGGGCGAGGTAGCGGTCGACGACCTCGGCCACCTGATGGCGGGGGACCCCGACGCAGGTCAGGTGGGCGGCGACGGGGCACTCGGCCAACTCGGTGGCCGCCGTGACCGCGTCGAAGGAGCGACCGGTGTCCGATCCGCCCGCCCCGTAGGTCACCGAGACCAGCGTCGGCGGGATGCGGCGCAGGTCGACGAGGGTTCGGGACAGGGTCCGCCGTCCGGCGTCGGTGCGCGGGGGGAACACCTCGTAGGAGATCGACGGGCTCATCGTCCGCCTCGCCCTGCGCCAGCGCCGGCTGCGAGCCAGATGACGGAGTCGAGCCGGCCCCCGGAGCCCTCGACGTGCCGTTCCTCGACGACGCCCAAGCCGGCTCGTTTGATCCACTGCGTCATCTGGCTCGAACTGAAGCCGAGGCGGCGATGGGCGTGGTCGCGCCGCAGCTCCTCGACGCCGTGTGCAGGGAGGTCGACGATGAGGAGCCGACCGCCCTCGTCGAGGAGGTCGGCCATCTCGGCGATCGCGCGGTCGGCATCGTCGAGGAAGTGGAGCACCTGGTGGCACACGACCAGGTCGAACGAGCCGGTCGGGAAGGGCGGGTGGAACACGTCACCCTGGCGGAGCTCGACGTGGTGGATGCCCGAACGGTCGAGGTTGGCCCTGGCGACCCTCAGCATCGTCGGGTTCGGGTCGAGGCCGACGACCCGTTCGGCCGTGGGAGCGAGGAGCTGCGCCATCCGGCCCGTCCCGGTTCCGATGTCGAGGACCCGCCCCAGGCCTCGCGAGGCAGGGGAGAGCATGTCCAGGATGACCGGCAGCACGTCCTCGTCGTGGGCCGAGTGACGGCTCTCGCGCTCCCAGTCGCCGGCGTGGCTGGCGAAGTGGTCGTGGGCGAGCACGGCACGTCGTTCGCGGACTGCCTCCAGACGCCGCCGGTCGCCGGCGATCATCCGGTCGCGGTCGTCGACCGAGTCGATGACGGCGAGACACGAGCGGACCGGCTCCTCCGATGACGATGAGAGGCCGAAGAAGATGAAACTGCCCTCGCGATGGCGGGTGACCAGTCCGGCGTCGTGGAGTTGGCGGAGGTGTCGGGAGATCCCGGGTTGTGACTGCCCGAGGATCTCGCTCAGGTCGCTCACGGAGCACTCACCATGACGCAGGAGCGCCACGATCCGAGCCCGGGTCGGCTCACCGACCGCTCGCAGGGCGTCGACCGTCGCACCGAGTGATACGACGGTGCCAGCGTCGGTCGTCGCCGACGGTCGGGCCACGCCGAGGTCGGTGGGCGAGGGTGTCTCGAGTGTCTTGACGGCCACGGGCAGAAGAGTAGTCGAATCACATAATGAAATGTGCATATCCGCATGTTCGTATGTCCATGGTCGTGGGATGCCCTTCCCGTCCGGCGTGCCCGAGGTGCCAGACTTCGGGCATGGACCTCCTGACCGGGCTCGTGTCGACAGCCGATGGGCCCGGAGACGGTCCGAGGGCGATCACCGTCGCCGACCAGGCCATCTCGAGGGGCGAGCTGCTCGCCCGTGCCGATCGCCTCGCGGCGGACCTGACCGGTGCCCGGGCGGTCGCCGTCCGCGCCTCGGCCGACCTGGACACGATCGTCACGGTGGTCGCCGGCCTGCGCGCCGGCGTCCCGGTCGTTCCCATCGCCCACGACGCCGGGCCGGCCGAACGGGACCACATCCTGCGCGACTCCGGTGCCGACGTGATCCGGGCCGCCGGCACCTGGCAGGACGTCAGCCTCCCCGCGATCGCGGACACCGGCCCCGTCTCCGACCCTCCCGGCGCTCCGGCGCTCGTCATGTACACCTCTGGGACGACGGGCGCGCCCAAGGGCGTGCTGATCCCCGACCGGGCGATCGCGGCGTGCCTCGACGGACTGGCGGAGTCCTGGGGCTGGACGGCCGACGACCATCTCGTGCACGGACTCCCTCTCTTCCACGTGCACGGTCTGGTGCTCGGCGTCCTCGGTGCGCTCCGTCGGGGATGCGCCCTCACCCACACCGGGCGTCCGACACCCGAGGCATATGCGGCAGCCGCCGGTCGAGGTGGGAGCCTCTTCTTCGGTGTGCCGACCGTCTGGTCCCGGCTCGTCGCCGACCCGACCAGCGCCGCGGCGCTGCGCGGGGCGCGAGCGTTGGTGTCCGGCAGCGCACCGCTGCCGGTGAGCGTGTTCGAGTCGCTCCGGACGCTGACCGGCGTCGCCCCGCTCGAGCGGTACGGGATGACGGAGACCCTGATCACCGTGTCGACCAGGGTCGACGGCGAGCGACGCCCCGGCTCGGTCGGGCTGCCCATCACCGGGGTGGAGACGCGCCTGCGCGACGACGACGGTGTCGTCATCGGCAACGACGGGACCACCATCGGCACACTCGAGGTGCGCGGTACGACACTCGGCCATGGCTACCTCGGTCGTCCCGACGCGACGTCGGCGTCGCTGACCGACGACGGCTGGTTCATCACCGGTGACTCGGCGGTGATCGGGGAGGACGGAATGCATCGCATCGTCGGTCGCACCTCGGTGGACATCATCAAGTGCGGCGGATTCAAGGTGGGGGCCGGCGAGGTGGAGGCGGCGATCGCCGAGCTCGCCGGGGTCACCGAGGTCGCGGTGATCGGCGCCCCCGACGACGACCTTGGCGAGAGCATCGTCGCCGTGGTGGTCACCGACGGTGCGGTCGCCGCGGAACGCATCATCGACCACGTCGCCGGGACCCTCTCGGTGCACAAGCGTCCCCGTCGGGTCGTACTGGTCGACGAACTGCCGCGCAACGCGCTCGGCAAGGTCCAGAAGCGGGAACTGCTCCGCCAGATCACCGAGGAGGGATCATGACCCCCGCCGATGCCACCGCCCACACCCGTGCCATCACCGGTGCCCCGGCACCGGAGATGGACCCCGACGACTTCGACCGAGCCCGTCGGGGGCTCATCGCCCGTCACCCCACCGGACGCATCGACGGCGAGTGGGGGGTGGCCTGGGACTGGTCCCGGTACGAGTTCCTCGCCGATGAGGGGCCGAACCCCGACACCGTCCACCCGAGCCTCTGGCGTCAGGCCCGCCTGAACGCCGAGCACGGTCTCTTCGAGGTGGCGGAGGGGCTGTGGCAGGTCCGTGGGTACGACATCTCGAACATCACCTTCGTGGCCGGTGAGACCGGCTGGATCGTCATCGATCCGCTGACCTCCCGATCGACGGCCCGCGCCGCGCTCGACCTCGCCAACACCCACCTCGGTGCCCGTCCCGTCGTGGCGGTGATCTACACGCACTCGCACGCCGATCACTTCGGCGGTGTCGAGGGTGTGACGACGGTGAAGGAGGTGGCCGCCGGGACGTGCCGCGTGATCGCACCCGTCGGCTTCCTGCACGAGGCGATCTCGGAGAACGTGATCGCCGGCTTCGCGATGACGCGTCGGGCCCTGTACCAGTTCGGTCCTCTCCTGCCACCCGGGCCGCGTGGGCACGTGGACTGCGGTCTCGGCAAGGCGATCCCCATCGAGGCCCCCGGGCTCATCGCCCCGACCGAGGACATCACGGCGACGGGGCAGGAGCTGGTGGTCGACGGGGTGAGGATCGTCTTCCAGTTGACCCCCGAGGCCGAGGCACCGGCGGAGATGAACTTCTTCTTCCCGGACCGCGGGTGGTTGTGCACCGCCGAGAACTGCACGCACAACATGCACAACCTGGTTCCGATCCGTGGCGCACAGGTCCGGGACGCACTGGCGTGGTCGAGGTACATCGACGAGGCCCTCGGACTCTTCGGCGCCGAGGTCCGTCTCTCCTTCGCCTCGCATCACTGGCCGCGATGGGGCCACGAGGACGTCGTCGGCTACCTGCGCCTCCAGCGCGACATGTACCGCTGGATCCACGATCAGACGATGCGTCTGGCCAACCACGGCGAGACGCCGCTCGAGATCGCCGAGGCGCTCCGTCTGCCGCCGGAGTTCGCAGCGGAGTCGCACACGACCGGCTACTACGGACATCTGGCCCACAATGTGAAGGCGGTCTACCAGCGCTACCTGTCGTGGTATGACGGCAACCCGGCGAACCTGTGGCGCCTGCCCCCGAGCGACGTCGGACGCCGCTACGTCGACCTCGCCGGTGGACCCGAGGCTCTCCTGGCCTCGGCGCAGGTCGCCCATGACGCGGGCGACTACCGGTGGGTGGTCGAACTCGTGAACCACCTCGTGTTCGCCGACCCGACGAACATGGCGGCGCGTGAACTTCAGGCGGCGGCCCTCGAGCAACTCGGGTACCAGAGCGAGTCGGCCACCTTCCGCAACGCGTTCCTGACCGGAGCCCGGGAGTTGCGGCACGGGACGCTGCCGCGGCGGGACGCCATGCGGCGCGGCTACCTCAACGCCATGACGATCGGTCAACTCCTGGACGCGACCGCCGTCAGGCTCCGGTCGGAGGACGTCGGTGGTCTGAGGCTCGTCATCCACCTGCGGTTCGGGGCCCTCGACGGGGTGGACCCGACCGACGACTGGACCCTCGAGCTGTCGAACCGGTCCCTGCACCATCGCGCCGGGCTCGACGGCACGCCGGATGCCGTCGTCTCGCTGGACCGTGTGGTGCTCGAGCGTCTCGCGGCGAACGACATCGACCTCCGGGAGGCGATCGCGTCCGGGGAGGTCGCGGTCATCGGGGATCGCGAGGCCCTCCCGACGATCGCCGATCACCTCGACACGTTCCGCTCGGGGTTCCCGATCGTGGAGCCCTGAGCGGTCAGCTCGACGCGATCGACCGGGAGGTGACGATGCGTACCAGCACACCGGCGACGATGACGACCAGTCCGCCGAGGATGGCCTCGAGCGGGAGGGCCGCCACCAGGACGAGGCAACCGACCAAGCCGCCGGCGGCGATGGCGGGATGCCACCGTCGTTCGTGTGCGGCGAGGCGCAGCGCGGAGAGGTTCGTGAGGGCGTAGTACATCAGGACCGCCGCCCCTGACACGGCGATCGACGACGTGATCGAGAGGGTGTGGACCAGCACGATGGTGACCGCGGCGACGCTCAGTTCGGCGCGCACGGGGAGTGAGCGGCGTTCGTCGATGGCGGCGAACCATCGCGGCAGCTCACTGCGGCGGGCCATCGCGAGGACGGTCCGCGACACCCCCGGGATCAGGTTCAGGAGGACACCGAGCGACGCGACGGCTGCTCCCGCTGTCACGACCCAGGTCAGTCCGGCGAGTGACCCGCTCCGGACGACGGCCGCGAGCGGTGCGTCGTCGAGGGCGAGCGCCCCGGCGGGGACGGCGCGCAGGGCGCTGGCCCCGACGACGAGATACACGGCCAGGACGGCGAGCAGGGCCCGCGGTATGGCCTTCGGGATCGTCACCGCAGGATCCCGCACCTCCTCGCCGAGGGTGGCGACGCGGGCGTAGCCGGCGAAGGCGAAGAACAGGAACCCTGCCGATCGGAGGACCCCCAGCGGGTCGGTCCCGACCGGTGAGGCGAGCACCACCTGCGACTCCTCCCGGGTCAGCCCACCGACGATGACGACGGCGAGCGCCATCGAGGACACGGCCAGGAGGACTCGGGTCACGGCCACCGTCCGTGACAGGCCGCCGAGGTTGACGAGCACGATCAGCAGCACCGCTGCGGTCGCCACCCACACCCGTTGTTCGGGCCAGACGTAGGCACCGACGGCCATTGCCATCGCCGAGGTCGATGCGGTCTTGCCCACGACGAACCCCCAGCCGGCGAGGTGTCCCCATGCCGGCCCGAGGCGTTCCCGGGCGTAGACGTAGGTGCCCCCCGACTCCGGGTGACACGCGGCGAGCTGGGCCGAGGACATCGCGTTGCAGAGGGCGACGGCACCGGCGATCAGGAGGCCGAGGAGCAGCCAGTCGCCGGCGGCGGCCGCCGCCGGCGACCAGGCGACGAACACCCCGGCACCGATCATCGACCCGAGGCCGATCACGACGGCGTCGGCCACGCCGAGCCGCCGGGTCAGTCCTGCCACGCGCCGATCCTCGCACCCGGCGGCCGCCGGGAGGTGTCCGACCGCTGAACGCAGCGTGAAGCCGCCGCCGGGGATGGTCGCAGGACGTCCCGGCGGGTCGGCACGATCGGGATCCTCAGGTGACGGGGGCGTTGTCGAGCACGCGGCGCACCTCGGCGACGATCTGCTCGGAGGTCGCGCCCGGCGTCAGCACCGCAGCGACGCCGGCCGCGGCCAACTCCTCGAGGTCGTGGTCGGGGACGATCCCGCCGACGATCACGGGGATGTCGGCACCCCGGGCCCGGACCGCCTCCACGACCATGGGCGCGAGCGTCATGTGGGCCCCGGACAGCATGGACAGGCCGATCGCGTCAGCATCCTCGTCGACCGCCGCCGCCGCCACGGTCTCGGGGGTCTGGAACAAGCCGGTGTAGATCACCTCGAATCCGGCGTCGCGCAGGATCCGCGCCACGACCTTGACCCCACGGTCGTGGCCGTCCAGCCCGACCTTCGCCACGAGGATCCTCTCTCCAGCCATGCTCTCCACCTACCTCCGTTCGTGGCGACCCCGTGAGGGCGCCGACTGGACCACTCAGATCGTCGGGACCTCGACGTGCCGTCCGAACACGGTACCCATCGCCCCCATGATCTCACCAAGGGTCGCGTAGGCGGTCGCCGCATCGATGAGCGTCGGCATCAGGTTGATCTCCGGGTCGGCGGCCTCGGATCGGAGCCGTTCGAGGACGGCGGCGACACGGTCGCCGTCGCGGCCGGCCCTGACGGTCTCGAGCCGCTTGCGCTGCCGCTTCTCGTCCTCGTTCGTGATGCGCAGGAGGGGGATCTGCTCCTCCTCGTTGCCCTCGCTGAACGCGTTGACCCCGACCGTGATGCGGGAGCCGTTGTTCAGCTTGCGCTCGAGTTCGTAGGCGGAGTCGGCGATGCGGCCCTGGAACCAGTTCTCCTCGATGCCCCGTATCGCTCCCTCGAGCATCGAGCCGCCCCCGAGGGACTCGAGGTGGGCGAAGATCTCCTCGGCCTGCCGCTCGACCTCGTCGGTGAGCGCCTCGACGAAGTGCGAGCCCCCCAGCGGGTCGGCGACGTGGGCGACGTTCGTCTCATGGGCGATGATCTGCTGGGTCCGCAATGCGATGCGGGCGGCCTTCTCCGTCGGGAGGGCGAGCGCCTCGTCCATCGAGTTGGTGTGCAGGCTCTGGGTGCCGCCGAGCACGCCGGCGAGGGCCTCGATCGCGGTCCGGGCGATGTTCAACTCGGGCTGCTGGGCGGTCAGCGAGACGCCAGCGGTCTGGGTGTGGAAGCGGCACTGCATCGAGCGGGGGTCGGTGGCGCCGTACCGGTCGCGCATCCAACGTGCCCAGATGCGACGGGCGGCTCGGTACTTGGCGATCTCCTCGAAGAAGTCGATGTGGGCGTTGAAGAAGAAGCTCAGCCGGGGGGCGAAGGCATCGATCGGGAGGCCGGCCTGCAGGGCGAGTTCGACGTAGGCGAACCCATTGGCGAGGGTGAACGCCAGCTCCTCGACGGCGGTGGAACCGGCCTCGCGGATGTGGTAGCCGGAGATCGAGACGGAGTGCCATCGCGGCATCTCGGCCGCCGTGAAGGCGATCGTGTCGCGGACCAGGCGCATCGACTGCCGCGGTGGGAAGACGAACTCCTTCTGCGCCTGGTACTCCTTGAGGATGTCGTTCTGCAGGGTGCCGCCGAGGCGGGCCCGGGGCACTCCCGCCTTCTCGGCCTGGGCGACGAACATGGCGAAGATCACCGCTGCGGGCGAGTTGATCGTCATCGAGGTGGTCACCTCGCCGAGGTCGATGCCGGAGTAGAGATCCTCCATGTCGGCGAGGGTGTCGACGGCGACACCGCAGCGTCCGACCTCGCCGAGGGCCATCGCGTCGTCGGAGTCGATGCCGAGGAGTGTCGGCATGTCGAACGCCGTCGAGAGGCCGGTGCCCCCGGCGCGGATGATCTCCTTGAAGCGCCAGTTGGTGTCCTCGGCGGTGCCGAAGCCGGCGAACATCCGCATCGTCCACAGCTTGGATCGGTACATCGAGGCGTACGGCCCCCGTGTGTACGGGAACTGGCCGGGGAAGTCACCGTCCGCCGGGCCGTAGACCGGTTCGAGGGGGATGCCGGACATCGTCGAGTAGTCGGCGTCGCGGATGGGGGAGGCTCCGAACTCGGACTCCCAGATCTCCCGAGGGCTGCGATCGGTTGTGGCCATGGGGGAACGATACTTTGATTTCCAAGGACCGGCGAATCCGCGTAGCCTCCGCCGGGTGCCGTCCGAGCCCCTCGCCGTCGACCCGATCGCCCTGGCCTCGGCCAACTGGCGTCGCCACGGCTGGGGGTCGGCCGCCGATGGCATGGCCTTCGTGACCTCGATCGTCCGGGCCCAGCAGATCCTGATGGCACTGGTGGACCCGCCGCTGCGGACCGCTGGGCTGTCGTTCGCCCGGTTCGAGATCCTCCGGCTGCTGGCCTTCAGCCGGGACGGCCGGCTGCCGATCGGGACGGTCGGCCGTCGGCTGCAGGTCCATCCAGCGAGCGTCACCAGTGCCGTCGACCGACTCGAGCGCGACGGACTGGTCACCCGGGAGCGGGCGGCCGGGGATCGCCGGCGCGTGCTCGTCGAGTTGACCCCGGACGGTCGGGAACTCTGCGAGCGCGTGACCCTCGAACTGAACCGGTGCTTCGAGTCGATCGAGGTGCCCGACGAGGACCTCGCGGCGACCATCGGCGTCCTCGTCCGATTGCGGGAGGCGAACGGTGACTTCCGTGGGCGGTGAGGACGGGCACGCCGGTGATGGGGTGACGGGGGCCGATGGGCGGCGACGTTGTCCGTGGTGCATCGGACATGCCGACTACGAGGCCTACCACGACCTCGAATGGGGTCGCCCTCCGGTACGGGACCTCGAGTGGTTCGAGAAGGTGTGCCTCGAGGGATTCCAGGCCGGGCTGTCGTGGCTCACGATCCTGCGGCGTCGGGAGTCGCTGCGAGCGGCATTCGCCGGCTTCGACCCGGAGATCGTGGCCCGCTTCGGGGAGCGGGAGGTCGCCTCGATTCTGCTGGATCCCGGCGTGATCCGCCATCGGGGGAAGGTCGAGTCGGTCGTCAACAACGCCCGTCGGGCGCTCGAGACGATCGAGCGATGGGGCAGCCTCGGAGGGTTCTTCGGGCGCTTCGCCGAACCCGACCGGCCCCGTCCGGCCCGTGTGTCCGAGCTCCCCGCCTCGACCCCGGGCTCGACGGCTCTGTCGCATGAGCTGCGTCGGGCCGGATGGTCGTTCGTCGGCCCGACCACGATGTACGCGCTGATGCAGGCGAACGGCCTCGTCGACGACCACCTGGTGGACTGCGACACCGCCCCGGACCTCCGGGGCGCAGCCAGCGGGGGTCGCTCGCTACTGTGAACTCCGTGGGGGAGGCGGGCTCGGAGTGGCCACGAATCGGTTCGGCGGTCGCGTCCGGTGAGAGGGCGGCGTCGAACCGCGTCGCGATGGACGCCCTCGTCGGGGAACTGCGGATGCGTCGGTCGACGGCCGCCCTCGGCGGCCCGGAGCAGAGCCGCGAGAGGCACGTGGCGAGGGGAAAGCTCCTGCCGCGCGATCGGGTCGAGGGTCTGCTCGACCCGGGGTCACCGTTCCTCGAGCTCTCGGCCCTGGCGGCACACGACATGTACGGCGGTGAGGCCCCCTCTGCGGGGATCATCACCGGGATCGGGCTCGTCGGTGGCCGACGGTCGATGGTCGTCGCGAACGACGCGACGGTCAAGGGTGGCACCTACTACCCGATGACCGTCAAGAAGCATCTCCGTGCCCAGGAGATCGCGGCCGCCAACCACCTCCCGTGCTTCTACCTGGTCGATTCCGGCGGGGCGTTCCTCCCGGCGCAGGACGAGGTGTTCCCCGACCGTGACCACTTCGGTCGCATCTTCTTCAACCAGGCGACGATGTCGGCCGCCGGGATCCCCCAGATCGCCGCCGTCATGGGTTCGTGCACGGCCGGCGGCGCCTACGTGCCGGCGATGAGTGACGAGGCCGTGATCGTCGCCGAGCAGGGCACCGTCTTCCTCGGTGGGCCGCCCCTCGTCAAGGCGGCGACCGGCGAGGTCGTCTCGGCGGAGGACCTCGGTGGTGGTCGCCTGCACGCGTCGGTCTCCGGGGTCGTGGACCATCTGGCGACCGATGACCGGCACGCGCTGGCGATCCTGCGCGACATCGCCGGGTCGCTCCCGCCCGCCGGGGACCCGCCCTGGGCGGTGACCGACGTCGAGCCACCGCGTGCCGACCCCGGCGAACTGCACGACGTCGTCTCGGTCGACTCCCGTCATCCCTACGACGTTCGGGAGGTCATCGCCCGCCTCGTCGACGGGAGTCGCTTCGCCGAGTTCAAGGCCGAGTACGGGACCACCCTCGTCTGCGGGTTCGCCCGGATCTGGGGTCACCCGGTGGGGATCGTCGCGAACAACGGGGTGCTGTTCGGTGAGTCGGCGATGAAGGGTGCGCACTTCATCGAGCTGTGCGACCGCCGCCGGGTCCCGCTGTTGTTCCTGCAGAACATCTCCGGCTTCATGGTCGGTCGTGAGTACGAGGCCGCCGGGATCGCGAAGCACGGTGCGAAGATGGTCACCGCAGTCGCCACCGCTCGGGTGCCCAAGATCACCGTGGTGATCGGCGGTTCGTTCGGCGCCGGGAACTACTCGATGTGTGGTCGGGCGTACTCGCCGCGCTTCCTCTTCACCTGGCCGAACTCGCGCATCTCGGTCATGGGCGGTGACCAGGCGGCGGCGGTGCTGGCGACGGTGCGCCGAGATGCGATCGAGGCGGCCGGCGGCTCGTGGTCACCCGAGGAGGAGGCCGGGTTCACCGCCCCGATCAGGGAGCAGTACGAGCGACAGGGCAACGCCTACTACGCGACGGCGAGACTGTGGGACGACGGCATCATCGAACCCGGTCAGACGCGCGACGTCGTCGGGTTGGCGCTCGGCGTCGTCTCCGGGGCACCGCTGGCTCCGGTCTCGTGGGGCGTCTTCAGGATGTGATCGGCCGATGACCCTGTCACCCCCCCACGTCCGCTCCCGACTGTGCGCCGAGCCCCCGCGGATGTTCGAGCGCGTGCTGGTGGCGAATCGCGGCGAGATCGCCCTGCGCGTGATGCGCAGCCTCCGCTCGCTGGGGGTCAGTCCCGTCGCCGTGCATTCCGATGCCGATGCGGCGGCACCCCATGTGCGATTCGCCGACATGGCGGTGCGGGTCGGTCCCGCACCGGCGCGCCAGAGCTACCTCGACATCGAGGCCGTGATCGCCGCCGCCGTCTCCAGCGGAGCCGAGGCGGTGCACCCGGGCTACGGCTTCCTGTCGGAGAACCCCGCGTTCGCCGAAGCCTGCGCGGCGGCCGGACTCGTCTTCATCGGTCCGCCCGTCACGGCGATGGCCGCGATGGCCGACAAGATCGCAGCCAAGGTGTCGGTGGCGGCGGCGGGCGTGAGTGTCGTCCCCGGCACCGACCGCGCGGGCCTCGACGACGAGCAACTGATCGCGTACGTCGAGGAGCACATCGGCTACCCGGCGCTGGTCAAGCCGTCGGCGGGCGGCGGCGGGAAGGGCATGCGTCTCGTGCTCGATGCGGCGGAACTCCCGGCGGCTCTCGCCTCGGCCCGTCGAGAGGCCGCCGCAGCCTTCGGTGATGACACCCTGTTGGTCGAGCGATTCATCTCCGCGCCGCGACACGTCGAGATCCAGGTGCTCGCTGACGGGCACGGAGGCATCGTCCACCTCGGTGAGCGTGAGTGCTCGCTGCAGCGTCGGCACCAGAAGATCATCGAGGAGGCCCCGGCATCGTTCCTCCCGGACCACGTCCGTGCGGCGATGGCCGAGCAGGCGGTCGCGGCCGCTCGCAGTTGTGGCTACGTCAACGCCGGAACCGTGGAGTTCATCGTCTCCGGAGACGACCCGGAGAGCTTCTACTTCATGGAGATGAACACCCGACTGCAGGTCGAGCACCCCGTCACGGAGATGGTCTTCGGGGTCGATCTCGTCGCCGAGCAGGTGCGCGTGGCCGCCGGGGCACCGCTCGTCGTCGACCAGGAGTCACTCGTGCCGCTCGGCCACGCCGTCGAGGCACGGGTGTACGCCGAAGATCCGGCTCGATCCTTCCTTCCGACGGGTGGGACGATCCGGACGGTCGACTGGCCGTCGGGTCCGGGGGTGCGGGTCGATGCGGGGGTCGCCGATGGCTCGATCGTGACCAGCGACTACGACCCGATGCTGGCCAAGGTCGTCGTCCACGGAGCCGACCGTGCGGAGGCCCTTGCTCGGCTCGCCGACGCGCTCGGCCGGACCTCGGTCGTCGGGATCGGAACCAACACCGGCTTCCTGCGCGAGTTGGCGCGCCATCCCGACGTGCGAGGTGGTCGCGTCGACACGGATCTCGTGAACCGGGAGATCGGCTCACTGGTGAGATCCGTCCCGGCGGCGGTCCTCGCCGCCGTCGCCGACGCGGCGCGGCCGTCGCCGACCGACGGTGTGTGGACGGCCCTGGTCGGCTGGCGCCACGGGGGCGCGGCGCCGGTGCGGCGACGCCTGGTCGCAGACTCCACGACCCACCGCATCGAGTGGGAGCCGGGGGTCGATGGTGGGGGCCTGCTCCTCCTCGACGGGACCTCGATGACGATCACCTGTCGCGACCTCGGGGAGTGGACGGTCGTCCCTCTCGGGCCGGGTCGCTGGTGGGTGGCCGGAGGTGGTTGGGGCTGGGAGGTCGCCGAGGCCGAGGCCGAGCGCGGTCGCGGCGGTGCGGTGTCGGGTGGTGTGGCCGACGGCTGTGTCCGATCGCCGATGCCGGGGACCGTGTTGATGATGGACGTCACCGCCGGCGACCGGGTCACCGCCGGGCAGCGCCTCTGTGTCGTCGAGGCGATGAAGATGGAACATGCGCTCGTGGCCCCGTTCGACGGGGTCGTGGAGCGTGTCGGTGCGGTCGTCGGGGCCTCCGTGGCACTCGGCGCCGAGTTGGTCATGGTCGGTGGCGCACCGGCCGGGTCGGAGTAGGCGAGAGGGGATTGCGATGACCTGGGAGCTCGAGGAACACCACGAACTGCTGCGTGCCACGGTGCGTGAGTTCGCGGAAGGGGAGATCGGGCCGCACGCCGCACGGTGGGACCGGGAACATGTCTTCCCCGCCGACACGGTCCGTGCGATGGGGGAGCTCGGGTTGTTCGGGATCGTCTTTCCGGCCGAGTTCGGGGGCGGGGACGGGGACTTCACGTCGCTCTGCGTGGCGATCGAGGAGATCGGTCGGGTCGACCAGTCGATGGGAATCACGCTCTCGGCCGGGGTCGGTCTCGGTGCGAACCCGATCCACTCCTTCGGGACCCCCGACCAGAAGGAGCGCTGGCTTCCGGATCTAGTGGCCGGTCGGGCGCTCGGCGCGTTCGGCCTCACCGAACCCGACGGCGGGTCGGACGCCGGTGCGACGCGGACTCGGGCCGAACTCGACGGTGACCAGTGGGTCATCAACGGCTCGAAGGCCTTCATCACGAACTGCGGGACGGAGATGACGTCGATCACGACGGTGACCGCCCGCACCGGGGACGGCATCTCGGCGTTCGTCGTCCCGACCGGCACCCCCGGCTTCGAGGTCGAGCCGGCCTACGACAAGCTCGGCTGGCACGCCAGCGACACCCATGGGATCGCCCTCGTCGACTGTCGGGTCCCCGACCACCACCTGCTCGGCGCTCCGGGGCACGGCTTCAGGAACTTCCTCGCCATCCTCGACGACGGTCGGATCGCGATCTCGGCGCTGGCGCTCGGCTGCGCACGGGCCGCGCTCGAGATGTCGCTCGAGCACGCCCGGAACCGGTACGCGTTCGGTGGTCCGATCGGTCGTTTCCAGGGACTGGCCTTCCAGCTGAGCGATCTGGCGGTGAAGGTCGAGAACGCACACAACCTCACCTACAAGGCGGCGTGGCTGAAGGACGCCGGGCGACCGATCGGGCAGGCAGCGGCGATGGCCAAGCTCTACTCGACCGAGGCGGCGATGGATGCCGTCCGGCTGGGCACGCAGGTCCTCGGGGGGATGGGGTTCATCGAGGAGAGCCCGATGGCCCGGTTCTACCGCGATGCGAAGATCCTCGAGATCGGCGAGGGCACGAGCGAGATCCAGCGACTGGTCATCGCCCGCGGCCTCGGGCTCCCGGTGACCTGATCGCCGCCCGGGTCAGTTGATCCGGGAGCGCAGGAGTTCGAACACCTCGGGCCAGATGCGCCCGGCGAGTTCGGCGTTCCTCGTCCCGAGGGCGTCGTGTGGCGCCATGAAGGCGTGACCGGTTCCGGGATGGACGGTGAGTGTGGCGTCCACCCCGAGGGAGCGCAGTCGTTCCTCGAGCTGTCGTGCTGCATCCGGCGGGAAGAAGTCGTCGTGCTCGGCCATGTGCCCCCGCACGACGGCCGTGATCCGCGAGTAGTCGGGTTGTGTGTCGCCGGACGGGAAGCCGTAGAAGGGGACGGCGACCTTGACGCGGTCGGGACGGAGCGCCGCCAGCACGAAGGTGAGCATCCCGCCCATGCAGAACCCGATGACCCCCACACCGTCCCCGATCGTCGAGGGGTGCTCGCAGAGGGCGTCGACGGCTGCCGCCATGTCGGCGCCTGCCCTGTCCATCGGGAGCGCCGCCATGAGCTCCCCGGCCCGGTCCATCTCGGTGTGTCCGGCGAGTTCACCGTGGTAGAGGTCGGGCGCGAACGCCGAGAAGCCGTTGGCCGCGAGGAGATCGCAGATCTCCCGGATGCCGGAGTCGAGGCCCCACCATTCCTGGACGACGACGACTCCCGGGCCGCGGCCCGCGTCCGGGGTCGCCAGATATCCCGACACCGGTGTCGATCCCTCGGCGCCGGATGTGATCTCGATCATGTCTCCCATGCACCGAGAGTACCCCTCCGTCAGCGTCGCTCGACGAAGAGACTCTGCGCGCTGAGCCCGAGGCGCCCGGCGCCGTCATGGAGGCTCGACTCGGCGAGGCCCGCTCCGGCGGTACCCAGGTGACTCAGGCTGGCGAGGCCGATCCACTCGCCGACGGGTCGACGTGCGAGATGGATGGTCAGGTCGGGATTGATGTAGAGCCAGTCGAGGTGTTCGACCGGTGCGGACACACCGTTGCCGAAGTCGGCTGCGGCCGCCGCGCGTTGCGCCCCGGTCGGTGACTCCCCGGGGACGACGGGAACCCGTAGCCGGATCCAGACCGCCGAGGGGCCGCGCTCGGACCATGAGCCGCGGACGAAGCGGAAGTCGCAGGAGTGGGTCGCGTATGCGATGTCGTCGGTCCGGAACGGGGGAGTCTCCGCCCGCCCCTCGTCGGGACCGCCCGGCATCTCCCCGTCGGGCCGGCAGACGTCCGGGGTCGGAGTGTCCCGACGGCTGATTCGCAGGGCGGTCGCCGTCGCGACCTCGACCCCGGTCGTCGTGTCGATGAGCCGGGTGGCGACGAGGGAGACCCGGCTGCCGGGGCGGAGGAGGCTCGTCGAGACAGCCAACTCGCGTCCGACCGGGACCGGGCGCGTCAGTTCGATCGTGATGCGAGCCAGCTCCCACTCGACTGCGGACGTGTCGACCCGCTCGACGGCGCGCACGAGCAGAGCCGCGGTCGGTGCGCCGTGGCAGTGGCGGGGATCCCAGGGTCCACGGCTCCACTCGGTCGCCACGTAGCGGTCCCCGCCGAGGTCATCGAAGAGATGTGCGCCCGAGGGTGCGTCGGGTCCAGCCGTCACAGCGTGCGCTCCAGGGGGAGGAGCACCCGGGCCACGTCGTCGATGTGCGCAGCCCAGCCATCGGCGTCCCGGGGTTCGGCCAGCGGGAGCACGACGAACTTCGTCGTGCCGACGGCGATGAACCGCTCGATCAGGCTCCCGAGGGCGTCCAGGCTCGTCGGGACGAGGACCGTCGGGTCGTCGAGGTCGGGACGTCGCGCCCCGATGGAGGCCAGCAGGGCCTCGGGGACGGTTCCCTCGCTGTAGGGGATCAGCACGCCGTAGTGGTCGTCGTCGATCGTCCGGTCGTGCTCGGCGAGCACGGCTTCGATCACCTGCCGGCCGGAGTCGGCGTCGTCAGGGGTCACGAAGCTGGGCAGCCATCCGTCGGCCAGGCGTCCGACGCGTCGCAGTTCACTCGGTGCGTTGCCGCCGAGCCAGACCTCGAGCCGCCCCGGGACGGGGTGGACGACCGCCCCGTCGATGCGGTGGTGGTTCCCGGCGTGGTGCACGGCCTCCCCGGTCCAGCAGGCGCGCATGATCGCCAGCATCTCGTCGAAACGTGGGGCCCGTTCCTGCCGGGTGACGCCGAAACCGGCTTGCTCCACCGGGTCCACCGCGCCGAGTCCGAAGGCCGGCAGGAAGCGACCTCCGGACATGGTCGCCAAGGTCGCCAACTCCTTGGCCAACACGACGGGGTTGCGGCCGGGCAGGACCATCACGCTGGTGCCGAGCTTGAGGTTGGTCGTGCGACCGGCTGCGTAGGCGAGGGCGACCACCGGGTCGGGGGCGTCGGACGACAGTCGCTCGGACAACCAGAGTGAGTCGAAGCGGTGCGCCTCGAGGCGATCGACGACCTCTCCGAACAGGGGAGTGCTGAGGCGCGTGCGCACCCCGAGCCCGTAGCCGATCCGAACCTTCATCGCCATGGCTCAGGCCGATGCCAGGCGGGAGATGATCCCAGCGACGAGCGCCGGGTCGTCGAGGAAGGGGGAGTGATCGTGATCGAGTTCCATGACCTCATCGCATCGAGCGGCCATCAGTCGCTGGTGCTCCGGGTGGACGGCGCGATCCCGGGTGCAGAGCAGGTAGGTCGACGGCACCCCTCCGAGTCCTGATCCGTCGAGTGCCTGGGTCATGGTGGCATTGGGCTGGGGCGACAGCCGGGCCACCATCGCCCGCCGACGTTCCGGGGACAGACCGGCGTACAACAGGTCGCCGGCACGTTCGACGTCGAGGATGGTCGAGCCGTCGTCGGTCGGCACCATGACCTCGGCCAACTCGACGCGATGACGTGGCGCGGTACGGAGGAAGCCGTTCACGCTCTCGCCCGACTCGAGGGCGAACGCTGCGATGTAGACCAGTCGCGCCACTCGTGTCGAGCGTGCTGCGGCCTGCGAGATCACGGCTCCACCGTAGGAGTGGCCGACGAGCACGGTGCCGTCACCGCAGCGTTCCAGCGCAGCGACGACCGCGTCGGCGTCCGCCGACAGGTCGCCGAGGGGCTCAGCGGAGATGCCGTGGCCCGGGAGGTCGATCGCCCACGAGGCGATGCCGAGATCGTCGAGTCGCCCCTGGAGTTCGGCCCAACTCCATGCGCCGTGCCAGGCGCCGTGGACGAGCAGGACGGGACGCGTCGGAACGGTCGTGGTCATGCCCCGATGGTGGCATGTCGGGTGGCCGGAGCGGCAGCCGGGGGTCGGTAACGTGCCGGGGTGTCATCGGCCCTCGTCGTCCTGCGTCAGCGGTCGGTCCGGCGTTACCTGGTCTCGACGGCTGCAGCGTCGATCGGGATCAACATCGTCATCACCGCGCTCTTCAAGCAGGTGTTCGACATCACCGGTGACGCCTTCGACATCGGTCTGCTCGGATTGGCCCAGTTCGTGCCGGGTGTGCTGCTGGCACTGCCGAGTGGTGTGGCCGCCGACCGCTTCGACCGGCGCCGGGTGGCGGCTGGCTTCCTCGCCGTCCGACTGCTGTGTGCTGGTGGACTGGTCGCCTTCAGCCTCGGAGTCGAGCGCGGTGAGGGAGCGGTGTGGGTCCTGATGCTCGCCGCCGTGGGCATCGGAACCGCCGATGCGATGATCGGGCCGAGCAACCGTTCGATCCTCCCGAGCATGGTCACCGCCGAGGACGTCCCGCGGGTGGTGGCGTTGTGGACGGCGACGTTCACCGGCTCGTCGATCGTCGGGCCGGCTGCGTCGGGGCTCCTCTACAGCGTCGATCCGGCCCTGGCCTATGCGGTTGCGGCCGGGTTGACTGCGACCGCCATCCCGTTGCTCCTCGGCGTCACGTACCGGGACGGCATCGTCGATACGGCCGACGACCGGCTCGGCGCCGGTCAGCGTCCCAGCCTCCGGCTGGCCCTCGAGGGTCTGGTGTTCATCCGGCGATCACCGGTGGTTCTCGCCGCGATCAGCCTCGACCTGTTCGCGGTCCTGTTCGGGGGTGCGGTCGCGTTGATCCCGGTCGTCGCCAGCGATCGCCTCGGGGTGGGCGACGTGGCCTATGGCTGGCTTCGCGCCGCACCGGGTGTCGGGGCGGCCTTGATGGCGCTCTACCTCGCGATGCGCCCGGTCGAACGGAGGGTGGGGCCGACCCTGCTGTGGGTCGTCGCGATCTTCGGCGCCGGCACCGTGGTGTTCGGCGCGACCACCGACTACGTGGTCGCGTTCGTCGCGCTCGTCGTCCTCTCCGGTGCCGACATGGTGTCGATGTTCATCCGTGGGACCCTGGTCCCGCTGGCGACGCCCCCCGAGCAACTCGGACGCGTGTCGGCGGTGGAGGGTGTGTTCATCGGCGCATCGAACGAGCTCGGCGCCTTCGAGAGCGGTCTCGCAGCCCGCTACCTGGGTGTCCCGTGGGCGATCATGGGCGGCGGCGTGGCCACCATCGTGATCGCCGGGGTGTTCGCCGTCGCGTTCCCCTCGCTGCGTCGGATCGACACCTTCGCCGAGGTGACGCCGGAGATGGACGATCGGATCGAGGTCAGCCGGTCCAGCGGCTGAGGCGGGCGAGGCCACGCAGCCGCCTGATCCGACGGAACTCGTGTGACGCGACGAGCTGCGAGACGGCGGTCGCGTACGTCGGATAGACGTGGGGGACCTGGGCGAGTTCACCGATCGACATCGAGAACCGGACGGCGAGCGCCAGTTCGTGGATCATCTCCCCGGCGTGGGGTGCCAGGATGTGGGCCCCGACGATCCGTCCCCTGGCGGTCACGACGGACACGACGCCGTCGGTGCGGCGTTCGATCCGGGCACGATCGACGGACTCGAGCTCCTGGCGGTGGACCTTGACCTGGCGGTCACCGAATCGCTCCCGGGCCTCGGCTGCGGTCAGACCGACGTGAGCGAGTTCCGGGTCGGTGAAGACACACCACGGGACGAGGGTGGCGGCGGTTCCCCGTCCGGGGAGGAACATGTCGCGCACGGCGAGCGCCGCGTCGGTCGCGGCGGAGTGGGTGTGGTGGGCACGACCGGCGGCCGCATCCCCGACGGCGTACACGTTCGGCACGATCGTCCGGCTCCGGGCGTCGACGCTCACCCCGGCGGCGGTGGCGACGATTCCCAGCCGGTCGAGTCCCAACCCCTCGACGTTCGCGGTCCGACCGGTGGCGAACATGACCGCCGACGAGGTGATCTCACCGGCGCCCGTCTCGATGCCCACGTCGTCGCCGACACGACGGAGGTTGGTGACGGGCGAACCGAGATGGAGCCGCACGCCGTCGGCGGTCAGGATGCGGGTGAGGCGGTCGGCGTGTTCGGGCTCCTCCGAGGTCAGGATCCGCGGCGCCGACTCGATGAGGTCGACGTCGACGCCGAGTCGGGCGAGCGCCTGCGCCGTCTCGACGCCGACCGGGCCCGCACCGACGATGGCGACCGCATCGGGCGGGGAGTCGAGAGTGAACAGCGTCTCGTTGGTGAGCGCGTCGACGTCGGCGAGGCCGGCGACGGCGGGGATCGCCGCCCGACTTCCGGTGCAGACGAGGATGAACCGGCAGTCGATCTCCGTGGATCCCTCGGGACCATCGACCACGACCGAGCGTGCACCGGTCACCCGGGCCGTCCCCAGGAACACCTCGGCGCCGAGGGCGCGGACGGCCTCGGCGTTGTCCTCGGCGGCGGCGATCTCGGCGCGGACGGTCGCCATCCGACCCCAGACCGCCCGCCGATCGGCGCTGGTCGGTCCAACGGTGATGCCGAGGTGGGCAGCCTCGGCTGCCGAGTGCGCCGCTGCTGCGCTCGCGATCACCGACTTCGACGGCACGCAGCCCGTCCACAGGCAGTCACCGCCGACACGGTCGCGTTCGACGGCGGCGACGCGCAGGCCGAGCTCGCCGGCGGCGACCCGGGCGGCCGTGAGACCGGCCGATCCGAGGCCGATGATCACCAGGTCGTAGGGCGCACTCACGACACCACCGTACCGATGGTGACACCCTCGCTCCCGACCGGTGGTGTTGAATCGTGACATGCGGGACCGTCGGCGATCGATCCTCCCACGCGCGTTCCTCGCGGTGGCCGTGTCATCCGCCGTGGCGTGCGGCGGCGGGAGCGAGGGCGCGCCCGCCACCGAGCCGACCATCCCGGGCGTGGGCGTGCTTCCGGCCACCGTGTCGGCCGACCTCGATCGGCCGAACTCCCCGAGCGTCGCCACGGCACCGCTCCCCGTGTCGTCGGCATCGGACGGTGCCGTGCGGCCGGCCGACCTCGACCTTCCGGCCGTCGGGGACATCGTGGCCGGCAATCGGGTGATCGTCATCGGTGACTCGATCCTCGCGTCGACCGCACCGCGGTTCGGTGGATCGATGTGTGATCGGCTCACGTCGGCCGGCTGGACCGTGGAGATCGATGCCGAGCCCGGTCGCTTCCTGCGCTTCGCCGACCGGGTGCTCGACCGTCGGCTCGAGCCGGCTGACGGGTCGATGTGGGACGCGGCGGTGCTGTTCTTCGGCAGCAACTTCGACGGAGATCGCGAGGGGTTCGCCGACCTGCTCGACGAACTCCTCGACCGGTTGTCCCCACGCCCGGTCGTCCTGTTGACGGTGACCGAGTTCCGATCGGATCGAGTGGCGGTCAATGAGATCATCCGTTCGGCCACCGTGTCGTCGGCCGATCGCTTCCTCATCGACTGGGCCAGGATCACCGCCGCCGAGCCGCGTCTGCTCTCCGGTGACGGGCTCCACCTGTCGGAGTCGGGTCGGAACAGGATCGTGACCGAGGTGGCACTGGCCCTCGGCGCGGCGCCGACGTTGACCGTCGCCGGCGAGGGTGAGTGCCTCCCGACCGAGTTCACCGAGGACGAACTGCCCGAGCCGGATCCCGGGTGACGGCTCGTCGGCGGGCGCGGTTCATCCGGTGGTGCTCCTAGCCTGACGAGGTGTTGCAGGCGCAGTCCCTCACCGTCGAGGTCGGTGGCCGGACCGTCGTCGAGGCGGCGACGTTCACGGTGATGCCCCGGGACAAGGTCGGGATCGTCGGTCGCAACGGAGCGGGCAAGACATCGTTGTTCAGGGTCCTCGGGGGCGAGGACGAGCCGGCGGGCGGCCGGATCCTGCGCAAGGGCGGCTTCGGGTACCTGCCACAGGACCCGCGGATCTCCGGTGAGCTGGACACCCGCAGGGCCATCGCCCACGTGCTGTCCGGGCGGGGGATCGACGAGCAGGTCGACCGGATCGAGAAGCTCCGGATCGCGATGGAGGAGTCACCGGGGGACGCGACCGTCGCCCGCTACAGCCGTGCCGAGGAGGAGTTCCGCGTGGCCGGTGGCTACGGGGCCGAGAGCGAGGCGCGATCCATCGCCGCCGGGCTCGGCCTCGGACAGGATCGGCTCGAGTTGCCCGTCGGTGTGCTCTCGGGCGGTGAGCGCCGCCGGGTCGAGTTGGCCCGGATCCTCTTCGCCGGTTCCGATGTGCTCTGTCTCGACGAGCCGACCAATCACCTCGACATCGACGCCAAGACGTGGTTGATGGGCTTCCTTCGGCAGTACAAGGGCGCGCTCCTCGTGATCAGCCACGACCTCGAACTGCTCGACGAGGCGATCACCCGTGTCCTGCATCTCGACCGTCCCGGAGATGCCGACGTCGGGACGGTCGTCGAGTACCGGGGCACCTACAGCCAGTACGTGTCGGCCCGAGCCGAGGACGAGCGCCGTCAGGCCAAGGTCGCCGCCCAGCAGACGCGCGAGATCGCGCGCATGCAACGTGTCGTCGACCGCTTCGGAGCGAAGGCGACCAAGGCGGCGATGGCCCACAACATGGAGCGTCGGATCGCCCGGCTCGAGGCCGATCGCGTCCATGCCCCGAACGCGGCGCGGCGTTCCACCGTCCGCTTCCCGCCGCCGCCTCCGTGTGGTGGAACCGTCGTGACCGCTGGGTCGTTGTGCAAGGGTTTCGGTGGTCCGAGGATCTTCGAGGACGTGTCCTTCGACCTCGGGCGGGGGGAGCGCCTGCTGGTGCTCGGTCTGAACGGTGCCGGGAAGACGACCCTGCTCAAGATCCTCGCCGGGGAACTCGCCGCCGACATCGGGGACCTGGCGTTCGGTCACCGGGTGAGCGTCGGCTACTACGCGCAGGAGCACGACAATCTGCGTCGTGGATCGAGCCTCCTCGAGAACATGCGCGACTCGATGCCCCCCGGTGCGGGTCTGACCGAGACGGAGCTGCGGGGACTGCTCGGGATGTTCGGCCTGTCGGGTGACAAGGTGTTCCAGGACTGCGCCACCCTCTCGGGCGGCGAGAAGACCAAGTTGGCGCTGGCCATGCTCATGACCGGTCGCAACAACCTGTTGCTGCTGGACGAGCCGACGAACAACCTCGATCCGGCGTCCCGCGATGCCGTGGCGGACGCCCTGTCGACGTGGCCGGGTGCCATCATCCTGGTCAGTCACGACACCGACTTCGTCGAGCAGCTCGCGCCGACCAAGGTCCTGCTCCTGCCCGACGGCGACCTCGACTACTTCGCCGAGGACTGGCTCGAGCTCGTCAGCCTGGCCTGAGCGTCAGGAGAGCGACACGCGGGTCGGTCGGGTCGCCGCCTCGGCCCTCACGAGGTCGAAGAAGTCGTTGCCCTTGTCGTCGACCACGATGAACGCCGGGAAGTCCCGCACCTCTATCTTCCAGACCGCTTCCATGCCGAGTTCCGGGTACTCGAGGACCTCCACCGATGTGATGTTGTCCTGCGCCAGGCGGGCGGCCGGTCCGCCGATCGACCCGAGGTAGAAGCCACCGTGGGTGCGGCAGGCGTCGGTGACCTGTCGGGAGCGGTTGCCCTTCGCCAACATGATGAACGAGCCACCGGCGGCCTGGAACTGCTCGACGTAGGAGTCCATTCGGCCGGCCGTCGTCGGTCCGAATGATCCCGACGGGAGTCCCTCGGGGGTCTTGGCCGGACCGGCGTAGTAGACGCAGTGGTCGCGCAGGTACTGGGGCATGCCCTCGCCGCCGTCGAGGCGCTCCTTGATCTTGGCGTGCGCGATGTCTCGGGCGACGACCATCGGTCCAGTGAGCATGACGCGCGTGCGCACCGGATAGCCGGAGAGTTCGGCCCGGATCTCGTCCATCGGACGGTTCAGGTCGATGTGCACGACATCGGCGTCGGCGAGGTCGTCGACGGAGGTGTCCGGCAGGAACCGTGCCGGGTCGTGCTCGAGTTGCTCGAGGAAGATGCCGTCCGCCGTGATCTGGCCGAGGGCCTGACGGTCGGCCGAGCACGACACCGCCATCGCGACCGGGCACGATGCCCCGTGGCGGGGCAGTCGGATCACGCGCACGTCGTGGCAGAAGTACTTGCCTCCGAATTGGGCGCCGATGCCGGTCTGCTCGCTCAGGGCCAGCACCTTGGCTTCGAGTTCGACGTCGCGGAAGCCGTGACCGAGGGCGGAACCCGTCGTGGGCAATGTGTCGAGGTAGCGGGCCGAGGCCAACTTCGCCGTCTCGACCGCCATCTCTGCCGATGTCCCGCCGATGACCACGGCCAGGTGGTACGGCGGACAGGCCGACGTCCCGAGTGACTGCATCTTCTCGAACAGCCAGGGCAGCAGCGTCGACTCGTTGAGCAGGGCCTTCGTCTCCTGGAAGAGGTAGCTCTTGTTGGCGCTGCCGCCGCCCTTGGCCATGAACAGGAACTTGTAGGCGTCACCGTCGGTGGCCGAGATCTTGATCTCGGCCGGGAGGTTCGTCCCGGTGTTCCTCTCGGTGTACATGTCGATCGGCGCCATCTGGCTGTACCGCAGGTTCGACGTCAGATAGGTGTCCTGGACCCCTCTGGCGATCGCGATCTCGTCTCCGCCGCCCGTCATCACGAACTGGCCCTTCTTCGCCTTGACGATCGCGGTGCCGGTGTCCTGGCACATCGGCAGCACGCCGCCGGCCGACACGGCGGCGTTCTTCAGCAGGTCGAGGGCGACGAAGCGGTCGTTGTCGCTCGCCTCGGGATCCTCGAGGATGGCCCGCAGTTGCCCGAGATGGCCGCTCCGGAGGAAGTGGGCGATCTCCCTCATGGCCTCGGCGGTGAGGAGTCGGATCGCCTCGTGGCTCACGGTGAGGAAGCGTCCGAGGGGGGTCTCCGCCGTCCCGACACCGTCGGTCGAGACGAGCCGGTACTCGGTGGTGTCCGGGCCGAGCGGCAGCATCTCGGTGAACCAGTCCGGGGTGGGGGCAGCAGCATCGGCCATGTCCCAACCCTACGGTCTCGATGAGGTGGGGCGGCGGGTCAACCGAGGGCGCCGACGAGGCTCTCGACGAGCAGGGCCGTCGCCGACACGGCACAGGTGCCGAGCAGGGCGATGCGCACCCGATCCTCGGGGAGTCGGCTGATCAGCGGACGCGAGAGACCGAGGCCGAGCAGGACTCCGGGGAGGAGGAGTGCCACGAGTTGCCACTGCCGGACGTGGACCTCCCCGGCGAGGGCGAGCCCGACGAAGGACAGGACGGATCCGAGACCGAAGAACACCCCGAGGCTGGCGCGCGTGGTGGCCGGGTGGACGTGTTGGTAGGCGATCGCCATCGGTGGGCCGCCGACTCCGGCTGTGGTGCCGGTGAAGCCCGAGGCGACCCCGGCGAGGAGGAGGTTGCGCCGCGTCGTGCGGACCGTCAGTCCGGTCGTGGACGCGACGACGGCGAGCAGCACCGAGAGCGCGACGACGAGCTTGATCGCGATGGGACCGGTGACGGCGACGACCCAGGCGCCGAGGACCACGCCGGGGACCCGCCCGATCAGCGCCGTCCCGACGTCCCGCCACTCCACGGCGTGACGCTCGCGGCGGACGACGCCCACCGACAGTGGCCAGACGAGGACGATCGTCGTGACCGGGAGGAAGGCGGGGTCCACGAGTCCGAGGACCGGTGCGGCGACGAGTGCCATGCCGAGCCCGATCGTGGCCTGAACGGCGGCCCCGAACATGACGACGGCCACGCAGAGCACGGCCGCCGGCCATGGGATGCCGATGATCTCGGCGAAGGCGGTCACGCTGTCCCGCCGATCGGGTCGGCGGGCCACGGGTGCTTGGGGTAGCGGCCCGCCATCTCCTTGCGGACATCGGCCCAGGATCCCCGCCAGAAGCCGGGCAGGTCTGATGTGATCTGGATCGGCCGACCGGCGGGGGAGAGCAGGTGGAGGACGATCGGGATGCCGGCCACCGTCGGCTGCTCGTCGACACCGAAGAGGCTCTGCACCCTGACGTGCGCCGTCGGCACGGGTTGACCGTTCGCGTCCTCGTAGCGGATCGGTACGTCCCGTGCCCGCGGGAGGGTGAATCCGGTCGGGGCGAGGCGATCGAGGTCGGCCCCCTCCGGCCAGGGGAGCATGGCGCGCAGGAGCGTCGCCGGGTCGACACCTTCGAGGTCGGAGCGCGACGTCGCCGCTCCGAGGTAGGGCGCGAGCCAGGTCTCGAGGTCGGCGATCAGGGCCTCAGGGGAGGTGTCGGGCCATGGGTCGCCGATGGTCGAGTGCAGGAAGGCGATCCGCTGTCGGACGTCGACGGCGCGCTCGCTCCAGCCGAGGACCGCGAGGCGCGTGGCGCGGACCCGGTCGAGGAGCGCGTCGATCGTCTCGGGTCCCGGCTCCGGACGCTCGGTCCGCTCGCCGAGACGGATCGCCCCGAGCCGACGTTCGACGATCGCGACGAGATCGTCCCGCTGGGTGTCCCAGACGAGTCGCTGACGACGCACGAATGCGCCCGGGATCTCGGCGAACCGGCGGACGACATCGTCTGACGAGACGGCGGCGGCGAGGCGGACTCGAGCCCGGTCGCGGCGTCCGTCGATTTCGACGGCGACGATGTGGTCGGCCGTCGCGAGTGAGTCGTCCGGGTCGAGGAATGCGCCGGTCCCGCTCTGCAACTGGAACTGCCCGGGTCGCCGCTGGACGGCGACTCGATCGGGGAAGCCGGCCAGGAGTCGCTGCCCGACGGAATCCGGATCCGACACTCCGGCCTCCATGGTGATCCCGGCGCGGTCGGCGAGGTCCCGCGCCCGGGCCCTGACCCGCTCGAGTGCGCCGCGATCGATGAGGCGCTCGAGATCCCCGGGGACCCGGTCGCCGTTGACCGCCGCGACGCGCAGCGCGAGGTCGGTCGGCAGTGAATCCGATCGGCCGCGCATGATGTCCCGATCGTCGAGGACGGCCGCGACCGCGCAGGACGTCCCGTCGGGGTGGTCCACGAGCATGCGGGCGAGACGCGGGTGCAGCGGCAGCTCGAGCATGGCCCGGCCGATGTCGGTGATGGCCCCGTCGCGATCCAGGGCACCGAGCATGACCAGCAGGTCCTCGGCGGCTCGCATCGACGACGCGGGCGGGTGGGTGAGCAGGCGCATCTCCGCGACCGGCGTGCCCCATGCCGCAACCTCGAGACGGAAGCCCGCGAGATCGGCCTCGGTGATCTCGGGACTCGGGTGGGCGGATCGGGTCGCGTGCTCGATCGCGCTCCACATCCGGTAGCAGACGCCGGGCGCCTGCCGTCCGGCACGGCCGGCGCGCTGCTCGGCGGAGGATCGACTGTGGGCGATGGTCACCAGACGGCTCATCCCGCTGGCGGCGTCGTGGCGGGGGACCTTGGTGAGTCCCGAGTCAACGACCACTCGGACGCCGTCCACCGTGAGGGAGGTCTCGGCGATGTCGGTGGCGAGGACGACACGGCGACGGCCCGTCGGCGAGGGGCGGAGTGCGGCGTCCTGTTCCTCGAGGCCGATGCTCCCCGCCAGCGCGTGGACGTCGATCCCGGAGCCGAGCACACCCTCGAGGCGTCGTTGGGTCCGGCGGATCTCACCGATGCCCGGCAGGAAGACGAGGATGTCCCCCTCGTTCTCCTCGAGGGCGCGTACGACGAGTTCTGTGGCCCGTTCGTCGAGGGACGCCGTCGACGCCTGACGGGGACCGCGCCTGCTCGGGGTGCTCGGAGCCCATACGACGTCGACCGGATGGGTGCGGCCGGCCGACTCCACCGGAGCGATGTCGCCGAGCACTCTGCGCAGACGGTCCGTGTCAGGTGTCGCGGACATGGTGGCGATCATCAGGTCCGGGCGGATCGTCTCGGCGACCTCGAGTGCGAGGGCGAGTCCGAGGTCGGTCGTCAGGTTCCGCTCGTGGATCTCGTCGAAGATGATGACGCCGATGCCGGGGAGTTCGGGGTCGCGTGCGATGCGCCGGGTCAGGACACCCTCGGTCAGGACCTGGATCCGGGTGCCCGGGCCGATCCGTCGTTCATCGCGCGTCTGATAGCCGACGGTGTCCCCGACGCGTTCCCCTAGGAGATCGGCCATGCGTCGTGCCGCGGCACGGGCTGCGAGTCGCCGTGGCTCGAGCAGGACGATGACGCCGTCGACGGCTGGATCCCCGAGCAGGTCCAGGGGGACGAGGGTGGTCTTGCCGGCGCCCGGTGGGGCGACGAGCAGGCCGCGTCGAGTGGCGACGAGGCGGGCGCGGAACTCCTCGAGCACCTCCACCACCGGGAGGTCCGGGAGATCCGGTGGCATGTCAGCCGCGAGCGAGTGAGCCGGCGAAGGGCGAGGGGTCGCCGGGGGCGGGGATCGTCGGCGACTGCCACGCGGTGGCGGCGGTGATCGCATCGGCGACCGAACGCCACGCGGCCGGGTCCCAGCCCTCGGCGACGGCATCGAGCGATCCGTCGACGCGCACGAACGCGAAGGCGGGGAGACTGTCGAGTCCCATGGCCCCGACCACCCGGAACTCGGGATCGCAGAACACCAGGAACTGGTCGGCGAGCGGACCGAGGAAGCGCCGGGTGTCG
This sequence comes from Actinomycetota bacterium, assembly GCA_041164245.1. Classification (GTDB taxonomy): domain Bacteria; phylum Actinomycetota; class Acidimicrobiia; order Acidimicrobiales; family Ilumatobacteraceae; genus Casp-actino5. Next base: position 24,342 of record JBEAPU010000009.1, on the reverse strand, counting down.
TCCTCATCGGCGGTGACGAGGAGGGTCACCCGAGCGTGGCAGCCGCGCAGTGCCTCGAGGATGCGCACGGCCGTCTTGAGGATCCAACTGCTCTCGTTGGTGTACGGATCGAGCACCACCGTCGCCAGATGGAAGGTCGTCAGCCACTCCGAGAGCGGGCGTCCCTGGGCGCCGAGCGGGGTGAGCGTGAGGTCCTCCGACAGTTTCGTCGCCACGTGCCCGATCGTAGCGAGGGCAGGGGGACGCACCCCAACACCGAGCCCGGTACCGTGGCCCGGTGCACGCCTTCGAGTATCTGCGGTCGGTCGCACGCACCCGCCGTGGCGACGACACCGACGTCGCCGTGGGTCTCGTCCAGATGGTCGCCCACGGGGCGCTCGAGGGACCTGACCTCCTCGTGGCAGCGCGTCGTCTGATCGAACGTCGGCCCGATGCGATCCCGTTGTGGTGGTCGGCGGCACGGTTGATCATGGCGGCTGACGCGAGTCGGACGGCGCAGGAGATCCTCCGCCTGTGGGACGAGGACCTCGAGGGGGTGCCTCACGACGAGTGTGGGGAGGTTGCGGGTGATGACGACCCGCTGGGGTTGCCTGCGCCGCTGACAGCCTTCGCCGCCTCCGGATCCCGATTCGTCCTCACGGCCGGTGAGACGGCCCGACTCGACACGGCCCGTCTCGCCGATCGTCGCGTCCGGGTCGAGGTGCCGGTCGGTCGCTCGCTCGACGACACCCTCCTCAGCCACGTGATCGGAGGGTCAGCCGGTCGAGGTCTCGTGGTCCACGACGGCGACGAGCGGATCACGATCGTGCATAGAGGACCGCTCGCACCCCATGTCGGGGCCCTCCTGCGGCGCTCTGCGATCTGAACGGGGCGATCGCGAACGGTCACACGTTGCCCTGATGGGCGGGCGGGTGTCCGATGACATCGGTGATGACCGCCTCGGCGGCCGCGAGTCGTGGTTCCATGACGAAGATGCGGGCCATCGGGAGGCGGGTTCGCATGATGAGGTGCGAGGTGTGGTCCTCGCTCATCACCGCGGGGATGTCGTTCTCCCACAGTTCGTGGAGGACGAGTTGGGCCTGCCAGAGCGGGAGCCACGCGGCCTCGACGGTGCGCTCGGGGTCCGGCGGCCGGACCGGGTGCCGGCCGAACGCCCAGTTCCACAGGCCCATGGGCCGAACGGTAGCCCCGACGGCCCGGTTGTACGCTCCGGGCGTGCGCACACTCATCGTCAACGGCACGATCGTGTCGCCGAGCGGCCGGTGGGACGGTGACGTCCTGATCGATGGCGAGACGGTGGTGGCCGTACTGGCGTCGGAACGGACGTCGGCGCTCGGCATCACCGCCGACCGGGTCATCGACGCGAGCGGACGGTACGTGATCCCCGGAGGGGTCGACGTGCACGTGCACATGCAGTTGCCGATGGGCCCGACGACCTCGTCGGACACCTTCGAGTCGGGGACGGTCGCCGCGGCCTGGGGTGGTGTGACGACGATCATCGACTTCGCGGCGCAGCGGGTCGGCGAGCGGGTGATGGACGGCCTGGAGGCGCGCCATGCCGAGGCCGAGGGGAACTGCGCGATCGACTATGGCTTCCACCAGACGATCGGGGGTGTCGACGACGACAGCCTGGCTGCGATCAGGACACTCGTCGAGCGTGAGGGCATCTCGAGCATCAAGCTGTTCATGGCCTACCCGGGGTCGTACTACTCCGACGACGGGCAGATCCTGCGGGCCATGCAGGAGGCGGGTCGACACGGTGCGCTGACGATGATGCACGCCGAGAACGGCATCGCCATCGACGTGCTGCGCGCCCAGGCGATCGCCCGAGGTGACACCGACCCCGTCTTCCACGGTCTGACCCGTCCTCCCGAACTCGAGGCCGAGGCGACGCACCGTGCGGTGCAACTGGCACGAGTGGCCGGCGACGTCCCGCTGTACATCGTCCACCTGTCGGCTGCGCAGGCGATGGAGGAGGTCGCTCGTGCCCGCCACGCCGGCGCCAACGTGTTCGCCGAGACCTGCCCGCAGTACCTGTACCTCAGTCTCGAGGAGCACCTCGCCCGGCCGGGCTTCGAGGGGGCGGCCTACGTGTGCTCCACCCCACTCAGGTCGCATCACGAGCACCACCAGCGCGATCTGTGGCGGGGCCTGCGCAACGACGAGCTCGCCGTGGTCTCGACCGACCACTGCCCGTTCTGCATGGTCGATCAGAAGGAACTGGGCCGTGGTGACTTCACCGCCATCCCGAACGGGATCGGTGGAGTGGAGCATCGGATGGAACTGATCTACCAGGGGGTCGTCACCGGTGAGATCACCCTCGAGCGTTGGGTGGAGACCTGCTGCACCACCCCGGCCCGGCTCTTCGGTCTGCACCCGCGCAAGGGCGAGATCGTGCCGGGAGCCGACGCCGACATCGTGATCTGGGATCCGCAGGCCACGACCACCCTCGGCATCGGGGGCAAGCACCACATGAACATGGATCACTCCGCGTACGAGGGGATCGTGGTGGCCGGCCGCGCCGAGACGGTGATCAGCCGCGGCTCGGTGATCGTCGAGGGTGATCGGTTCGTCGGTCGGGTCGGACACGGCCGGTTCCTCCGACGGTCTATCCCGGCGGTGCTGCGATGAGCGGTGCCGTGGGCGCCATGGGGCACCGACTCGACGCCGGTGCGTTCGATGCCGTCCTCTTCGATGCCGGCGGGATCCTCGTGCTGCCGGATCCCGAGGTACTTGCGCCGCTGCTCGAGCCGTACGGCGGTGTCGTGGACATCGCCGTCCACCGGCGTGCCCACTACGCCGGGATGGCCGCCAAGTCGCGCGCCGTGGCGCACGAGGGGGATTGGTCCTCCTACAACCTGGCCTACGTCGAGGCCGTCGGTGTCCGCCCCGACCTCCTCGACCGTGCCGCCGACCTCCTCGACCGGACCCGGTCGGCGGACCTGTGGCGGTGGCCGATCCCGGAGAGCGTGTCGGCGCTGCGACGACTCGAGGACCTCGGCGTGCCGATGTCGGTGGTCAGCAATGCGTCAGGTCAGATCGAATGGGTGCTCTCACACATGGGCATCTGCCAGGCCGGCTCGGGGCCCGGCGTGGCGATGCGCACGGTGATCGACTCCCATGTCGTGGGTGTGGCCAAGCCCGATCCGAGGATCTTCGAATTCGCGCTCGTGCATCATCCGGAGGTCGACAGGTCGCGGATCCTGTACGTCGGTGACTCCGTCGTCATGGACGTCGGAGGGGCGACTGCAGCGGGACTGCGGCCCGTCCTGCTCGATCCGCACGACGACCATCCCGAGCTGGGGTCGGACCGGATCAGATCCCTGTCGGACCTCGTCGCCGTCCTCGACGGCTCGCGATGACGCCGCTGGCGGGGCTCAGGAACCCAGGCGGCGGGCGATCACCTTCAGGCAGAGCGTCTCGTCGGCGCCCTCGAAGATCGAGAGCACCCGAGCATCGACGAAGAGGCGACTGACCGAGTACTCCTCGGCGTACCCCATGCCACCGTGGATCTGCATGGCCTCACGGGTGACCCACTCGGCGGCCTTGCAGACGTAGGCCTTGACCATCGATGCCTCGGTGGCGCCCTCGCCCTTCCCCATGAGCGTGGCGACATGGTACGAGAATTGGCGAGCCGCCTGGATCACGACCGCCATGCGGCCGAGCTTGGCCCGGGTCAACTGGTACTCGATGATGTCGTGGTCGAACACCCGACGGTTGCGGGCGTAGTCGAGGGCCGCCTCGTAGGCGGCCTGCATCACGCCGACCGCACGGGCCGCCGTCTGGAGGCGCCCGTTCTCGAACCCCTCCATCTGGTAGTAGAAGCCGCGCCCGAGGCCGTCGGCCTCGCCGACGAGGTTCTCCGCCGGGACCCACCAGTCCTCGAGGGCGATCTCGTAGGAGTGCATCCCGCGGTACCCGATGGTGTCGATCGGACGGCCCTCCATGCGACCCACACGGGGCGAGCCCCCGACGTCGATCGGGTCCTGGCTGAAGACGAAGCCGTGGGCGTCACCACGGGGCTTGGGCACGATGAACAGGCTCAGACCCTTGTGGGTCTTCGACCGATCCGGGTCGGTGCGGGCGAGGAGGGCGAGCGCATCGGCTCGGGCGCCGAAGGTGCACCAGGTCTTGACCCCGTTGATCACGTACCCGGGGGCACCGTCGGGGCCGGGCGCGGGAACGGCGGTGACCTTGATGCCGGCGACGTCACTCCCGTAGTCCGGCTCGGTCACGGCGACCGCCGGCATCACCTCCGCTGCGGCGAGCTTTGGCAACCAGTGCTGCTTCTGCGCCTCCGAGCCGCCCTTCACGAGCGCTCGGGTCAGGATCTCGGGTCGGGTGATCAACGAACCGCCGATACCGAGGCTGGCTCGGCTCAACTCCTCGGTGGCGACGACCATTGCGACGTACTCGTCGTGGCCACCCTCGCTGAACCCGCCGTACTCGGCCGGGACGCTCAGGCCGAAGGCCCCGAGTTCGGCGAGGCCGGTGATGATCTCCTCCGGAACGTCGGCGTTCGCCCGATGCACGTGTTCGGCGTGCGGAGCGATGATGTCGGCGGCGAAGGCCCGGAAGGTGTCCCGGACCATGTCCATGTCGTCACTCAGGTGCAGTGGGCCGGGACGGTCGGCCAGCGATGCGAGGAAGGCCGGGTCGCGGAAGTCGGCGATGTAGGCGTGGGCCGATGCGAGGACGCCGGGTTCGACACCCCACAGGGTCTCCCGGCCGAGCAGCTTCGATGAGAGGTCGTGGAGCACGTCGGCGGTGAAGGCGCAGACGATCGCTGCCTCGTCGACGCCCTTGGAGCCGTAGTCGAGCAGCGACCGGGCCGTCGCCATCGCCGAGGCGGCGTGGGCGACGTCGTAGGCGAACACCTGGTGGACGTCGGGCCCACCGAGTTCGGCGAGTCTGCGGATCGCCGCACCGACGACTGAGTCACCGAGGTCGATGACGGCGGCGGTGGAGAGCATGTCGGGCATGGCGATGTCGTTCACGTCCGAGAACTTACTGGTGGGTGCGGCGCGACGGCCATCCGAGGCGGCATGATTCGGGGCCGTGTCCGGCCTAGTCTCGGCGACGTGCCGTCGTCGCCCCGGTCGGAGTCCCCGTCATCGGTGGCCGTGTTCTGTGCGTCCTCGCCGGGTCATGATCCGGCCTTCGCCCGCACGGCTCGGGCGCTCGGCGCCGAACTCGCCGGACGCGGTGTGGGACTCGTCTACGGCGGCGGCCGGGTCGGGCTGATGGGGGCGGTCGCCGACGGTTGCCTCGAGGCCGGTGGCGAGGTCGTCGGGGTCATCCCTCGGGTCCTCGCCGATCTCGAGGTCGCCCACACGGGCGTGTCCCGCCTCGAGGTGACGGGATCGATGCACGAGCGCAAGGCTCGGATGGCGGAACTGGCTGATGGGTTCATCGCCCTCCCCGGCGGTTTCGGGACGTTCGAGGAGGTGATCGAGATCCTGACCTGGAACCAACTCGGGATCGTCCGCTCACCGGTGGTGTTCCTCGACGTCGGTGGGTTCTGGGGTCCGTTGATGGCGTTCTTCGACCACGCGGTGGACGCGGGTCTGCTCCGGGCGCGTCATCGCTCGATGGTGACGCTCACCGATGATGTCGCCGCCGCCGTCACGACAGCGCTGAGGGAACCGGCCGACGTCGCACCGAAGTGGGCGGAGTTCCCACCCCGGCCATGAGAGTCGCGTCGCTCCGGAACCTCGTCGGTGACCTGATGACCCGACCGGAACAGGAGGGTGTCACATTGGCGGTGTTGGTCGCACTGGAGGGTCGGGTGCTCGCGGAGGCGTGGGGCCGACATCCGGCGACGACCTTCGCTCCCGCCCGGTTGGTGTCACCGGACGACACCTTGATCTCGTGGTCGATGGCGAAGTCGATCACCCATGCCCTGGTCGGGATCGCCGTGGAGGAAGGTCTCGTGCCTCTCGATCGGCCGGCGGCGGTGCCCGAGTGGAGGGGCACCCCGGCCGAGGCGATCACGCTCCTCGACCTCCTCGAGATGCGCTCCGGCTTGGCGTTCGTCGAGGACTACGTGGATGGCGAGGGGTCGGACTGCATCCACATGCTGTTCTCCGGTGATGGCGCTCGCGGCGTGGACGACATGGGTGCCTACGCGGCGTCGAGGCCCGTGCTCCACCCTCCCGGGACGGCGTGGAGCTACTCGTCCGGAACGACGAACATCATCACCCGTCTCCTCGGGGACGCCGTCGCCGGCGGCGATGTGGCGACGGTCGGCCCGCGCCGTCGGAGCGAGGCGATGACGACATTCGTGCGCGAGCGCCTCTTCGGTCCGGCCGGGATGTCGTCGGCCTCGGCCCGATTCGATGCCAGTGGCACGTTCATCGGCTCGTCGTTCGTGTACGCGACCGCAGCGGACTTCCTGAGGTTCGGCGAGGTGTACCGCCGTGACGGCGTGGCCGCGGATGGCCGGCGTGTCGTGCCGGCCGGTTGGCGGGACCATGCCCGCACCTTCGTTGCCCATGACGCCGACGGGGCCGGACCGGGTGGCTTCGACTACGGCAGACACTGGTGGATGTGGCCGCGCCTGCCGGGTTCCCTCGCTGCGCACGGCTACCAGGGGCAGTTCACGCTCGTCGTCCCCGACACGGGAGTCACCCTCGTGCACCTCGGGGTGACCGATGTCGCGGTCGCCCCGGGGCTGGTCGAGCGCCTCGAGGGGATAGTCAGCGTCGCATCCGAGATGCTTTGACGAAAAGTACAGCGGTCCCTAGGCTCCCGGCCGTGCACGTGACGATCGACGGTCCTCGGCTCCTGCGTCGTCTCGATGAGCTGGCGACGGTCGGTGCGATCGTCGGACCGCACGGCGAGCCCGGGTCGGCGCGACTGGCGCTCACGGACGCCGATCGTGACGGGCGGGACCTGGTGGTGTCGTGGATGCGCGACCTCGGCCTCGAGGTCTCGGTGGACGGGATCGGCAACGTCATCGCGGTGATGCCCCACGCGTCGGGTCTGCCGCCGGTGATGACCGGTTCGCACATCGACACGGTCGCCACCGGCGGTCGTTTCGACGGCAACCTCGGCGTGCTCGCCGGGCTCGAGGTGATCGAGTCGGTGCTGGCTGCGGGGATCGATCTGCCCCGTCCACTCGCCGTGGGGTTCTTCACCGACGAGGAGGGCGCCCGATTCGCGCCGGACATGCTCGGCAGCCTCGTCTACGCCGGTGGGATGTCGCTCGAGGAGGCGCTCGACATCCGGGCCATCGACGGTCCGACCGTGGGGGATGAGCTCGACCGGATCGGCTACCGGGGCCCGGCCCCGTGTCCGGGTGCGGCTCCCCACGCCTTCGTCGAGTTGCACATCGAGCAGGGTCCCGTGCTCGAGGTCGAGGGTGTGCGCATCGGTGCCGTCACCGGCGTGCAGGGCATCTCGTGGACGGAGGTCACGTTCCAAGGCCAGTCGAACCACGCCGGGACGACCCCGATGTCGATGCGTCGTGACCCGATGACCGCAGCGACGCGGCTGGCGGTCTTCGTCGACGACCTGGTGTCCGAGTTCGGGCCACCGCAGGTCGGCACGGTCGGGAAGCTCGACGTCCATCCGAACCTCGTGAACGTCGTCCCGGCACGGGTGACGATGACCGTCGACCTCCGCAACACGGACGAGACGCTGCTCTCCGTCGCCGAGGAGCGTCTCGCTGCGGAGATCGCCCGGCTCACCGACGCGCACGGCCTGACGGCGAGCACCCGGTCGCTGGCCCGCTTCGAGCCGGTCGCGTTCGACGACGAGGTGGTGGCGCTGGTCGAGGACGTGGCGACGGCCCGTGGGCTGTCGGTCCGACGGCTGCCCTCCGGCGCCGGGCATGATGCGCAGATGCTGGCGCGCCTGTGCCCGACCGCGATGATCTTCACGCCGAGCGTGAAGGGGATCAGTCACAACCCTGCCGAGTTCACCGATCCCGACGACCTCGTCGAGGGCTGCCAGGTCCTCGCCGATGTCATGCTTCGACTGGCGGCCAGGCCGTGAGCCGGGTCGTCACCGTCGCCGCCGCCCAGATGGGACCGATCTCCCGTGACGAGAGCCGGGCGGAGGTCGTCGGTCGTCTGATCGCGATGCTCGACGACGCGGCGGACGCTGGGGCCGACCTCGTGGTGTTCCCGGAGCTCGCCCTCACCACGTTCTTCCCCCGTTGGTGGACCGATGACCTGGGCGGGCACGATCACTTCTTCGAGCGGTCGATGCCGAACGCCGACGTGGCCCCCCTGTTCGCGCGCGCCGTCGAACGGCGCATCGGCTTCTGCCTCGGTTACGCCGAGCTGACCGACGACGGGCACCGGTACAACACCTACGTCCTGGTCGGTGCCGACGGGGTGGTCATCGACCGGTATCGCAAGGTGCACATCCCCGGACACTCCGACCATGAGCCGCAGCGGCCCTTCCAGCACCTCGAGCGTCGGTACTTCGAGGAGTCGCCGGACGGCTTCCGGGCCGTCCGCGCCTTCGATGGCGTGGTGGGAATGGCGATCTGCAACGACCGTCGTTGGCCCGAGACCTACCGCGTCCTCGGCCTGCAGGGGGTGGAGTTGCTGCTGATCGGCTACAACACGCCGCTGTTCTACGCCCCCGATCCGAACCAGAACCCGCTGCAGTCGTTCCACAACAACCTGGTGATGGCGGCCGGCGCCTACCAGAACGGGATGTGGGTGGTCGGGGTCGCCAAGGGGGGAGTCGAGGAGGGTGTGGAGTCGCTCTCGCACAGCCAGATCATCGCCCCGTCGGGTCAGGTGGTCGCCCAGGCGACGGTGAGCGGCGACGTCGTGATCACCGCACGCTGCGACCTCGACCTGTGTCGGCACTACAAGGAGACGCTCTTCGACTTCGATCGGTACCGCCGACCCGAGGCGTACCGTCTCATCACCGAGCGCAAGGGTGCCGTCCCGCCGTCGATCGAGGGAGCCTGATGTCGATGGTGGATCCCGGGCCCGGGACGACACCGGGGCTGGTCTGCGCCCACCACCATCTCTACTCGGCCCTCGCGCGGGGCATGCCGGCACCGCCGAGGACGCCGACCGGCTTCGCCGAGATCCTCGACCTCGTGTGGTGGCGGCTCGACCGGGCCCTCGATCCCGAGATCATCAGGTGGTCGGCGATGCTCGGCGCGATGGAGGCGCTGTCACGGGGCTGCACGACGATCATCGACCATCACGAGTCTCCCGGGAGCATCGAGGGGTCGCTGTCGGTCATCGCCGACGCCTGCGCCGAGGTCGGTGTTCGTGTCGTGTGCTCCTACGGGGTGACCGACCGGCATGGTGCCGACGGCGCCCGGCGGGGGTTGGAGGAGAACCGACGCTTCCTCGCGTCGGGTGGACACGGGATGGTCGGTGTCCATGCGGCGTTCACCTGCACCGATGGCACCCTCGAGGCCGCCGCGGCCCTGGCGGTCGAGTTCGGGGTGGGGGTGCATGTGCACGTCGCCGAGGGTCCGGCGGATCGCGGGGCGGCGGAGCGCCTGCGTCACCTCGCCCGACCGGACTGGCTGCTGGTCCATGGTGTCCTGCTCGACGACGAGCACGGCCTGGCTGGGACCGTCGTCCACAATCCGCGCTCGAACATGAACAACGGTGTCGGGTACGCCGAGCCACGCCGGTTCACCAATCCGATCGCCCTCGGCACCGACGGCATCGGGGCCGACATGCTCGAGGAGTTCCGGATCGCCTACGTCAAGGGTCGCGAGTCCGATGTCACGACCGGCCCGGACACGGCGTGGGCGTGGCTCGCCGAGGGTTGGCGCCTCGTACCCGAGGCGCTCGACGACCGGGTCGAGTGGGACTACCCGTCGATGGAGCCGTGGCACCTCGCCTTCAGTCCCGGGGTGTCGCCCCGGTCGGTCTCGATCGAGGGTTCGGTGGTGTGGGCCGATGGTTCCCCGACCCGCGTCGACCCGGACGAGGTGCGGGCCCGCGCCGCCGAGCAGGCGGGGCGTCTCTTCGATCGCCTGGCGGATCTCCGATGAGAGCGTCGCGAGCGACGGGCCGTGCCCTGAACATCCCAGAGGAAAGGAACTCCCGATGAACGCTGGTGCGAGCGGTGCCCCGATGGCGATCTACCTCCAGGACGCCCATCCGATCCGCGAGGGGATCGACATCGTGCGCTATGCCGAGTCCAAGGGGTTCGATGCCGTGTGGCAGGCCGATTCCCGTCTCGTGCGCGAGGCCGGAGTGCCGATGGCGGCGTTCGCCGCGACGAGTGAGCGGATCAGGATCGGTTCCGGTGTGATCGACGTCTGGACACGGAACCCGGCCCGCATCGCCTCGATGTTCTCCACGCTCGACGACCTCGCACCCGGTCGCATCCTGTGCGGCCTCGGGGCGTGGTGGGACCCGCTGGCGTCCAAGGTGGGGATCGATCGCCGCAAGCCCTTGGCGATGATGCGCGAGACGGTGACCGTCGTGCGCGCCCTGCTCGCGAACGAGAACGTGACCTTCCACGGCGAGCACGTCCACCTCGACGGGGTGGAGCTCGACTACGTCTACCAGGAGCGTCGCCCGAAGGACGTGCCGATCTACGTGGGCGCGACCGGCATGAAGATGATGGAGTTGACCGGTGAGATCGCAGACGGCGTGGTGCTGAACTACCTCGTCTCGCCGGACTACAACCTGCAGGCGCTCGAGGCCCTGGAGGTGGGCGCGCAGCGGGTGGGGCGCAGCGTGGACGATCTCGACCGGCCGCAGCTCGTGGTGTGCTCGGTCCACGAGGACCGTGCGACGGCGCTCGACATGGCGCGCATGATGGTCACCCAGTATCTCGGTCAGCAGCCGCACATCATGAAGGCCTCCGGTGTTCCCCAGTCGTTGCTCGACGAGGTGGGTTCGGTGCTCACCTGGCCGGCGACCCACGAGCAGGTGGAGGCCGCCTCACGACTGGTTCCCGACGAGATCGTGCAGATGTTGACGGCGTCGGGAACGCCGGCCGAGGCCCGTGAGGCCGTGGCGCGCTACATGGCGCAGGGGTGCACCACCCCGATCCTGTATCCACTCGGCGATGTGCGGGCGATGATCGACGCCTTCGCCGGTTGGAGCCCCTGACGGTGGTCTCGCCCGACCGGCCGTTGTCCTACAGTTGGGCCGGCGTCGGTCTGCGAGGGCTCGCAGCGGCCCGTTGATCCATGGTCGAACCCCGAGAGAGCAACGACGGCGTGCTGCCGACGGGAGAGCTGCCCGCCCTCGAGCGGGATGGCTCGCCGAGACGCCGCTTCCGGTTCACGCTCAAGCTCGTGGCGTTCCTCGCCGTCGTCTACCTGTTCGTCATCCCGTTGATCCCCGGGTTCCGATCGGCGCTCGAGGAGGTGCGTCGTGTCGAACCGGGTCTGCTCCTGCTCGGTCTCGGACTCGAGATCGCCGCCCTGTGGTGCTACGCGCCGTTGACCAAGGCTGCTCTCGGCGATGCCGGCCTGGCCCTGACCCCGTGGCGCCTCTTCCGGATCCAGATGAGCGCCCGGGCCCTGTCGAGCATCGTGCCCGGCGGGAGTGCGGCCGGCTCGACGCTCAGCTACCGCCTGATGACCCTGTCGGGCCTGTCCGGTCCCGATGCCGGCTTCGCGCTCGCAACCGTCGGGATCGGTTCGGCGGTCGTGTTGAACCTGATCCTGTGGGTCGGGCTGCTCATCTCGGTGCCGATTCGTGGTGTGAACCCGATCTACGGCGGTGCCGCCCTGGTCGGCATCCTCGTCATGGGTCTCGCTGCGGCCCTGATCTTCGGGCTCATGGAGGGTCAGGGGCGAGCCGAACGGGCGATCCGGTTCATCGCACGGCGTCTGCGCCTCGACGAGGCACGAGCGGCGCTCGTCGTCCGACAACTGGCTGAGCGACTCGAGTCCCTCATCACCGATCGGCAACTGCTCCGGCGGGTCGCGTTCTGGGCGAGCCTGAACTGGCTCCTCGATGCCTGTGCGCTGTGGGTGTTCATCCGGGCCTTCGGTGTCGCCCTCGAACCCGACGCGCTGATCATCGCCTTCGGTGTCGCGAACGTCCTGGCGGCGATCCCCATCACACCGGGTGGCCTCGGCTACGTCGACACGGGGTACGTCGGGATGCTGCGCGGGTTCGGTGTCCCGTTGCGCAACGCCACCCTGGGTGTCGCCTCCTACCGGTTCGCCCAGTTCTTCTTCCCGATCCTGCTCGGCGGCATCCTGTACGCCAGTCTGCGGGTCGGGCCGTGGAGCATCGAGCGACGTGACCGGCTGATGCGTCTGCGCGACCTCGCGGCCGAGGAGACCCGGCGGGGCGAGAGTCGGGTCGACTTCCAGCTGCGGTTCCCGGCGCGTGACGTCACCGGCGAGTTCATCCGACCTCGGCACGAGTCGTGGGACGCGGGCCGGCGCTCCCGCCCCAGGGCCGTCGAGGAGCCGACCCGTCCGGTTCCCGACGACGACGACCTCGAGTGATGGGCTGCCCGGGCTCTCGTGAGTCAAGTGATGACGTGTTCGTCGGTGGGGTGCTGGCGTGGGGTGGTCCGCGGCTGCGGGATCTGCCGTGGCGGCGGACCCGAGAGGAGTGGCCGGTCCTCGTCAGCGAGGTCATGAGCCAGCAGACCGGTGTGGAGCGGGTCGTCCCCAAGTGGGTCGAGTTCATGGAGCGCTTCCCGACCGTCGGGGACTGCGCTCGGGCCGAACTTCCCGAGATCCTCGGGATCTGGCAGGGACTCGGCTACCCGCGTCGGGCGCGGAACCTGCATCTGGCCGCACGGTCCGTGGCCGCGGCCGGGGCGTTTCCGACGGACCTCGCCGGCTGGTTGGCGCTCCCGGGGGTCGGTCCGTACACGGCCCGGGCGGTGATGGCCTTCGCACAGTCGGCTGAGGTCGCCGTCGTCGACACGAACGTCGCTCGTGTCCTGGCGCGACGCCTCGGCCGGTCGCTGGGTGCCCGTGAGGTGCAGTCCGAGGCGGACCGCCTGGTCCCGGCGGGTGATGCGTGGCTGTGGAACCAGTCGCTGATGGAGCTCGGGGCGACGGTGTGTCGTGCGAGGTCGCCGTCGTGCGACGACTGCCCGGTCGAGCGGGGCTGTCGCTGGCGCGGGTCGGCCGATGTCGACGACCCCGCTCGCACGACCGCCGGCACGTCACGTCCGCAGGCCCGGTTCGACGGGAGCGACCGTCAGGCGAGGGGAGCGCTCCTGCGTCGTCTGGTGACGGGAACGCTTCCCTTGACCGAGGTCGCCGCGGTCGTCGAGCGACCGGTGGCGACCGCCGAGCGGGTCCTGGAGTCGCTCGTCGATGACGGTCTGTGTGTCGTCGACGGCGATGTGGTCCGTCTGCCGTGACGCCGATGTGGTCCGTCTGCCGTGACGCCGATGTGACCGATGTCGATCGCGCAGCGTGGAAGCCGGTCGGACCGGGGCCGGTAGCGTGCGCGCATCACGGGGATGAAGGTCCGATTCCACGGTGTGCGGGGTTCGACCCCCTGCCACGGCGAGGAGATTCGACGGTACGGCGGCAACACGTCGTGCGTCTCGATCGACGTGCCCGGGGAACGGCCGATCATCCTCGACCTCGGAACCGGTGTGCGGTACCTCGGACTCGAGCATCCGCAGGGTCCGTTCTCAGCGAACTGCCTGCTGAGCCACCTGCACTGGGATCACATCCAGGGGCTCCCGTTCTTCGGTCCGGTCCTGCGTGACGGATCCCGACTCGACGTGTGGGCCCCACGTCAGGGCGATGGTCGGTCGGTGGGTGAGACGATGGCCTCGATCATCCGTCCGCCGATGTTCCCGGTCACACTCGAGCAGCTGCCCGGGGACATCGTCTTCCACGATCTCGAGGAGGGTTCCTTCGGACTCGGGGCCGTCGAGGTGTCGGCACGGTCCGTGCCCCACATCGGCCCCACCTTCGGGTACCGGATCACGTGGCAGGGTCGCTCCGTCGCCTATCTCAGCGATCATCAGGAACCGCTCGACGGGGCGCCGTGTGCTCCGGGTGTCCTCGAGTTGTGCGCTGGGGTCGACGTGTTGATCCACGATTCCCAGTACACCGATGCCGACTTCCCCTCCCATCGGGACTGGGGGCACTGCCGGGTCGGCTTCGCCGTCGACCTCGCCCGGCGCTGTGAGGTCGGGACCCTCGTCCTGTTCCACCACGATCCGTCACGCGACGACGATGCTCTCGATGGCGTGGGCGCCGATGCCGCCGAGGCCCTGGCGCCCGACGGTGTCACGGTCGTGACGGCTTTCGAGGGGCTCACGCTCGACGTGGGCGACTGACCGACGGCCGGGGTCGAGGTGGACGGTTCCCTGATCGGATGGGTCGCCGGTGCGATCGTCGGGTCGGTGTTCCTCGTCGCCGCCGTCGCGAAACTCGCCCGGCCGCTCGAGTGGCGGGTCGATGCTGCCGCTCTCGGGGTCGGTCGCCGACTGGCCGCGGGGGTCCCGATCCTCGAACTCGTCCTGGGGGCCCTGCTCGTCGTCGGCCTCGCCGGGAGGTTGGTGCCGCTCGCCGCCGTGGGGGTGCTGATGGTCTTCACGGTCCGGATCGCCCGGTTCGTCGGTCGCGACGACGCCCCGGCGTGTGCGTGCTTCGGTCGACGATCGGGCCGGGCGGTCGGCGCGCGGGACCTCGCACGGAATGCCGTCCTGATCGCTCTGGCGATCGTTGCGGTGGCATTCGCCTGACCGTCGCCGTGATGCGCGACCTCGGTCTGACGACTCAGAGCGTCGCGAGGACGAAGCACAGCGTCCGCGCCTCGTCCCGCCAGGCGTCGTAGCGGCCGCTCGGTCCGGCGTGTCCGGCACCCATCTCGGTGTGGAGGAGAAGGGGGGATCGTCCGTGGTCGACGGTGCGCAGTCGCGCGACCCACTTGGCGGGCTCGTGGACCGACACCCTCGGGTCATGGAGGCCCGCAGTGACGTACAGGGCCGGCCGCGGGCGTTCCCGGGTGTTGTCGTAGGGCGAGTAGGAGGCCATGTAGCCGGCGTGGGGCTGGGACCGGGGGTCACCCCACTCCTCCCACTCGTTGACGGTGAGCGGCAGTGTCGGATCGCTCATCGTCGAGACGATGTCGACGAAGGGCACCTCGGCGACGGCTGTGGAGAAGAGTTCAGGGGCCATCGTGATGCAGGCGCCGACGAGCAGACCGCCGGCGCTCCCGCCGCGGACCCCGATCCGCTGTCCGTCGACGAGGCCAGCGAGGTCACGGGTCACGGCGATGGTGTCCTCGAAGGTGTTCCGCTTCGCGAGGAGTCGTCCCTCGAGGTACCACCGACGGCCGAGTTCGCCGCCGCCGCGCGGGTGGGCCAGGACCCACACGGCGCCGCGATCGACGAGCGACAGTCGGGCGATCGAGAACCACGGTGGCAACGAGACCTCGTAGGAGCCGTAGCCGTAGACGAGCGCCGGGGCGGATCCGTCGAGCGGTGTGTCGACATGGCGCAGGAGGTCGTAGGGCACACGGGTTCCGTCGTGGCTGACGGCCCACCGGCGCTCGGCCACGTACGAGGCGAGGTCGACGCCAGGGGTCGGGACGCGCCGCACCTCGGTGATGTCGAGGGTCGCGAGGTCGATGTCGAGCACCCGCGTCGGCATGGTCAGTGACTGCTGCACGACGCGCAGGGTCCCCGAGCCCCAGTCCTCGTTGGGTCCGAACTCGACGTCGTGGGGTTCATCGGCGAGGTGGATCGCACGGGTGTGGCCATCACGGCCGATAAGGACGAGGCCGGGCTGGGCCTCGGACCAGGCGTGGAGCGCGAGGACCCCGGCGAAGCACTCGACCCCGGTGATGCGCCGACCCGGGACGTGCGGGATGAACTCGTACCAGTCCGATGGGGCGGACAGGTCGGCGGTCATGACCCGGAAGTCCTCGGCGTCGAGGTTCGTGGTGATGACGAGGCGGTCGTCCCAGTCGTCGACGTGGTACTCGACCCCGTCGACCCGCTGTCGCACCAGCGTCGTGCCACCGAGCGGGTCGTCGAGGTCGATCAAGCGGACCTCGGAGGTGGTCCGGGACGCAGAGTGGATGACCCCGAGGCGACCGCGCCGGGTCCCGTGGATCGAGACGTGGAACCGGCCGTCCGACTCGGAGTGGATCGTGACGTCGTCGTCGCTCGGTGATCCGATCCGGTGCGCTCGGACCTCGAACGGTCGCTCGGTCTCGTCAGCGACGACGTAGAGGACCACGTCGCCACGGCGCGACCAGATCACACCCGCACCGGCAGTGTCCTCGACGACGTCGTCGAGGTCCCGCCCGTCGTCGAGACGCCGTATGCGCAGGGTGTAGTGCTCGTCGCCGCGGGTGTCGGCGGCCCAGGCGAGCATCCGGTGGTCGGCCGACGGCTCGAAGGCTCCGAGGTCGAAGTGTTCGTGACCCTCCGCTTCGACGTTCTCGTCGAGGAGTGTCTGCGCGGCGATGGCGTCCATGGCCTGAGCGGCTGTCCGCGCTCGCTGGTGCACCGGGTAGGCCAGTCCCTGGATGGTGCGGGTGGCGTAGAACCATCCACCGAAGGGCACGGGTGCGGAGACGTCGTCCTCTTGGACCCGGGAGCGGATCTCGTCGAAGATCGCGTCGATCAGATCGCGGTGCTCGCCGAACCACGCGGCGGTGTGGTCGTTCTCTGCCTCGAGGTACGCGATGAGGTCGGGGTCATCGGTGTCACGCATCCACGCGAAGGGGTCCGTGACGTCTCCGGTGGGGCGCGTCCAGACGTGCGGCCGCTGAGGCGCGGCTGGTGGAGTGCGTCGGGCTTCGTGAGCTCGTCCAGACATCGCCCGGAGGGTAGGCGGTAGCGTCCACTCCGCCATGCGAGTGTGGATCGATCAGGACCTGTGCACGGGAGACGGCCTGTGCGTCGACCACTGCCCCGATGTGTTCACGCTGCTCGAGGACGGGATCGCCTACGTCATGGAGGGCGGTCATGTGCTCAACGATCCGGGCGGGTCGATGAGCCTCGCGGAGGTGCCGCCACGCTGTGAGCGCGATGTGATCGAGTCCGCCGATGTGTGTCCCGGCGAATGCATCTTCATCGAGTTGCCCGTCGTGAACGAGGTGCTTCCCTCGGTGGGCGACGTCGACGCGATCGCCCTCTGACGCCTGACGCGCAGAAGTGGACGGGTGCTCGCCAATTGTTACTATGGCGATAGTGGAAATTCGGCTCGGTGTGAGGCCGGAGGGTGAGCATCAGTGAACGGAGCACAGGAATGACGACCTTCGATCTCGATCTCTCGAAGTACCAGCTCGGCTGGAACGACGAGGTGGAGTACGCCTTCGACCCGGTCAAGGGTCTCAACCGGGGCGTGGTCGAGCAGATCTCGTGGTGGAAGGGCGAGCCCCGCTGGATGACGGAGTTCCGCCTCCGATCGCTGCGCCTGTTCGATCGCAAGCCGATGGCGGAGTGGTTCGCGGTCAACATGCCCGACATCGACTTCCAGGACATCTACTACTACCTGAAGCCCGCCGGTGAGCAGGTCGACGAGTGGGACGAACTCCCCGAGGAGATGATGCGCACCTACGAGAAACTCGGCATCCCCGAGGCCGAGCGCAAGTACCTCGCCGGTGTGACGGCCCAGTACGAGTCCGAGGTCGTGTACCACAAGAACCGCGAGGACCTCGAGGCCCAGGGGATCCTGTTCTGCGACATGGACACCGCGATGCGTGAGTATCCCGACATCGTCAAGAAGTACTTCGGCTCGGTCATCCCGCCCGGCGACAACAAGTTCGCAGCCCTCAACTCGGCGGTCTGGTCCGGAGGGTCGTTCATCTATGTGCCGCCCGGCGTGGTGTGCGAGATGCCATTGCAGGCCTACTTCCGCATCAACTCCGAGAACGCCGGCCAGTTCGAGCGCACGCTGATCATCGCCGACGAGGGCTCCCAGGTGCACTACATCGAGGGGTGCTCGGCGCCTGTCTACACCAGCGATTCGCTGCACTCGGCCGTGGTCGAGATCATCGTCAAGCCGCACGCCAGGGTGACCTACACCACGATCCAGAACTGGTCGCCGAACGTCTACAACCTCGTCACCAAGCGGGCCCGCGTCGAGGCTCACGGACACATGGAGTGGATCGACGGCAACATCGGCTCCAAGCTCACCATGAAGTACCCGGCCGTCTACCTCGTCGGCGAGGGCGCGACGGGCGAGGTGCTCTCGGTGGCGTACGCCGGCTCGGGCCAGCACCAGGACGCCGGCGCGAAGATGGTGCACGCCGCGCCGAACACGACCTCCAAGATCGTCTCCAAGTCCATCTCGAAGGACGGGGGAATCACCACCTACCGCGGCCTGGTCAAGATCGACGAGGGAGCCCACGGCTGCAAGAGCCACGTGCAGTGTGACGCCCTGATCCTCGACGAGGAGTCGGTGTCGAAGACCTACCCGTACATGGAGATGGGGGAGCGCGACGCCGAGATCGGGCACGAGGCCACCGTGTCGAAGATCGCCGACGAGCAGATCTTCTACCTCCAGAGCCGCGGTCTCTCCGAGGAGCAGGCGATGTCGATGGTGGTGAACGGATTCATCGAGCCGATCACCCGCACACTCCCGATGGAGTACGCGGTCGAGTGGAGTCGACTGATCGAGTTGCAGATGGAGGGCTCGGTCGGCTGAACGACCGGGCCGGGCATCCTCCCCACACCTAGGCTCCCGTCATGCCGATGCGCACCGAGTGCAAGCACTTCGAGTCGCGCTCGTACCCGAACGGGGACACGGTCCGCAAGTGCAACCTCGACCTCGCGCCGGACGCCCCATGGCGATGCCCGGAGAACTGCCCCCGCTACGAGCGGCGCCTCGCCGACGCAGCCTGGGTGCACGGATCCCTGGTTGTGCCGCCCACGCCCCCTGAGCCCGCGGGTCTCGACGACGGCACGGCCGCAGCGCTCCTCGACGAGGCCGAGGACTTCCTGAACTCGATCGGGGAACGCGTCAAGGCCGAGGTCGAGGCGGACAGGAGGCGTCAGAGTGCGCGTCGCGGTCTCGGGCGGTTCCTCCGTCGCCGCGGTGATCGCACCTGATCGACGCTCGAGGCGAATTTCCACTACGCGGATAGTAGAATTTGGTCGTGCCCGCACTCGCCGACCTCGAACTCCCCACGGCGGACGCGGAGATCTGGCGTTACAGCCGAATCGAGCAGCTCGACCCCGGCCGTTTCGTCCCCTCTCCCTTCGTCTCCGATGTCTCCGGCCCGACCCAGGTCGTACGACAGCACACCGAGCCCGTGAACGACGTCCCCGAGCCGGACGTGTTCGCGGCCTACAACTCGGCCCACCAGACGACGATCGCCGTGGACGTCCCCAAGGGCGTCGCCGTCGAGGCCCCGATCGTGATCACGCATCGGGTCCCCGCCGGATGCGCAGCGTTCCCACGCACGATCGTGCGAGCGGCCGAGAACTCGTCGGTGACCGTCGTCGAGCGGTTCATGTCCGACCCGTCGGGTGGGGACGACGGATCGCTCGTCGTCCCCGTGCTCGACCTGCGCAGCTCCCCGGGAGCGAACGTCTCGTACCTGGCCGTGAACGACCTCGACGAGCAGTCGTGGCAGGTCGGCCACCAACTCGTGAGCGGTGAACGCGACTCCACCACCTCGCTGTCGACCGTCACCCTCGGCGGGTACTACACACGGGTGCGCACCCAGGCGTCGGCCATCGCCGCGGGCGCAACGATGCGGCAGGTTGCGCTCTACTTCGCGGCAGGAGAGCAGATGCACGACTTCCGCGTCATCCAGGAGCACCTCGCCCCCCACACGACGAGCGACATGCTGTTCAAGGGCGCCGTGCAGGATCGGGCGCGGAGTGTGTACACCGGTTTGATCTCGATCGCCGAGAACGCGCGTGGGACGAACTCCAACCAGACGAACCGGAACCTCACGCTGAGTGAGGGGGCGTGGGCGGAGAGTGTGCCGAACCTCGACATCCGCAACAACGACGTCAAGTGCAGTCACGCCTCGACCGTTGGCCCCATCGACGCCGACCAACGCTTCTACCTCGAGAGCCGTGGGCTCCCGCCCGAGGTCGCCGAACGCCTCGTCGTCCTCGGGTTCTTCGACGAGGTGATCGCACAGGTTCCGGTCGCTGATCTCGCGGACGAGTTGCGGGCCCGGGTGGCAGACCGCCTCAATCTGACCGGGGGCTCACGATGACGTCGATGTTCCGACTCGACGAGATCGAACCCTCAACGGCCCGGCGGGTCGTGGTCGACGGTGTTCCGGTCGCGATCGTCCGTATCGGCGATGAGGTGCACGCCATCGACGACACCTGCAGTCATGCCAAGGTGTCCCTGTCGGACGGCGAGGTGTGGCCCGACGCCTGCACCCTCGAGTGCCCGAAGCACGGCAGTGCGTTCTCCCTCGTCACCGGTGAGCCGGACACCCTCCCGGCGACGCAACCGGTGCGGGTCCATCGAGCCCGAGTCGTCGACGGGGTCGTCCATGTGGAGGTCGTGTCATGACGAGCGTGCTCGAGATCCGTGGTCTGCACGCCGAGGTGGGTGGCACGGAGATCCTGCGCGGGATCGACCTGACCGTGCGATCCGGTGAGGTGCACGCGGTGATGGGACCGAACGGTGCGGGCAAGAGCACGCTCTCGGCCGTCGTGATGGGCAAGCCCGGGTACACGGTCACTGGTGGAGAGGTGCTCCTCGACGGTGTCGACATCCTGGCGCTGCCGGCCTGGCAACGAGCCACTGCCGGAGTGCACCTCGTGATGCAATACCCGACCGAGGTCCCCGGGGTCGCGCTCGATGACATGCTCGCTGCGGCCCTTGCGGAACGGGGGCGCTCCTTCGACGAACTCGAGTCTCTGCTCCGTTCGGAGGCTGAACGGATCGGCCTCGAGGACCGCCTCCTCCACCGATCGCTCAACGTCGACCTGTCGGGCGGTGAGAAGAAGCGGAACGAGACCCTTCAGCTCGCTGTGCTCGCACCGCGCTTCGCGATCCTCGACGAACTCGACTCCGGACTCGACATCGATGCCCTTCGTGACTGCTCGCGGCGTGTCGAGGACTTGTCGAACGACCCCGATGCCCCTCTCGGCGTG
This sequence comes from Actinomycetota bacterium, assembly GCA_041164245.1. Lineage (GTDB taxonomy): Bacteria > Actinomycetota > Acidimicrobiia > Acidimicrobiales > Ilumatobacteraceae > Casp-actino5. The sequence goes on along the minus strand of JBEAPU010000009.1, from coordinate 3,366 downwards.
CTGGCGATCACTCACTACAGCCGGCTCCTCGAGGAACTCCACCCCGATCACGTCCACATCCTCGTGAAGGGACGCATCGTGGCCAGTGGGGGGCCCGAACTGGCCGCACGCCTCGAGGTCGACGGCTATGGGGCGTTCACCGGATCCGAGGACACGACCGAGCACGGCCAGACCTCGGCCGGCGGGTCGATGCTCGACGACCTCTTCCGGATCTGACGGAGCGGCTCAGCCCGCTCCGGCGGACGGGTCCGCCGCACGCCGACCCGGCAGGGTGCCCATGATCGCCCGTGCCTCGTCGTCTGGGAGCAGACCCCAGACGGCGATCTCACGCCGCGTCCGATGACAGCCCTCGCACAATCCCCGGGCATCGATGCGGCACACCTTCGAGCAGGGGGACACGGTCGCCATGCGGCTCACAGAGCGAGGAGGCGGCGGATCCGCTCCTCGGTCGGGGGGTGTGTGCTGAACAACCGAGCCACGTTCGGCCCGTGGGACGACGGTCGTGCCTCGGCGAGCGGATTGTGGATGTAGGCCTGTGCCTGTGCCGGTGCGACGGCCATCGGCCGCTGCACGGCGATCTGCTCGATCCGCTGCAACGCCCTGGCCAACGGCGCACCGGATCCGATCAACTCGGCGGCCCCCCGGTCGGCCTCGTACTCCCGTGAGCGGCTCACCGCCATCTGCAGCAGCCCCGCAGCCATCGGTGCCAGGAGGGCCACGGCGAGGGTCCCGAGCGGATGTCCGCCCTCGCGCCGGTCACGCCCACCGAACATCGCCGAGAACATCGCCATCTGTGCGGCGTAGGAGATCGCCGTCGCGATGGCTGCCGCGACCGATCCGATGAGGATGTCCCGGTTGCGCACGTGCATCAACTCGTGTGCCATGACCGCCTCGACCTCGTCACGGGGCAGGCTCGCCAGCAGGCCCTCCGTGGCGCAGACCACCGCATGGCGCGGATTGCGTCCGGTGGCGAACGCGTTCGGCTGACCGGCGGGTGCGATCGCCACGGTCGGCATCGGCAGGCCGGCCCGGTCGGCGAGCGTGCGCACCATGGCGAAGAACTCCGGTGCCTGCGACTCGTCGATGACCCGCGCCTTCGCCGACGCGAGAGCCAGCCGGTCGCTGAACCAGTACGACCCTCCGACCATGACCAGGGCGATCACGATGCCGATCGTGAGCGAGTTCGACGAACCCCCTCCGAGGATGCCCGCCACGGCGACGATCAACCCGCCGAGGCCGGCGAGCAGCACGGCAGTCTTCAACGAGTTGGTGAACATCGTGGAGTGAAGAATACCGATGGCCCAGTCGCTACGGTTCGGTCGTGCCATCGAAAACCGCCCCGCCCACCGTCACTCGATTCCCGGGACGGCGGGTGGTGCTCGGCGGATTCCTGATCCTCACCACCGGCGCCGGCCTCGGCTTCTACGGGATGGCGGTGTACCTGAACGCCCTGAGCAAGGAGAAGGGGTGGGACGTCGGCTCGCTCTCGCTCGGTATCACCGTGTTCTTCGTCATCTCCGGGATCACCGGTCTCGTCGTCGCCCGCTCGATCGCCCGGCGCGACGCCCGACAGGTGGTGATCGCTGGGTCCGTCATCGGGGCGGTCGCGCTCGTCCTCCTCGGGCGAGTCGACGCCGTGTGGCAGTTGTACGCGGTGTACTCACTCTTCGGCGTGGGCTTCGCAGCGGCCGGACTGGTCACAGTCACCACGGTGGTCACCCGCTGGTACCACCAGCGCCGTGCCATGGCGATCTCGGTCGCCTCGACCGGGCTGTCCTTCGGGGGTGTGGCGCTGACGCCGGCCATGAAGTGGTTCATCGACGAGCGGGGGATGGCCGACGCCACACCCTGGCTCGCGCTCGTGTTCCTGCTCGGCTGCGCGCTACCCGGATGGTTCCTGTTGCGCAGCGATCCCGGCGAACTCGGCTTCCTGCCCGACGGCGAACGGGTCGTGGCGGGCGTTGCGGCACCGTCGGTCGTCGGCACGCCCTTCGACGTCGCCGTCCGGAGCCGCTTCTTCATCGCCGTGACCATCGGCTACGTGCTCTCCCTCGGGTCGCAGGTGGGGGGAATCCAGCAACTCGTCAAACTCGCCGAGGAGCGCACGACTGCGTCGACGGCGGCCTTCGCGACACTGGCGCTCGCCATCACGTCGATCGTCGCTCGACTGGTCGGGGGTCGGGTGTTCCCCCGTTTCCCACTCACCCGGGTGATCGCCGTGCTGACCCTCCTGCAGATGGTCGCCCTCGTCGGGCTGGCGGTGTCCTACTCGACTCTTGCGTTGTTCGCCTGCATCATCCTCTTCGGTGCCACGGTCGGGAACATCCTGATGCTCCAACCGCTGCTCATCGCCGAGCGATTCGGGGTGCGGGAGTACCCGAGGCTCTTCAGCCGCAGCCAGTTCGTCGGGATCATCGGCGTGGCCGGCGGACCGTGGCTGCTCGGGTATCTGCACGATGTCGCCGGAGGGTACGACACGGCGTACCTGGTGGCCGGCGCGATGTCGCTCGCCGGGGTCGCCGTGTTCGCTCTCGGAGGGTCCGCCGAGGATCACACCGACCACCGGGCGCTCGTCGCCCCGGCGTGAGCCCCGATCGGCTCGGCTCAGCGCTGGGTGCCGACCTTGAGTTCCTTGAACGGCACGTTCGTGTCGACGGAGATGTCGCGGGGCAGGCCGAGCACCCGGTCGCCGATGATGTTGCGCTGGATCTCGTCGGTGCCACCGGCGATGCCCGCTTGCAGCGAGTTCAACATCGTCGTGACGAGGGCCTGTTCGGCTGAATCCTCACCCTCCCACGCCTGGGTGGAGGCCCCGGCGATGTTCTGGGCGATGTGGCGGAAACGCCGGGCGATGATCGAGGAGTAGAGCTTGCCGAGCGAGCCGCCGGGCCCGGGTGCCTTGCCGGCCTTCATCTCGGCGCGGTTGCGCATCGCGACCATCGCCTTGGTCGTCTCCATGGCGTAGAGCTGCATCAGTTCGTCCCGGACCACCGGGTCGTCGATCCGTCCCGACTTCTCGGCCCACTTGAGGAGCATGTCGTACATCGGCTGGGAGATCTTGCCGGCCCCCATCGAGCCGATCGCGACGCGCTCGTACATGAGCATCGCAGTCGCCTGACGCCACCCGTTGTTCATCTCGCCGAGCAGGTTGTCGGCCGGGATGCGCACGTCGGTGAAGAAGACTTCGTTGAAGTGCTTGCCGCCGTCGATCTGGTGGATGGGGCGGATCTCCACGCCCGGGGCCTTGAGGTCGACGATGAACATCGAGATACCGGCGTGCTTGACCTGCTCGGGGTCGGTCCGGGCGATGATCACCCCGTAGTCGGACACGTGGGCGAGGGTCGTCCAGACCTTCTGGCCGTTCAG
>JBEAPU010000008.1:0-9783 GCA_041164245.1 Actinomycetota bacterium | reverse complement strand
TCCGACCCGCCCGAGACCGGTGACCTGCCCGAACCCGTGATGCGCCCGGATCTCAGCGAGGGCTCGCACCTGTCGTACGCCGTGCAGTGGTTCATCTTCGCCGCGGCCGCGCTGGCCGGTTGGGTGCTCGCCGTCAGGGTGTCGGCACGACGCCGGTCGCCCGCCAGCGACCCACAAGCGTCTCGGCCAACTGCACCGTCGGCAGCATCGGGTTGACCGAGGGCACCGTCGGGAACACCGAGGCGTCCACGACGAACAGCCCGCGTCGGCCGTGCACCGCACCGACGGCGTCGGTCACCGAGCCGATGGCACACGTCGACGTCGCGTGCGTGTAGGCCGGCGGACGCGTCGTCAGGTGATCGCGCACCATCGCCGTCGTGTCCCGCCACGGCTCGCGCACCCGGACACCGGCGTGCGACACGACCCGATCGATGACCTCGGCGAGTCGGGCGACGTCGCCCTCGTGGTCGGCGACCAGATGTTCGATGACGACCGGGTCGGCCTCCGTCGCCTCGGGTCCCACCGGGGCGTGCACCACGCCACGCACCGAGGGCCGGAGCAACCCGAACACGAGCGAGCCGGCGGTGTTCACCGGCAGCACCTGCACACCGTCGACGATCGCTGCCGACGCAGCCACCGTCACCCCCGTCGGACCCGGACCCCACGCCACGTCCCCGGGTTCGAGGTCGACCGTCACCGACGGATGGTCGGAGAACCCCTGCCCGATCGCCGGGATCCGGAGTCCCGACCGCCACAGGATCAGCGGGCTGCCGACGGCACCCGCGCACACCACCACCCGGTCGGCATCCAACTCGGCGCCGTCGGCCCGCACGACACCGACCACCCGATCACCGTCGAACACGACGCGATCGACCCGCGTCCCACCGATCAAACGCAACTCACCCGACGCCGTACCGAGGTACGCCTCGGCCACCGACACCCGCCGGAGACGGCCACCCACCCGCTCCGCCGTCAGATTCACCACCCGGGTGCCGGGCACCGCCGCCGCCAGCACGTGATCGACCGCGCCAAGATCGTCGGCATCGCAGGTGTGCAGCGTGAGGCGGTGGGGCCGGGTGAACGGTCCGCCCGGTGAGGCGACCATCGCGTTCACGGCCGACCCGCCCCCGAGCCCGACCGCGGCCGTGTACGGCTGGGGTTCGGCCCCGACCGACCGGCGGATGACGATCCCGGCACGGCGGCGGCCCCCGTCGAGCGCCGCATCGACGTCGACCGGCGACGGCGTCGGCGAGACCTCGCCCTCCTCGACGAGCACCACCTCGCCAGCACCGAACTCGGCGAGACGGGCCGCCACCACGGAACCGGCGACCCCGGCCCCGACGACGACCCACCGCTCCTGTCGCTCGGTCATCAGGAGAGTCTGTCAGGGCACCGCCGACGGCGCCGCCACCTGTGAACTTTTCGTTCAACGCGACCCCCTCCAACGGCCCGTCTCCTAAGGTCGCCGTAGTGCTGCTGGACCATCGGTTGACGATCAGATCGATCGCCCCGGACCCGCGCACCGCGACCCTCGAACGAGCGTCGAAGCACCTCGGGATCACCCCTCCGGCGGGCCTCGACGTGGCCGACGTCATCCACCTGCGAGCCTCCCTCGACGACGACGGACGCGACCGACTCGAACACCTGCTGGTCGACCCGCTCCTGCAGCGCGCCACGTGGGACGCACCCGACGGTGACGGCATCGAGATCACGCTGCTCCCCGGGGTCACCGACACCGCCGGGGCGGCCGTCGTCACCGCGGCTCGGCGCCTCGGCATCGCCGTCGACTCGGCCACCGTCGGCAAGCGCCTCGACATGACCGAGCCGGCGGCGACGCGCCAGGTCGCCGAGTTCGTCGAGCGGGTCGTGGCCAACCCGGTCGTCGAACGCTGGGTCGTCGGCCCCGCGACACCGCCGCTCGACCGACCCGCCGAGGTGCGTCACCGGGCCAGCGTCGTCCCGATCCGGGCACTCGACGACGCCGCGCTCGCCACGCTGTCGGTCGAGCGCGGGCTCGCCCTCGACCCGGCTGAACTCGAGGTGATCCGGGCGCACTTCGCGAGCGAGGGCCGCGACCCGACCGACGTCGAACTCGAGACACTCGCCCAGACCTGGAGCGAGCACTGCGCCCACAAGACGTTCCGGGCCCGCATCACCGTCACCGACCCGAGCGGCGCACCGCTCGACGAGCGCAGCTCGCTCCTCGGAACCCTGCGATCCTGCACCGACGACATCGCGGCGCCGTTCGTGCGCTCGGCCTTCGTCGGCAACGCCGGGGTGATCGGCTTCGCCGGCGCCACGACCTACGCCCTGAAGGCCGAGACGCACAACCACCCCTCGGCCATCGAACCGTTCGGCGGGGCGAACACCGGTGTGGGCGGCGTGATACGTGACGTCCTCGGCATGGCGCACGAACCGATCGCCGTCACCGACATCCTCTGCTTCGGACCGGCCGACACCGACCCGGCCGGTGTCCCCGCCGGCACCCTGCACCCGGCCCGCATCATCGAGGGGGTGATCGACGGTGTCGCCGACTACGGCAACAAGATCGGCCTGCCGACGGTCGCCGGGGCCGTGTGGTTCGACCCGGCCTACACGACCAATCCGCTCGTGTTCGCCGGCTGCATCGGCCGGTCCGACACCTGGCGACCGCCCGAGGCACCCCAGCCCGGTGACCGGGTGGTTGTCCTCGGAGGCCGCACCGGGCGCGACGGTGTGCGCGGCGCCACCTTCTCGAGCGCCACCATGGACGCGACCACCGGCAGCGTCGCCGGGGCCAGCGTCCAGATCGGCGACCCGATCACCGAGAAACTGCTGATCGACGCCCTCGTCGGCGCCGAGCACCTGTACCGGGCGATCACCGACTGCGGTGCAGGCGGACTGTCGTCCGCGGTCGGCGAGATGGCCGAGGGGGTCGGCGCCGACGTCGACCTCGACCGCGTCCCGCTCAAGTATCCGGGCCTCGAACCATGGGAGATCTGGCTGTCGGAGGCCCAGGAGCGCATGGTCGTCGCCGTGCCCGTCGACACCGTCGGCGAGTTGCTCACCCGTTGCGTGGCCTCCGGTGTCGAGTACACCGACATCGGCGCGTTCACCGGGGACGGACGGCTCGTCGTGCGGGCCGGCGGCGACGTCGTCGTCGACCTCGACACCGGGTTCCTCCACGACGGTCGGCCGACCCGCCACATGACCGCCGTCCTCCCCGAACCCGACCGCACACCGCGCAGCCGACACGTCGACGACCCGGCCGCCGTGCTCCTCGAGCTGCTCGCCCACCCGAACCTGCGTTCGCGGGCCGATGTCGTGCACCGCTACGACCACGAGATCCGCGGGGCCACGATCGTGCGGCCGCTCATCGGCTGCGCACGGGACGCCCCGGCGGACGGGGTCGCCCTCGTCGACCCCGAGGAGCGTCACGGCATCGCCATCGGCATCGGCCTCAACCCGCTCCACGGGCTCCACGATCCCGAGTGGATGGCATGGGCCGCCACCGATGAGGCCATCCGCAACGTGGTCGCCGTCGGCGCCGACCCGGACCGGGTCGCGCTCCTCGACAACTTCTCCTTCGGCGACCCGCGCCGACCGAGCACGATGGGCGACCTCGTCGCCGCCGTCGACGGGTGCACAGCGGCCGCCCGGGCGTTCGGCGCACCGTTCGTGTCCGGCAAGGACTCGTTGAACAACGAGTACACCGGCCCCGACGGCCGTCGTCACGCCGTGCCGCCGACGCTCGTCATCACCGCCGTCGCCCACGTCGACGACGTCGACCACCTGCTCACGCCCGAACCCGGTGGGCCCGACGAGGTGCTGGTGCTCATCGGCCGCACCCGCCCCGAGTTCGCCGGCAGCCACCTCGACGTGCTGTACCCCGAGGGCGTGCCGGCCGAGGGCCCCGGCTCGGCACCGGGGCCCGACCCCGACGCACCGGCGCGCTACCGGCGTCTGCACGCGGCCATCCGAGCCGGGCTCGTCACCGGCTGCCACGACCTCGCCGAGGGCGGCCTCGCCGTCGCCGTCGCCGAGATGTGCGTGGCCGGGCGCCTCGGCGCCCGTCTCGACAGCCTCGCCCACCCCGACCCGATGACCGGCCTGTTCGCCGAGTCCACCGGTCGCCTGCTCGTCACCGTGCGAGCCGAGCACCTCACCGATCTGCTGGTGAACCTCGGTGACGAGGCGACGGTCATCGGCCGGACGACCGCCGAACCGGTGCTCGACCTGGCCGGCATCGCCCGGGTCCCGCTCGAGGATCTCGTCCGGGCACACACCGGGGACCGGCGATGAGCGCCGTGCGGGCACTGGTGATCACCGGCCCCGGGACGAACCGCGACCCCGACATGTCGCTCGCCCTGCGACTCGCCGGCGCCGAGCCCCGCACCGTCCGCGTCGACGAACTCGTCGCCGGGGATTCGCTGCTCGAGTCGGCTGCGCTCGCCGTCGTCGCCGGCGGCTTCAGCCACGGCGACGCACACGGCGCAGGCCGCCTGCTGGCCCTCGAACTCGAGGTCGGCCTCGGCCACCGGTTGGCCGACTTCGTCGACGCCGGCGGGATGCTCCTCGGGGTGTGCAACGGGTTCCAGGTGCTGACGCGGGCCGGGCTCCTCCCCGGCGCGCTCGGCCACAACGACGCCGGCCGCTTCATCTGCGACTGGGTCGAACTCGACGCCGTGGCCGACTCGGTGTGCTGCTGGACCGCCGGCTTGACGGCGACGGTGCACTGTCCGATCGCCCACGGGGAGGGTCGCTACGTGCACCCGGACCCGGCCGCGCTCGCCGCCGACGGGCGGGTCGCGCTGCGCTACGCCGGCGCGAACCCGAACGGGTCCGTCGACGCCATCGCCGGCGTCAGCGACGCGACGGGCCGGATCCTCGGCCTGATGCCGCACCCGGAGAACCACGTCCTCCCCCGGCAGCACCCGCGTCGACGTCACGTCGACGCCGAACGCCATCTCGGCCTGCACATCATCGCGAACGGGGTCCGGCATGCCCGACGTTGACATCGACCTCCCCGACCCGTTCATGGGGATCGACCTCCCGCTCGCCGACCGGCGCGAGGGCAAGGTCCGGGTCTCGTGGGCGCTGCCCCGTGACGCCGGCGGCGAACGACGCCTGTTCGTCACCACCGACCGGCTCTCCGCCTTCGACCGGGTCCTCGCCGGAGTGCCCCACAAGGGCCAGGTGCTCAACGAGCTCTCGGCGTGGTGGTTCGCCGAGACCACCGACATCGTCGCCAACCACGTGCTCTCGGTCCCCGACCCGAACGCTCTCGTCGCCCGCTGCGCCCACCCGCTGCCCGTCGAGGTCGTCGTGCGGGGCCGCATCACCGGCGTCACCGACACCTCGCTGTGGGGCATGTACTCCACCGGTGCCCGCACGATGTACGGCCACCGCTTCCCCGACGGGCTCGCCAAGAACACCGCCCTGCCCACCCCGATCGTCACACCGACCACCAAGGCGGCCGCCGGTGGCCACGACGAGCCGATCACCTGCGCCGAGGTGGTCGAACGCGGTCTCGTCGACTCCGCCCTGTGGGACCGGGTGCACGACATCGCCCTGCGGCTGTTCGACCGGGGAGTCCGACTCGGTGCGTCAGCTGGGCTCGTGCTGGCCGACACGAAGTACGAGTTCGGGCTCTCCGCCGAGGGCGAACTGCTGCTCATCGACGAGGTGCACACCCCCGACTCGTCGCGCTGGTGGGTGGCCGACGGACTCGACGAGCGACTCGTCGCCGGTGGGGAACCGGAGAGCCTCGACAAGGAGGTCGTGCGGCGGGCCTTCGCCGACCTCGGCTACACCGGGCACGGCGACCCGCCATCCCTGTCTGCCGACGTCTGGTCGGCGACCAGCGCCCGCTACCTCGACGCCGCCCGCCGACTCATCGGCGTCGCGGTCGAACCCGCCCCGTACCCGGTGGCACCACGCCTCATCGCCCACCTCCATCAGGCAGGACTGCTGTGACCACTCCACGACCGACCACCCCGACCGCCGTGCCCGTATCCCTCGATCGCCCCCACGACGAGTGCGGGGTGATCGGGGTGTCCACCCCTCACGGCGACGGCGTCGCCCAACTCGCGTTCTTCGGGTTGTTCGCCCTCCAGCACCGCGGTCAGGAGGCCGCCGGGATCGCGGTGAGCGACGGCCGTCGGGCCCGACTCCACAAGGACACCGGTCTCGTCGCCAACGTCTTCACCGCCGACACCCTCGCCCCACTCGTCGGCTACCACGCCATCGGTCACACCCGGTACTCGACGAGCGGCGCCAACGCCCAGCGCAACATCCAACCCTTCCTCGTCGAGTCGATGCACGGGCCGCTCGCCGTCGCCCACAACGGGAACCTCACGAACGCCGCCGACCTCCGGCAGGAACTGCTCGGACGCGGTTTCGGCCTGACCGCCACGAGCGACACCGAGGTGATGGCACTGATGCTCGCCGCGTCCGGTGGCCGCACCTGGGAGGAGCGACTCGAACGCACCGCACCCGCCTGGAAGGGAGCCTTCTCGCTGGTGCTGCTCGCCGCCGATCAGGTCCTCGCGATCCGCGACCCCTGGGGTTTCCGCCCGCTGTCGGTGGGTCGACTCCCCCACGGCGGACACGCCGTGGCCAGCGAGACCTGCGCTCTCGCGACCCTCGGCTGCACCGAGATCGACGAGGTGCGGCCCGGTGAACTGATCAGCCTGCGCGGCGGGGAGCTGCACCGCACCCAGGCGCTCGCCCCGTCGGGCGCCGGTGCCCGCTGCACGTTCGAGTTCGTGTACTTCTCGCGACCGGACTCGGTGTGGGACGGCCACAGCGTCCACGAGGTGCGCCAGCGCCTCGGCGTCGAACTCGCCCGGGAGTCCGGCGTGCCCGCCGACGTCGTCATCCCCGTCCCCGACTCGTCGATCCCGGCGGCCATCGGGTACTCGGCCGAGAGCGGGATCCCGTTCAACGACGGCCTGATCAAGAACCGCTACATCGGCCGGACGTTCATCGAACCCACCCAGGCGATGCGCGAGCGCGGTGTGGCGCTCAAGTTCAACGCCCTGCGCGAGAACCTCGAGGGGCGTCGGGTGGTCATGATCGACGATTCGCTGGTCCGCGGCACGACCGCCGGTCCGCTGGTGCGCCTCGTGCGTGACGCGGGTGCCACCGAGGTCCACCTGCGCATCACCTGCCCACCGATCACCCACGCCTGCCACTTCGGGGTCGACATGGGTCACGACGGGGACCTGCTCGCCGCCCGGGCCGCCATCGAGGAGATGCGGGCCCACATCGGTGCCGACAGCCTCGCGTTCTTGAGCCTCGACGCCATGATGCGGGCCGTCGGGTCCGACAACGGCTACTGCAATGCGTGCTTCACCGGGGACTACCCGATCCCGGTCGACGCCACCCAGGCCAAGCTGGCCTTCGAGGGGGTGCTCGGCTGATGCGCGTCCTCGTGCTCGGCGGCGGCGGCCGTGAGCAGGCCATCGCCTGGGCGTGCCGGGAGGCCGGCCATGACGTGACGGTGGCACCCACCGTCCCCGACGACGGCGAGCTGCGCACGTTCGCGCTGGTCATCCCGGGTCCCGAGACGCTGCTCGCCGACGGTGTCGCCGACCGGTGCGCGACCCTCGGTGTCGCCTGCTTCGGTCCGACCGCCGAGCTGGCACGCCTCGAGACCTCCAAGGGCCACAGCCGTGACCTCGCGGTCGCGCTCGGCATCCCCGGCCCCGCCCACGCCCGCTTCGCAGCCGGCGACGTCGAGACCGCCCTCGCTTGGTGGCGCGACCGTGGCTCCGCGGTGGTCGTGAAGTACGACGGGCTCGCCGCGGGCAAGGGCGTCGAGGTCCCCGACGGCGACGCGGCGACCGAGACCGCGATCATCGCCATGGCGGCGCGCGGTGCGTTCGTCCTCGAGGAACGCATGACCGGACCGGAGTGCTCGCTGCTGGCCCTGTGCGACGGTCGACAGGCCGTGGCCCTGCCGCTGGCGCAGGACCACAAGCGGATCGGCGAGGGGGACACCGGCCCCAACACCGGCGGCATGGGTGCCTACGCCCCTGCCGCCCTCGCCCCCGATCCCGACCTCGTGCCGGGCCGTCTGCTCGAGGTGTTCGTGCAGCCGGTGCTGGACCACCTCGCGGCCGCCGGCACGCCGTACGTCGGCGTCCTCTACGCCGGGCTGATGGTCACCCCCGAGGGGCCACGCCTGGTCGAGTACAACTGCCGCTTCGGCGACCCGGAGACCCAGGCCGTGCTGCCCCTGCTCGACCCGGACCGCATCGACCTGGCGGCGATCGCGGCGGCCTGTACCCGTGGCGAACTCGACACCGTGATCGACGCCGTGTGCGACGGCCGCCCGGTGATCCCGAGTCGCACCGGAGCGTCGTGCTGCGTCGTCGCCGCCGCCGCTGGCTACCCCGGGACGCCGCGGACCGGCATGCCCGTCCTGGCGGACGGTTTCCCGAGCGTCACGGATTCCTGCCGATCGGTCGACGACCCCGAGGCAGTGCTCTTCCCCGCCGGCATCGACCACGAGGGACGGGTCAGCGGCGGACGGGTCCTGTCCGTCACCGGTGTCGGCCCCGACCTCGCGACGGCGCGGGGCCGTGCCTACGAGGCACTCGAGGGCATCGCCTTCGACGGCATGCAGCTCCGCCGCGACATCGCCTGGCGCGCGCCGGGGGCCGCGCTCGGGTCGTACGCAGCGGCCGGTGTCGACATCGACGAGGGCAACCGGGCGGTCGAGAGGATGCGTGCCGACGTCGAGCGGACCCTCACCCCCGCCGTGCTGCGCGGGGTCGGGTCGTTCGGCGGGGTGATCGACCTCAGCGCCGCCGCCGGCATGACCGCCCCGGTGCTCGTCGCCTCGACGGACGGTGTCGGCACCAAGGTCGAGTTGGCGGCACGGCTCGGTCGGGTGCGCTCGGTCGGCGTCGACATCGTGAACCACTGCATCGATGACGTCCTGGTGCAGGCCGCCCGCCCCCTGTTCTTCCTCGACTACATCGCGGCGTCGACACTCGACGCCGACCTCGTCGCCGACGTCGTCGCCGGCATGGCCGACGCCTGCGCCGCAGCCGGGTGCGCGCTGCTCGGCGGCGAGACCGCCGAGATGCCCGGCGTGTACTCCCCCGGAGCCTTCGACATCGCCGGCACGCTGGTCGGCCTGGCGGACAGGGCCGACCTGCTCCCACGCGACGACGTCGCCGCCGGTCACGTCCTGATCGGACTGGCCTCGAGCGGTCCGCACACCAACGGCTACTCCTTCCTGCGTCGACTGTTCGAGTGGTTCCCGATGGAGGTCGCCCCGGCCGGGCTCGACCGACCGCTCGGTGAGGCCCTGCTCGAACCCCACCGGTCGTACCTCGACGTGCTCGGACCCCTGCTCGACTCGCCGACCGGGTCGGCGATCAGCGCCCTCGCCCACATCACCGGTGGTGGACTGCCGGAGAACCTGCCCCGGGTGCTGCCCGACGGGGTCGATGCCCGCGTCCGTCTCGGCTCGTGGCCGACGCCACCGCTGTTCGCCCTCGTGCGCGACCTCGCCGTCGGGGTCGACACCGAGGAGCTGCACCGCATGTTGAACATGGGCATCGGGATGGTGATCGTGTGCCCTCCCGACCGGGTGAGCGAGGTCCGGGACGCGATCGACGAGGAGACGTGGGTGATCGGTGACCTCGTGGCCGGCACCCCCGGCGGACGACGGGTGATCCTGGAGTCGTGACGGTGCGGATCGTGGTGCTGGCATCGGGTTCGGGGACGAACCTGCAGGCACTCATCGACGCGGCGGGGTCCGGACGGCTGAACGCCGGCGAGCTCGTC
>JBEAPU010000007.1:0-4494 GCA_041164245.1 Actinomycetota bacterium | reverse complement strand
CCATCCAGTACGGGGCGGCACCGATCTCGCCGGAGCGTCTCCGTCAGGCGATCGGGTTGTTCGGTCCAGTGCTGCAGCAGTTGTACGCGCAGACCGAGTGCCCGAACTTCGCGACCTCGCTGACCAAGGCCGATCACGTCCGGGCCCTCGACGAACCGGCCCTGCTGTCGTCGTGCGGCCGCTCGACGTTGATGTGCGAGGTCGCAGTCATCGGCGAGGACGGCAACGAGGTCGCGACCGGCGAGGTGGGTGAGGTCGCACTGCGCTCGCCGTACACGATGGCCGGCTACTGGGAGGATCCCGACGGGTACGCGTCGCGCTTCGCCCGCGGCTGGATGCGCACCGGCGACGTCGGCCGTCTCGACGCCGAGGGGTTCCTCACCCTCGTCGACCGGCGCAACGACATGATCATCTCCGGAGGGATGAACGTGTACTCGGTCGAGGTCGAGAACGTCATCGCCGCCCATCCGAGCGTGGGCCAGGTCGCGGTGGTTGCCGTGCCGCATCCCGACTGGGGTGAGGCGGTGCACGCCGTCATCGTCCCGGCGCTCGGCGCCACCCCCGACACCGACGACCTCGCTGCGTACTGCCGTGAGCACCTTGCGGCCTACAAGCGTCCGAAGGCGTTCGAGGTCGTGGCCGAGTTGCCGCTCACGGTCTACGGCAAGGTCGACAAGAAGGCCCTGCGCGCCCCACACTGGGTCGATGTCGGCCGCAACGTCGGCTGAGACACCCCTTCAATACGTTGCGCTCATGTCGATGGATGATGACCTCGAGGACTCAGCGGAGTCGTTCTGGGCTGCAGTTGCCGAGGCCGACGCGTCGGAGACCGAGCAGGAGCGCGCCGCGCGTCTCGCCCTCGATGAGGAGTTGGACCGCATGATGGACCAACTCGGCTGATCGGCGTCAGATCAGTTCGTACGCAGTGGGGTCGGGGGCGCGCATCTCGTCGACGAAGCGTTCGTAGGTGAACGTCCACGAGGCCGGCACCCCGGTTGCGTCGAGGTACCACGAGTCGCAGCCCGACATCCAGATCGTCCCCGAGGCCGCCTCGCGCCGTTCGGCCTCGAACGCCGCGGTCGCCGCCGTGGTCGGCATGACCCCGGCCGCCCCCTCATCGAGACGGGCGATCAGTTGCATCACGTACGCCATCTGGCGCTCGGCGATCTCGATGAGCGAGAAGTTGCCGATGGGGCTGTTCGGCCCGTTCAACATGAACAGGTTCGGGAAGCCGGGCACCGCCACCGACAGGTAGGCCGCGGGTGTCGGTGACCAGACATCGTCGAGGTCGAGGCCGTCGACACCGATCACCTCGGTCGGTCGGATGAACCGGTCGGGATGGAATCCGGTGGCGAGCACGAGCACGTCGAGGTGGTGCAGCTGGCCGTCGCCGGTGCGCACCCCGCCCGGCTCGACGCCCACGATGCGCTCGGTGACGAGCCGTGCGTTCGGGTGCTGGATCTTCTCGTAGAAGTCGCCGGCGATGATGAGCCGCTTGCACATCGGTTCGTAATCCGGGGTGAGCCGCTTCCGCAGCTCTGGATCACGCACCCGCTCGAGGTTGCGTCGGCACAGCGCCGAGACCTTCGCGTGCTCCACCGACCCGGCCTCGGTGACGGCGCTCGACGTCCGTTGGAACATCGTGATCGCGAGTTCGCGCACATAGGCCTCGTGCGCTGCCGGGTCGGCGCGGAAGGCGGCCTGCTGTTCGGCGGTGTACTCGGGGTTGTCGGCTGGAAGCACCCATTGAGCGGTGCGCTGGAACAGGCTGAACTCGGCCACCCGCTCCACCAGGGCCGAGGTGATCTGCACGGCGGTCGACCCGGTGCCGACCACGCCGACACGGCGACCGTCGAGGGGGACCGTGTGGTCCCAACGAGCCGAGTGGAAGAGCGCCCCGGCGAAGGTGTCGAGGCCGTCGATGTCGGGCACCTTCGGGTGGTGCAGCACACCGGTCGCAGCGATCACGACCGGAACGTGGTCGCGGTGTCCGGACTCAGTGGCGAGGTCCCAGCCGTCACCGGTCCACGCGAGCGATGTGACCTCGTCACCGAAGCGGATCAGGTCGAGCAGGCCGTGCTCGTCGGCGACCCGTTCGAAGTACCCCTGGATCTCGTCACCGCTCGCGTAGTGCCGTGACCAGTCGGGGTTGCGGGCGAACGAGTAGGTGTACGAGTGCGCCGGCACGTCGCACGACAGTCCCGGGTAGGTGTTGTCGCGCCAGGTGCCCCCGAGACGGTCGGCCTTCTCGAACACGATCGGTTCGTGACCGGCGCGCCGCAGTTCGATGGCCGCCAGCAGTCCTGCCATCCCCGCACCGATCACCGCGACCCGCATCATCACCCCCTGACGTCCGTGTCATCACGACGGTACCACCGGGCGTCGTTCGGTACCGGTGCCGTGAGGGTCGATTCAGGCGGGAGCGAGCAGCCGTTCGTACACGCCGGCGGCACGCACGAGCTGCTCGATCTCGACCCACTCGACCGCCTGGTGGGCCTGATCGATCGAGCCGGGACCGAACACCACCTTCGGTGCGTCGATGCCGGTGTACGCCGCGCAGTTCGACCCGTACCCGGCGGTGACAGGTGCCTCGCCACCGAGGGCGGCGAGTTCGACGACGAACGGGTCCGCCGGGTCGGTGAGGAACGCCGGGAAGCCCCGGCCGTTCGCCATCGTCACCTCGGCCCGACACGGCGAGGCCGCGGTCGTGATCAGTCCGACGAGCCGCCGGTACTCGCTCCCGGGGTCCTCGCCGGGTGCGAGACGACGCCCGGCGTACAACTCGCACGCATCCGGGATGATGTTGCGGGCCACACCACCGCGGATCTCGGTCACCGACAGCGAGCCGCCGCCGAGGGCGAGTCCGTCGACGTTCGCAGCGAGACGCGCCTGTTCGGTGTCGATGGCCGCGATCACTCGAGCGGCGGCCGACACGGCGTTCATCCCGAGCTCGGGCTGCGAGGAGTGGGCGGCATGGCCGTGGAGGCACACCTCGAGACCGACTCCGCCGCGGTGGCCGTGCACCGGTGCGCACAGCGTCGGCTCGGCCACGATCACCCGGTCGAGACGCCGGCCGCGATCCGAGAGCATCTCGGCGAGGCGCCGGGCGCCGGGGAGGCCGCCGATCTCCTCCGACACCG
This sequence comes from Actinomycetota bacterium, assembly GCA_041164245.1. GTDB lineage: Bacteria > Actinomycetota > Acidimicrobiia > Acidimicrobiales > Ilumatobacteraceae > Casp-actino5. Next base: position 1,354 of record JBEAPU010000007.1, on the reverse strand, counting down.
TGCCGACCAGCATCACCGTCGGACCCGGTCGGCGACCGTCGGCCCGCAGCGCGGCGAGTGCCTCGAGCACGAGCGCGAACGTGGCCTTCGTGTCCACCGCCCCGCGGCCGTACACCCGACCGTCGGCGATCCGTCCGTCGAAGGGGTCGACCGTCATGTGCTCGACGGCGACCGTGTCGAGGTGGACGTCGACCATCAGCAGGTCGGGTCGCTCGCCGGCGAAGGTGGCGATGAGGTTCGGTCGGCCGGGGAACACGTCATCGAGCTCGACCTCGGCGCCGAGGTCGCTGGCGCGCTCGGCGAGATGGGCGGCGAGACGACCTTCGCCGGTGACGGCGGCGTCGGTGCTCTGCAGTGGGTTGACGCTCGGGATCCGGACCAGCTCGGCCACCGCCTCGGCAACGCGCATCGCTTCCGCCATGGGAGAACCGTAGCAACGCCGGTGACGGGCGTCACATGGGAGCCGCCTACGCTCGGGTGATGGCCGACACGAGCGTGATGACCGACCGGCGCACGGACTACGAACGCGACGGGTACCTGCACCTGCCGGGCCTCGTCGGTGAGCCGTGGCTCGCCGAGTTGCAGGCGGTTGCGGATGAGTTCGTCGAACGCAGTCGACTGGTTGCCGCCTCCGACGCGATGTTCGATGTCGAATCGGGTCACACGGCCGAGGCCCCCCGGTTGCGACGACTGAACTCACCGGTCGACCAGCACGAGACCTTCGCCCGGTTCGCCCTCGCCGGTCCGGCGGCCGAACTCGCCGTCGAGGTGCTCGGCGGTCCGGTGCGCTTCCACCACTCGAAGCTCAACTTCAAGTGGTCGTCGGGCGGCGAACCGGTCGACTGGCACCAGGACATCCAGTTCTGGCCGCACACCGACTTCAGCCCGCTGACGATCGGGGTCTACCTCGACGACGTCGATGGTGAGATGGGTCCGATGGGTGTGCTGCCGGGGAGCCACACCGGCCCGCTCCACGACCTGTACGGCCCTGACGGGACATGGACGGGCTCGATGCGAGCCGAGGATGTCGCGGCGCTCGACATGGATGCCGTCGTGTGGCTCGACGGGCCGGCCGGATCGGTGACGGTCCACAACTGCTGCATCGTCCACGGTTCGCCTGAGAACCGGTCGGCGCGACCACGGCCGCTGCTCCTGCAGACCTACTCGCGCGCCGACTCGTACCCGATCCTCGGGATCGGCGCGAACGGGGTGACCGGCAGGCTGTCGGGAACGGTGATCGGTGGCTCCGCGTCGCAGACCCTCGTCGTCGACGGTCGCAGTGTTCCGGGGGCGCCGGACTGGTCGCGTCGAGGTGCCCCGACGATCTTCGGGTCGCAGCACGCCGCCCGCTGAC
>JBEAPU010000006.1:0-8551 GCA_041164245.1 Actinomycetota bacterium | reverse complement strand
CGGCCGGGGACCGGGGCCGTGGGCGGTGATCCCGGGCGGGATCCTCCGGCGGCAACCGTAGGGAGGCGTCGATGTCATGCCCAGCGACAGGCGTGGCGCGTCGCCGGTGCGATCGGTGGGTGTGATCAGTGCCGGTGATCGGTCACGGCCCGATGAGCACGTCCGCGACCTCGGCGATCACCGATTCCTTCTCATCGAGCGGCGGGAGCAGGACGATCTGGTCGAGTCCGGCCTCCTCGAGGTCGGCGACCCGGCGCCGCAAGTCGTCGGCGGTGCCGACGAGACAGGTCCGGTCGATGAGCTCGGGCGTCACGAACCGCTCCTCCTCCGGGATCACCCAGCAGTTGTGGCCGAGGTGGGTGCGCAGGTGACGACGTTCCACCGGCGTCGCCTCGACGGTGGCGACGTAGTCGTCCCAGATGTCGGCGAGGTGCTCGGGGCGGCGCTTCCCGAACTGCGTCACCTGCTCGTAGGAGTAGTGCAGGCTCGAGATGGCGAACGCTCCGGTCTGACGTCGCACCCGCTCGGAGTCGAGGTTCTCTCCGTCGTGCAGCACGAGGGCCGTGGTCAACGTTGCGATCGGGAACGAGTCGCGGGTGAGATCCCGACCGGCTGCCTCGGCGTCGGCGGCCAGACGTCTGCGGGCCGCGGCGATCGCCGCCGGGTCGGGGGGGAGCGAGGTGATGAGACCGTCGCCATGCCGGGCGGCGAGAGCCATGGCCTTGGGTCCGAAAGCCGAGACCCACAGTGGGATCCGGGGCTCGAAGCGCACGAAACCGTGCTCGGCCATCAGATGCCGGGTCGGTGCGGTGCGGCCGCGGAAGGTGTAGTCGACCTCGTCGCCGTCGAGGAAGCCGCGCAGGTCGCTCAGGTATTGGTCGAACTCGCCGATCCACATCGGTGGATGACCCATGATGCGCATCGCCGTGTTGCCCGTGCCGATCGCGCAGAAGACCCGGCCCGGGGCGATCTCGTTGATCGTCGCGTGCGCTGCTGCGGTGACCGGGGCCGGTCGCGTCGGGGCGACGGCCACCCCGGTGCCGATCCGCATCGTCGTCGTTCGGGCTGCGGCGAGGGCCATGAAGGCGTACACGTCCGACCAGATCATCTGGGAGTCGGCCGCCCACAGGTGGGTGTAGCCGAGTCGTTCGGCCACGACGACGTAGTCGACATCGGACGGTCGTGACGCGACGCAGATGCCGAACTCCATGGGTCGAGTCTTGCCGTTCGGACCCCGATGACCGGAGTCGGGCCGGATACCGTCGGGCGATGGATGCCGGTACGCCGTTTCCCTTGCAGGACCTGCTCGGGTTCACCATCGAGCGTGGCGACGGTGTCGCCGTCGCCCGACTCGAGGTGCTGCCCGTTCACATCAACCCGCACGGCGCCCTGCACGGTGGCGTGCCCTTCACCATGCTCGACACGGCGATGGGCGCGGCCGTCATGACGCGTGTGCCCGACGGTCACTGGTGTTCCACGATCGACATCCACACCCGATTCCTCAGGCCCTGCACCGGCGGGATGATCACGGCCACGGCCACCGTGCGCCGAGCCGGACGGCGGGTCAGTCACGTGGACGCGGTGGTGACCGATGCCGACGGCAACGAGATCGTCACCGGGGCCGGGACGTTCGCGGTCTACGCAGTCCCCGCATGACCTCGACCGTGCGGTTGTAGCGCCGGGTCGCAGTCGGCCAGCGGGCCTCGATCGCCCGGCCGAGCGACGGTGTCGGTGCCTCGGAGCCGTAGGTGAGTTCGGCCAGCCAGGTGCGGGGTCCGTACTCACCCCCGTTCGCCAGTGCACGTGCTTCGCGCTCGTCCTCCTCGGCGGTCCAGGCGGCGAGTTGCTCGGCCGACCGCGGCTCGGCCCGACCCCGGGCGATCACGTAGGCGAACATCGCGTGCTCCGGGTGGGTGTCGGTGAACGCGCCGTCGGCCTCCATGATCCGGGTCAGCCACGGGTCGACCTCGTCGAGCGGAGCTCGGTGGATGGCCTCGTTGTGGGTGAGCAGCAGGTACCCGATCGCGCCGCCGAGCAGTGCCCGATGGGTGACGTCGAAGTGTCGGTCGATCGTGGCGAGCACCAACTCGGAGTGCACCGCCTCGGTCGGGTCGTCGGCGATCATCGTCTCGAGGTGCGGGTAGCGCATGTCCTGTCGCAGGTGCTCGGGCAGGGTGCGGTTCACCTCCCACGCCGCCTCCCAGATCGCAGCCGGATACTGGTTGCGATGCGGGCCGACGTAGTCCCACGACACGAACAGGCCGTCGGGGGCGAGGCGGTCGGCGACCTGACGGAGGACGCGATCGATGTGGCTGATGTGGTGGCCGGCGGCATGGTTGACGACGAGGTCGAACGGACCGTCGGGCAGTGGCCGCCGGTTGACGTCCATCTCGACGTAGGTCGCGGTCATGCCGACATCGGCCGCCCCCTGACGGGCCTGGGCGAGCAGGTGGGGGGCGATGTCGATGCCGACCACCTCCTCGACGATGCCGACCCGGTGCAGTTCGCGCTCGACCCACCCGGTTCCGCAGTTCAGGATCAGGGTGCGTCCGAAGCGACGGCCCTGACCGGCCAGGGCGTCGTACCAGGTGAGGTCCGGGTCGCCGGTCGCTCGGGCATCGAGGTGGCGGCGCACCGTCTCGAAGTCGTTCCAGTACCGACCCGTGTAGTAGCGGTGACCCTCTGAGGGGACGCTCACGCGGTCGCCATCCCGGTCGGGGCGTCCGGAGCCGGACGTCGGATCATCGTCGCCAGCATGCCCGCTGCGAGGGCGATGCCACCACCGGCGGAGAAGGCCCAGCCGTAACTGCCGAGGGAATCACGCACCAGGCCGGCACCCCAGGCCGCTCCGGCGGCACCGACCTGATGGGCTGCGAAGACCCAGCCGTAGACGATGCCGGCGTTGTGGCGGCCGAAGGCCTCGGCGCACAGCATGATCGTCGGCGGGACTGTGGCGATGTAGTCGAGGCCGAACAGGATCGCGAACAGCGCGATCGACGCGTCGTCGTGCATCACCGGCAGGAAGAACAGGCTGATCCCGCGGAACGAGTAGTAGGCGAACAGCAACCGCCGCGGATCGATCCGGTCGGTCAGCCAGCCGCTGGCCAGCGTGCCGACGAAGTTGAAGAACCCCATCACCGCCAGCCAGTTGGCCGCCGTGACCTCGGCGAAGCCGTGGTCGGTGGCGTGGGCGATGAAGTGCTGGCCGACGAGGCCGTTGCTGGTGCCTCCGCACACGAGGAAGGTGCCCGCGAGCAGCCAGAACTCGGGTCGCCGGACCGCCCGCCGCATGATGCCCGGGTCGGACGACGGGGGCGGTTCGGGCGTGCCGCCGTGCGGTGCGATCCCCACCTCGGCGGGGGAGTCGCGCATGAACCACCACACCGGCACGACGGCCACGGCGATCACGACCGCCCCGACGTCGAGGGCCCGCCGCCAGCCGTCGGCGGCGGCGAGACCCGTGAACACCGGGAAGAACAACAGGAGGCCGGCACTCGAGGCGGCACCGAAGATGCCGGTCACCAGACCACGACGGGTCACGAACCACCGATTGGCGACGGTGGCGGACAGCACGCTGGCGATCAGGCCCCCGGCGGCACCGGAGGTCAACCCGAGGAACAGCAGGAGCTGCCACAGCTCCTGGGCCCGAGCCGACGCGTACAGCGACACGGACGAACCGACGAGGCTGATGGTGGTGATCGTGCGCACCCCGAACCGGCGGATGAGCACACCGGCGACCGGTCCGGCGAGGCCGAACAGCAGCAGGCCGATCGACCCGGCGATCGAGAGTTGCGAGGTCGACCACGGCGTCGAACGCTCCATGTCGACGAGCAGGGCCCCGGGGGCTGCCCGTACGCCGGAGACGGCGAGGATGGCCGTGACCGTGACGGCGACGACGACCCAGCCGTAGAAGAGCCCTCGTGGGGCGCTGCGTGGGAGTGCCCCCGATCCGGCCATGTCGAGTCGACGCTACACCGACCCCTTGGTAGCGTCACCGTATGGGAGGGGACATCGCCGATCCGGAGACCTGGCGCTGGATCTGGCTGCTGGTGGCCGGAGCGTTCGCCGCCGCCGAGATGTTCATCGCCGGCACGTTCTTCATGCTCCCGTTCGCGGCCGGCGCGATGGCGGCAGCCGTCGTGGCCTTCGCCGGCGGGTCGGCCGGGTTGCAGTGGGTGCTGTTCCTCGTGGTGTCGGTCATCGGGGCGGTCGCGCTGATCCCGCTGCGACGTCGCCTCGACGCCGATGACCGCTCCGACGGGGTCGGCTCGCGGCGCCTGATCGGTGAGGCAGCCGTCGTCCTCGAGGAGATCCCCACCGGGCCGACCGGGTCCGGCACCGTCCAGATCGGCCGCGAGTCGTGGCGAGCCGTGTCGGCGGGCGGGGTCGTTCATCCCGTCGGCGCCACCGTCAAGGTCGTCGACGTGCGAGGCACCAGCGTCGTCGTCGAGCCCTCGTGACGAAGTCCTGAAAGGAGAGTCATGATGCCCTTCATCGTCCTCATCGCAGTGTTCGTCCTGCTGATCCTGTACCTGTCCTTCAGCGTCCGGATCGTGCGTCCCTACCAGCGTGGGGTCATCGAGCGCCTGGGGCGTTTCCGGACGACGGCCGAGCCGGGTCTGCGCCTGCTGGTGCCCTTCATCGACCGCATGGTCCTCGTCGACATGCGCGAACAGGTGGTCGACGTCCCCCCGCAGGAGGTCATCACCTCCGACAACGTCGTCGTCAGCGTCGACGCCGTCGTCTACTACGAACCGGTCGACCCGCAGCGGCTCACCTACAACGTGGCGAACTTCATCATGGCCGTCACCAAGTTGGCCCAGACCAACCTGCGCAACCTCGTCGGTGACCTGCAACTCGACCAGGCGCTGACCAGCCGTGACTCGATCAACACGAGCCTGCGTTCGATCCTCGATGACGCCACCGACACGTGGGGTGTGCGGGTCAAGCGAGTCGAGATCCAGCGCATCGACCCGCCGATGGACGTCATGAACGCCATGCACGAGCAGATGAAGGCCGAGCGGACCCGGCGGGCGACCGTCACCCAGGCCGATGGTGAACGGCAGGCGGCGATCACCAGAGCCGAGGGTCAGCGTCAGGCCGAGATCCTCCAGGCCGAGGCGGTGCGCCAACGCGAGATCCTCGAAGCCGAGGGCCGGGCGCTGGCCATCCGCGAACTCGCCGATGCCGAGCGTTTCCGGCAGGTCACCACCGCCGAGGGCGAGGCGGACGCCATCCGCGCCGTGTACACCGCGATCCACGACGGTGACCCCACGGCGGACCTCATCGCCATCAAGTACCTCGAGGCCCTCGCCAAGGTCGCCGACGGCAAGGCGACCAAGATCTTCCTGCCGGCCGACACCTCGACCGCGATGGGCGCGCTCGCCGGCGTGGCCGAGCTGTTCACCCGGCCGGGTCCCGACACCGACGCCGCCGACTGAACCGGTCAGACTGTCCCGATGGGGACGAAGTCGACTGATCAGACCCGGGTGGCGATCGTGACCGGTGGCGGCGGTGGCATCGGCCGTGCCGCGGTCGAGCGATGGCTCGAGCTCGGTTGGAACGTCGTCGCCGGTGACCTGAACGCCGAGCGCGGCCGGACCCTCGTCGACGAACTCGGAGCCGGTGAGCGTCTGGCGTTCCTTGCCGTCGACGTCGCCGAGGAGCCCGATGTCGAAGCACTCGTCACCCTCGCCGTCGACCGCTGGGGTCGGCTCGACGCCATGTTCAACAACGCCGGCATCGGCGGCGCCTTCGGGCCGATCACGGAGCAGACGGTCGAGGAGTGGGACGCGACCTTCGCCGTCAACATGCGTTCGGTGTTCCTCGGCACGAAGCACGCGGCACGGGCGATGATCGAGGCCGGCAACGGTGGCGCGATCGTCAACACGGCCTCGGTCGCCGGGCTCACCGGCGGCGGCGGTCCTCCGGCCTACTCGGCGACCAAGGCCGGTGTGGTGAGTCTCACCCAGTCGAGTTCGGTCCAACTCGCCGAGCACCGCATCCGGGTCAACGCCGTCTGCCCGGGCGCGGTGTACACCGACCTGCTGCACCGCGGACGGCCCGAGCGCACCGACGAGTGGCGGGCCGAGATCCAGCCGTGGCCGGACCGCGGCGACGCGACGGCGATCGCCGATGTGGCGATCTGGTTGGCCTCCGACGAGGCGCGGTTCGTCACCGGGACGTGGATCGTCGCCGACGGTGGACTGCTGGCCGCGACGCCTCGCCTGATGGACCACGATCTGGCGCACATGCGTCAGATGGCGGGCATCGCCTGGGGCAACACCGGCCGCCCCGCCGAGGTGCGCCGGTTCGCCGCCGAGCCCCCCGGCGTGTGAACATGCGCCGATGAACGCACGAGAGATCATGCAGGCCGTCGCCCCCAAGACCGGTGACATCGGCGCCGCCTTCTACTTCACCCCCGAGACGACGGGCCGCGGCAAGGAGCTGGGCCTCGGCGGCTTCTACTTCTACTTCATCGGTCGCGGCGGCGTGCTCGGCGATGTCGAGCCGGCCGTGATCCACTCGGCGTTCGGCTACTTCCAGCCCGACATGGTCGCCAAGATGTGGAACGGCGCCCGGGAGAAGATCGCCCCCCGCCAGGCGGCGCGCGAGTACATCGCCTGCGCCCATGCCCACGGCCGCGCCAAGTTCTCCGGGCTCACCGGCCTCGAGGCGTACGTCGCGGCGGCGCAGAAGGTGATCGAGGCCGTCGACGACTCCGGGATGGCGCTCTTCGCCGGCCTCAAGGCCGAGCCGGTTCCGGCCGACGCCCCGGCAGCGGCGTTCCACCAGGCGATGGTGCTCCGCGAGCTGCGCGGCAGCGCCCACCTGCTCGCCGTCGCCGCCGTCGGCCTGCGCTCGGTGACGGCGCACGCCATCAAGCGTCCCAATGACGTTGCGACCTTCGGGTGGCCCGAGGGGTCGGTGCCGGCGCCGACGGCGGCCGACATCGCGGCGCGGGACCGGGCCGAGGAGATGACCGACAACATCCTCGAATCGGCCTTCGCCGCCCTGTCGCCCGCCGAGGCCGAGGCTCTCGTCGCCGGCACGCAGGCGATGCACGCCGCCCTCTGAGCGGTTCTGGTCCGTCGTCAGTCGTCCGCGGCGGTGACGACCCACGTGCGTCGTTCGACGACGATCTCGTCGTCGGGTGCCAACCAGAACGCCTCACCGGCCTCGTCGATCGCGAGTTCGTCGATCACCGCCCGGTGTGACGCGCCGGGGCCGAGGGTCAACAGGGCGACGCCGGCCGCCGGGAGTTCGTACCGGTCGTCGAGGGGCAGGATCGGTTCGGCCAGCGGTGACGTGTCGACCGTCTCGAGCAACAGGTCGACGTCGACCTCCTTGGTGGTGAGGCCACCGCGCACCACGTTGTCGCTCGCCCCCATCAATTCGATGCCGGCGCCGTGCAGGTAGGCGTGCAGGTTCCCGGCGTCGAGACGGAGTGCCTGCCCGGGGTCGAGCCGCACCAGATTGAGCAGCAGCGTGACCGCCACGCTCGGCTCCCCCGGGTAGCGCTCGTCGAGTTCACGCACCCAGTGCGCCTCACGTCGGGGCGAGTCGGCGCACGCGGCGATGATCGGCGCCGCATCGACGCGCCGCCGGTACAGGTCGTGCAGCAGGCTGCCCGAGCCGTGGACCGTGACGCGCTCGGCCAGGTCTGCCAGGCCGAGTTCGGCGAACAGCGCCGCGGTGGCGGCAGCCGGGCGGATCCCGCACACCGCCTCGACGGGCGTGATCGCACACAGCAGCTCGGGTTTCGGGTTCGGGTCGGCGTAGACGCCCCGGGCGAAGCCGTCACGGGCCTGATCGGCCCCCGGATGGGTCTGCAGCGACAGCGGTTCGGCCGCGGCGAGCACCTTCAGCAGGTACGGCAGGTCACCGGTCTCGGCCGAGAGGGGTCGGCCGTCATCGAGCATGGCCGGGCCCCGGGGATGCGTGCCGAGCCACAACTCGGCCCACGGTCGGCCGTCGGGCTCCTCACCGAGGAGACCGGGGATCACCTGCGGGTCGCCCCACGGGTAGTGCTGGACCACACCATGGATCCGTCGCATGCGCCGCAATGTAGACGCGCCCCACGGCGATGCGGCACGCAGCGACGGACGTCACCCCGAGGTCAGAACAGGCGCAACTCGTCCGGGGCGAGGCCGCGCAGGGCGTCGTAGTCGACCTCGACACACCGGTAACCGCGGCTCTCGGCCAGCACCCGGGCCTGGGGCTTGATCACCTGGGCGACGAACATGCCGCGCACCGCTCCGAGCGACGAGTCGAGGTGGAGTCGGTCGATGTAGCGGGTGAGTTGCTCGACCCCGTCGATCTCCCCCCGCCGCTTCACCTCGATCGCGACGACCGTGTCCTCGGCATCGCGGCACACGAGGTCGACCGGTCCGATCGCCGTCGGGTACTCGCGTCGCACCAGGCGCAGGCCGGTCTCCATCACCTCGGGACTCGCCGCGAGCAGTTCCTGCAGGTGCGCCTCGACACCGTCCTTGCGCAGGCCCGGGTCCTCGCCGAGTTCGTGCAGCGAGTCCGAGAACACCTCGTGCAG
>JBEAPU010000005.1:0-2699 GCA_041164245.1 Actinomycetota bacterium | reverse complement strand
CCGTCGTCCTCTCGGCGAACCTCATCCCCATCGATCCCGACATCTCCTCGCTCGGCGACACGATCCTCGGCATCGTCCTGACCGCCGTCCCGTGACGCACCGCGTCGAGGTCCTCGGGCCGGACGACATCCCGGCGGTCGCCGGGGTGCTGACCGCCGTCGACCGTGACACGGCGCAGCCGAGGGTCGTCACCGCCGACGAGTTGCTCGAGGAGTTCGACGGGGTGCACACCGACCCGCAGCGCGACGTGCTCGGTGTGCGCGACGGGGGCGACCTGGTCGCGAGCGCCTACACGTATCTGCTCCGGGGAGGCGCTGTGCACCGCTGCTACATCATGGGCGGCGTCCACCCGGATCATCGTGGCCACGGCGCCGGACGGGCTCTCCTCGATGCCGCACTCGATGCCGCCACGGCCCGACTCGACGCCATCGACGACACCACACCGACCGTCATCCGCACCTACCTGCCGACGGTCGACCCGGTGCTCGATGCGATGTTCGGACGGCGGGGATTCGCAGCGGTGCGATGGTTCGACGACCTCCATCGACCGGTGGTCGACCCGCCGGCCGCCGACCCCGTACCCGGGGTCACGATCACCGGCTGGGACGCGACCCGACACGAGGAGCTGCGCGTCGTGAAGAACGCCGCCTTCGAGGATCACTGGGGGTCGGAACCCTCCACCGAACACGAATGGCGGCAACTCACCGGGGGCAGCCACGCCCGGCCCGACCTCTCGCGCCTCGCGATCACCGACGACGGCACGATCGTCGGCCTGCTGCTCGTCCACCGGCACGCTGCCGACGATGCGGTGCTCGGCGCCAGCTACGCCTGGATCGACAAGGTCGCGACCCTCGCCGAGCACCGGGGTCGCGGCATCGCCGCCGCCCTCATCGCCGCGTCGATCACGGCCATGGGAGACGCCGGCATCGAACGGGTCGCACTCGGCGTGGACAGCGCGAACCCGACCGGGGCCCACGAGCTGTACCGGCGACTCGGCTTCGAACCCTGGACCCGGTACGTCACCCGGGAGCGGTGGGTTCGCCCCGCCCCCGGGTGACCCGAACCGGGTCCGCAGGTCAGCTCGACGGACCGAAGTGCGCCTCGGTGGCCGCCGCGACGGCCCGCTCGACGCGATCGCCGAGGGACTCCCACTCGCCGATCGCCCGCTGCTCGGCCTCGACCGGGCCACGGGCCATCCCCTGGAAGCGGGGCTTGACGTAGCGGGCGAACAACTCGTAGTGCCGCTGCGTCGCCGACGGGTTCGCCCACTCGTGGTGCATCATCAGGTACGCCCCGAAGCCACCGTTCGACTGCTTCTCGAGGCGCTCGATCTGCCGGATCGCGTCATCGGGGGTGCCGATCACACCGAGGCCCGACTCGTTCACCCACGCGATGCGCTCCTCGAAGGTCTCGCCCGCGGCCCGGAAGTGCGGCACGGCGAGGATCTTCTGCGTGTAGTGGCACCAGTCGTCGAGACCGAAGCGCACGTCCTCGATGGCCTGCTCCCTGGTCTCGGCGATGTGCATCGGGCCGACGAGACGCCACTTCGAGCGGTCCGCCCGCTGGCCGAACTCGGCAGCACGCTGCTCCATCACGTCCCAGTGGTGCGCCAGCAGGTCGAAGCCACCCTCGGCGGTCGCCCCGATCGAGAGCAGACCCATGCCGTGACGACCGGCGATGCGCGGCCCGGTCGGCGACGCGATGGCGGCGACCGCGATGTCGAAGTCGGTGTACGGCCGGTACTGCGACTTGGCTTCGACGAGGTTGTAGCGGGACGTCTGGTGGGTGACCGTCTCGCCGTTCAGCAGGCGCATCAACACCTCGGTGTCCTCCTCGAGGGCGCTGCGCTGCTCCTCGATCGAGATGCCGAGCATCGCCGCGTCACCGGGCAGGGCCCCCGGCCCGAGGCCGAGCATGAACCGACCGCGCAACAGTTGATCGAGGAAGATCGCCCGGTCGGCCGTGAGCAGCGGGTTGTGGTACGGCAACGAGAGCACGCCGGTTCCGAGGCGGATGTGACGCGTCGTGGCCGCCACGTGCGCGATGAAGATCATCGGGTCCGGGATGATCTCCGTCCCGGCGGAATGGTGCTCACCGATCCAGGCTTCCTCGTAGCCGAGCTTGTCGAGCAGTTGGACGACGTCGATGTCGCGCTGGACGGCCGAGAGCGGGTCCTGACCCGCCGGACAGTGGAACGGGGCCATGAAGATGCCGAAACGCATGGGTGCCTCCCTTGACACGTTGACCGATGACCGGGGCCGTCGGAGATGGTTGTCGCCGGGGGGCTGACCCGAACCTAGGTGGCCTCTCCGGTGCGGTCAATACGCGCTAAAGGCGTTGCTCATCACTGACGAGACCCGCCGTCGCGACGCAACTCGGCGAGGATGTCAGCGAGCAGTTCCTCGCTCGTCGGACCCGCCGGGGCATCCTCGCCCCCGGTCCGATGCTCCATCGCCGTCCGTTACGCCTTGACGAGGGCGAACACGTCGAGGGCGACCAGCAGGAAGTTGATCACCGACGAGATGAACCCGCCGAGCGGCACGAAACCGCCGTTCGGAGCGCCCCCGAAGGAGTGAATGACTTCGTGTCATGAACCGGTCGGATGACTCGTTGACGGCACCGATGAACATCGTGTCGCGCTCTCGCTCACTCCTCGGCTACGTCATGGTCAGCGCACTGATCCTGATGGCCGGCATCGT
>JBEAPU010000004.1:0-12075 GCA_041164245.1 Actinomycetota bacterium | reverse complement strand
CGTTGACGTTGGCGGGAACCGGTGGTTCGGGGACGGGTGCGATCTCGTATGCGTTGTCGGGTGGTGCCGGCACGGCCGGCTGCACGCTCGACACGGCGACGGGCGCGATGACGTTCGCGTCGGCTGGTTCGTGTGATGTGACGGCGAGCCGGGCCGGTGATGACAACCATCTCGTCGAGACCTCGGCGGTGCAGACGATCACGGTCGCGAAGGCGCCGCAGGTGTTGTCGTTCACGTCGTCGGTTCCCGAGGAGCCGTTGCCGGGTGGCACGTATGCGGTGACGGTGGTGTCGGACAAGGGGTTGACGCCGTCGTTGGCGATCACGTCCGGGTCGCCGGCGGTGTGCACGCTCGCGTCGGGCACGGTGAGTTTTGTGACGACGGGGTCGTGTGTGGTGTCGGCGACGCAGGCCGGTGATGGGAACTTCCTGGCGGCTGATGCGGTGTCGCAGACGATCGCGGTCGGGTCGTTGAATCAGAACATCACGTTTGCGCAGCCCGATGACATGGCGTTCGGTGATCCGGATGCGGCGTTGACGGTGTCGGCGTCGTCGGACCTGCCGGTGACGGTGGTGTCGGACACGGTGTCGGTGTGCACGGTGTCGGGTGCGTCGGTGTCGATCGTGACGGTCGGCCGGTGTGAGTTGACGGCGTCGCAGGCGGGTGATGCTCGGTACGCGGCGGCGTCGTCGGTGACGCGGGTGTTCGATGTCGTGGCGTCGTTGGCGTCGGCTCCGACGATCTCGGCGGTGTCGGCATCTTCGGGTGCGATCACGGTGTCGTTCACCGATCCAGGTTTCGATGGTGGTGTCTCGATCGATGCGTTCGAGGTGGTGGCGACGCCGGTCGGGTCGGGGACGGTGGTGACGGACACGTCGTGTGTCGGGTCGCCGTGCACGATCAGTGGTCTGCTCAACGGCACCGGGTACACGGTGACGGTCGCGGCGATCAATGCGGCGGGCACCGGTCCGGCGTCGGTGTCGTCGCCGGCGTTGACGCCGTTCACGAACCCGCAGGCCGTCGGTGGTCTGTCCGGCACGGCGGGGGATCGCAGTCTGCGCGTCGAGTGGGACGAGATCACGAACGACGCGCTCGGTGGTGGGACGTTCACTGCGTATCAGTTGACGTTGTCGGGTGGTGCGTCACCGGTGGTCGAGTCGATCACCGACCGGACGACGGTCGCGCATTCGTTCACGGGTCTGGACAACGGCACGGCGTACACGGTTGAGATCGTCACGTTGACGTCGGCGAACGCGGCGGTTGTCACCGGCAACACGGCGACGTTGACGGCGATCCCGGCGACGATTCCGGGCGCGCCGCGGAATCCGACGGCGGTGTTCTCGGCGCCGTTGACCGTGGTGTTGTCGTGGTCGGAGCCGACCGGGAATGGTGGTGCGCCGATCACGGCGTACACGGTGACGGTTGCTGAGCAGTCGAACCGGTCGGGTCGGCGCAGCGCGGTCGCAGCGACCGCGGCTGGGTGTTCGATGCCGGTGATCGATGCCGGCACGCGGGTCGGGTCGTGCACGGTGTCGGGGTTGAGTGTCGATTCGTCGTACCTGGCGACGATCACACCGGTGAACCGGGTGGGTGACGGCACGTCGGCCACGGTGACGTTCACCACCGACGGGTATCCGACGCCGCCGCCGCCGGGTGACGATGACGGTGGTATCGACGACGGGTGCATCGTGTGTGCGACCGACCCCGATGGTGATGATGTGCCGACCACGGGTGAGGTGACGGCTCCGGGTGTGTCGCCGGGTGTGATCACCGTGACCGATGGTGTCGTGACGATCGCGTTGACCGGGGCTGATGACACGGTGTCGTACACGGATTCGCGTGGGCATCTCGTCGTCGAGACGCCGGGGGCGTTGAACGTGTCCGGGTCTGGGCTGTTGCCGACGTCGACAGTGAGCGTGTTCTGGTCGAGTGACGCGATGGGCACGACGACGGTGCCGTCGACCGGTCTGCTCGACACCGATCTCGACATCCCCGCTGACGCGGTCGCCGGTGTGGTGGTGGTCCGTGTCGACACGGTCGGCAGCACCGGCGCCCAGCGCCTGTTCCGGTTCCCGGTGCGTGTCGTGGTCGGATCGGTGACCGGCACCGGCGACGACGGAGGTTCGGGCGGTTCCGGTGGTGGCGGCACTGCACCGCCATTGCCGGGCACCGATGACGACGGGGATGGTGAGACCGACGGGTGGGGCGGTGGCCCCGGGTCGGGCGGCGGCGGGTCGGGCGGCGGCGGTGGGACGCCGGGAAGTCCGACGTCGCCGTGCTCGGGGTGTGTGTCGGTGTTCCCGGCACCTGCACCGGGCACGCCCGGTCCCGAGGTCACCTCGACCGACCCCGACACTCGGCCTGGTGGTGTCACGGTGACTCTGCCCGGCGGGGGGACCGGCACGCTCGGCACACCACCCGGAGCAGGCGGTTCCCCGACACCGGGAACTGCGGACATCACCGTGACCGGTGACGGCGAGGTCGTCGTCAGCTTGCCGGGCACCGTCCCGGTGTCAGGCAGTGGTGCGCTGCCGGGAACGACCGTGACGGTGTACGTCGACGGGATCCCGGTCGGCACGACTACGGTCCGCCCCGACGGCACCTACTCGATCGACGTCACGTTGCCGCCCGGCATCGATCCGGGCCGGCACGTGATCCGGGTCGACAGCACCGACGCAACGGGTGACCCGCGCACCGTGCTGTTCGGCGTGACCGTGATCGGGATGCCACCGCCCGGCCTGCCGGGCACTGATGCCGACGGTGACGGGGCGATCGACGGCTGGTCGAGCGGCGGCAGTGGCGGCGACCCGACCCGGCCCTGCGCTGGCTGCGTGTCGGTGTTCCCCGCACCGGCACCCGGCGCCGAACAGCCTTCGGTGTCGATGCCGCCGGCACCGTCGAACGGGCAGCCGATCGTCGTGACCCTGCCAGCCGCTGGTGGTGTCGCGACGACCGTGTCGGTCGGCGGGGCCACGTCGAACGGGTCGACCCCCATGTGGGTGACCGGTGACGGCACACCGACCGTGGCGGCTGGATCGACGCTGCCGATCCGTCTCGACGGTCTCGAGCCCGGCAGCACCGTCGCGGTCTGGCTCGGTGATGTCCTGCTCGGCACCGCCGAGGTCGCAGCCGATGGCACCGTCGCCTTCGATGTCGTCGTGCCGGCCAGTCCGCTCGGCGCCGGGATGCTGCGCATCGACATGGTCCGTGCCGATGGCACACCGGCGAGCGTGCTGCTCGGCATCGCCGTCGCCGCCACCGCCACCGGAACCCTTCCGGTGACCGGCCGTGACGACCTCGCCATCGCGTGGGCGGTGCTGATCGCCGCACTCGGCGCGCTCGCGACCCTCACGGGTCGCGGGCGCCGCCGGTTCGTCTGATCGGCGGCACATCCGGGCGGGAATAGCGGCCGGGTCGTAGTGTTGTGCTCAGCAATCGAGGAGCGCCGGGAAGTCGGGTCGGCATCAACCCCCTCACATCATCGTGCTCGCCCTGATCCTGCTCCTCCACTTCGCGCTCGGCGCAGCCATCGTCGCAGCCGGCGACCGCGTGAATCGACGGGGTTTCGCCGTCGCTGCGCTCGCCCCGGTCGCCACGCTCGCCTGGCTGCTGCCCCGCCTCGGTGACCTGATCGCCGGCGGATCCGGTGGCACGGCGTACACCCAGCGCATCGAGTGGGTGGCCGGCCTCGACCTCACCCTCGACCTCCGGGTCGATGCCTTCGCCGCGGTGATGCTGCTGCTCGTGTCGGGCATCGGCCTGGCCGTGTGCGTGTATGCGCTCGGCTACTTCTCGTCGCCGAAGGCCGGTGTCGCCCGTCTCGCCGGCCTGCTGACGATGTTCGCCGGGGCCATGACCGGCCTCGTCACGAGCGACCACCTGCTGGCCCTGTTCGTGTTCTGGGAACTCACCTCGGTCACCTCGTACGCCCTGATCGGCAATGACGACCGCAGCCCGAAGGCCCGTGACGCCGCCCTCCAGGCGATCCTGATCACCGGCGCCGGCGGGCTGGTGATGCTCTCCGGTCTGGTGATGCTCGGCCAGACCGTCGGCACGTACCGGCTGTCGGAGCTGGCGACCGTGTTCGCCGGGCAGGAGCAGTCGGGCGCGTTGATCACCGTCGCCGTGCTGCTCGTGCTCGTCGGAGCGTTCACGAAGTCGGCGCAGTGGCCGTTCTCCGGCTGGTTGCCGGGCGCCATGGTCGCCCCGACGCCGATCTCGACGTACCTGCACGCCGCGACGATGGTGAAGGCCGGCGTGTACCTCGTGGCCCGGCTCGCCCCGATCCTGTACCCGCTCGGCGTGTGGCGACCGGTGCTGCTCGTCGTCGGTGCCGTCACGATGATCTTCGGCGGTTGGCGGGCGCTCCGCCAGGTCGACCTGAAGGTGCTGCTCGCCCACGGCACCGTCAGCCAACTCGGCTTCCTGATGATGGTGTTCGGCGCCGGCACCTACGACCTCGCGCAGGCCGCCGTGATCCTCATCCTCGGTCACGGGGCGTTCAAGGCCGCGCTGTTCATGGTGGTCGGTGTGATCGACCACCAGGCCCACACCCGCGACATCCGCCGCATCGCCGCGCTCGGACCGGGCTGGCGCACCGTGCAGGTCACCGCAGTGCTCGCTGCAGCGTCGATGGCCGGTCTGCCACCGCTCGTCGGGTTCATCGGCAAGGAGAAGGCGTTGCTCGCCGCCGCGGATGGCTACCTCACCGGCGGCGCATGGGCGGTCACGGGAGCGATGGTCGTCGGGTCGGTGCTGACCTTCGCCTACTCGGGCCGGTTCGTGCTCGGCGTGCTCGGCCGCATGACCGACCGGAACGTGATCGATGACGACCACCCGCTCGTCGACGGCGACGCGCCGGCACCGACCGCGATGTTCGTCGCCCCCGGAGCGGTGCTCGCCGGCCTGTCGCTGCTCGCCGGGGTCGCGCCGGCCGTGATCGACCCGTTGGTGCGGGCCGCGACGACGGCGCTGCATCCCGACGCGTCGCCCAAGGCCGTCGTGCTGTGGGCCGGGTTCAACATCGCGCTGTGGCTGTCGCTCGGTGTGATCGCCGTCGGCTCGGCGCTGATGGTGTGGCGCTCGCGGGTCACCGCGCTGCAGAACCGGGTGCACACGCCGATCTCCGTGCTGCCGACCGCCGAGCAGTCGTTCTGGGCGCTCGTGAAGGGGGCGCTGCGCAACGCGAAGCGCACCACCCGCATCGTGCAGAACGGCTCGTTGCAGGTGTACCTGATGGTCATCCTCGGTGTGGCGTCGCTCACGTTCGTCATCCCGGTGATCGGTGCCGTCGACTCCTCGACTCCGGTGCTCGATTCGTGGCTGCACCTTCCGGTGATGGGGATCGTGGTCCTCGCCGCGCTCGGGGCGGCGATGGTGAAACGCCGCATCGCGTCGGCGCTCATGCTCGGCGCCGTCGGCTACGGCATGGCCGGCTTCTTCGTGATCCAGGGAGCGCCCGACCTCGCTCTCACCCAGTTCGCGATCGAGACGTTGGCGACCGTGCTGTTCGTGCTCGTGCTGCGGGTGCTGCCCCGCGAGTTCGAGGACCGTCTGCCCGGGGTCTTCGCCCCGATCCGTCTCGCCGTCGCCGCACTCGTCGGCATCGGCGTCTTCGTGTTCGCCCTCGGCGCATCCCAGGCCCGCGACGACGTTGCGGCGCCGTCGATCTCGGCTGAGATGCTGGAGCGGTCGGTGCCCGATGGCAAGGGGTCGAACGTCGTCAACGTGATCCTCGTGGACTTCCGTGGCTTCGACACCCTCGGCGAGATCACGGTCCTGCTCGTCGCCGGACTCGGTGTCGTCGCCTTGGCTCGGGTGGCACGGCGCACGACGGTTGCGCCTGCCGGTGTGTCGCGGTCCCCGGTGGTCGACGCCTCGGTGCGGGTGCTGTTCGCATCGATCGGGGTGCTGTCGCTCTACTTCCTCTTCGCTGGTCACAACCAGCCCGGTGGCGGTTTCGTCGGGGGCCTGACTGCGGGTGCGGCGATCAGTCTCGTGTTCGTCGCCGGTGGCCTGCCCTCGGTGCGCTCGCTGCTGCCCGTGCCGGCGTGGGTCGTCCTCGGCGGCGGTCTCGTCGTCGCGGTCGTGACGGCGATCGCGCCGATCGTGCTCGGCGGGGCGGTGCTCGAGCACGCACTGTTCGAGGCCGGCCTGCCGCTGCTCGGCACGGTGAAGGCCACCTCGGCCCTGCCCTTCGACATCGGCGTGTACCTCGTCGTCGTCGGACTCGTGCTGATGGCGTATGAGGCCTTCGGCCAGGAACCCGAGGAGTTCACCACCGAGGAGCAGCATCTCGAGGGGGCGCGGTCGTGAGCATCGTGCTGGCCGCCGTGACGGGGCTGCTGTTCGCGACGGGTGCGTGGCTGCTCATGCAGCGGCGCCTGACCCGCATCA
Organism: Actinomycetota bacterium; assembly: GCA_041164245.1. Taxonomy (GTDB): domain Bacteria; phylum Actinomycetota; class Acidimicrobiia; order Acidimicrobiales; family Ilumatobacteraceae; genus Casp-actino5. Next base: position 5,679 of record JBEAPU010000004.1, on the reverse strand, counting down.
TCATCGGCATCGGACTGCTCGGTCACGGCGCGAACCTGCTCCTCATCACGGCCGGGGGCTCCGGTGGCCGTCCGCCGATCATCGGCACCGGGGACGTCGCGACGATGGCCGATCCGCTACCGCAGGCCCTCGCCCTGACGGCGATCGTCATCACCTTCGGCGTGACGGCGTTCCTGCTCGCCCTCGGCTACCGCTCGTGGCAGATCACCGGCGACGACATGGTCGAGGACGACATCGAGGACCGCTTCGTCACGCGTCGTCGGGCAGTGGACGGCCCGGAGGCTGAACTCGTCGACGGTGAACCCGACACCACCGAGTTCGAGGTGGGGGAGGGGTCATGATCGGCGCCGGTGTGCCCACCTCCGGCATGGAGGCGCTCGTCGCTCTGCCGATCGTGCTGCCGATGCTCGGCGCGGCGCTGGCGGTGGTGGCCGGCGCATGGCGCCGGCTGCAGCGCTTGATCACGCTCGTGACACTCACCGGTGTGCTCGGCGTGTCGATCGCGCTGCTGGTCGAAGCCGATTCGGCGGGGTACCTGGTGCAGTCGGCGGGCGGCTGGGGGGCACCGCTCGGCATCGCCCTGGTGGTCGATCGCCTGGCGGGGATCATGTTGGTGGTCTCCTCGATCGTGCTGTTGGCCGTGGCGATCTACGCGATCGGGCAGGCGGGGGAGGAGCGCCGGCGTGTGGCGTTCCATCCGATGTATCTCGTGCTCGCCGCGGGTGTCTCGGCCAGCTTCATCACCGGGGACCTCTTCAACCTGTTCGTCGCGTTCGAGATGATGCTGGCCGCGAGCTACGTCCTGATCACCCTCGGTGGTCGGCCCGATCAGGTCCGGTCGGGGATGAGCTATGTGGTGATCTCGCTGGTGGCGTCCACGTTGTTCATCTCGGTGCTGGCGTTGCTGTACGCCGCGACGGGCACGGTCAACATGGCTGAACTCTCCCAGCGCCTCGGCGACCTGTCACCTGAGTTGCGCACCGGATTCTCCCTGGTGCTGCTCGTCGTGTTCGGGATCAAGGCCGGCCTGTTCCCGTTGTTCTTCTGGTTGCCCGACAGCTACCCGACGGCTCCCGGCCCGGTCACGGCGATCTTCGCCGGCCTGCTCACCAAGGTCGGCGTCTACGCGATCATCCGGACCCAGACGCTGCTCTTCGAACCGGGTGAGACCATGGGCACCGTGCTGCTGTGGGTGGCTGGAGCCACGATGGTCGTCGGTGTGATCGGGGCGATCGCGCAGGACGACATGAAGCGTGTGCTCGCCTTCCACATCATCAGCCAGATCGGGTACATGATCCTCGGTCTCGGTCTGTTCACGGTGGCTGGCATCGCAGGCAGCGTGTTCTACGTGATCCACCACATCGTCGTGAAGACGGCGTTGTTCCTCGTGACCGGTCTGGTGGATCGTCGGGCGGGTTCGAGCCGCTTGTCCGAGGTGGGGGGATTGGTGCATTCCGCTCCGGTGATCGCCGGCCTGTTCCTGGTCCCGGCGCTCAGCCTGGCCGGATTGCCACCGTTCTCCGGCTTCCTCGCCAAGTTCGCCCTCGTCGATGCCGGTGTCGAGGCCGGTTCGTGGTGGATCGTGGCGACGTCACTCGCGGTCGGTCTGTTCACCGTGTTCTCGATGACGAAGATCTGGGCGGGTGTGTTCTGGGGTGAGGCAGATGAGGCGCCGGAGCGTGACCCGCAGATGACGGGCCGCCTCGGCAGCCCGCTGCCGATGGTCGCGGGCACGGTCGTGCTCGTGGTGGTGTCGGTCGGGTTCTCGATCGCTGCGGGGGCCCTGTACGAGTTGTCCGAGCGAGCAGCGCAGGACCTTCTCGACCCGGCGGGCTACGTGTCGGCGGTGTTGGGGGAGCGTCCATGAGCGCACGTGTCGTCTCTGGTGTCGGCGTGTGGCTGGTCGCGCTCTGGTTGCTGCTCTGGAACGACCTGAGTGTGGGCAATGTGCTCGCCGGTGTGCTCGTGGCGGCCGTGGTGCTCGGCGGTGCCCGGTTGCCGAGGGTGAGCTGTGCGGGGTCGGCGGATGGTGAACGCGCCCGCGTGTCCCCGCTGTCGCTGCTGTACTTCGTGGGCTACGTGATCGTGAAGCTCGTCCAGTCGAACCTCGTCCTGGCCTGGGAGATCGTCACCCCGAACGACGACCGGATCCGCACCGGCATCGTCGCCGTGCCGTTGCGCACCGATTCCGAACTGGCGATGCTCGTCGTGTCGAGTGTGATCACCCTCACCCCCGGGACGATCACCATCGATGCCTCCGGCACGCCGCCGGTGATCTACGTGAACGTGTTGCACCTGCACGACATCGAGGACGTGCGGCGCGAGTTGCTGCACATCGAGGAACTGTCGGTCAGGGCGTTCGGGTCGCGCACGGCGCGCGCTCAACTGGCTGCGGCCCGGGCCGGCGGCGGGGAGGTCGTGTCGTGATCGACGTGTCGATCGCCGTGGCATTCGTGCTGCTGTCGCTCGGCGGTTCGCTGTTTATGTACCGGCTGTTCAAGGGGCCCTCGGTCGCCGACCGGGTGATCGCGCTCGACGGACTGCTGATGGTGGTGACGTGCGGCATCCTCGTCGAGACGGCTCGTGAGGACGCGATCACGTCGCTCGACACGGTGCTCGTGGTGGCGCTCGTGGCCTTCGTCGGCACCGGTGTGATGGCGCGCTACGTCGAGAGGCGGGGCGGCTGACATGGGTGGTGTGGTGGACGTCATCGCCGGTGCGCTGTTGATCTTCGGGTCGGCGTTGATCCTGCTCGCCGGGGTCGGGGTGGCGCGCTTCGAGTCGATCTACGCCCGGATGCACTCCGCGGCGAAGGCGCCGACACTCGGGATCCTCGCGATCGCCGTCGGGGTCGGGTTGGCGATCGGGTCGGTGTCGGCGTTCGTCACCGGTCTGCTGGTGGTGGTGTTGCAGATGATCACCGGGCCGGTCGGTTCGCACTTGCTGGGGCGTGCCGTGTACCGCACGGTGAAGCCACCGCTCGACGGCATCGACGAGTTGGCCGGCCGCGACCTGTCCGACGACTGAGTCGCCCGGCGGCCGGGGGTAGGTTCGGTCGCATGATCGACATGATCGAACGCATGCCCTTCGGCCGGACCGGGCACGAGTCATCCCGGGTGATCTTCGGGGCCGCCGCACTCGGCTCGATGAGTCAGCAGCGGGCGCTCGACACCCTCGAGATCGCCCGTGCCGCCGGTGTCAATCACTACGACACTGCGCACTCGTACGGGCATGCCGAGGATGTGATGAAGCCGTGGCTGGCCGAGCATCGCTCGTCGATCTTCCTGGCGACCAAGACGGGCGAGCGCACCGGTGCGGCGGCGAGAGCCGGTCTGGAGGATTCGCTGCGTCGCATGGGGGTGGAGAGGGTCGACCTGATCCAGTTGCACAACCTCGTCGAGGACGACGAGTGGGCGACGGCGTTCGAGCCCGGTGGGGCCGTCGAGGCGCTGGCACAGGCCCGGGACGAGGGACTGGTCGACTTCATCGGGGTGACCGGGCACGGCACCCGCATCGTCGACATGCACCTGCGCAGCCTCTCCGAGTTCGATTTCGATGCCGTGCTGTTCCCGGTGAACCACGCCATGTTCGGCGATGCCGCCTACCGGGCCAGTGCCGAGGAGCTGATCGGGACCTGCCTCGATCGGGGCGTGGCGATCCAGACGATCAAGTCGATCGCCCGGGGTCGCTGGGCCGAGTCACATGACGGGCCGAAGCGGTCGTGGTACGAGCCGTTGACCGATGTCCACGCGATCGAACGGGCGGTGCGGTTCGTGCTCGGCCGCCCGGGTCTGTTCCTGAACTCGACCAGCGACGCGACCCTGCTGCCCGAGGTGCTGCGCGCCGCAGCCGGGGTGCGGGTCGGCGACGTTCCGTCGGCCGATGTGATGGATGCCGATGTCGAGACGTTCGGGATCACGCCACTGTTCGACCGTGGCGAACTCGAGGTGATCTGAGCGGTCGTCTCAGGCTGTCGTGCGGCGAGTCCGGCCGCTGGACGAGATCCACACGAACCCACCGACCGCGGTGAGCAGGATCAGCCATGGCAGGAGTCCGTCGGTGTCGGTGCCGGTGCTGGGGAGCATCCGGTCCGGTTCGGCGATCCGGACACCGAGTGTCTTGGTGAAGCGCTCGGTGGTGAACACCAGCGTGTGCTCGCCGGGTTCGAGATCGGTCGGCACGGGGAACTCGCCCAGGAACGCGCCGTAGTCGTCGGTGGCGAAGGTGGCGATGAGTCGGGGGTCGGAGAAGACGATCACCTCTCCACTTGCGTTCGGCTCGAAGCCGAACGCGGCGGCGGCGACGGTGGCGCCGTAGATCTCGAGGACGCCGTCGGGGGAGAGTTCGATCGGTTCTCCGGTGGCGTCCACGGCGGCGAGGACCATCATCGAGTCGGCTGATTCGAGGATGATCGCGTTCTCGAAGGGCACATCACCGATGATCTGTGTGGCGGCGTTCGGGTCGGCCGGGCCGGTGTCGTTGGTGTCGATCAGGCCGCGGATGACCACACCGGTGGGGGTGTCGATCACGGTGAACATCGGAGCGACGCCGGCCGGGCGTTCGGCCTCGAAGTCGGCAGCGAGCTCACGTGCTGCGGTCTGGATCGCTGCGACCTGCTCGGCTGTGCGTTCGGCGGGCGGCGTGGCGACGGCGGACGCGACGGCGGGGTCGGCGACGAGTGTGCGCACGACGACATCAAGTGGACGGCCGTCGGTGCCGTTGCCACCACCGGTGCCGGGCTGCCGGGCGATCGCCGGCGCGTCGGAGACTGTGAGCAGTGTGGGTGCTGCGGTGCCCGTGTCGCCGAAGCCGGCGGTTCCCGTTGTCGCCGTCGATCGAGGCGGGGCTTGGGGTGCCGGAGTGGTGGTGGCCGTTCCCTCTGATGTGGTCGAGTCGGCCCAGTTGGCCGAGGCACTGATGGCAGTGACGGTCGCCGTGTACGCGGTGCTCGGGTCGAGGTCGCTGAAGGTCACGTCGGCCGTGCCGGCGGCGACGGTGACACGTGCGACGACGGTCGTGCCCGCGAGCAGGCGGACCGTGTGGCTGGTCGCGTTGGCGACCTGTGGGATGCCGACCCGGATGGTGGTCGGGTTGACGGCGACCACGGTCGGAGCGCCTGGACGGCGCAGCGTGGCCGGCCCGACGTCGATCGTGGTGGTCGTGCTGGCGACGAGGTGGTTGGTGTCGGCAGCCTTGGTGGTGCTGATCTCGCACGTGCCGGTGCCGGCCGTGATCTCGATCGTGGTCACACCGTCGGTCGTCGTGACCGTGCAGGCGTCCGAGGAGCCAGCCGAGTGACTGATGCCGCCGGTGCCGGACCCGCCAGCGGTGTTGAGGGTGAGGACCTGACCGAACACGGCGGTGTCGTCGGCGAGGTCGAACGCGGTGTCGTCGGCGGTGCGCACCGTCGTGGTGAGGGCGGCCTGGGAGATCGTGCTCACCGTGAGCACACCGTCGGTGTAGAGGAACGAGTAGTTCGTCGCACTCGCCCCCGAGCAGGTGATGGCGTGCTCGCCGACACCGGCGGTGAGCGTGTAGGCGGTGGTGCAGGTGGGGGCGGTGATGGCGGTGACGGTGTCGCCGTTCACGAAGCCGGTGATCGTCGGTGTGAACGATGCCGGCGGGGTGACCCCGAAGGCGATCGCCTGTGACGGTGCGGTGACCCGCAGCACCTTGCGT
>JBEAPU010000003.1:0-3729 GCA_041164245.1 Actinomycetota bacterium | reverse complement strand
ACTCGACTGAAATATTCATAGCAGTCGGAAATGTAACCGACTTTTTGGACGGCCTCTACAGGCGGAAATCCACCACGAGCGGTGCGTGATCGCTCCATCGTTCGGCGTAGCTCGGGGCCCGGTCGACGGTGCTCGTCGCCGCTCGTTCGGCCAGTCCGGGCGTGGCGATCTGGTAGTCGATCCGCCACCCGACGTTGTTGTCGAAGGCCTGCCCGCGGTTGCTCCACCACGTGTACGGCCCCTCCACCTCACCGGCCAGCGTCCGGGCCACATCCACCCATCCCAACTCGGCGAACCAGCGGTCGAACCATGCCCGTTCCACCTCGAGGAAGCCGGCCTTGCCCCGGTTCCCCTTCCAGTTCTTGATGTCGAGTTCCGTGTGCCCGACGTTGAGATCGCCGGTCACCAACACGTGCCGGCCGTCGGCCCGCAGTGTCTGCATCCGCTCGGTCATGGCGTCGAAGAAGGCGAGCTTCTCCTCCATGCGTTCGGTGCTGTCGGCATCGCCGGTGTGCACGTACACCGACACGACGGTCAGCGGCTCCCCGAGGCCGGCGATGTCGAACGTCGCCTCGACCCAGCGTCCGGTGCCGTCGAAGCGTTGCGCGGGCGGGCCGATGTCGATCCTCGATTCTGTCATCGCATGGCGGCTGACGACCGCCACACCGGCCCGACCCTTGGCCTCGCTCTCGCCGTGCACCCGTGACCACCGCTCACCCCACAGCAGGTCGACGTGCTCGACGAACAACTCATCGGGTGCCCGCACCTCCTGCAGGGTCACGATCTCGGCCCCACGCTCGGCGATCCAGGTGCTGATCCCGTTGCGGGCAGCGGCCCGGATGCCGTTCACGTTGACGGAGGCGATGGTGATCGTGCGACGTCGGGGCATCCGATGATTCAACCAGAGACGGAAATCTCCGGCCTCGGATCGTGAGTGTCACACCCAGAACGTATGTTCGTATTCGTGACAGCGACGGCCATCGCCACCCCGAAGGAGAGCACCCTGATGCCGCTCCTCGGCGTGCCCGACAGCGTGCTCGATGCGCTGCGCAGTCTGGACATCACCGGCCTGTCCTCGACCGATGTGCGCGCCGCGATCAGCGAACTGCGCGTCTGGCACGGCATCGGTGCCGCGCTCGACGCCCGGTTGCGCGACCACGCCGCGCACCTCACCGCACTCGCCGATGCGGATCGTGACGGTCACGGTGCCGATGACCCGGTGGACGGGTTGTCGTCCGGGTGTGATGACCCGGGTATCACCCCCGAAACCCTCGACGCCGATGCCGGCCTGTCACCCGCCGAGGGTCGCCGCCGGCAACGCCGCGCCAGATTCCTCACCCAGTTCACCGCCGTCGCCGCCGCCCTCGTCGACGGCCGCTGCACCACCGACCACGTCGACACCATCGCCAACGAATGGGCCAACGCCGACCCCGCGGTCGCCGCCCGCCTCCCCGACCACGACCGTGACCTCGCCATGGCAGCCGGCAACCGGACCCCGGCGCTGTTGCGCCGCTACACCCAGCACCTCATCACCCGCATCGCCGCGGACCTCGGGGTCGAACGCGCCGCGAAGACCCGCGACCGACGCTCCGTCCGACACTGGTTCTCCGCCACCGACGGCATGGGGCGCCTCATCGCCGACCTCGACCCCGACACCTACAACAAACTCGCCGACATCCTCGATCGCGACACCTGTCGCCGGCTCCTCACCGACCCCACCCTCACCCGCGCCCAAGCCGCCGCCGATGCCCTCACCGCACTCATCTGCGGCGACGTCACCGCCGACCCCACCACATCGGGCGCCGTCGGTGTCCTCGTCGACCTCGCCACCCTCACCGGCGGCCTCCACCCCGGATCCATCTGCGAACGCCCCGACGGCACCCCCGTCGACATCGCCACCATCCGCACCGCCGCCAGCGACCACGGCATCGTCCCCATCGTGCTCTCCGGGAGGAGCCTTCCCCTCGACGTCGGCCGGGCACGACGCCTCGCCACGGTCGCCCAACGCACCGCCCTCACCACCATCCACACCACGTGTGCCATCCCCGAATGCGACACGCCGATCACCCGCACCGAGATCCACCACATCCACCACTGGGAACACGGCGGCACCACCGACCTCGCCAACCTCATCCCGCTCTGCACCACCTGCCACCACCACGTGCACGACCGCGGCTGGCAACTCCACCTCCTCGCCGACCGCACCCTCATCGTCACCCGACCCGACGGCACCACCAGCACCGGCCGACCCGACCGACTCCCCAACACCACCAACGCACCCTGAGCAGGGCGCGACGATGGCGACGAGCCTGATGATCGCCGTCCAGGTGTCGCGGGTCAGTACGACCCTCGACACATGATTCACCCACCTCTCGGCGGCTTCAGAGCGAACGTGCTCGGGCGCGCCCGGGGCGGGTGATGTCAGACCGTGTACGAGGTCACGCGTGATCCGGGATCCAGTTCCCGTGGAACCCGTTCGGCACACGGGCCGGCAGATGCACCACTGCCACCGGATCGCCGGTGACGTCCCCGGCATCGAACACCGACAACTCGCTGAGATCGGTGTCCCAGTCGTGCCGCAAGGCCAGCACCCACCCGTCGTCCTCGGCTGCCTCGGCATGCCGCGGCACCATCACCGGTTCGCCGTAGCCGTAGCGCTCGGTGTCGGTCCGGCGCTCGACACGGCCGGTCACCGTGTCGATGCGCGAGATCGCGTCCTGCCGGAAACCGGAACCGATCCCCGCCGTGTAGCCGTAGCGGTACTCGCGACCGACGAGGCGTTCGTCGACCCGGGGGAACTCCTGCGGATGATCGTCGAGGGTCTCGTTCGACGTGCGACCGGTCGCCAGGTTCAACGTCCACCGGTCGAGGCGGGGAGGGCCCTCACTCGGGCCACGACGCTCCCGGTCGAACATCTTCGGGTGACGCACTGCGTCGAGCACCACGATCGGCTCACCGGCGGCGTTGACCGTCTCGAAGCTGTTCATCGGGTGGAACACGTAACACGGGTCGATCTCAAACCACGTCACGTCCGCATCGCCGGCTGATCCCGCTGATCCCGCTGACCCCGAGTCATCGCGCCGAAGCAGCCCGATGCGTGGCGTGTACTCCGGGTCCCAGAAGTAGGGGAGCCCGGCCCCACCCATCGCCGCCTCGAGGTTGAACAGCACCGGCAGGTCGAACACCATCACGAAGTTCTCGGTGATCGACGTGTCGTGGATCATCGGTCCGCCCGGCAGGTCGATGTCGACGCTGCGGCGCACCCGGCCGTCGGTGCCGACCACCAGATACTGCACCCGATTCCCCCATCCCCACCAGTACGTCATCACGTGCAGTTCGCCCGTCAGCGGGTCACGCTTGGGATGCGCCGAGAAGGCCCGGGGCAGGGTGCCGTCGAGGTTCGAGATGCGAACCGTGTCCAACTCGTCCGACAGTTCGATCGGCGGTGACCCGGCCTCGACGATCGCGTAGGTGCGCCCGGCATGCCCGACGACGTTCGTGTTCGCCGAGAACGGCCGGTGGTCGTCCGGCCAGTCCGACGGCGGGGCGTCCTCGCCGAGCACCCGTGCCACTTCGTCGGTGCGCACCCAGCGGTTCCGATACCAGGTGGCCCGGCCCTCGTCGAGACGGATGCCGTGCACCATGCCGGTGCCGGTGAACCAGTGGTAGCGCTCCGGGTCGACCGGGGCGACCGGGTTCGGTCCGTTGCGCAGGTAGCGACCGGTCAAC
>JBEAPU010000002.1:0-6130 GCA_041164245.1 Actinomycetota bacterium | reverse complement strand
GCCGGCTCAGGCGGGAATCTCGCCGTGCACCCACACCGGGGTGCGCATCGGCATCAGGTCGGACTCCCAGATCCAGTCCATCGCCGCGGTCGACACCCGCACGCAGCCGTGTGACGCCGGGTAGTCCGGGATCGAGTACGAGCCGTGGACGGCGATACCGCCGTCGAAGTACTTCGGGCGGTAGATCTCCCCGAGGTCGCCCTCCCACCAGCCCTCCTCGCGTTCCCGGTTCACCTTGAACAGGCCGGGCCGGGTGATCGAATCACCCTCCTCCCAGGTGCCGGGCTCGCGCTGGTTCGGTTCGCGGTAGGGGATCTCCGACCCGGTCGACACGTTCAGGACCCACTCGGTGCGACCGTCGACCACGAAGAACAGCAGTTGCTTCGACTTGTCGACCTCGACCACGGTGCCGGCCTGGGCGCGGCCGCGTGGCTTCTCGTCGACCGATGACATCAGGGCTGCCGTCTCCTCGTCGACCGCGGCGCTCGTCTCGAGACCGTGGTACTTCTGGAACGCCATCACCGCCTGCTTGGTGGTGACCCCGTACTGGCCATCGGTCGACTGCAGCCAGAATCCGAGGTCGAGCAGACGTTGCTGGACCCGGGCTGCCTCGGGACCGCTCGCCGTGCCGATCGCGGTGAGCGGCTCGTCCATCGGCTCGACCGGCACGACGATCGTCGGGACCTCCGGCAGGGTCGTCGTGGTCGTCGTCGTGGTCGTGGTGGTGGTCGTCGACGTGGTCGTCGTGGACGCGGCGGTCGTCGTCGGCGGTGCCGTCGTCGTGACGAGGTCGTCGTCGGCCAGCACGGCGGCCTCGGTCGAGGTGAGCGACGAGCCGCCGCACCCGGCGACGGCGAGAGCCCCCACGGCGATCAGCAGCGGCCTCGAGATCCGGCCCGCCGGCGCACCGGCACGCATGCGGTGGGCGGATCGACGCGGGTCCATGACGACGTTGACAGTACCGCCGGCCGGACGTCGCGGCTGGGCAACATCCGTACCCATCCGGTCATTCGGGACACGATCGGCGGCATCGTCACCGAGTCGTCATCCCGGTGTCACGGCGATGTCAACGATCCGTCACGGGCCGGCTCACAGGTACCCGTCGACCTCCGCCGAGGGAAGGTCGCACCACACGGTCAGGCCGTACTTCACTCCCGACTCGAGACGTGTCGCCTCGTGCGGATGGGTGACGAGCGACGGCCAGGCGAGCAGCGATCCGACGGGCTGCGACCGGTTGTCGAAACCCTGCCGCGGGAAGTGCAGCCACGCCCCCTCGTGATCGGCGTTCAGACGGATCGTCGCCGACACCTGGGCGATGTCGGAGTGCATGCGCAACGACTCCTGCTCGCCGGCCCGGTACCGGATCACGAACGCGTCGCGCAGGCCGTGGTAGTCGATGAGCGGCCAGAAACTGCGCAGCGCCGGCCATGCCCGACGACCGATGTCGTCCTGGAACTCGGCGAACAGCACCGGCGAGATCAACGCCAACGACACCTCGTGCCCGGGCACCGGATCATCGGGGTTCGGCTCGAAACGCCCGGTCGCCTCGGCTGCCTCGATCACCGCGGCGCACATGCCCGGTGTCCAGAACGGCATCTGCACGATCTCGGGCGCCACCATCTCGGCGTCCGGCATCGACTGATCGCTCGGGTCGTGCACCCCCCGGTAGCCGAGGATCATCCCGAGTCGGTCGTCGGCCCGATCACCGTTCGCGTCGCTCACGCGCTCATCGTGCCACGCCACCGCACGGGCGACCCGCGAACCGCTCAGGGGAGGACGTCGTCGACGCTGACCGGGCCGGCCGGGACGAGCTCGGGGGCGAACGTCGACGCCAGAGCGGCGACGAACCCGTCCACCCCGACCATGTCCGGAACCGTCAGACCGAGTGACCGTGCCAATGCCGACCGCACCGCACCCCCGTCGACTCCGGCGCTGGCGAGGTCGGCGAGCGTCACGGCACCGTCGCGCTTGGCGAGGCGGTCGCCGGACGGTCCGAGAACGAGTCCGACGTGCCAGTACTCCGGCGTCGGCAGGCCGAGCAGGCGCTGCAGGTGTACCTGTCGCGGTGTGGATGCCAGCAGGTCGTGACCGCGCACGACCTGCGTGACACCCTGCGCCGCGTCGTCGACGACCACCGCCAGGTTGTACGACGGAACCCCGTCGGCCCGGGCCAGGACGACATCGTCGACCACACCCCGGTACTCGCCGGCGATCCGGTCGACGATCGTGATCTCCTCGCCATCGGCTCGCAGGCGCAGAGCCGATCGGCGCCCCTCGGCCGAGCGACGGGCACGCTCGGATTCGCTCAACTCTCGGCACGTGCCCGGGTAGGCCCCGTCGGGCAGATGGACGTGTGGGGCGCTCGCCGCCGCCTCGATCTCGGCCCGGATCTCGCGCCGGGTGCAGAAGCACGGGTAGACGAGGCCCCGTTCCGCGAGGTGGGCGATCGCCGCCCGGTGCAGGTCGAAGCGGTCGCTCTGGCGGACCACCGGCGCGTCCGGCGGATCGGACCGCACACCGATCGCCGCCAGGTCGGCGAGTTGACGCGACTCGTGCTCCCGCGATGAGGTGACCCGATCGAGGTCCTCCATGCGGATCACGAACCGGCGCCCCGACCACCGGGCCACGACGGCGGCGAGCAGGGCGGTCCGCAGGTTGCCGAGGTGCAGGTCACCGGTCGGTGACGGGGCGTAGCGGCCGGACACCCCACCAGTCTGCCCCGACGACCCACGGCCCGATTCGGGACGGTCCGGTTCGACGTCGGGTCGACGGGATGTGATGCGCTTGGCATGTGACACGGCGACGCAGCCCGGCAGCCGGGGACCCGGTGCGTGAACCGACCCGGCAACCGAACCGGCGCGAACGGATGGCGGTCATCCTCACCCGGGACGGCGCGACCTGCGTGTGGTGCGCCCGGTCATTCGACGGACGGCTCGTGGTTCCGACCACCGAGCATCTCGTGCCGCGCATCAAGGGCGGGCCCAGCTGGGTGGAGAACGAGGTGGCGGCCTGCCGGCGCTGCAACGGTGAACGCGGGCACCGAACTCTCGGGGAGTTCGTCGCCGAGTGCGAGGGTCTCGGGCGGACGCCGGACCGCGAGCGGATCGTGCGGTCGCTGCGCTCGCTGCAGGACGCGATCGCCGAACGCGGTGGGCAGCGACGGGCGCGGCCGTGGATCGCCACGCAGCTCCGCCGGCTCGACCGCTGACCCGCCGACGGGCGGGACGGCATCACTTAGGCTCGGAAGATGGATCCGATGGCCGGAGCGTCGCCGGACGAGTGCCCGGTCTGCGGCACCGTCGCCGCACACGACCGGGCCCGGTTCTGCAACCGGTGCGGAGCGGCCATGCCCGGCGCCACCGAGATGCTGCCCGTGATCACCGGCACCGACGAGCCGACCGGGGAGATCCCGTCCCAGGACCCGGACCGGGTCACCGAGGAGATCGGCCTCGGGTTGCACCTCGAGGAGGTGGCGGCCGAGCGGCGACGCGAGACGGTCGAGACCCAGCAGTTCGAGCGCACCATCGGCATCCCGACCGATGAGATGCAACTGATCATCCGCCCCGTGGAATGGGCCGACGACACCGACGATGCGCGTCACGGGACCGGCTCCCTCGACGATGCCACGCCACGCGCCACACCCGACCCGACGGCGGCGACGACCGTCGTCCCGATCGCCGCCAGCCGGGACGACACCCCGGTGTCCGGGATCGCCGTCGACCCGGACCAGCGGGCCGTCGCCGAGCCGGCCGGCCCGGCCGAGGCGATGACTGCTCCGGCACCGGTGCCGGTGTCGGCACCGGCCGGGATCGAGTTCACCGCGATCAGCCTGATCGCCCTCGTCCAGATCGTGGTGCTGCTCGTGGCGATGACCGTCGACGTGATGTCGATCTCGACCACTGCCGGGCCCGACCTCACACCGATCGCGACATCGCTCGGGATGCGGGTCGGCGTGTGGCACGTGGAGCACCTCGCCTCGAACCTGGCGATCGCCGGGCTGATCTCGGCCATCGGCCTCGCCGTGGGTGCCGTGGCGAGCGTTCGGCGGCTCATGTGGGGTCCGGGGCTGATCGGCGGGAGCGCCGTGGCATCGACGGGGGTGGCGGCCCTCGCGGTCGGACTGGCCGAGTCCCCGATCGAGGCCGCCCGTGCCTTCGCCGGCACCGCCACCTCGGAGTCGTTCACCGTGACGATCACCCGGGACCTCGGCTACTGGGCGCTGCTCGCCGCAGCTGGGATCGGCATCATCGCCTTCTTCGGCGCCATGAACGAGGCCTCCCGCGACCGGGACCGCGACCTGAACCCGTGGGTCGCCGCGCTCGGTGCGCTCGCCGTGGTGCTCGCCGTCGTCGCCCCCCTGGTGCCGACGGGCGACGCGTCATGGTCGACGAACTGGGTGATCTCGTCCGACCCGGGGGCGTGGCCGACGGCGATGGTCATCGCACGGCTCGTCCAGTCGGGGGCGGTCGCCGTCGGCGGGGTGATCGGCTTCCTGATCGTCCGTCGTTTCGGGCTCGGGATGATCGCCGGGGTGCTGGCTCCGGGGATCTGGCTGGCGCTGTCGGCATGGATCGGGCTCGGGGCGTCGCCGATCGGGCCCGCGCTGACGAACCCGGGTGCAGGTGGCAGCGAGGTCGGGACGCTGACCGTCGCCGGGTACCTCACCGCCGCAGCGGTGGCGGCCGTCGCCGGTGCGATCGCGTGGGACCGCGATCAGCACCGGACCTGAGAGCGACGGAGTGACAGCTCGTCACGCTGCGACGGGACCGTTCGATGCTCCGTGGTCGCCGTCGTCGCCGATCCGGCGTCGCTGCGGCAGTCGGTCGGGGACGGTCACCGACCGGGAACCGTCCGGGAGCACGATCGACAGGGTTCGCTCGGCGTCGAGCGACAACTCCCACCCCTCCTGATGGAGCCGCGTGTGGTGGTGCGAGCACACCGGCACGAGGTTCGCGAGGTCGGTCGCACCGCCGTCCTCCCACGGGTCGAGGTGGTGGACGTGACAGTCGTCGAAGGGCACGCCGCAGCGATCGACGGCGCAGGTGGCGTACACAGCCGCGAGCGCGTGACGCTGCTCGGTGGTGGCGAGACGGCGGCCGCGACCGACGTCGAGCGGCAGGCTGCGACCCGACAGGACGACGGGGAGGATCGCAGCGGAGCAGGCCATCTGACGGACGGTCGCGACATCGATCGCTGTGCCGTCGACGTACTCGCAGACGCTGTTCTCGTGCAGACCGTGACGCAGGGTGCGGTCGTCGATGATCACCGAGATGGTCGCACCACCGGCCGATGGGGAGGAGATCCTCCCCTCGAGCAGGTCGACGAGGGTGTGCGCGGTCAGCCAGTCGAGGTTCGGGTGGGCGACACCGGCCGCGACCTGCGAGCGGACGGCGGCATCGAGCACGGAACTGAAGCGGTGGTACAGGTCGGGGTCGAGTTCACCCCAGATGCGGCCCATGCCCGATGCCGGATCCATGCGGTGGCCGAGGCGGGTGCGATCGCGTCGCCGGCGGGTGCGATCGATGCCGGCCTGCACGGCCAACCGGGTGACGATCGCCTCGAGCGCTCGACGGATCGAGACGGCCGGGCCGGCGAGGCAGCTGCGGGTGATCTCATCGGCGCTCGCCCAGTACGGGCCGCGGAGTTCGTCGGGCGCCCCGAGGGCGACGGCCGAGATCGCGTCGAGGTGATCGGGGGTGATCCGACCCGCCTCGAGGTGGGCACCGAGTGACGGGATCCGCTCGAGCACCTCACGGCGACGGTCGCGGCGGCGGGCCTCGGCTGACGACACGCCGAGCACGGCATCGATCAGCGTCGGGTTGACCGGCTGGGGCCCGTCCGGCGGGTCGACCCCGACCGGGTCCGCCGGTGCCGGTGGCCGGGACAGCTCGTGGGCGCGCGACCGCAGCGCCGACTCGAACGCGGAGAGCCGGCCCTGGAACTCGCGGATGCGACCGGCCATCACCGAGATCGCGGCGGCGTCGAGGCCGTGCACATCGATGGACACGACCTCCTCGAACGACAGTGTCCGCAGGGTTGCGCTGACGTGCATGTGCTCCTCCTCTCGACGTCTGATCGGTGATGTTCGGGGCCGTCCCGCCGGAGCGGTCGAGCCGATCAGTGTCCACCG
>JBEAPU010000001.1:0-19082 GCA_041164245.1 Actinomycetota bacterium | reverse complement strand
CTTGGAAAGCGTGTGAAGGGCAACCTTCCGTGGGTTCGAATCCCACCCTCTCCGCCATGGGCGTCACGGATCCCGACTCCCCCGAACTCGGCGCCTGGATGGGGCTGGCGCTCGAGGAGGCCCGGGAAGCGCTCGCCCACGACGACGTCCCGGTCGGTGCGATCGTCGTGCGCAACGGCACGGTCATCGCCGCCCGCCACAACGAACGCGAACTCACCGGCGACCCGACGGCCCACGCCGAGATCCTCGCCCTGCGCGACGCAGCCGCGGCCGTCGGCCACTGGCGGCTCGACGACTGCACCCTCGTCGTCACCCTCGAGCCGTGTGCCATGTGTGCCGGAGCGCTCGTCAACGCCCGCCTCGGCCACCTCGTCTACGGCACCACCGACCCCAAGGCCGGCGCCGCCGGCAGCTGCTTCGACCTCGTCGACTCGAACGTGCTGAACCACCGGGTGCCCCGCACCACCGGTGTGCACGCCGATGAGTGCGCGCGACTCCTCAAGGACTTCTTCGCCGCCCGACGCTGAACGGCCCGGCCCCGCTCACCGGTCGGCGCGACCGTCGAGTCCCGATAGCCTCGACCGACGGAAGGATGCCAGAGCGGACGAATGGGACGGCCTCGAAAGCCGTTGAGGTCTTCGGGTCTCCGTGGGTTCGAATCCCACTCCTTCCGCCACATCGCCCGGTCGCCCCGGGCGATCGTCGCGTCAGCGGCACTCGGTGCCGTCGTCGGGGGCGACGAGGTCGATGAGGTAGTCGTTCACCACGTCGACCACGCACCCGTTCACCCCGTAGCCCGTGTGCTGCTCGGCCTCGACGATCACGAGCCGGCCGTCCTCGAGGGAGGCTGCCATGGCCCGTGTCGACTCCAACGGCGTCGCCGCGTCACCGGTGGTGCCGATCACCACGACCGGTCCGGCACCCGCACCGGTGATGTCGGCGCGCGGGTCACCCGCCGTCGGCAGGAACGTGCAGAAGTAGCTGCCGATCGACCCCTCCGGGACCAGGCGCGGGGCGACGGCCCGCAACTCGTCGATCACGGCGTCCTCATCTCCCACCGACCGGCGCTCCTCGGTGTCCATGCACGAGATCACCTGGAAGGCCTCGAGTTCGTTGCCGTAGCTCCCGTCGGACCGGCGCTGGAAGTACGAATCGTGGAGTGCGAGCAGGCCCGCCCCGTCACCGTCGGCCGCCGCGGCGAGCGCCGCCTCGAGCCGTGGCCAGTACGACTCGGAGTACATCGCCTGGATCACGCCGTTGATCATCACGGCCAGGTTCGCGTCCGGTCGACCGCGCACCGTCGGCACCGGATCATCGTCGAGTGACCGTGCGAGGGCGTCGAACGCGCCCTCGGCGTCACCACCGTTGTGGAACGCACACGACGACCGGGCGCTGCACTGCGCGAGGAACGTCGACAGTGACGTCTCGAACCCGAGCAACTGCTGCTTCGACGACTCGAGATCGTCGGCGTTCGGGTCGGCGGCACCGTCGAGCACGGCAGCCCGCACCGTGTCGGGGAACAACGTCGCCCACGTCGCCCCGAGCTCGCTTCCGTAGGAGAACCCGAAGTACGAGATCGTCTCCTCATCGAGGGCCCGGCGCAGCCAGTCCATGTCGCGGGCCGTGTTGTTCGTCCCGACGAAGGTCAGCACCTCGGCGTTCTCCGTCGCACACAGCTCGGCGAACTCCTGCGAACGCGCCACGTACGTGCTGCGCTCGTCGTCCGTCTCCGGCGTGATGTCGATCTCGGCGACGTACGGATCGAAGTCGTCGATGCAGTCGATCGCCGGCGCCGAGAGACCGGTTCCACGAGGGTCCCACCCGACGATGTCGAAACGGTCGAGCAGCGCCTGGTCGTAGATCTGCGGCGCGTACAGCGCGAAGTCGCTGCCGCCGAAACCCGGCCCTCCGGGGTTCACGAGCAACGACCCGATGCGGTTCTGCGGGTCGAGCGCACGGTGACGGGCCACGAACAGCTCGATCGTCTCGCCCGTCGGATCGGTGTGGTCGAGCGGTACCGGCACGACCGCCGTGTCGACGTTCGCCGAGTACTCCTCCCACTCGATGGCCGGCACCATGACGTCGGGGGACTGCCCGCCGTCGTCGGGCTCGGGATCGGTCGGCGGCAGCGTGCCGCCACCGGCGATCGACGTCGTCGACCCGACCTCCGTCGTGGCGACCGTGGTCGCGACCTCGCTGTCGACGATCGTCACCTCGCCACCGTCACAAGCGGCGACACCGACGCCGAGCACCACGACCAGGGCGGCGACCGTCCGGGGGTGTCGGGGTGAGCGCATCGAACCATCGTACGAGCAGCCCGCCGGCGACGACGGAGCGTCCGGTGACACGTCGGTCACGCACCTCGCCGGACCGCTCCGTAGCCTGACCGCATGCGCATGGGCCCACATCACATGATGCCGAGGGACACCGACGCCGTCCGCGACGTCCACCTCGCCGAGGGCACCGCCCGACGGGTGTGGGGCTTCGCCCAGCCCTACCGCGCCACCATCATCGTGTTCCTCGTCGCGATCCTCGTCGCCGCCCTGCTCGCCCTCGTCCCGCCGCTCGTCGTACGCGCCATCCTCGACACCGCCATCCCCGATGCCGACCGCCGGCTGATCGTCATCCTCGCCACTCTCGCCGTCGTGGCCGCCCTCGCCGACGCCGCCCTGCAGATCCTGCAGCGCTGGTGCTCGGCGCGGATCGGTGAGGGCCTCATCGCCGACCTGCGCATCGCGCTGTACGCCAAGGTGCAACGGCTCCCCGTCGCGTTCTTCACGCGCACCCCGACCGGGTCGATCACGTCACGGCTCAACAACGACGTCGTCGGCGCGCAGAGCGCCCTCACCAGCACCCTCGGCTCCGTCGTGAGCAACGTGGTCGTGCTCGTCACGACGCTCGTCACGATGCTCGCCCTCGAATGGCGACTGACCGCCCTGTCGCTCATCGTGCTGCCGATGTTCATCGTGCCGGCCAAGCGGGTCGGGCGTCGCCTGCAGGACATCTCGCGTCAACAGATGCAGCACAACGCGACGATGAACACCCAGATGACCGAACGCTTCAACGTGGCCGGCGCCCTGCTCGTCAAGCTCTTCGGCGACGAACGCCGCGAACTCGGCACCTTCTCCTCCCAGGCGAACGCGGTCCGTGACGCCGGGGTGCGCTCGGCGATGCTCGGGCGGGTGTTCTTCGTCGCCCTCGGACTCGTCGGCGCGATCGGTACGGCTGCCATCTACGGCATCGGTGCCTGGCTCGTCGTCGACGGCGACATCACCGCCGGCACGCTCGTCGCCCTCGCCGCTCTCGTCACCCGCATCTACCAACCGCTCACCGGCCTGACGAACGCCCGGGTCGACCTGATGACGTCGATGGTGTCGTTCGAGCGGGTGTTCGAGGTCCTCGACGCTCCCGAGCCGATCACCGACCGGCCCGGGGCGATCGACCTCGTCGACTGTCGTGGACGGGTCACCTTCGAGTCGGTCACGTTCCGCTACCCGAGCGCCGACTCCGTCGCCGTCGCCTCGATGGAGCAGCGGACGATTCCCGGTGCCGACCCGGACCGCGACGTGCTGCGCGGTGTCACCCTCGACATCGCACCCGGCGAGACGGTCGCCGTCGTCGGGGCGTCCGGCGCCGGCAAGTCGACACTCGTGTCGCTCCTGCCGCGCCTCTACGACGTCACATCGGGCGCGGTGCGCGTCGACGGACGCGACGTGCGCGACCTGACCCTGACCTCGTTGCGGTCCGCCATCGGTGTCGTCGCCCAGGATCCGCACCTGTTCCACACCTCGATCGGCGACAACCTGCGCTACGCGAAGCCCGACGCCAACGACACCGACCTCGTGGCCGCCTGTCGAGCGGCGCGCATCCACGACACGATCGCTGCGCTGCCCGACGGCTACGACACCGTCGTCGGTGAACGCGGCTACCGGCTCTCCGGTGGCGAGAAGCAGCGTCTCGCGATCGCCCGCCTGCTGCTGAAGGACCCGGCGATCATGATCCTCGACGAGGCGACCAGCCACCTCGACATGGAGAACGAGTCACTCGTGCAGGACGCTCTCGAGACGGCGTTGTCCGGTCGCACGGCGATCGTCATCGCCCACCGACTGTCGACGATCCGCTCGGCCGACCGCATCGCGGTCATCGACGGGGGGCGCATCGCCGAGATCGGCACCCACGACGACCTCGTCGCCGCCGACGGCCTGTACGCCCAGCAGTTGCGCGCCGGCGAGTTGCTCGCCGAGCCGCTCGCCTGAGCCCGTCCGATCGGGCGTTCAGGGGGCCGGGACGGCGTAGCCGACCTGGCAGAAACCGTGGTTGCAGTAGCCGGCCGGGTTCTTGTGCAGGTAGCCCTGGTGGTAGTCCTCGGCGTAGTAGAACACGCCGTCGCCGGCCTGTTCCGCAGCGCAGATCTGCGTCGAGATCTCCCCGAAGCCGGCCGCGGCCAACGCCCGCTGGTACCGCTCGCGGGACGCCTCGACGACGGCGAGCTGCTCGGGTGTGGTCGTGAACACCGCCGAGCGGTACTGGGTCCCGATGTCGTTGCCCTGCCGGTTCGGGGTGGTCGGGTCGTGGTTCTCCCAGAACGCGGCGAGGATCACCTCGAGGTCGACCACGGCCGGGTCGAACACCACCATCACCGTCTCGGTGTGCCCGGTGCGCGCCGTGCACGTCTCCTCGTACGTCGGGTTGACCGTCCACCCGCCCATGTAGCCGACGGCGGTCGCGTGCACCCCGGGGATCTGCCACATGATGCGCTCGGCCCCCCAGAAGCAGCCCATCGCGAGGTACACGACCTCGTGAGCCTTCGGCCACGGCCCGACGGTCGGCGTGCCGAGCACGACGTGGGCGCCGGCCACCGGCATCGGCGTCGACCGGCCCGGCAACGCCTCGTCGCGGGTCACCATCTCGGTCTTGCGGCTGAAGAACATGGCCTCAGGGTACGGCGATCCGACCGATCGGTCGACCCGTGGCCGACATCGGGCTGGCAGGCTGGGCCGGTGATCACCGTGCGCGCCATGACCCCGGACGACCTCGAGTGGTGCCACGCCCTGAACCAGCACAACGTGCCGGCCCTCGGCACCGAGACGGCGGACGACTTCGCGCGTCTGCTCGACATCGCAGCCGTCGCCGTCGTCGCCGAGGTGGACGGCGACCGGGCCGGCTTCGCGATCTCGATGATCGAGGGCACCGACTACGCGAGTGTGAACTACCGCTGGTTCGCCGAGCGGTACCCGGCCCTCCTCTACCTCGACCGGGTCGCGGTGGCCGACACCCACAAGGGGCTCGGGGTCGGCCGGGCGATCTACGACGAGACCGACCGCCTCGGCCGACTCGCGTCACCGGCCGCGACCGTGTTCTGCCTCGAGGTGAACCTGGAGCCGCGCAACGACGAGTCGCTCGCCTTCCACGAACGTCTCGGCTTCGGCGAGGTCGGTCAGTTGCGCACTCCGAGCGGCAAGCTCGTCTCGCTCATGACCCGCCCGCTCGACTGACCGTGCCGGCCGCTCCGGTCACCATGCCGCAGCGGCGAGCCGCTCGGCGGCCTCGGCGATCACCTCGGGTCGCTTGCAGCATGCGAACCGCACCAGGTTCCGCCCCCGCTCAGGCTCGACGTAGAACACCTGGTTCGGGATCGCGACCACCCCGGCCCGCTCGGGCAGCTCCTCGCAGAACGCCATGCCGTCACCGTCGGCCCGCAGCGGTGTGATGTCGACCGTCGTGAAGTACGTCGCCTGGGATGGGAACACCGTGAAGCCGGCCCGGCGCAGACCGGCCTGCAACAGGTCGCGGGTGTGCTCGAGGCGTGCGGCGAGACCGGTGAAGTACTCGTCGCCGAGACGCAGCCCGACTGCCGTCGCCGGCTGGAACGGCGCCCCGTTCACGTAGGTGAGGAACTGCTTGGCGCTCATCGCGGCCCGCACGATCGGCGCCGGCCCGCACATCCACCCGATCTTCCAGCCGGTGGTGTGGAACGTCTTGCCGCCCGACGAGATGGTGAGCGTGCGCTCGGCCATGCCCGGCAGCGACGCCATCGGGATGTGGCGGTGGCCGCTGAACACCAGGTGCTCGTACACCTCGTCGGTGAACACCATCAGGTCGTGCTCGCGGGCCACGTCGGCGACGAGGTCCACCTCGGCCGCCGTGAACACCTTGCCGGTCGGGTTGTGCGGCGTGTTCAACAGGATCGTGCGGGTGCGCGGTGTGACCGCAGACCGCAGACGCTCCGGGTCGAAGGTGTAGCCGTCGGGGCCCGGTTCGAGCAGCACCGGCACGGCCCGGGCCCCGGCGAGCGCGATGCACGCTTGGTACGAGTCGTACATCGGCTCGAAGACGATCACCTCGTCGCCCGCCTCGAGCGTGCCGAGCAGCGCCCCGGCGAGGGCCTCGGTGGCGCCGGCGGTGACGAGCACCTCGGTGTCCGGATCGAACGTGAGCCCGTGGAACCGCTGCTGATGCTCGGCGATGGCGTGGCGCAGGTCGGCGATGCCGAGCCCGGGCGGGTACTGGTTCACACCGGATCGGATCGCGTCGACGGCCGCATCGAGCACCTCGGGCGGGCCGTCGGTGTCGGGGAAGCCCTGGCCGAGGTTGATCGACCCGGTGGCCGCGGCGAGCGCCGACATGCGGGCGAAGATCGTCGTGCCGAAGGGGGCGAGCCGGGCGGTCTGCGGGTCACGCACGCCCGGATCGTACGAGATGACCGCGAAATCGCGAGATCGGGGCGGCGGCGTGCTCATGACCGGTGCCACCGCAGGGTGCGGTGCCACGACAAGGGGGAGCCATGTTCCGTCACCGTCCGCTCGACAACCGTCCGCACACCGGCCACTCGCTGACCCGGTCCCGTTGGGCCGCGGTCGGGGCCGCCGTCGCCGTCACGGTCGGCGGCGGGGGCCTCGTCGGCGTGTCAGCCGCCGGGGACGACGCATCGGGGTCGCTGTTCACGGCGGTCAGCCCGGTGCGCATGCTCGACACCCGCAGCCAGTCGATGGTCGGTGCCCTCGACGGCAGCGGTGCGCCGCTGCGCCTGCAGATCACCGGCGACCGGGTGCCGGCCGGCGCCGAGTCGGTGTCGATGAACGTGACCGTGGTCGACGGACGGGCCACCGCCGTCGGTGGCTTCGTCACCGTCTACCCGTGCGACATCCCACGGCCCGACACCTCGAACCTGAACTTCGTCGACGGCCAGACCGTGCCGAACGCGGTCACGGTGCCGCTCGCCGCCGATGGCAGCGTGTGCTTCCACGTGTACGGCCGGGCCCACCTGCTGGCCGACGTGATGGGGTACCACGGCGACGCCCGTCTCACCGCGATCGAGAGCGAGCTCGGTCGCCTCCGGAACCTGTCGGCGAGCGAGGGCGGGGACACCCCGATCGATCTCGGTGCGTACGCGACCCGGGCCGAGACCGACGACATGATCGACACCGCCATCGCCGGGGTGCGAGCCGACATGCCGGCCCCGGTCGACCTGTCGGGTCACGCGACCCGCGCCGAGACCGACGACATGATCCACACCGCGGTCGACACTGCGGTCGCCGGTGTGCGAGCCGCGGCCGGCCCGGTCGCACCGACCGCCGGCCACGGCCGGGTGATCGACGCCGTGGGTCGCCTCACCCATCGGGTCGCGCCCTGGACCTCCGGCGGTCATGAGGCGGCGCTCACCATCGGTGCCGACGGCCTGCCGATCATCGCCCACCACGACACGGGGTCGGGTTCGGTGCTCGTGACGCGCTGCGACGACGCCCTGTGCGGCACGGCCAGCACCGTCAACACGGGTCGAGCCGGAGGCGCCGACGGACTCGACATCACCCTCGGAGACGACGGCCTGCCGATCATCGCCTACGCGACCGGCGGTCCGGCATCGAGCCTCGCCACCGTCGCCTGCACCACCCCGTCGTGCTCCACGTACACCGTGCGCACCCACGCCGCCGGTACCACGTCGGGCATCGACCCGGCGATCACCGTCGGCGTGTCCGGCCAGCCGTTCATCGCCCACATCCTCAACGGCCACCTCGCGATCGCCCGCTGCAACGACCGCACCTGCCAGTCGGCGAGCCACCTGTGGGTCGGCGACTCCGGTCCTGATGCCAGCGATCCGACGATCACGGTCCGCCCCGACGGGATCCCCGAGATCGCCGTCACCACCCCCGAGGGGCTTCGACTCGTCACCTGCGCCGACACGGCCTGCTCCGACATCGGCGCCGACCGTCTCGTCGCCACCGCCGGACCGGGCCTGAGCGCCGTCGGCCTGACACCGTCGATCACCATCGACACCGACGGCCGGGTGCGCATCGCCCATCAGGCCGTCGACGGCGACGGACTCGGCACGCTGCTGCTCACCACCTGCGCCGACACCGCCTGCACGACATCGCTCACCGAACCGGTCGACGGCGGTGCCGGAACCCACTCGGTCGGCCACTCGCCGACCATGGTGATCGCCGCCGACGGCACACCGACGATCGTCCACGTCCACCGGAGCGGCGACGGCACACCGCGGCTGCGCATCACCACCATCGACTCGACGGGCTCGGCCGCCTCGGCCGACACGCACATCGACGCCCGGGCGGCCACGGCCACCCTCGATGCCGACGGCGCTCTCGTCTCGGCCCTGCGGATGGACGCCGGTGACGTGTCCACCCTCGGCTTCCACCGGCGGGTGCACCGCTCGTGGACGGCGAACGGCTGGGGCGACTGAGCCGCCCGCTCACACCCCGGCGATGATCGTCGCCAACTCGTCGGGGTGGGTGAGTGGGAGCAGGTGCGGGCCGTCGATCTCGTGGTAGCGCCACTCGGGCATCAGGGCGGCGACCAGCGCGTACGGCCGGAACACCTCGGCGTCGGCACCGAGGGCGTGGACGTAGGTGCGGCCGACCAGGTCGTCGAGATCGACGCGCCAATGCTCCCGCAGGGTGCGGGCCGGATGCGGGACGAGGCGCCGACGCACCTCGGCCAGACGCTCCTCCCCGCCCACCATGTCGGCATCGAGGCGCACCCCCGACATCTCGAGCATCCCGTCGGGTGGGGCCGCCTCGATCCATGCCGGCTGCCGGGCCTTCGCCGATCCGACCGGGGCATGGGCGTCGACGTAGACGAGATGGGCGATGTGGTCGGGATCCTCGGAGAACACCCGGGTGATCACCCGACCGCCGTAGCTGTGCCCGACCAGCACCACCTGCTCGGCGCCGGTCCTCGACCGGGTCGCGTCGATCGCAGCCCGGACGTCGGCCACATGATCGCCGAGGGTGATCTCCGGATGGTTCTCGGCAGTCCGACAGCCGCTCCCGCGCAACGACACGGCGACGGCCACCCGGCCCCGACGCTCGAGCGCCGCGATCACCTGCTCCCAGCACCATTCGCCGAGCCACGCGCCGTGGACGAGCACGATCGGGAGTGACTCGGCGGAGGGGTTCGCCCGGCCCGGTGCGCCGGAGTGTGCGGGGGGTGTCGTCGACATGGGATCATGCGCCCTGCTGGTGTCATGGGCTCCGTTGGCGACGGTAGCCCACGACCACTAGCGTACGCACAGCGGCAGAATGTCCGTCTGACGGACACCGTCTCGCCGGGCCGCTGGCGGCCCCACGACAATCCACGTCAGCACGATCCACCGGAGGAACCATGGCCCGCACCATCGACACCAGCAAGCTCCCCACCCGTCTCCACCACACCGCCTACGTCACGAAGGACCAGGCCGCCACCCGGGCCTTCTACGAGGACATCCTCGGCTTCCCGCTGCTCGCCACGTGGTCCGAGCAGGACGAGCTCTTCGGTGCCGTGCGCGTCTACTGCCACACCTTCTTCGGCCTCGGCGACGGCTCGGCACTCGCCTTCTTCCAGTTCGCCGACCCCGAGGACCAGAAGCTCTTCGACCCGGACCTCGCCCCGTCGCCGTTCCGCCACATCGCGCTGAACGTCACCTCCGAGGTGCAGGCCGACCTGCACCGTCGCCTCGAGGACGCGAACTGGAACCCGGAGGCCACGTTCGTGCTCGAGCACGGCTACTGCCGCTCGCTCTACACCACCGACCCGAACGGCATGGTGCTCGAGTTCACCGCCGATGCCCCGGGTGCCGAGAAGATCAACGCCGAACGCCTCGAGGACGCCCACGAGGTGCTCGAGCGCTGGCTCGCCGGCGACCACACCTCGAACAACACCTACCGCTGAGCACCGCCTACAGCTGAACGCGACCGTCGCCCGTGCTCCCCGCAGACGCCACCCGCACCGCGGGGAGCCGGGCCAGGTGCGACCACTCGTCGGAGACGGCGCGCGCCGTGTCGAGCAGCAGCGGCAGGTGCTCGTCGAGCAGGCGCTCCACCGAGGTCTCCGCTGCGTGCGCGGTGACGTTCATCGCGGCTGCCACCCGACCGTCGGCACCGACCACCGGCACCGCGATCGACCGGATGCCGACCGACAACTGCTCGTCCGACAGTGCCCAGCCCTGGGCGCGCACCTCGTCGAGCGCATCGTCGAGCGCAGGACGGTCGAGCTGCACCCGCGGCAGGACACCCGAAGCCGACGGTGTCGCCAGCACGGCATCGAGTTCGGTCGGGTCGAGTGCGGCGAGGAGCACCCGCCCCATCGACGTCGCGACCGCCGGGAACCGGGTCCCGATCGACACCGAGATCGCGATGATCTTCGGCACCGCCACCCGGGCCACGTACACGACGTCGCTGCCGTCGAGCTGCGACATCGACGTCGACTCGCGGGTGCGGTCGACGAGCGCCTGCATGTGCGGCCGGGCGATGTCCCACACGCCGAGCGCAGAGATGTACGCCGTGCCGAGCTCGAGCGTCTTGGCCGTGAGCGCGTACACGCCGTCGGCCGAGCGCATGTACCCGAGTTGCTCGAGGGTCATGAGCAGGCGCCGCGCCGTCGGCCGGGCCAGACCGGTGCGGGCCGCGACCTCGCTCACCGACATCTCCATGTGCGTGGTGTCGAAGCAGCGGATCACCTCGATGCCGCGGGCCAGTGCCTCGACGAACTCACGGCTCTCGGATCGGTTCAACGGTCCCATCACACCTGTCCCTCACGGTCACAGCGACGGCCCGATCCCCTCCCCCGAAAGGTTGACGACATGACCTCCCCCCATTCAACCACCGCCCCCGGTGCCGTGCCCCGCGGACCCCTCGACGGCCTGATCGTCGCCGACCTGTCACGGGTGCTCGCCGGCCCCTACTGCTCGATGCTGCTGGCCGACATGGGAGCGACCGTGATCAAGGTCGAGAGCCCCGACGGCGACGACACCCGCACCTGGGCGCCACCGGAGAAGGACGGCGTCTCCACCTACTACATGTCGATCAACCGCAACAAGCAGTCGCTGGTGCTCGACTTCAAGAACCCCGACGACGTCGCCGTGGCGCGACGCCTCCTCGCCCGAGCCGACATCGCGCTCGAGAACTTCAAGCCCGGCGGCATCGACAAGTTCGGCCTCGGCTACGACGATGTCGTCGCCGACAACCCGGGTCTCATCTACCTGTCGATCTCCGGCTTCGGCACCGAGGGAGGTCGGTCGCTCCCCGGCTACGACCTCGTCGTGCAGGCCGTGTCGGGACTGATGAGTCTCACCGGCGATCCGGACGGCCCGGCCTACCGGGCGGGCATCTCGGTGTTCGACGTGATGACCGGCATGCACGGCCTGATCGGCGTGCTGGCCGCCCTGCACCAGCGCAGCGAGACCGGACGCGGCCAGCACATCCACGTCAACCTGCTGTCGTCGGCGTTGTCCGGGCTGGTCAACCACTCGGCTGCCTACACCGCGGCCGGCGCCGTGCCGATGCGGATGGGCAACGCCCACCCGAGCGTGTACCCCTACCAGACGATGCCGACCGCGGATCGTGACGTGATCATCACCGCCGCCAACGATCGACAGTTCCGTTCGCTGTGCCGGGTGCTCGGCGTCGAGCACCTCGCCGACGACGAGCGCTTCGCCCGCAACGAGGACCGCACCACGAACCGCGACCTCCTGCATCCGCAACTCATCGAGGCGCTCTCGCACTGGTCGGCTGACGACCTGTTCACCGAGTTGATGGCCGCCGGGGTTCCGTGCGGGCCGATCAACACGATCGCCGAGGGTGTGCAACTCGCCGAGCGGCTCGGTCTCGAACCGCGGGTGCCCGTCGGCGAGGGCGACCACACCGTCGACCTCGTGCGCAACCCGATCCGGTTCTCCGACGCGACGATCCGCTACCACCGGGCACCACCGGCCCTCGGCGCCGACAGCGACGCCGTGCGCGCCTGGCTCCTGGCCGACGCCTGAGCCCCTGCCGACCGAACCACCCCCACCCGAAAGGAGCCCGTCATGGGCGACACCCCCACCTTCCGCACCGGACTCGGAACATCCGACGCCGATTCGATCACGCTGCTCGGCCGCAGCCTCGCGAACGACATGCTCGGCAAGGTCACCTTCGGCGAACTGGCCTTCTGGCTCGTCGCCAAGCGGCCGCCGACCGAGAACGAGCGGGTCATGTTCGAAGCCGTGCTCGTGGCCCTCGCCGACCACGGCTTCACACCGACGGCGATCGCGGCGCGCCTCACCTACCTGAGCGCCCCCGACTCGATCCAGGGTGCGGTGGCGGCCGGCATCCTCGGCGGCGGCTCCCGCTTCCTCGGGGTCACCGAGGACGCGGCCGGTTTCCTCGCCGGTGCGATCGCCGGACGCGACGCCCTGCCGACCGACGACGCGGGCTGGGACGCCCTCGCGCTCGAGGTGATCACCTCCACCCGCACCGCCGGCCGTTTC
This sequence comes from Actinomycetota bacterium, assembly GCA_041164245.1. Taxonomy (GTDB): domain Bacteria; phylum Actinomycetota; class Acidimicrobiia; order Acidimicrobiales; family Ilumatobacteraceae; genus Casp-actino5. Next base: position 6,346 of record JBEAPU010000001.1, on the reverse strand, counting down.
GTGCCCGGACTCGGTCACCCGGTGCACAAGGTCGGCGACCCGCGCACCCCGGTGTTCATGGAGCTCGCCCGGCGTCATGACGCGTTCGGACCCCACCTGTCGCTGTTCGCGGCGATCGGTCGGGTGCACCCACAGGTGCTGAACCGCACCCTGCCGCTGAACGGCGCCGGGGTGTGCGGGGCGGTGCTGGCCGATCTCGGCTTCTCGCCGGCGATCGTGCGCGGCTTCGCCCTGCTGGCCCGTTGCGCCGGCGTGCTCGGCCACATCGCCGAGGAGCAGGTCGACCCCATCGGTTACGACATCTACATGTCGGTCGACCGCAACATCGACTACGCACCGCCGACCTGACCCGAGCCGGCCGGCCGGGCCCGATCCGGGTGTGACGGATGTCCTCGGGATCCCTCACCGGTTGTCCGCTCATCGGTACTGTGTCCGCCAGCCGGACACCGGGTCCGGTCAAGGAGGTCCCCACCGTCATGCCATCAACCCCAGGTCAGACCAGCAACCGCTGGCGGGCGTGGTGTGATGAGCACCCGATCGGGTCACTGGCCCTGGTCGGCGTGATCGCCACCCAGCTCGGCACCTACTTCGGATACGTCTTCCCCGCCGTCGGTCTCCCGACCCTGCCCTGGCCGCTGTACAACGGCCTGCTCGGGCTCGGGCTCTCCGAGGGCGCCTACTTCGACGACGCCGGCGCGGTCGTCGGTCAGGCCGGCGTGTTCGGCCAGTACCAGATGTTCCTCGACCACCCGGTCGGTGTGTTCTTCGTCGGCCAGGCCCTGCACTTCGTGAACGGCATCGTGTTCGCGATCCTGTTCGGCCTGATCGCCCGGCACTCGCTGCCCGGCTCGACCAAGACCAACGGCGGCAACATCTCCAAGGGCCTCATGTACGGCGTGATCATGACGATCATCTCCGCCGGCTTCCTGGTGCCCTACGCCTACGTCCAGGGCAACGGCTACGGCCTGTTCCTCTTCGACGGCCCCGACGGGTGGAAGCTCCCGGCCGGGATCCTCGTCTGGCACCTCATCTACGGCTACTTCCTGGGCGCGCTCTACCAGCCCAAGGACGACTGACCGACAACGTCCTCGAGACGTCGTGACGGCCCGGGTGGAGACACCCGGGCCGTTGCGCGTCCGGGGTCAGACCGCCTGTTCGATGGGCACGGGGCGCGCCGGGATCCGGATCACCATCCCCACGCTGACCAGCACGACGACACCACCGAGCACCTGGATCGCACTGAGCGGCTCACCGTTGATCGGCCACGAGAGCGCGACGGCCACCACGTGCATGCCGAGCATGTAGAGCGACGACCGGGCCGCCTCGATGTGGGCGTGCGCCCAACTCATCATCACGTGACCGAGCGAGCCGGTGAACACGGCGATGATCGCGATCCACAGCCAGTCGATCCCGCCGAACTGCCGGAAGTCGGCGACCGAGGTCGTGACGAGCACCGGCGGGATCGCCGAGATCAACGCCCAGATCGTCACCCCGGTCATCCACGCGATCGGGTCGACATCGGTGCCGGAGCGGGCGATGCGGGTCAGCACCCAGTAGACGGTGAACGTCACGAACGCGAGCAGCGCCAGCACGAGGCCGAGGCCGGTGGCGCGCAACTCCTTGCCGGCGCCGAGGATCACCAGCGCCGCCCCGGCCACACCGCCGAGGGTCCACAGCGCATGACGCAACGTGGGCCGCTCACCGAACAGCGGTCCGGCCAACACGAGCAGCACCGCGGGTTGGTTGGCGACCACGGTGGACAGCACCGACACGGTCACCTCCTGCAGGGCGGCGAACACGAAGATCAGGTTCGTGCCGAAGGCGATGCCCGGCCACATGGTGGTGCGCAACAGCTTCAGGTCGACCCGGCCGCCGCGCCAGCGCAACACGAGCAGCATGATCGGCACCGACACGAGGAACCGCATCGTCGCCCCGACGAGTGGCGGAGCGGTGACGAGCTTGGTGACGGGCGGGCCGAGGCCGAAGAGGACGACGACGATGCCGACCACGATCAGTGGCAGGTTCGCCCGCACCGGAGCGGCAGGCGAATGGCTGACGGTCGTCACGCGCCCAGTGTGCCGAGCGGCCCTCACCGCCGACGGGTCGGAGGGTCGAGCGGGTTCAGCTGCCCGACGAGCACATGCCGGCGGTCGAGCCGTCGGCCGTCCCGCCGCAGGTCGCGGCGATCTCCTCGAGCTCGCTGCCGAACTCCGACGAGAAGTAGAGGTCGTCGCACGCCGCCATGTCACCGGACAGACAGCCGTCGGCGAGTGCCTCGAGTTCGGCCTCGGTCGGCGCCTCGTATCCGCACATGCCGGCGGTCGACCCGTCGGTGGTGCCACCGCAGGTCGCACCGAAGTCCTCGTCGTCGCTGCCGGTCTCGGAGCTGTAGAAGAGCGAGTCACACGAGTCCATGTCGCCGGCCTCGCACTCGGCGCGCAACTGACCCGGTTCGAGCCCGCCGAGGTCGGTGAGCGACCCGTCGTCCATGTCGCTCATGTCACCCATGTCGATGCCGCAGTCGGCCATCGCCTGGAACAACTCGCCGAGCACCTCGAAGCTCTCCTCGTCGGTCATCTCATCGCTGTCGTCGGCGAGGACGAGTTGCATGAACGCCCCGTCCTCCGACAGCAGGCAACTCGCCTGTTCGACGGTGACACCCATCTCGGCCGCCATCGCCTCGGCGACCACGTCGGGCGCGCAACGCAGGAGCCCGAGGCCGAGTGCGGTGGTGGTGTCCTCGTCGGCCATCATCGATGCGTCGAGGGTGTCGGGATCGAGCCCGGCCTCGTCGAGCAGGCAGGCGATGTCACCGTCGGAGAGCCCGGCCAGCATCGACGCAGTCTCCGGGTCGCCATCGCCGAGCACGTCGCGCACTGCGCCCATGTCGGCCACCGGATCCGACGATGCGTCGGCCGCCGCCTCGGCGGCAGCAGGGGCGTCGGTCGTTCTGACGTCAGCCGCCTCGTCAGTCCCACCGCATGCGGCGAGCAGCATCACTGTGCCGCCGACAGCGGTGAGGGTTCGGAGCGTTCTGGTCATGGCGCGACCCTAGCGACGCCGATGCAGGCCCGTCGGCGCCGGCGCATCACGAGACACCGGGGTGCGCAGCTCTCGGCCTCGGACTCGGCGTGTCATCTGGATCGGGTGAAGTGCCTTTCGCTCATGAACAGGCTCGTTCGTTCCCGTTGGGCGGCGATCGGTGCCGCTGTCGCCGTCACACTCGGCGCAGGCGGCCTCGTCGGCGTCAACGCAGCCAGCACCTCCTCGACCCTCGTGCCGATCACTCCGGCACGAGTCCTGGACACCAGATCGGGCGACCGGGTCGGAGCGCTCGATGTCGCTGGCAGCGGAACCCCGTATCGCCTCAAGATCGCCGGTACGGGCGACATCCCGGCGTCCGGCGTGACCGGTGTGTCCCTGAACGTGACCGCGGTCGACACCAGGGCGAACGACTTCGGCGGCTACGTCACCGTGTACCCGTGCACGTCGACCACATCAGCGCGACCCGACGTGTCGAACCTCAACTTCGTGTCCGGCCAGACGCTGGCGAACGCCGTCACCGTCCCCGTGTCGACTGACGGGCACATCTGCTTCTACGTCTACGGAACGGCCCATCTCCTGGCTGATGCCAGCGGCTACTACGCCGGGAGCACGTCGAGCACCGCCGACGCATACACCAAGGCGGAGACTGATGCCCTGCTCGACGGCAAGGCCGACCAGACCGACCTCGACACACTCACCACCACCGTCGACGCCAAAGCCGACCAGACCGACCTCGACACACTCACCACCGACATCAGCACCAGGATCGATGCAACTCCCTTCCAGCAACTTCCGTCGGCTCCCAACACCATCGACTCGTCGGGCACGGTCGGGCGTTACACCTCGATGGCGATCGGCGTCAACGGCTACCCCGTCATCTCCTACTACGACGAGACGAACGGGGACCTCAAGGTTGCCGCCTGCACCAACCCCACCTGCACCACCAGCACCACGACCGCAATCGACACCACCGGCGATGTCGGCACCCACACCTCGATCGCCATCGGGGTCGACGGCAACCCCATCATCTCCTACCGCGACGGGACGAACCGGGACCTCAAGGTCGCCGCCTGCGCCAACCCCACCTGCACCACCAGCACCACGACCGCAATCGACACCACCGGCGATGTCGGATCGTTCACGTCGATCGCGATCGGCATCGACGGCTACCCCGTCATCTCCTACTACGACGGGACGAATGGGGACCTCAAGGTCGCCGCCTGCACGAACCCCACCTGCACGGGCACGACCAGAACGACAGTCGACTCCATCGGCATCGTCGGCTACAACACCTCGATCGCCATCGGCATCGACGGCAACCCCGTCATCTCCCACTACGACTACACGAACGGGGACCTCGAAGTCGCCGTCTGCACCAACCCGACCTGCACCAGCAGCACGAGAACCGCGATCGACACCACCGGCTTGGTCGGAATGTTCACGTCGATCGCGATAGGAATCGACGGCAACCCCGTCATCTCCTACCACGACTACACGAACGGGGACCTCGAAGTCGCCGCCTGCACGAACCCCACGTGCACCAGCAGCACGAGAACCGCGATCGACACCACAGGCACCGTCGGCTGGGCAACGTCGATCGCGATCGGGGTCGACGGCAACCCCGTCATCTCCTACTCCGACGAGACGAACGGGGACCTCAAGGTCGCCACGTGCGCAAACCGAACCTGCACCAGCAGCACAACGACCACGATCGACACCACCGGCACCGTCGGCTGGGACAGCTCGATCGCGATCGGGCTCGACGGCAACCCGGTCGTCTCCTACTACGACCGGACGGACGAAGACCTGAAGGTCGCACGGCTCTGGTGGATGACGGGAGGTCGGTGACGCACACCCCACCGCCTGCCCCCGGACGCGGCGACGGCCGGGCTGATCGCCCGGCCGTACATCCTCAGCGCGCCAGTAGGGACTCGAACCCCAAACCTTCTGATCCGTAGTCAGATGCTCTATCCATTGAGCTACTGGCGCTGGTGCCACCTGAGTCTACGGCCACCCGGCAGCAGCCACTACGGCATCGTGAACACCACGTCCGGGATGCGGACGTAGAGCTTGGCCGTGTCCCCGGCGACGCTGGCCGTGACCGCCAGCGTCCTCTCCGCCCCGACGAACTCGCCGTCGAGGGAGAAGTCTCCACCGCTCAGGTCACTGCGAGCGACTCCCTCCGTGTCGACGAACCCGGCAGCCCGCAGCGCCTCGAAGTAGGCCTCGATGAACGACAGGAGTTCAGGCTCCGTCGACCCGGGAACGTTCCACGTCGTCTCCACGCGCTTCTGCGTCGAGTTGCTCGTGTCGCTCCACCCGACGAGCCGGGCCTCGGGGATCGGGATCTCAGAGGGCCACTCGGACGGAACCTCCATGCCGGTCCACTCGCCGAGTTCGAACCCGGCCTCGTCGTCAGTCGCCTCCTCGACCGCGCCGTCGACCGCAGGGGCTGACGGATCTCCTCCGGACCCACACGCCGAGACGGCGACCGTCACCGAAGCGATCAGGAATCCCGTATGACGCCTCACACGCCACCTCCATTTCGAGCATGGTGATAGATGGCGCACGGTACACCGACCCCAGTTTCCCGACAATGCACAATCGCACAACTGATCACCGTGGTGGGATTACTGTCTCGCTCATGCAACTCATCACGTACTGGCAACGCGCAGTCCTGAAGAACTACGTCAACTTCAACGGGCGTGACAACCGGCCCGAGTTCTGGTGGTTCGCGCTGTCCTCGTTCATCGTCAGCGTCATCCTCGGGAACATCCTGCAGATCACCCCGTTGGCCAACCTGTGGAGCCTGGCGATGCTCCTCCCGTCGCTCGGTGCAGCGACCCGACGCCTGCACGACACCGGTCGCTCGGGCTGGTGGCAGCTGATCGGTCTCACGATCATCGGCCTGATCCCACTGATCATCTGGCTCGCCACCGAGGGCAAGTCGGAGGCCAACCAGTACGGGGCTCCCCGCGTCGGTGGGTCGATGGCTGGCTCCGGTGGTGGCATGGCCGACCCGCCGTTGCCGCCGCCCCCGCCGCCGATGCCGCAATGATCAGCGCGGGCCCGCCCCGCTCACAGATCCCAGGGTGACCAGCCGTTGCGCTGGTGGAGCGCGTACGCAGCCGATGCGTTCGTGCGGGCGTCGAAGAGTTGTCGACGCTCGGTGATGCCCATTCCGGCGAGCCACCGCTTGTGGGCGTTCCAGTGCAACTGGAACAGCCCGACACAGCACCAGTTCTGGGCGTTCGCGTTGAACCGGCTCTCGCGGTGCACGATCTCGAGGGCGTGCTCCTCC